>NZ_JBEZFW010000010.1:134522-410188 GCF_040649695.1 Nonomuraea sp. NPDC048901 | reverse complement strand
TCAGGGCGGTGGCCGGGTAGCCGGCGTCCAGCACGATGACGGGGATGGGAAGGCCGCCTCCGGCCTGCCCGGTGGCCTCCAGACGGCCGATCAGGACCGTCCATGAGCCCGATAACAAGGTCCGCTCTGCCACGGGTCAGCGCCATTAGGCTCGGCAGCCTAACGAGTTCGAGTGGATCCATACGGACCTCCTCGCTGCGGTCTCATCTTCCGAAGCCTCTATCTGCGATTCCAGCACATTCATGTCATGGCGAAGACCAGCAGCCGGAAGATCAAGAATGGTACGGCTGTCCGCTATCTGCACCTTGCCCACAACGCGTGGGACCCGGTCGCAGGCCGCTCCTTCCCGAAGATTTTGCACAGCTCGCTGCCGGGAGACCAAATCGCCCGAGCCGCGATCACTCGATTGGTCGCCTCTCTATCCAACCTGGTGGACCTGGCCGAGGTACTGGCCGCCGCCGCACCTTCGAACCTGGCGTTCCTGGAGTCACACTGGGTTTCCCCTCGTATCGTTGAGGCATCGCCTTTGAGGAGGACGGGCGATGGCAGAGACGAGACGGACGTTCACTCCGGATTTCCGTTCGCCGTCGCGGTCAACGCGAACTCTGCTGACACAGCCACTAACAGCAGGCCCCGCTGCCGCTCGGAGAGCTCGTTCCAGCGCATCGGCCCCGTCCCTTCTCTCGGCGTACCTCCACCAGGAGCCTGTCAGGCTCCCTGCCGGTCGTCTCGGACGAAGGGCCGGGATCAGCGGCCTTTGGCCACCGTCGCCGCCGGTCCCACTGCGGGATCGGCCAGTTCAGGGCGCCCCGGGCCGCCGTCGATAACGCGATCAGCGTGGGGGCCACGTCGCGGATCGCCGCTCCGGCGAGCAGGTGGGAGTTCCTCGCGCCACCTGGGAATACGCACCGCTCCTAGTCAGCGCGTGCCGTGATATGGAAGACCGGGATGCGGGATGCGGGACGCGATCCGCTCGAACTCCTCCAGCGGGGCCCGCCGGTCCACCGGGATGTGGGGGCGGGCGCCGGGCGCGGCCACCTCGATACAGCCAACGATGCCAGCGTCCAGATCGATGTGCGTCGTGTGTCATTTCCCACCTACCTAGAAACCGACTCCTTGTTCAACTGACGCACCCAGTACGGGGTCAGCCCCATCTGGCCGGCGATCTGCCGGGGCGTGTGCGGGGCGTACCCGTCCAGGCCGAACCGAAGCCGCATGATCAGTGCCTGCCATGGAGCCAGCCCGTCGATGAGCGAGGTGAGAAGCTTCGCCGGCTCGTGTCCCGTCTCCTCGGCCAGTTCGCGTTCCGTGGGCGTGCGGCCGAGCCGATGCGTGATCTTCATCTCCGCACGGGCGACCTTGGCGAGCCGGTCCGCGTCCGATCGGCAACCGCAGCGTGGGGGCCTGCTCCAGCCCTCATCGGATGGCCTTGCGGATCCACCAGACGGCACCAGCCCGCCAGGTGGCTTCCATGTCGGCCCCTACAGCAGCGGCGGGACGACGATCCGGTCGGCCCTGTCGTAGGTCAGCTCGGAGACGACGTCGATCACGCCCTCCACCCGGCGGATCTCCTCCACCAACCGGATGGCCTCGGAGCCGCGCGCCACCCGGCCGCTGAGCCGCACCACACCGCCAGAGATGCCTACCGACACCGACGTCAGGTCACCGATCACGGCCCTGATCTCCCTCTCCAACTCGCCCGTGGAACGACCGAAGACACGCAGCAGGTCTGACCGGTGCAGAATGCCGATGATGCGCCCGGTGGCCGCATCGATCACCGGCAGCTGCTTGATCCGCTTCTCGTGCATCAGCCGCGCCGCGTCGCGAACCGGGGTTCCCGGAGTCACCGTGATCGCGGGCGTGGTCATGAGCGCCGACGCGGTGACCGCGGCCGCCTTCTCCTGCTCCTCGCGCCGCTTGCGCCTGCCGAAGATCGGGGCGCTGTGTCGTACCGGGTCCAGTTCCTTGAGCAACAGATCGTCTTCGGAGACGACCCCCACAGGCCGGCCACCGGCATCGATCACACTGATCGCCCCGAGGGTGTACCGGCGCATCGTGCGCACGATTTCGGCGAACGACGCGTCCTCGCGAACCGCGATGCCGACGTTCCTCATGACGTCCCTGACCTTGATGGACATGGTGGCCTCCTCATCTCTCTCGCAACGATGCGCTTTGGGCGACCACGGGCGGCATGGGCGAACGTCCTTCGCCGCAGAGCCCTTGGTCCCTGCTAGACGTGGAGCACGGGCCACGGGTCGTCTTCCCCGTCGACAGAGAGGGCCCCTATGCGCGTACCACCGCCACCGGGCAGCGGGCGTGGTGCAGGACGCCGCGGCTGACCGAGCCGAGCAGCAGCGCGCCTGCCGCGCCGTGACCGTGCGAGCCCACCACCAGCAGGTCGGCTCGGGCGGAGGCATCGGTGAGGGCCTCCACCGGCTGCGCCGGCTGGACGTCTTCGACGACCGTCACCTGCGGGTAGTGCTTCTTGAACGTTCCCACCCGGTCGCGGACGACCTGGTGCTGCGCGATGCGAACCTCGTCCATGTCGTACGGCACCCCGGATGCGAACGCGTGCACCGGCTGCCAGGCGTGCACCACCCTCAGCACGGCTCCCCGCAGCTGAGCCTGCCGGAAGGCGTAGGCCAGCGCGGGCTCGCATTCGGGCGAGTCGTCCACGCCGACCACGACCTCCCCGCGCACCGGCTGGTGGTCGCCGCGTACGACCACGACGGGGCCGTGAACGTGGCCGGCCACGTGTGTGCTGACCGAGCCCAGCAGCGCGCCGGCGAACCCGCCGAGCCCGCGGCTGCCGAGCACGATCTCAGTCGCCTCCTTGGCCTGCTCGCGCAGCACCTCGGCCGGCGCGCCCTCGATGTCCCGCGTCGTGACCTCGACGTCGGGCTGGCGCTCGTGAGCCAGAGCCAGCGCCTCGCGCAGGATCCGCTGCCCCTCGCGCAGCAGCGTGTCAGGCAGAGCGGCATCGGGGAACTTGCCGATCTGGTACGGCGAGCGGTCCACGGCGTGCACGATCCGCAGCGGCTCCCCCATCCGCAGAGCGTCGTTGACCGCCCACTCCACCGCGGCCCGCGCGGTCGTCGAGCCGTCCACCCCTACAATGATCATGATCCGTCCTCCTTCGTCATCTCTCCATCGGACTCGCTCACGGCGCATCGTTGCAGGGCCGGAAGTCCGTCAGGCAAGAGCCGAAGGACCCTGTTTGCCCCAGTGACGGGTGCGTAGCGTGATGGGCATGGCAGCCATCGATCTGACACGGCTCCGTGGCGTGGTCTTCGACACCGACGGTGTGGTCACCGACACCGCCCGTGTGCACGCGGCGGCGTGGAAGCACGTGTTCGACGTCTTCCTGCGCGACCGTTCCACCCCGTTCGACATCCGCGCCGACTACCTGCGCTACGTCGATGGGCGGTCGCGTCTGGACGGGGTCCGCACGTTCCTGGCCTCCCGCGGCGTCTGCCTGCCCGAAGGCGGGCCACAGGACGAGCCGGGCGCGCCGACCGTGCACGGGCTCGGGCTGGCCAAGGACGCACTGTTCGTCCAGGAGATCACCGAGCATGGGGTGGCCGCCTTCGGCTCAACCGTCGATCTGCTGCACGAGCTGCGGCGGCGCGGTTGCCGTACCGCCGTGGTGTCGGCGAGCAGGAACTGCCGCGCGGTGATTTCGGCTGCGGGGCTGACGCACCTGTTCGACGTGCTGGTCGACGGCGCCGAGGCCGCCCGGCTGGGCTTGCCCGGCAAGCCCGACCCGGCGTTGTTCCTGGAGGCCGCCCAGCGCTTGGAGCTTCCGGCGGACGAGGTGGCGATCGTGGAGGACGCGCTGCCCGGTGTCGAGGCGGGGCGCAGAGGCGCCTTCGCCCTGGTCGTCGGGGTGGACCGGACGGGCTCGGGAAGAGCCGCGATGCGCCGCGCCGGAGCGGACGTCGTCGTGACGGACCTGGCCGAACTGGCCATCACCGGCCGCGTCCCTGTCATACGACGATGAATCCCTGGACGCTCGTCTACGAGGGGTTCGACCTGGCTTCGGAGGGGTTACGCGAGGCTCTGTGCACGCTGGGCAATGGCCGGTTCGCCACGCGCGGCGCGACGCCTGACGGCGAGGTGCGCACGCCCGGCACCTATGCCGCGGGCTGCTACGACCGACTGGCCTCCACGGTCGCGGGCCGCACGGTCACCAATGAGGACTTGGTCAACCTGCCCGACTGGCTGCCACTGACGTTCGCCACCCCCGGTTCAGCGTGGTTCCGCCCGGAGCGGGCCGACCTGCTGAACTACCGCCAGGAGCTCGACCTCCGGCAGGGGGTGCTGCGGCGCGAGTTACGCTGGCGTGACGAGGCAGGCCGCGTCACCCTGGTACGGCAACGCCGTCTGGTGTCCATGGCCGACCCGTACCTGGCCGCACTCGACACCACCTTCACCGCGGAGAACTGGTCCGGCCCGCTGCGCGTGCGCGCGGAGCTGGACGGCCGGGTGACCAACAGCGGCGTGGCCCGCTATCGTGACCTGCGCGGCGATCATCTGACCGGCCACGCGACCGGCACGCAAGACGAGCTGACCTGGCTCACCACGGTCACCCGCTCCTCCCGGATCGCGGTCGCGCTCGCCGCGCGTTTGGACGCGCCGGCGGCACCCGAGGTGACCAGCTCGCCTGACCGGATCGCCGCCGAGCACGTACTCGACGTCGTCGAGGGCGTGCCCGCGACGGTGACCAAGGTCGTGGCGCTGCTGACCTCACGCGATCCCGCCATCCACGACGCCCGCTCTGCGGCCCTGCGCCGATTACGGCTGGCACCGCGTTTCGACGAACTGCTCGCCCGGCACGTGGCGGCATGGGAACGCCTGTGGCAGGACGCCCGGCTGGATGTGGACGGCCCGGAACTGGCGCAGATCGTCCACCTGCACATCTTCCACCTGTTGCAGACGCTTTCTCCGCACACCGCCGACCTCGATGTCGGTGTGCCCGCCCGGGGCCTGCACGGCGAGGCCTATCGCGGGCACGTGTTCTGGGACGAGCTGTTCGTCCTGCCCTGGCTGAACCTGCGCTTCCCTGAAATCTCAGTCGGCCTGCTCCGCTACCGGTGGCGGCGGCTGCCCGAAGCCAGGGCGGCGGCCCGCGACGCGGGGTATGACGGCGCGATGTTCCCCTGGCAGAGCGGCAGCGACGGGCGCGAAGAGACCCAGACGCTCCACCTCAACCCCGCCTCCGGCCGCTGGCTGCCCGACGTGTCCCACCTGCAGCGGCACATCGGCCTGGCCATCGCCTACAACGTGTGGCAGTACCACCTGGCCACCGGCACGATGCCTCCGTGGTGCGCGGAACTGCTCATCGACATCGCCAGGTTCTTCGCCTCACTAGCCGTGCTCAACCCCACATCGGGACGGTACGAGATCCACGGCGTCATGGGACCCGACGAATACCACACTGCCTACCCAGGGACCGGCTCCCGCGGCCTGGCCAACAACGCCTACACCAACATCATGACCGTGTGGCTGCTCTCACGCGCGCTCGACACCGGGAAAGCCGATCCTGGGGAGTCGGCGCGCTGGGACGACATCACCCGGCGCATGCGTGTCGACTTCCACGACGGCGTGATCAGCCAGTTCACCGGGTACGCGGACCTCTTAGAGCTGGACTGGGCCCGCTACCGCGGCGTGCGCCGCCTGGACCGCGCGCTCGAAGCCGACGGCGACGACGTCAACCGCTACAGGGCGGCCAAGCAGGCGGACACGCTGATGCTGTGCTACCTGCTGAGCGCCGAGGAGTTACTGGCGATCCTGGACCGGCTCGGCTACCCGGCCACGCCGGACTTGATCCCTCGTACCATGGGCTACTACCTGGCCCGCACCAGCCACGGCTCCACTCTCAGCGCCGTCGTACACGCCTGGGTGCTCTCCCGCTCCGACCGGGCCCGCTCCTGGCAGTACTTCACCGAAGCGCTGTTCAGCGACATCAACGACGTCCAGCACGGCACCACCGCGGAGGGCATCCACCTTGGCGCCATGGCCGGCACGCTGGATATGTTGCAGCGCTGCTACCTGGGCCTGGAGCTGCGGCGCGACGGCCTGCACCTCAACCCGCTCCTGCCCGACCGGCTCGGCTCACTGTCCATGCCGATCTGCTACCGCGGTCATCAACTGGTCATCGACGTTGATCACGACAGAACACGTGTCGACGGCGTCACCCTGCCACGCGGCACCAGCCGCACCTTCACCGCTGATGACAAGGAGACGTTCATGACAGGCACCGGCGACTTCGGACGTCGCATGATTCACCATCGCGAGCGGCTGGGCCTCAGCCACGAGCAGGTCGCCGACCGCGCGCAGATGTCCACCGGGTACGTCCAGTACCTCGAAGGGCACCTGAGCCCCCCGAACATCGAAGCACTGGCGCGCCTGGCCGCCGCGCTGGAGACCACCGTTCAAGACCTGCTGGGTGGCGGTCAAGATCGTCCGCCGGGTGGCGGCTCCGCCTCGGCCGACCCGGCCCTGGAAGTGCTTGATCCCGCGGAATGCCTGCGCCTGATCGCGCCCGGCGGGGTCGGCCGAGTGGCGTTCAACGGCTCGCGCGGGCCGACGATTCTGCCCGTCAACTACAAGCTCCACGACGGCGCCATCGTGTTCCGCACCGCGCCGGGCGGCCCGATGGACCAGGACCTGCGCACCGGTCTGGAAGGCGTAGAGATCAAAATCGGTTTCGAGGTCGACAGGTTGGACGAGGCCCAGCGTGAGGGATGGAGCGTCCTCATTCAGGGCCCCGCCCACCACGTGCCGCCGGATGAGCTGGCCAAGGTCACCGATTCCGACATCACCCCGTGGGCCGGTGGCGACCGGCAGCTCTACATCCGTATCGTCCCGCACCAGATCACCGGCCGCCGCATCCACGGCCGGTGAGCCGAAGGGACGAAGGTCCCGAACCAGAAGGCGCTTCCGGCGTCATGCCATTCGCTGAGCCATTTCGACCAGCCGGTTGGCGTAACCCCACTCGTTGTCGTACCAGCCGAACACCTTGACCAGATCGCCGCCTGCCTGGGTGAGCCCGGAATCGAACACGCACGAGGCGGCGTCACCGACGATGTCGCGGGAGACGAGCGGATCGGTGCTGTAGCGCAGGATGCCGTGCAGCTCACCCGCGGCAGCGGTGGCGAAGGCGTCGTTGACCTCCTGCGCGGTGACCGGTCGGGAGAGCTGGGCGCTCAGGTCGGTGATCGAGCCGTCTTCGACGGGCACCCTGATGGCGATGCCGTCCAGCCTGCCGTCCAGCTCGGGCAGCACCTGGCCGACCATGCGGGCCGCGCCGGTGGTGGTCGGCACGATGTTCACCGCGGCCGAACGCGCTCTGCGCGGGTCCTTGTGCGGCCCGTCCAGCAGCATCTGGTCACCGGTGTAGGCGTGGATGGTGGTCATGAACCCGCGCACCAGGCCGAAGCTCTGGTGAAGCACCTTGACCATGGGAGCGACGCAGTTGGTGGTGCACGAGGCCAGTGAGACGATCTCGTGCCGGGCCGGGTCGTAGGCGGCGTCGTTGACGCCGGGCACGATGGTGACGTCCAGGCCCTTGCCGGGAGCCGATAACAGCACCCTGCGGGCACCCGCCTTCAGATGGCCGGCCAGCGCATCCCTGGTCCGGAAGCGACCGGTGGCGTCGATGACCAGTTCCACGCGTCTCCTGAGGCGGAAACCCGGACGATCACGTCCACGTCCTTGCCGGGCTATCCCGTATGGTCGAGATGATCGAGCCTGTCCCGGTATTCATCGGTGGAGATCTCGCCGCTGGCGTACCGCTCGGCGAGCACCTCATGCGCCCGCTCGAGACCAGAGCGTTCAAGCGACGATCTAAGGTCCTGGCCTGTGAACGCCCGCGCGACCAGCCACACCACCAGAGCGATGAGGCCGATCCAGAACAGCATCATGAAGCCGCCCCACATCCATCCCGATCCACTGCCCCACATGTGGCCCCATCCGTTCCAAGGGCCGGCGGGGGAATTCATGACTCCCATGTCATTCCTCCTTGAGTGCCTTCCTCCTTGAGCGAAGCCTCCGCTCAAGGTCAGGGTCGCAACGGAACGCACCCGTCGACAGCGGCGAAAGTCCCTGTTCTAGGAGGCTTTCGGCCTTTCCGGCCGGGAGGCGAGGATGGAGCGAGGCCCGGCCCGAGTTCCTGCCCGCCAAGGTGCGTCAGGGTGACCTAGCCCCACGTCCTGCACGGCGTGCGGCAGCGGATCTGGCGCAAGTCGCGGGCAGGGCACGGATTCGGTGAGCCGCCGCGACAGAGGTCCAACAGCGCTCATACTGAGGACTTTCGGCACCTGCCACTTGGTGCGCCGGATGATGGGCTGGATGGATGAACCCTTATCCCGTGCGTGTCGAGGCCAGGTTGGAAGAACCGCTCAACCGGGGCCTGTGGATCGTCAAGTGGTTCCTGGCGATTCCCCACTACATCGTGCTCGGCTTCCTGTGGATCGCCTTCGGTGTCCTCACGGTGATCGCGTTCTTCGCGATCCTGTTCACCGGCCGCTATCCGCGGGCGCTGTTCGACTTCAACCTGGGTGTGCTGCGCTGGACCTGGCGGGTGGCCTACTACAGCTACGGCGCCTTAGGCACCGACCGCTACCCGCCCTTCACCCTCGGCCCGGCCCCGGACTACCCGGCCACGCTGGAGATCGACTACCCCGAGCGGCTCTCGCGGGGGCTGGTGCTGATCAAATGGTGGCTGCTGGCCATCCCGCAGTACCTGATCGTGGGACTGTTCACCAGCGGCAGCGTCATCTCCTGGCGGAGCGGCCTACCCGACGCCGACGGCGTGCTCTACACCCTGGACTGGGGCGGCCTGATCGGGCTGCTCGTCCTCATCGCCGCCGCCTTCCTGCTGTTCACCGGCCGCTACCCGCACGGCATCTTCGACCTCGTACTCGGCCTGAACCGGTGGGCACTGCGCGTGGCCGCCTACGCCTGCCTCATGACCGATGCCTACCCGCCGTTCCGCCTGGAGCAGGGCGGCCACGAACTGCCCAGCCTCGAATCCCCGGCTCCGGCCGCCCACATTCCCGTACGGCACGGCGCCGGCTCGATCGTGGCCATCACCATGGGCGCCCTGCTGGCCTTCGGCGCGATCGGCACCGCCGCGGCGGGCACCGCTTCAGGTCTCCTGGACCGAGCTCGCAGCAGCGATGGCTTCGTCGCCACGAACGCCGGACGGGTCACGACCGCGACGTACGCGTTGACCACGGAGCAGATCGCCGTCAGCGGCCTGGGGGTGGACTTCCTGCGTGACCTGGTGGGCCGGGTACGCGTCGAGGCCAAGGGCACCAGCACGCCGCTATTCGTGGGCATCGCCCGCCGAGCCGACGCCGACTCCTACCTGAACGGTGTGGCCCACGACCAGATCACCCGCGGCACCGGCGACGACATCGGCTACCAGCACCACCCCGGCGGCAGACCGGACACCTTGCCCGGCTCGAAGACCTTCTGGGCGGCCAGCGGCTCCGGGAACCTGGAGTGGGACGTCCAGCCGGGCGACTGGACCGTCGTGATCATGAACGCAGACGGCACCTCCCCGGTAGCCGCCGATCTCAAGCTGGCCGCCACCCTGCCCTGGCTGGCCGGGCTCACGGCAGGGCTGTTCATCGCCGCAGTGGTCCTCCTGCTCTCCGGCACCACGCTGATCCTCATCGGTGTCCGCCTGGCCGCGGCCCCCACCCCCGAGCGCAGACAGCCGGCGCCGACTCCATGACCGTCGACATCGGGCAAGCACAGCGATCGCGTTCGCTCCGAGCCGGCCTGCGCAACGCCGAGACCATCCATCACGAGGCCGGAGGATGGCGGCCATCGTCCGCGAGCACCACATCGCCCCGACCGGGACCAGTCTCACTGTTCCACCAGGTCCTTTCCCGCGTACTGATCGTCCGGCCCTCGCAGTCAGGACCAACGGCACTCGTCCGGCCGAAGTTCTCCCGCTGTCATGGGAGATCGGAATCGTGTCAGAGGCGGATCTGCTGCCCAAGGAGGAGTTCAAGGAGCAGTACTCCCGAGAGAGCTACCCACCGCCGATCCGGCCCCGCCTCCGGCGGCGTCTGTCTCCGGGCGGCAGGCGGACCATGCAGAAGATCGGCGCGGGCACCACGGCCGAGCTGATGACCGCACCGGCGATCACCATCCGGCCGCAGCACGCCATCGTGTACGCGATGCGACTGATGGATGCGACTGATGGACGAGTATGGCGTCGTGTGCCTGCCCGTCGTCGATGACCGGGGGTGCCTGGTCGGCGTCGTCAGCCGGCACGACCTGGTCAAGGTGTTCCTCCGCCCGGACGAGGACATCGCCGACGAGATTCTGGAGGAGCTCGACCACTTGGCCTGGGTGGACACCTCTCATGTCGAGGTGGCGGTGAAAGATGGCGTCGTTGCACTGGACGGGCGCACAGGCACCCGCACCGACGTTTCGCTCATCAACCGTCGCGCGGCCCGAGTCAATGGCGTCGTAGACGTGCGAGACGAGTTGCTGTGGGATGAGGAGGACGCCTGACGGTCCGGCGCGCGCAGGTGTCGAAGGTCGCGGTGCGGCGCTCTGCTCGGCCATGAACCTGGCGAGCCCCGCACCGGGTCACCTCGACGGTTCGTGCATCACCGCGACGGGGCAGGGAGCGTGGCGCCCCATGGCCTGGCTGACGGATCCGAGCAGAGCGCGTCGCAGCCCCCCACGCCTAGTTCGACCCCTCCTCGTGTCCTCCGCTTGACCGCCCTCCTTTCACCGTCTCCCGGACGGGCCGTGCCGCTCGGGGGCGTCCCTCGTCTTCAGGGGATTTCGGGCCTCCGGTGTGGAATTGAGCAGGTGCTGGCTGGATTCGAGTGCCGCGGGCGCCGGTCACGACCGCCTCCAGTTCGTCGAGGGCGCCGATGGCCGAGGGTCGTCCGGTGGCGCTGCTGAACGCGCAGACAGCTTTGATCTTCGGCCGCATGGATCCGGCCGCGAACGATCCGGCGTCCAGCTCGTCAGGCGTGGCGTGCACGATGGGATGCTCGCGGGGCGTTCCGTACTCGGCGTACACGCAGGGCACGTCGGTGAGAACGGCCAGCAGGTCGGCCCCGACCTGCTCGGCGAGGAGCGCGGCGACCAGGTCCTTGTCCACGACGCCTTCCACTCCCGTCTGGTCGGCCGTGACGGGCGCCCCGCCTCCCCCACCCGCGATCACCAGGCAACCGTCGTCCAGCAGGCGCCGGATGATCGGCAGCTCGATGATCCCGATGGGCCGTGGCGAGGGGACGACGCGCCGCATGCCGTGCCGGTCCTGGGTGAAGGTCCAGCCGCGCTGTCCTGCCAGCCGCTCGGCTTCGGCCGCCGGATAGTACGGTCCGATGGGCTTCTCGGGATGGTCGAAGGCCGGCCGGATCGGCGGCGTCCACGCGTACCTGGGTGATGAGCGCGGCCACCTGGGTGTCGGGCAGGCGGCGGCCGACGCTGCGCGCCAGCCAGTAGCCGATCATGCCCTGCGTCTCTGCCACCAGGGTGTCCAGGGGGTAGCCGCTCCAGCGTGGGGTCGCGCTCGCTCTCCTCGGCCAGCAGCCCCACCTGGGGGCCGTTGCCGTGCACGATGACGACCTGGTGGCGCTCGGCCACGCGCGCTATCTGCTCGGCGGCGGTCGCGACGTTGCGGATCTGCGTCGCGGCGTCGGCGCGTTCGCCGCGGTGCAGCAGCGCGTTCCCGCCGAGCGCGATGACGATCCTCACAACTCCCCTGCCAGGTCGCGCTTGAGCAGTGCTTCGAGTACGGCCTGCGCCGTGGGCAGCCGGTTGGCCGCCTGGTGGAACACCTGGGACGCGGGGCCGTCGATCACCTCCGCCGTGACCTCCTCGCCGCGGTGGGCGGGCAGGCAGTGCAGGAAGATCGCGCCGGGGCCCAGCCGTTGCCGCAGCCGCGGCACCGTACCGACGCGCTCGGCGATGAGCCGCCGCGCCCGCTTCAGGTCGAAGCGGGGTCCCGTATCGAGGATCAGGCACGCGCCGACCTGCACAGGAACGGGACCGACGTCACTGCGAGGTTGAACAGGTCGCCGGCGCCGGCGCGGTCCACATCGGCTTGGGCCGGCATCACGTCCCGGCGTTTCCTCTCCCTCATCGAACCCTCCTCTACCTGTCCGCCTGCACCGCGTGAAACGGCCATTGGCGGTGGCATCCCCCGCGGGTCGCAAGAGCCGGGCGACACTCCCCTCCGATGGTTTCCGGAGCCGCATCCGCGGCCTAGGGACCTTGGGCATGCTCTGATGGGCCCAACCTCACAGAGGGATTCGCCGGCGCAGCCGCGTCCCTCCCTCGGCCTCGTGGGTTGACCGGCAGCAGAGGCGCCGGCCGTGCGCCGACGTGGGACTTTCGGCATTTCCAAAGCAGGCAGGGCCAGGGGCTTTCGCCCCTACGATGGCGCCCGCGGATGGCGATCTCATGGAAGGGAGGATCGGAAGGAGGGTCCACGATGCGGATCACAGTGAGGGATGTCATGACCACCCAGGTCACCTCGGTCATGGCGGACACCTTGTTCAAGGACGTCGCCGAGGTTTTGGTGGCGAAGGGCATAAGCGCCGTGCCCGTGGTGGACGGCGATGAGCAGGTCCTTGGCGTGGTGTCCGAAGGAGACCTGATGCGCAAGGAGGAGTTCCGGGAGCAGTACTACGGCGAAAGCTACCAGCCGCCGTTGTACGCCCGGATGCGCCGGCGGATGACCGGTCAGGTGGAGAATGGGAGAAGGAAGGCCGCAGGGGATACCGCAGCCGACCTGATGACCACGCCCGCAGTGACCGTCACCGCATCCGCCTCGACCTCCAAGGCCGCCCGCATCATGGACGAGTGCGGCGTCAAGCGGCTGATCGTGGTCGATGCCGAGGGAAGGCTGCAAGGCATTGTCAGCAGACGGGACCTGCTCAGGATGTACCTGCGCGACGACGACGAGATCAGGCGGCGCGTCGTCGAAGGCATCCCATCGCCTGCCCGGTGGAACGACCGCGACGGGATCATCGTGGAGGTCCACAACGGCATCGTCACGCTGTCCGGCCACACGGGCAAGCGCAGCGAGGCGGCCACCGCCGTCCGCACGGCCGAAGGGTTGGACGGGATCGTCGACGTCCAGAGAGCTCTCACCTGGCAGGAAGACGACGTCCTGGAACTGCCTGTCATCTGGGATCGTTCGTGAACCTCTCCTCCGAGACAGCAGCGAGACAGCAGCCGGGACGGATCTACGCCCTGCTCGGCCTCAACGGGCCAAGGTCGGTTAGCTGGTCGAGGCGCCCGTCACCTACCCCGAGCCGACCGTACGGGAGACCTGCGGGTCATCACCCGGCTACGTCGGCCGCCCCTTTCCGCGGACGACCTGATCGAGCGCCTGGCCTTCACTCAGTATGCCGGCCGTCGCGCTCGCTCTGGTTCGGCAGCGGCACGGTGACCTGCCGGTCGAACCTCCCTGGCCGCAGCAGCGCCGCATCCAACGGCTCACCGGCACTGGTCATCGCGCGGCTTGGACCACTCGTGCGTCGCGGCCGGGGAAGACGAGGGTCTCGCGTTCGGTGTCAGCCAGCGGACCAGGTAGGGCGGGGAGCCGTCCAGGTGGTTCACCTTCATGATGAATCCTTCGGGGCGGGTGCTGGTGCCGCGCGTGGCCTCCACGATCAGCCGATCACCCACTGCGGCCTTCATGGCGTTCTCCTCTTCTCCGAGTACAAGACGGTGGTAATCACTCGCCTCCATTTCTGCAGGGTCTGGTCGGTATCCAGCAGGGCCAGAAGTCTCCACAGCGGGGGACCTTCGGCCCTCAGAAGTCTGTCCTGAGGTGCCTGTCGAAAAGGGCACCAGTGACACCAATCTCGTCGAAGCTCACGCCCAGGCCGCCACGGTGCGTTACCTGCACGCATGTGGGCACCTTCCCAACCTCGATGTTCATCAGGCGGCGTGCAGATCGAGCATGAAGGCTGCGGCTAACGCGGGTGCACACGGCCATGCGGCGGCACAGGAGAGGCAGGCGTGCCCCGAACCGCGGGACGTTCCGTTGCGCGGCTGAATGCGCTGACAATGTTGATCTTCGGCCCCCGGCCGACACGTCCAGCGAGGTGCGCGGCGACCAGATCCTTGTCCACGGCCCCTCGGCATCTGTCCCGTCACGCCGCCGCTCCACCTGCGATCGCCACACACCGTCGACCGCAGTCCTGACCTGCCCTTTCACCTCACGCACTGCTAGATCAGATGAAGACGGGGTACGAGATGCCTGCCATTCGGCCCTGGCCGGATGGGACCTTCGCTTCTGGTTCGACTGCTCATCCCGTGCGACAACAGATAGGGAAATGATGCGGCGCCCCCGATGCGGCCGACCCGAAGACAGCAGGTCAGAGAGGAAGACATGGTGATTCCCGCGCCCGCTGGGTTGTCGGCGGCGGAGGCGGCCGTGCGTCTGGAGCGGGACGGGGCCAACCTGCTCCCGCGGCAGCCGCCCGTTCCGTTGTGGCGGCGGGTGCTCGCCCAGCTTCGCGATCCGCTGATCGTCGTTCTGCTCGTGGCGGCGGCGTTGACCATCGTCACGGGCGACTGGACCGACACCGCCGTCATCCTGCTCGTGGTCGTGGTCAACACCTCCGTCGGGGTCGCGCAGGAGGTGCGCGCCGACCGGGCCATCACGGCATTGTCACAGCTCACGGCGCCGGTGGCCCGGGTGATCCGCGACGGATCCCAGGCGCAGGTTCCGGCGGCCGAGGTCGTCGTGGAAGATCTGCTGGTGCTGGCCGAAGGCGACATCATCGTGGCCGACGCCAGAGTGGTGGAGTCGGCGGCGTTGCTCATCGACGAGTCGTCCTTGACCGGTGAGTCGGCGCCGGTGGACAAGGCCGACGGCGATCCGCTCTCCTCGGGCACCGTCGTGGTGAGAGGGCGTGGCCGGGCGGTGGTCACGGCCGTCGGGGCGGCCAGCGCGAGCGGCCGCATCGCGTCCATGATGGTCAAGGGAGCCGGTCTGACGCCGTTGCAACAGCGGCTCATGGGAGTCGGTCGCCTGCTGGCCGGCGTCACAGTGTTGCTGTCCGCGGTGGTGCTGGCCCTGGGGCTGGTCCGTGGGCAACCGGTCGAGCTGATGGTGGTGACCGCGATCAGCCTGGTGGTCGCGGCCGTGCCCGAGTCGCTGCCCGCCGTCGTGACCTTGAGCCTGGCCTTGGGAGCTCGCCGGATGGCCGCGCGCGACGCTCTCGTACGCAGGCTGTCCGCCGTGGAAACGCTGGGCTCGGTGACGGTGCTCGCCACCGACAAGACCGGAACCCTCACCGAGGGCCGGATGGTCACCCGGCACCTCTGGACCCCCACAGGGGAGGCCACGATCACCGGCTCCGGATACGCACCCGACGGCGAGGTCGTAGCCGACGGCCCGCTCGGCGGAGCGGGCCTCACCGACCTGCTGACGGCGGCCGTCCTGTGCAACGACGCGCGGCTGTCGCCGCCGCGGGAGGCCGGCGAGGAGTGGACGGCGCTGGGCGACCCGACCGAGGCGGCCCTGCTCACCGCCGCCGCCAAGCTCGGCCTGGACCGCAAGGAACTGCAGGGCCGCTTCCCGCGCGTCGCCGAGCGCCCCTTCGACAGTGAACGCAAGCGGATGACCACCGGGCACCGCCTGCCCGATGGCGGCGGCCGGGTGATCTGCAAGGGAGCACCCGAAGCGCTGCTCCACCCCCCTGTCCTGATCGACGACCCGGCGCTGCTGGCCCGCGCGGCCGAACGAGCCGAGCAACTCGCCCAGGCCGGATACCGGGTCCTGGCGGTGGCGAGCACCGACCTGGACACCGTCCCGGAAACAGCGCGGGAGAGCGGCTTGTCGCTGCTCGGACTGGTCGCGATCCTGGATCCGCCGCGTCCTGCGGCCTCCGCCGCGATCGCCGCCTGCAAACAGGCCGGCATCAGACCACTCCTCATCACCGGCGATCACCCCGGAACCGCTCGCGCCGTCGCCACCGAGCTGGGCATCATCACCGCCGGCGACCCGGTCGTGGACTGCCGCGACCCCTTCGATCAGGCCGGGGCCGGAGTGTACGCCCGGGCCACCCCGGAACAGAAGCTCGACATCATCCAGGAACTGCGAGAACGCGGCGAGACCCTCGCCATGACGGGCGACGGCGTCAACGACGGACCGGCGCTACGACGCGCCGACATCGGCGTGGCCATGGGCAAACGCGGCACCGAAGTCGCCCGCCAAGCCGCCGACCTCGTACTCGCCGACGACAACCTGGACACCGTCGTCGCGGCTGTCGAGGAGGGCCGCCGCGTCTACGCCAACATCCGCCGGTTTCTCGTGTATGCCCTCTCGGGCGGCGCCGCCGAGATCGCGGTGATGCTGCTCGGGCCCTTCGCCGGCCTCGCACTCCCCCTGCTTCCCGCCCAGATCCTGTGGATCAACCTGCTCACCCATGGACTGCCGGGCGTGGCCCTCGGCGGCGAACCGGCCGTGCCCGGCGCCATGACCACCCCACCACGGCCGCCCACCCAGAGCATCCTGGGCGCCGGGCTGTGGCAACGCGTGATCCGGATCGCCATCATCCTGACCGCCGTCACCCTGGGCGTCGCCCTCTGGGCCCACCAGACGGGGCGTCCGTGGCAGAGCATGGCCTTCTTCGCCCTCGGCGCCACCCAACTCGGCGTCGCGCTCGGCTCCCGCACCAGGCCCGGCACGTCGGCCAACCCCATGCTGCTACTCGCCGTCGCGGGTGCGTTCGTCCTGCAGCTCGCCGGACTGTACATGCCGCCGCTACGCGAACTGCTCGGCACCGAACCACTGCCCCTGGGCGACCTGCTGATCGTCACCGCGTCGTCCACCCTCGGCTACGCCGCCGTCCGGCTTGATCGGATCCTGCACCGCTCCCGCCCGCCACAGCCCCTCCCACCAGGCGCCCCCGCCCATGCCCACCAGCCCGGCCACAGTGATCAATCCCGCGCGTGACCCGCGACCCGGCCGAGCCCGCCGAGCCCGAGATCGGCGACGAGCTGGCGACCTCACGCGCCCTGGCGGATCTCGCCGAGAGGCTGGCCCTCGTCACGCAGCACGACATTACCGAACTCGCGGATTTGGCCGTGCCGAGCCGCACATGGTGAGCCCGGCCGTCACCGGCGCTAACGGCGGTCCCGCCCCCTTGCGGGCGGACGTCTGGGCGGGCCGCGAGGCTGCGCCGGGTCATGGGTGAGGCCAGCCTGTGTGCCTTCGGGCGGCGCGTACCAGCAGCGGTACGCTGCCTCGCCCGCGCCTACGGCGAACGGCTCGGGGGGTGGGGGCGGTGAGGGTTCAGGTCGAAGGTGTGACCGCCCAGATGGCGGATGACGCCTCGGTGCTCGATGTCGTGCGCGCGGCAGGCATCGAGTTGCCCACGTTGTGCCACGATGATCGTCTGACTTCGGTCGGCTCGTGCCGTACCTGCCTGGTGAGATCCGGCGGAAGGGTAACGAATATTAAAGATGAATATTCGAATGCTGAGTCCTGTTCCGAGAATTCCGATTCACGAACTGCGGACCAGGTCAAGAGCGCGTCCAAGACGGTCTACAGCAAGCGAGATGAGGCCAGGAGTTTCATCGCCATTGGGTCTCATCTCACCGGCTGGGGGAAAGCTTATGCGGCAAAGCCAGAGAATTCCTCCTCCGGAGGGTGGCAGTGAGCGATCGATATGCCGGTCGGCCTATTCTGGTCGGCTACGACGATTCGCCTGAGAGCGGGCAGGCACTGCGCTGGGCAGTCGAAGAGGCGCGGCTGCGGAGGCTCCCCCTACTGGTCTGCCATGTCTGGCACTGGCCATACGCCCTCAGGCCTGTCGCGCCGGAAGTTTTGGCGCAGATCGAGCAGGTCGCCGGCGGCGTGGTGGACGATGGTGTCCGCCGTGCCCGGAACCTGGCTCCGGCCCCTCCCATCACCGGGCAGCCAGGAGATCCGGGTCGTGGTCGGCATCGACGGCTCGCCCGCGAGCCTGGCGGCCTTCGAGTTCGCTCTGGAGGAGGCCGCGCTGCGTGGCGGCACCGTGGCGGCCCTGTGTTGCTGGGAAGAGTGCGGATCGCCGTCTTGGCAGGAGCCGCTTCCCTTCGTGGATTCGCACGCGCTGCGCAGGGGAGCCGAGGCTCGCTTCCATGAAGTCGCATCCCAACTGGCGCGCAGACATCCCGACGTACCGGTCACGACGGAATTCGTGATCGAGCGGCCCCAGCGTGCACTGATCGACTCAGCCAAAGATGCGACGCTCCTCGTGCTCGGCAACCGGGGGAACGAGTCACCCACCTGCCTTCTGCTGGGACCGGTCACCCAGACCGCACTGCTCGAAGCCTGGTGCCCGGTCGTGGTGATCCCCACCGCCAATCTGAGACCGCGACTCCCACCGAGATGAACCGCGCCGGCACGTCGTCCTGCCGACCATGCCCAGGACCCGTAATCGGCTGGTCACCTACGCCGTCCACGGCGAGCGCGACGCCGCCACTGTGCCCCAGATCGGCTTACCGGCGTTGCGGCTCTCGGCGACCGAGGTCGAACATGGATCTCTCCTTCCGGCTACCTCGGCCGGCGGTCCGCCGCCTTCGCCTTCGTGCCGGTCGATGGACGCTTGGCCACCCTTCGCGGCCGGGCACCCTTGGGACGCAGCGGTGTGACCGCCGGCAGGGCGGGGTTTGGGCGGTAAGCGAGGCTCAGCGCTTGGAGTTCGTTCTCGATGGTGCGGGCGAGCGGCTCGACCTCGGGCGCCCCGTCGTAGTCGCCGGTGACGCCGAAAGCGACCTGATCACCGTACGTGCAGATCGACACGCCGGTACGCAGCCGCAAGGCGATCGGGACGTACGGGAGGATCTCCAGCACCCGCCGGCCGAGCAGGTACAGCGGCTCGGGCGGCCCGGGCACGTTGGTGGTGACCGTGACGATGTGGCGCTGCGGCAGGTGCGCGGCCAGCCGCAACCCCCAGGAGATGGGCGGGAACGGCTCGTGCCCGGCCAGTGCGGCCATCGCCTCCGCGACCTGGGCCTGTCCGCTCGCCTTCAACTCGACGAGGTGCTCATGCACGACGCGCAGCCGCTTGACGGGATCGGCCACGTGCACCGGCAGGAACGCCGGCATCAGCGAAACCCGGTTCTCGCGCCCGCCCTCCTCCCCGCGGGCACGTCCCGAGACCGGGACCAGCGAACGCACCGCGCGCGCGTGCGGCTCCTCACCGCGCTGGAGCAGCAGGTGGCGGAAACCGCCGCTGATCGCGGACAGTGCCACGTCGTCGAAGGTGGTGTCCGCCCGTTGGGCGATCTTCTTGACGTCGGTCAGCGACGCGCGGGCCACGGCGTAACGCCGGTACGCACTGATCGGGCCGGTCAGGGTGGAGGCGTTCGCGGGCCGCAGCGCGCCGGTCAGAGCGATCAGACCACGCGCGGTTTCCGCGACGCGCCGGATGGTGGCGCGTGGTGCGGCCAGCGCCCTGCCGATCATGCGCGCCTGTTCGACCGGATTGAGGAGCAGGTCGCGCAGCGCGCCGGCGGCCAGGATCAGAGTGGACGGCTCGGGGTCCGGAGGCCGCACGTCCTGCGGTGGCTCCACCCCGCCTGCGGGCGACCTGTCGAAGATCGCCTGGTTGGGGTGCGTGCCGGACACTCCGTCGGCCAGGCAAGGGTGTACCTTCGACAACAGCGCCCACCGGCCGCCGGACAAGCCTTCGATCACCCAGTACTCCCACAAGGGCCGGGCTCGATCGAGTCGCTGCGACATGATGTCGCCGATCCGCTCGTGGAGCACCGGGTCGTCCCCCGGTGGGGCAAGGGCCACCCGCCGGACGTGATAGGTCAGATCGAACGCGGGGTCGTCCGCCCAGACCGGCGAGCCGAGGTCGAGCGGCACCTGGCGAGCCTTCTGGTGATAGCGCGGCATCAGCCGAAGCCTGGTTCCCATGGCCGTGAGGAACTTCTCCGTGGCGGGCGCAGGTCCTTCGAAGACGACAATCGATGCGGTCGCCAGGGACACCTCGGGTTCCTCGTCTTCGAGATCCAGGAATACCGCATTCAGCGGGCTCATGTGATCGGCCATGACCGTCTCCACCTCTGCACGTGTCGATGTGCCCCCAGCGTCGTCCCGTGCCGGCGCGGCGGTCAGGGCACAAGGTCCCCGGGCGGCCCGCCGTTATACCCGATCCGTGAGCGGGTAGGTGCCGACACAGTGCGATGCCCGCCCTCGGGCTGGAGGGTGGGCATCGACGGGCCCGCTACTTGAGGTACGGGTTGCGCTGGACGATGGGAAGCTTGCCGAGTCCGAGGGTGGTGCCGGCGCCTGCGAGGGCGAGGCCGACCAGGACGATGGCGTAGACGATGTGTTCGTCCATGAAGGGGTTGTTGGCCAGGGGTAGTTCGGCGGCCCACATGAGGACCAGCATGAGGCTGCCAGTGATGGCGGCGGTCCGGAGGCCGACGCCGAGGATGAGTGCGGCGCCGATGCCGAGCAGGCCGAGCATGAACAGCCAGTCCACCCAGGGCTGTCCGGCCAGGCCGGAGAACAAGCCGCCGAGCGCGTTCTCGCCGGTCCCCTTGAGGAAGCCGGTGGTGGGGCTGCCGCCGGAGATCCAGGCGCGGTTGGCCGGGGTGGCGAAGCCCCAGCCGAAGGTCTTGTCCAGAAACGCCCACAGGAAGATCCAGCCGATCGAGATCCGGGCGATCGCCCAGACATAATCGACCGGGCGGGTGGCGCTGTCCCTCGTGTCGACGTTCATGGGGGTTGAACGTGTGGTGGCCATGACGGCCCCCTTTCAGTGCGGATTGGCTGCTCTTCTCACACCTCGATCACACCGTCTCCGGTGATCGGCGGGCAGTGCCGTACGACCCGCCATGGCGGGACTTTCGGCACTTCGTACGGCGACGCCGGTCTCGGGGAGATCCGCACCGTCATCGCAGCGCCCATACGGACCAAGGACCGGGCGCCCCGGGACTTCCGCCCCTATCGGTCCGGAGCGCAAGGCGGTGGGATCGAGACGACATCCGAAGGAGGGTCCATCATGCGGACCACGGTGCAAGACGTCATGACCGCGCAGGTCGTCTCGGTCAACAGCAGAACGTCGTTCAAGGACATCGCCGAGGCGCTCATAACGCACGGCGTCAGCGCCGTGCCGGTGGTTCACGAGAGCAACTACGTCCTCGGCGTCGTGTCCGAGGCGGACCTGCTGTGCAAGGAGGAGTTCCGCGAACAGTATTACGGCGACGCCTACCAACCGCCGCTGCGCGCACGGCTACGTCATCTGATGGCGCAGGAAGGAGGCAGCCTCCGGCGGAAGGCGGTGGGTGACACGGCCGCCGAGCTCATGACATCGCCCGCGAGATCCGCGAAGAGGTTCTGGAGGGCTCGTTGTGCATGGAGACCTCAGGCGTTGCCGTACACGTCGACCGGGGTGTGGTAACACTGAGCGGCTGGATGGACCGACGCGGCGAAACCATGCTCGCGACACGCATGGCCCACCGCGTCAGTGGCGTCGTCGACATCATCGACAAACTGACCGTCGGCGAGCTGCTTGCCGGATCTGGACGGTCAGGCGGGCCGCTGGATGCGCCGGCCGGTGGCCTCCACCGTGGTGATGACGATGAAGTGGTCGGGGCTGCGTGTCCACGGCGTCAGCCGCAGGCTTTCCAGCCGGGCGATCTGTGCAGGATCGTCGGCTACACGAGCCAGCCCCACGACGGTGACCGACCAGCCCGTGCGCTCCACTGAGTCGAAGTCGTCCACCTCGAAGGCCACAACCGCATGGCGTGTGGCGGCGGCCAGCTTAGAACCGGCCGCCGTGCGGATGACGATGTCCTCCCCGTCCAGGCAGAAGTTGACCGGTTGCACGGCCGGCAGGGCGCTGTCGGTGAAGACGATCCGCCCGATCGGGCGGGTGGGCAGCAGGCGCATGCACTCCTCGTGGGAGAGCACCTGCAGGCCGGCCGAGTCGAGTTTCATACCGTCAGCCTGTCAGCACCCTACCTGACGGGTTAGGGACCAAAGTCCCGTGACGGCTGCCGATCGCCCTCGGCGGTGGCGACCGTAGACCGCCTGACTCGCCTGCCCGGCGAGTACCGGAGTACGCGCGTGGCCTACTCGCACCAGCGCCGCCGCGGCGGCCTGGCACCGAATGCCTCTCGGACGAAAGCCGCCGAACCTGAGAAGGGCTCGGAGGAGCGAACTCGTCATCTCAGGGAAACCGCTGTGCTGAATAGGGGCTTTGGCCCCTTTCTTGTGGTGGGCTGAACCGGTTAGCGTCGGAGCATGATTCGGGTGTTCCTCGTTGACGATCATGAGGTGGTACGGCGGGGCGTGGCCGCCCTGCTGGACGCCGAGGACGACATAGAGGTGATCGGCGAGGCCGGGACCGCGGAGTCGGCGATCGCCCGCATCCCGGCGCTCAAGCCGGACGTGGCGGTGCTGGACGTCCGGCTGCCCGACGGCAACGGCGTGGACGTGTGCCGCGAGGCCCGGTCCAGGCTGCCGCGGCTGGCGTGCCTGATGCTGACCTCCTACGCCGACGACGACGCGCTGTTCGAGGCGGTGATGGCGGGCGCCGCCGGGTACGTGCTCAAGCAGATCCACGGCTCCGACCTGGTCGGTGCCGTACGCACCGTCGCCTCGGGGCAGTCGCTGCTCGATCCGCAGACCACCGCGGCGATGCTGCACCGGCTTCGGGAGCAGGCCGCCAGGAGGGACCCGCTGGCGGCGCTGTCGGAGCAGGAGCGCAACATCCTCGACCTGATCGGCGAAGGGCTGACCAACCGGCAGATCGGCGAGCGGATGTTCCTGGCCGAGAAGACGGTCAAGAACTACGTGTCCAACCTGCTGTCCAAACTCGACATGCAACGCCGTACCCAGGCGGCGGCACTCTCGGCACGGCTGCGGGCGGATCGGCGCGACTGACGGGCCTTCGTCCTCAGTGCGACGGCGAATCTGAGCGCATCAGAGAGGAACACTCCAGCGAAGAGCGGTCCCCCCGGCCTCTGGAGAGATGACGTCGAAGGACCCCCCGAGCGCGGTGGCACGCTCCTGCAGGTTGCGCAGGCCGCTTCGCCTGCCACCGGCGGGCAGTCCGACGCCGTTGTCCTGAACGGCCAGCGTGAGAACGTCATCCGCCACTTCGACGGAAACATCAGCTTGGGAGGCCTTGGCGTGGCGGACCAGGTTGGACAGCGCTTCGCGCAGGACGGCCAGCAGATGCTCGGCGACGGGTTCAGGCACGCGGTTGTCGAGCTGGCCCTCCATCAGCAGGCCCGGCATGAAGCCGAGATGGCCACGAGCCGATTCCACCAACTCCACGATCTGCGCGCGCAGGCTCGGCCCGCCCGTCTCGCGCGACCCCTGCAGGGCGAAGATGGTCGAACGGATCTGCCGGATGGTCTCGTCCAGTTCGTCGATCGCATGCCGCATCCGGCTCGACACCTCGGGATTGTCCACCAGCCGGACGGTGCTCATCAGCGTCATCGCGATCGCGAACAGCCGCTGAATGACCACGTCGTGCAGATCCTTGGCGATACGGTCGCGATCTTCGAGCAGGCCGAGGCGTTCGGCGTCCCGGCGGGCTTCGGCCAACTCCAGCGCGATGGCGGCCTGCCCGGCGAAGGCCTCCAGCATGCGCAGGTCCGCCGCGCTGAACGGCAACCGGCCCGACCGTTTCGCCACCGCCACCACACCACGTACCTTCTCCCCTACGCCCAAGGGCATCAGCAGTTCGGGGCCGAAGCCCAAATGACGCAACGGTGAGTTCGTCTCGTTCAGGTCCTGCGCGGACACCGCCTCGCCACGGGTGTAAACCTGACCGGCCGCGGTGGCCTCCAGATCGAAGGTCAGGCCCGCCACCTGATCGGCGTGCTCGCCATCGACGTACTCCACCACCAGGGACCGGCCACCCGCCTCCGGCATGAGGATCTTCACGAGGTCGGCGTCGCTCATCTGGCGGGCGCGGGCCGCCATCAGGGTGAGCACCTCGTGCGGGTCGGCCCCGGACAGCAGGCTGGTGGTGACCTCGGAGGAGGCCTGCAGCCAGGTCTCGCGCCGCCGGGTCTCCTCGAACAGCCGGGCGTTCTCCACCGCGACACCGGCGGCGGTGGCCAGCGCGATGACGATCGCTTCATCCTCCTCATCGAACTCGCCGCCGCCGCGCTTCTCGGTCAGATACAGGTTGCCGAACACCTCGTCGCGCACCCGTACGGGCACGCCGAGAAAGGTGCCCATCGGCGGGTGCCCGGGAGGGAAGCCGTAGGACTCGGGATGATCGGAGATACGGCCGAGGCGCAGCGGCCGGGCATCCTTGATCAGCAGCCCGAGCAGGCCGAGCCCGTGCGGCCAGTGCTCGATGCGAGCGATCTCCTCCTCGCTCAACCCGACCGGGATGAACTGCAGGAGCGTGTTCTCCTGCCCGACCACGCCCAGCGCACCATAACTGGCGTCCACCAACTCGGTCGCGGTCTCTACGATCCGGCGCAGCACCGTCTCCAGATCCAGGTCGCTGCCCACCGACACGACGGCTTCCAGCAGCGCGTGCACCCTGTCGCGGGTGGCCAGCACGGCATTCAGCCGCACCTGCAGCTCGGCCAGCAGCTCATCCAGCCGCATATTCGGCATCAACGGGCGATGCTCGCCTTCCATCATAAAGATCAGTGTTACACCGAGACGCGCCCACGACCATCACCCACGGGTCGATAAGCGCTCGGCTCCTACTCCAGCATGTCGGACAGTGGCCGCCGGACGGATTCCTTGTCGTCGAAGGTGATGCCCAGCCGCATGATCATCTGTGGGTACTCCTGCGAGCACAGCTCCTGCCTGAGGAACTCGCGCAGGTGGTACATCTCCAGCGCCTGGGTGTGGAAGGCGGCGCTGACACCGTAGGCGGAGGCGTGCAGAAGGACGCTCTGCAATGCCTGTCCCGTCGCGATCCATTCCTGCCGGGTGTCGCCCGGGGTGGTGAGCAGTGCCACGGCTCCGGTGGCCGTGGAAGCACGCTGATCGGCCTGACTGCCCCAATCATGGCGCCAGGCATAGTCACGCTGCGGGAAGTCCGGGTCCGTCCGGGCCGCCCGGCGCGGGTAGCCCTCGGCCGGCACCCCGTCCTTGCGGGCACTGCCCGGCGGCCGCGCCCAGCGGATCACCTCCAGGCTGAGCACCCGATCCTGCGACTGCGCCGCCTGCGCCGCCTGGGTGAGCGCCGCGATGATGCCCACCGCGGCCACCGAGCCGACCGGCGTCAGCCTGGCCCCCTCACACCTCGCGTCCTTGACCAGCCCTTCGACCAGCCGCTCAGGCACGGGCAGATCGGTGAACCCCGCCCTGTGAGTCCGGCGCCGCTCGATCTCCCCGCCGAGCGCCCGCGTGTCCTCATCGGCCTCCACCTCCGCTCCCAGCCTGATCGTGGCCAGCAGCGAGGGACGGTCCGGGTCCGGCAGCACACGCACGGACGGCTCATAACCCGCACATCGCAGCGCCGTACGGACGGTGAAAAGGGCGGCCCCGCAACTGATCAGCAACTCCCTGCCTGCACTGTCGCCGATGAGCAGCTTCCTGGCGGTGTCGGCCCGCAAACTGATCTCCTCACCATGCACGCCGAAAGACCAGGGCTGCGTGTTGTGCACGGAAGGAGCCCAGCGTGCGGCCTGCAACGCCGCCTGGATGGCACGCTCCCGATGCTGTGCCGTATGAGTGACGACCATGACAGCACCTCCACTCGGTGATGACACCAGCGCATCACATCGGCAAGGCGGCCGGGCAGGGCCGAAGGTCCCGCCCCATTAGAGGCATCAGCCCTCGTTGAACGCTCGCCGCGGACCCGATGGCCGGGACCTTCGGCACGAAGGCCGAGGCCGTACGGCACTGCCGGAGGGCGCGGCACCTGCGGCAGCGTGGGTGGCGGGAGGTGCGTCATGTCCCCATCACTCGCCGCCGAACTCGGCGTCAGGCGGCTGCTCATCGCAGCCGGTCAGGCGCCTTCCGTGCACAACACCCAGCCGTGGCGCTTCGCCGTGTCCGGTGAGGAGATCAGTTTGCCGCGGCGCTCACCACTCCCGGCGATCGACCGCTCGATCATCCGACTCGGTTATGGCCCGTACGGGGCCCGTCCACCGCGTCGCCCGGCCGGCGAACTGGAGACCCACCATGCCTGACGGCTATGACGTGCTGTTGCGTGACGGCGGCATCGCCCACGTGCGCCCACTTCTCCCCACCGACCGCCAAGCCCTGCACAGGCTGGTGGACCGCTCCTCGGAACGGTCGGCCTACCTGCGTTTCTTCACCGGCGGCCGCAACACCGCCCACTCCTATATGGACCGCATCACCGCGGAGAAGTACGACGGTCACGCGCTGGTGGCCACCATGCGAGGGCGGCTGGTCGCCGTCGCCGAATACATCCCCGCCCGGGACGGCAGCGCCGACCTGGCGATCCTCCTGGACGACGCCGTACACGGCCACGGGCTCGGCACGCTGCTGCTGGAGCACGTGGCTCTGGAGGCGGGCGGTCATGGCGTACGCGAACTGGTGGCCGACGTGCTCGCCGAGAACCGGCCGATGATCAATGTCCTGCGCGATCTCGGCCTGGACATGACGCGGCACTGCGATGGCGGCACGCTGCACCTCAGCATCGCCTCACGACCGACGGCACGGTTGGCGGCGGGCGTCGAGGCGCGTGATCACGAGGCCGAGCGGGCCTCGCTGACCCGCGTGCTGGAACCGCGGTCCGTGGCGGTGATCGGCGCCGGGCGCGACCCGTCAGGCGTGGGACACCGGGTGCTGCGCAACCTGATCGACGGCGGCTTCGGCGGGCCGCTCTTCCCGGTCAACCCCAACGCGGCCGTGGTGGCCGGGTTGACCTGCCACGCGAGGGTTCCCGATGGCGTAGATCTGGCCGTCGTGGCCGTTCCCGCCAGACATGTGCTGGAGGTGGCCCGTGACTGCGCCGAGGCGGGAGTGGCCGGGCTCGTCGTGCTGACGTCCGGGTTCGCCGAGAGCGGGCAGGGCGACTTGGAGGCGGACCTGCTGAAGATCTGCCGCACCGCCGGGATGCGGCTGGTCGGCCCGAACTGCCTGGGCATCGTCAACACCGCCGTCCGCCTCAATGCCAGCTTCCTGCCGCGCTCCCCCGCCGCCGGCCGCGTCGCGCTGATGTCGCAATCGGGTGCGGTGGGCGCCGCGCTGCTGGAACGGCTGGAGGTCTCGTCGTTCGTCTCGGTCGGCAACAAGGCCGACGTCAGCGGCAACGACCTGCTGGAGTACTGGGAGGACGACGAGCACACCGACGTGATCGCGCTCTACCTGGAGTCGTTCGGCAACCCGCGCAAGTTCGCCCGCATCGCCCGCCGCGTCGCGGCCAAGAAGCCGATCCTGCTGGTCAAGAGCGGCCGCTCGGGCGCGGGCGACCGGGCTGTCCGCTCGCACACCGCGGCGGCGGCCACTCCGGACGTGGCGGTGGACGCGCTCGCCCGCGCCTGCGGGGTGATCAGGCTCGACAGCGTGCGCGACCTGATCGACACCGCCCGGCTGCTGGCCTGCCAGCCCCTCCCCAAGGGTCGCCGCGTGGCGATCGTCGGCAACTCCGGCGGGCCGGAGGCGATGGCCGCCGACGCCTGCGAGCGGCACGGTCTGGTCGTACCCGAGCTGCCCTCTGGGCTGCTGGCGGCCCGCACCGCCGCCGCGCTCGGCAATCCCGTGGACCTCACCGCCGACGCGACCGCCGACGAGATCGGTGGAGCTGTCAAGGCGCTCGTCGAGGCTTCCGACGTGGACGTGGTGCTCATCATCTACACCCCGCCGTTCGGCTCCGGTCTGGAGGAGACCCGTCAGGCCATCGCCGCCGCGACCAAGGACGCCGCCACAACCGTGCTGGCCTGCGTCGTCGGCCATGACGGGCTGATCGACGGCCGGGTTCCCGCCTACGCGTTCCCGGAGCAGGCCGTCGAGGCGCTCGCCCACGTAGTGCGCTACGCCGAATGGCGGGCGCGCCCGGCCGTGCCCGCCGCCGAACCTCCGTCCGTCGACACCGCCGCCGCACGGCAGATCGTCCACGCCGAGCTGGCCCTGGCCCCGGACGGCCGCTGGCTCTCCCCCACAGCCGCTCTCCGGCTGCTCGCCTGCTACGGCCTGAGCCTGGTGGAGTCCGCGGATGTGAGCGGGCCGGATGACGCCGCCGAGGCCGCCGTCCGTCTCGGGCTGCCGGCCGTACTCAAGGCCGCAGGTCCCGTGCACAAGAGCGACGTCGGCGGCGTCCGCCTGAACCTGCGGACAGCCGAGGAGGTACGGCAGGCGTATCACGAAATGTCGTCACGCATCGGCTCGGAGATGACCGGCGCGGTCCTCCAGCCGATGCTGCCCGGTGGGGTCGAGATCATCATCGGCGGCGTCAACTACCCTGCGTTCGGGCCGCTGGTCATGGTCGGGATGGGCGGTGTGACCGCGGAACTGCTGGCCGACCGCGCCTTCCGGGTCCCTCCGGTCACCGACGCCGCCGAGATGATCGAGGAGCTGCGCTGCTCGCCGCTGCTGCACGGCTACCGCGGCTCGCCGCTCGTCAGGGTGGATGCCCTGGCCGACCAGCTCGTACGGGTGAGCAAGCTGCTCGAAGACCTGCCCGAGGTGGCCGAGCTCGACCTGAACCCGGTCATCGTCACGGCCGACCGCGTCACGACGGTGGACGTGCGGATCAGGATCGCGCCCTGCGCTCCGCCGCAGTCTCCGCTGCTGCGCCGCCTGCGCTGACCAACGACCACCCCGTTCGGGACTTACGGCCCTACCAGGCGCACTGCCGCAGGGCTGTGCTGAAGGTATGACAGCAGCGGACGAGAAGGGCTGAGCCGTGAAGCGCAGGACCGTCGCCGACGTGATGACCGCCAAGGTCGTCACCGTTACGGCGAAGACCCCGTTCAAGGCCATCGCCGAGACCCTGATCGCCGGCGGCATCAGCGCCGTCCCGGTCATCGACGACGACGGCCACGTGCTCGGCGTCGTATCCGAGGCCGACCTGCTGGCCAAGGAGGAATTCAAAGAGCTCTACTACGACGACGCCTACCGGCCGCCACTACGCGCCCGCATCCGCCACGCCATGGGCAGCGAGGGCACCGGCTCCTACAAGGCGCTCGGCGAGACCGCCGGCGAGCTGATGACCGCGTCCGCCCACGTCACCACACCCGGCTCCCCCGTCGTGGCGGCCGCCCGGCTGATGGACCGCTATGGCGTCAAGCGCCTGCCCGTCGTCGACGCGGACGGCAGGCTAGTCGGCATCGTCAGCCGCCGTGACCTGCTCAAGGTCTTCCTCCGCGCCGACGAGGAGATCCGGACGCTGGTACTGGCCGGGATCCCGACCAGCGCCATGTGGACCGACCCAAAGGGCCTGGACGTCGAGGTGACCGAAGGCGTCGTCACCCTGAACGGGATCGTCAGCAGGCACACCGAAGCCATCGCCGCCGTCCGCATGGCCGAGAGCATCGACGGCGTCGTCGCCGTCCACGACGAGCTCACCTGGAAGCACGACGACGTCATCGAAGTCCCGATGTGGGGCGGCGCCTGATCGGCGTCGATCTCACTGACGTAAGGAGCACTGATGGACGTACTCAGTCAGGTCGATGCGTACTGGCGCGCGGCGAACTACCTGTCGGTGGGCCAGATATACCTGCTGGACAATCCGCTGCTGACGGAGCGGCTGCTCCCTGAGCACATCAAACCGCGCCTGCTGGGTCATTGGGGCACCACACCGGGCCTGAACTTCTGCTTCGCCCACCTCAACCGGATCATCCGCGAACGCGACCAGGACATGATCTACATCGCCGGCCCCGGCCACGGCGGCCCCGCAGCAGTAGCGCACGCCTGGCTGGAGGGCACCTACTCCGAGCGCTACCCGGACATCTCCCAGGACGCGGCCGGGATGCAACGGCTGTTCCGGCAGTTCTCCTTCCCCGGCGGCATCCCGAGCCATGTCGCGCCGGAGACACCCGGCTCCATCCACGAGGGCGGCGAGCTGGGCTACTCCCTCGCGCACGCCTACGGAGCCGCCTTCGACAACCCCGAACTGGTCGTGGCCTGCGTCATCGGCGACGGCGAGGCCGAGACCGGACCACTGGCCGCGAGCTGGCATTCCAACAAGCTCCTCGACCCATCCCGCGACGGCGCGGTGCTGCCGATCCTGCACCTGAACGGCTACAAGATCGCCAACCCGACCGTCCTGGCCCGGATCCCGGAGAACGACCTGCTCAAGCTCATGGAGGGGTACGGCTACCGCCCCCACCTGGTCGGCCCCGACCACCAGGAGATGGCCACCACCCTCGACACCGTCTTCGACCAGATCGCCGAGTACAAACAGCGCCGATCCGACCGCCTCCCCATGATCATCCTGCGCACGCCCAAGGGCTGGACCGGGCCCCGCGTCGTGGACGGGCTGCCGGTGGAGGGCACCTGGCGGGCCCATCAGGTGCCGCTGGCCAAGGTACGGGAGAACCCCGAGCACCTGGCGATGCTGGAGGAATGGATGCGCTCCTACCGGCCCGAGGAACTGTTCGACGACGACGGCCGTCCGGTGGCCTCCATCCGGGAGACGGTGCCGCCGGGAGATCGCCGGATGAGTGCCAGCCCCCATACCAATGGCGGTGCACTGCTCGAACCTCTCAGGCTGCCGGACTTCCGCGAGCACGCGGTGGAAGTCAAGTCGCCCGCGACCCAGTTCAGCGAACCCACCCGAGTGCTGGGCGGGCTGCTGCGTGATGTGATCGCCGCCAATCCGCGTACCTTCCGGCTGATGGGCCCGGACGAGACCGCGTCCAATCGCCTGTCGGCCGTGTTCGAGGCCACCGACCGGGCCTGGAACGCCCGCCTCGAGCCGACCGACGAGAACCTGGCCCCCGGCGGCCGGGTGATGGAGGTGCTGAGCGAGCACCTGTGCCAGGGCTGGCTGGAGGGCTACCTGCTGACCGGGCGGCACGGCCTGTTCAACTGCTACGAGGCGTTCATCCACATCATCGACGCGATGTTCAACCAGCACGCCAAGTGGCTGGAAACAGCGAAAGGCATCCCGTGGCGCCTGCCGGTGGCATCGCTGAACTACCTGCTGTCCTCGCACGTCTGGCGCCAGGACCACAACGGCTTCTCCCACCAGGACCCCGGCTTCCTCGACGTCGTGATCAACAAGAAGGCCAGCGTGGTGCGCGTCTACCTGCCCCCGGACGCCAACACCCTGCTGTCGGTCGGCGATCACTGCCTGCGCTCGCGCGACTACGTCAACGTCATCGTGGCCGGCAAGCAGCCGATCCTCGACCTGTTCACCATGAACGAGGCCATCGCCCACTGCACCCGCGGCCTGGGCATCCTGCCCTGGGCCTCCACCGACGAGGGCACCGATCCCGACGTGGTGCTGGCCTGCGCCGGTGACATCCCCACCCTGGAAACCCTGGCCGCCGCCGCCCTGCTCCGCGAGCACCTGCCCGAACTACGCGTCCGCGTCATCAACGTGGTCGACCTGATGCGCCTGCAACCACCCTCAGAACACCCGCACGGCCTGCCGGACAACGAATACGACACCCTGTTCACCACCGACAAGCCGGTCATCTTCAACTTCCACGGCTATCCCTCACTCATCCACCGCCTCACCTACCGCCGCCACGGCCACGCCCACCTGCACGTCCGCGGCTACAAGGAGGAAGGCACCACCACCACACCCTTCGACATGGCCATGCTCAACGACATCGACCGCTACCACCTGGTCACCGATGTGATCGACCGCACCCCGGGGCTCGGCAGCAGTGCGGCTCACCTCCGCCAGTTGATGACGGACACGCGCCTGCGCGCCCGCGCCCACACGCGTGAACACGGCGAGGACGCGCCCGAAATCAGCGAGTGGACGTGGCCGGCCTGATACCCAGCCGCCCAATGCCCGCCACCGTTCCAGCTGGTGGCGGGCACCTCCGTGGTCGAATCCAGCCTCATGAGAGGTCTCAGAGCAGGGACGGCACGACGATGAGGTCTTCCTTGTCGAAGGTCAGTTCGCTGACGACGTCTACGACGCCCTCCACACCGCGGATCGACTCCACGAGGGCAGTGGCCTGGGAGTTCCACTCGACCCTGCCACCGAGCGTCACGACACCCTTGTCGAGCTCGATCGAGAACGCCTCGCGGTCAGGCAGCAGCGCGGTGATGTCCGCCATCAGGTCGACGGCCGGACGGGTGAAGACCCGCAGTACGTCACGCTGATGCAGCGTGCCGATGATGCGCCCGGTGACCGGGTCGATCACGGGCAGTTGCTTGACGCGCTTGTCGTGCATGAGCCGCGCCGCGTCGCGGACGGACGCGCCGGGCGTGACGGTGATCGCCGGAGTGGTCATGAGCTCTTCCGCTTTGATGCCCGCGGCCTTGTGGTGTTCCTGGCGCTGATGGCGCGACTCGAAGATCGAGACGCTGTGCCGTACGGTGTCGGTCTCCTTCAGCAGCAGATCTTCTTCGGAGACCACGCCCACAGGCCGCCGGTCGGCGTCGATCACGGTGACCGCGCCGACGGCATACCGCTTCATCGCCCCCACGATCTCGGCGAACGGCGCGTCTTCGAGGACGGCGATGGCCACGCGTCCCATGACGTCCTTGACCTCGACTGTCATCGTTCTCACCTCTCCTTCACCTCCCAGGGTCCGCTCCAGCGGCGAAGGTCGGTAGCGGCGAACGTCCCACATCGCCGAGGGCCTAGGTCCTGACCTGCGGCGTCACCTCGACAGCGGGCTGGCGGTCGTGTTCCGTCCGACCTCGCCACGGGTAGCGTCCTGACATGGGTTGTTCGAAGCGCTCCTCGCGGCCAAGGGCGGGGGGTTCCAGTCGGCTCGGGCTCCAGTTGTGCGTGCTCCGCCCTCCCGGCGGTGAGGATCCGGTCGGCGGCGTGCCCGGTCTGTCCGCGAGCCGGTCATGAACCCATGGGTCCTGTCCTACGAGGGCTTCGACCCCGCCTCCGAGAGGCTGCGCGAGGCGCTGTGCACGCTGGGCAACGGCCGGTTCGCCACGCGCGGCGCGACCCCTGACGGCGAGCTGCGCACACCGGGCACCTACGTCGCGGGCTGCTACGACCGCCTGGACTCCACCGTCGCAGGACAGAGGGTGACCAACGAGGACCTGGTCAACCTCCCCGACTGGCTGCCACTCACCTTCGCCACCCAGGGGTCGGACTGGTTCCGCCCAGAGCGGGCCGAGCTGCTGGACTACCGCCAGAAACTGGACATGCGGCACGGGATCCTTTACCGGGCGCTGCGCTGGCGCGACGGCTCAGGCCGCGTCACCGCGATACGGCAACGCCGCCTGGTGTCCATGGCCGACCCGCGCCTGGCCGCCCTGGAAACCACCTTCACGGCCGAGAACTGGTCGGGCCCGCTCCGCGTCCGCGCCACCCTGGACGGCAGGGTCACCAACAGCGGCGTGGCCCGCTACCGCGAGCTGCGCGGCGACCACCTCACCGGTCATGACACCGGCGACCAGAACGGCCTCACCTGGCTGACCGCCGTCACCCGCTCCTCCCAGATCACCGTGGCGCTCGCCTCCCGTACCGACGCCGCCTTCCCCGCCCGCGAGATGATCCGCGAAGGGGGCCGGATCGGCACGGACCATGTGCTCGACCTCGCGCAGGGCGAACCCGCCACACTGACCAAGACCGTGGCCCTGGTGACCTCGCGCGACTCCGCCATCCGCGATGCCCGCTCCACGGCGATCCGAGCCGTACGGATGGCTCGGCCATTCGACGCGCTGGCGGCGCCACACGCGGCGGCCTGGGAGCGGCTGTGGCAACGCGCCCGGGTCGAGATGGACGCCCCGGATCTGGCGCAGATCGTTCACCTGCATGTCTTCCACCTGCTGCAGACTCTCTCCCCGCACACCGCGGACCTGGACGTGGGCGTGCCCGCCCGCGGGCTGCACGGCGAGGCCTACCGGGGACACGTGTTCTGGGACGAACTGTTCGTCCTGCCCTGGCTGAACCTGCGTTTCCCCGAGACCTCGCTCGCCCTGCTCCGCTACCGGTACCGGCGGCTGCCCGAGGCTCACGCTGCGGCCCGGGACGCCGGATATGACGGGGCGATGTTCCCCTGGCAGAGCGGCAGCGACGGACGCGAAGAGACCCCGATGTCGCACCTCAACCCCGCCTCGGGACGCTGGCTGCCCGATGGCTCTCACTTGCAGCGGCACGTGGGGCTGGCCATCGCCTACAACGTGTGGCAGTACTACCTGGCGACCGGCTCGATGCCACTCTGGTGTGCGGAGCTGCTCATTGAGATCGCCAGGTTCTTCGCCTCGCTGGCCGTACTCGACCCCGCATCGGGACGGTACGAGATCCGCGGCGTCATGGGACCCGACGAGTATCACGAGCGCTACCCGGGTGCTTCCTCACCCGGCCTGGCCAACAATGCCTACACCAACGTCATGACCGTGTGGCTGCTGCTGCGCGCCCGGGACACCCTGGACCTGCTGCCCGAACTCGCGGCCTCCGCGCGGGAACGGGCCCGCTGGGACGACATCACCCGGCGCATGCGGGTCGACTTCCACGACGGCGTGATCAGCCAGTTCACCGGCTACGCCGACCTGCTGGAGCTGGACTGGGCCCGCTACCGCGGTGTGCGCCGCCTCGACCGGGCCCTGGAGGCCGACGGCGACGACGTCAACCGCTACAGGGCGGCCAAGCAGGCCGACACGCTCATGCTGTGCTACCTGCTCACCTCCGACGAGTTGGTCGGGATTCTGAATCGGCTGGGCTATCCGGTGGAACCTGGCCTGATCCCCCGCATGGTGGGCTACTACCTCGACCGCACCAGCCACGGCTCCACGCTGAGCGCCGTCGTACACGCCTGGGTACTCTCCCGCTCCGACCGGGCCCGCTCCTGGCAGTACTTCGCCGAGGCGCTGTTCAGCGACATCAAGGACGTCCAGCACGGCACCACGGCCGAGGGCATCCACCTCGGCGCCATGGCCGGCACGCTCGACCTCCTGGAGCGCTGCTACCTGGGCCTGGAGATCCACCGCGACGGCCTGCACCTCAACCCACTGCTTCCCGACCGGCTCGGTGTGCTGTCCATGCCGATCCGCTTCCGCGGCTCCGAGCTCTTCATCGACGCCGACCACCGGCAGGCACGCATCAACGGCGTGGCAGGACCGACCTTCACCAGCGAACAAGGAGACACGATCATGGCAGCCACCGGCGACCTCGGACGTCGCATCGCCCATCACCGCGAACGACTCGGTCTGACCGTCGAACAGGTCGCCGAACGCGCGGACATTTCACCCGGCTACCTGCAATACCTGGAAGAGCAGCCCGGCACGCCCACCGCCGAAGCCATATACCGCCTGGCCGGAGCCTTGGAAACCACCACCGAAGACCTCCTCGGCGGCGGCGTCGATCGGCCGCCCGGCCGCGGCCGCGCCAAGGCGGCTCCCACGCTGGAGAGCCTGGACCGCGACGAATGCCTCAAGCTGATCGAGCCCGGCGGCATCGGCCGGGTGGCCTTCAACGGCTCCCACGGCCCGACCGTACTGCCCGTCAACTACAAGCTGCACCACGGCTCCATCGTCTTCCGCACCGCATCCGGCGGCCCCATGGACCAGGACCTGCGCACCGGCCTTGAAGGCGTGGAGATCAAGGTCGGCTTCGAGGTGGACCGGATCGACGAGGCCCAGCGCGAGGGATGGAGCGTCCTCATCCAGGGCCCCGCCCATCACATATCCCCCGACGAACTGCCGGAGATCGCCGACGTCACGCCGTGGGCGGGCGGCGAGCGCCACCTGTACGTCCGCATCGTCCCGCACCAGATCACGGGCCGCCGCATCCACCACCTCTGACAGTCATGCTCTAGGGGCGAACGTCCTCTTCCCGGAGGCGTAGAACAACCCGTCTTCACGGGTCCTCCGGTCCCCGCGGAGAGGACTGGCGCATCTGCTCGGGCGCCGGGGGCGCGGCAGAGTTGGCAGCACGCCAACGACATGCCAGAGGAGCTGACTGAGATGCGGACCACCCAGATCACCATGCGCCCGAAGCCGGCACGACCTCGACCCGAGATCGACCGCCGTACTCCGTCCGGGCGACCCCTCCCGTTCCAGACGCCGCGAGCCCGAGTCAGACGTCCTCGACAGGCTGTACGAAGACACCGCCCGCGTGCAGGGGAAGGCGCCCGCTGGGTCCTAGCCGACCAACAACCGCTCCTTGATCAAACCACCCCGAACAAGACAGTCGGCAGCGGGACTTTCAGCGCTATCGGAACAGGGCGTCGTCGACGGTGAAGCGGATGAACTCGCCCTCGGCCCACCGATCGGTGCCGGGCCACCAGCCGCCCGCCAGGTAGGCCGGAATGGTGAAACCGTCGAATTCGATCTCGCGTCCGCATTCCACCCCGAACACGTGGTCGCGGTACCGGCCCTCCCCGGGATCACCCCAGCGGGACATCGTGACGCGCTCCAGCGCGCCGCTGGGCGCGATGGTCAGGGTCACGTCGTGATCCTCGGTTCCCACGGGAAGGCTGGCGATGGCATGGCGGTCGTCGATCGGCTTCCACCGTATCCTCGGGTCGAGTGCGGCGGCGGGCGCCATGACGAACTCACATGCCAGCCGCCCGGCGGCGCTTCTGGTGATGTCCGGGCCGGCACCCGACATCACGGGGATGAGGTCCAGCAACCGCCAGCGCATCTCCCCCTGACCGGCGCGATACCGGTCGAACCCGTGCACGGGTAGCAATCCCAGGTACGCAGTTGCCGACCACACGAAGCCCTCCATCGGCAGGAGTACCTGCTGGGCGCGGAAGTCGCGCCAGGTGCTGAGCCGGATGGAGCCGTGCATGTCCAGCACCACCGCACGCAACAGGGGTGTCCCCGGAGCGATGGCGTGCAGCACCCAGCGGCGCGCCGGTTCCGGCAGGTGGCCGACCTGCGCGGGGTCGAACTCCTGGGCATCCTTGGTCTGCGCCTGCAGGAGGTCCCAGTCGTGGCAGGCGGTCTCGGTCATGTACGGCGGGGCGACGATGACACTCATGACCGCCGCCAAGGAGTCTGTACCACGGCCACCGGACAGCAGGCCCGGTGCAGGACACCGTGGCTGACCGACCCGAGTGCCGCCGAGGCGAAGCCGCCCAGTCCGCGTGATCCGACCACCACGAGCGCCGCCTTCTCGGACGCCCTGGCCAGGACCGGGACCGGGTGCCCCGGGACGATCGACTCGATCACCTCGACGTCCGGGTACTTCTCATGCCACGGCGCCAGGCGCAGCCGGATCTCCGCCACCTCCTCGCCCGGCGCACCGGTCAGGAACGGGCCGTACCCCGCGGGATGTGGGGCGAGCCTCGGTGTCCTCTGGCCGTACACGACACGAACCGGCGCGCGCCGCGCCCCAGCCTGTTCCAGGGCGTATTCCAGCGCCGACTCCGCGAACGGGGAGCCGTCGAAGCCGACCACGATCTCCCGATGGCGGCCGGGGACGGGCATCCGGACGACGACCACCGGGCTGTGCGCGTGCCCGGCCAGGCCGAGACCCACCGAGCCCAGCACCAGTCCGGCGAATCCGCCGAGCCCTCTGCTGCCCACGACCACGCTGTCGGCCGTCTCCGACTCGCCCTTCAGCCGCTCGATCACCGAGCCCGTGACCACAGCCGTCGAGACCTCCAGTTCGGGAGTGAGCCTCCGTACCTGCTCCGCGGCCTGGTCGAGCAGGTACGTGCACCGCTCGGTCAGAGTCTGCCGGTCACTGGCCCTGGTGGACGGATGCTCCGCCGCCCATGGCTCTCGCACGAGCACGATCCGCAACGGAAGCCCCCTGCGGGAGGCATCATCGGCGGCCCAGCCGAGCGCCGATCCGGCCGATGGCGATCCGTCCACGCCGACCACGATCGCTCTGCTCATCGTCATCCTCCTTCGGGTTTCTCCGCCCGGATGTGGCACACGCCCCCGGTTTCCTTACCTCCAGCACACACCTATCGGCCCGCGGCTCCATGACGGTCTCAGGACGCCGGGACAGGGAAGGACGAGGCGAGGTGCCTGCCCCATTGCCTGGCCCGCTCCACCTCGCCGACCACCAGCGGCCCCTGAGTTCCGGTGACGTAGAAGCTCTCGGCGGGCGAGGCCAAGGCCAGGCCGAGCCGACGCAGTCGCTTGGCGACACCGCGCGCGGCCGAGCCGGGCATGCGCGGCTTGGCGATCCGCGTGTCGAAGGCGGCCGAGGCGAGTCTGGCCGACGGCGACCGAACAGTGGCCAGCCACTCCCGCACCCCCTGCCCTTGGGAGAGCACCCGGCCCTGCTGGACGGCCGATTGCCGGGTCGAGGCCCTGCTCATCCCGAAGGCGTGCGTCGGGCCGCCGACGACGAGCAGGCCGAGGTCCTCCCCGACCGAGGCGGGCGCGGAGCCGACCTCCAGGACCTCTGTCCTCATCGTGGTGGCCAGCCCCTCCGCCACCGCCTCGGCGATCTGCTTGGTGTTGCCGAACATGGACTCGTACACGATCAGCGCGTACATCTCCTGCCTCCTTCGAAGTCAGCGGCTACGTCCGGCCACCGCCGACACGACATCGCGGGCGGTGATCATCCCGACCAGTCCCTGACCGGACACCACGGGTACGGCGTCACAGCCGGCGTCGGTCATCACGGCCGCGACCTGGGTCAGCGGGTCGTCCGGCCGCACCCGCGGCCTGCGCTCACCGACCAGCAGCTCGCCCACCTGGCGGTTCGACTGTTCCTGCGGACCACCCGACCAGGAGGCGGCCAGATGCTCGCGCGATAGGAGGCCCACCACGTGCTGCCCCTCGACGACCGGCAAGTGATGCACACCGGCGCGGCGCATCAGTTCCCAGGCCATCAGCGGCGACTCATCCGGCTTGACCGCCACCAGGATGCGGCTCATCACCTGCTCGGCGGTCAGCGACTCGATGTTCATGGCCTCTCCTCGCGGGGCCGGACGATCGCGACCGGGCAAGTGGCGTGGTGCAGTACGGCGTGACCGACCGAGCCCAGCACCGCCGAGGCGAAGCCACCCAGCCCGCGCGACCCGACGACGACCAGGTCGGCCGTGGTCGCGGCGTTGATCAGGGCGCCGGCCGGGTGCTCCCACAGTTGCGCATCGGTGATCTCGATGTCGGGGTTCTTCTCACGCCAGGGGACCACCCGCTCGCCGGCTATCCGGACCTCGTGCTGAAAGGCCTTCTCCAGCAAGCTGTTGTAGGCGGCTGCGTACGGCGAGAAGATCGGCTGCTGCCAGGCATACAGGACATGCAGCCGCGCTTGCCGGGCCCGGGCCTGCTCGACGGCGTACTGCATGGCGGCTTCGGAGTGCTCGGACCCGTCGTAGCCGACGACGATCCGGCCGTGCTCTTCCTGGCCGGGCCCGCGTACGATCACGACCGGGCCCCGCGCGTGGCCGGCGACGGCCATGCTGACCGAGCCGAGCACCATGCCGCCGAAACCGCCGAGCCCCCGGCTGCCCAGCACCACGCTGTCGGCCGACGCGGACTCATCGATCAGATCGTCGATCACGTTCCCGGCACGCAGTTCCGTCGTCACCTGGACCCCGCGGGCCAGCTCACGCGCCCGATCAGCGGCGACCTCCAGCGCACCCGCGCAGTACTTCGTGCTGAGCTCGCCGACCCCGTGCGGCCACTGCTCGCACACATGTACGAGCCGCAGGTCAAGCCCTCTGCGCCGCGCGTCGGCGGCGGCCCACTCCACTGCTGCTGTCGCCGGCGCGGACCCGTCCACACCGACCACGATCCGTCCGGTCATCACGCATCTCCTTCACGAGCTCAACTCACACCTCCAGCCTCGCGAAACAGGCGGCCGGCCGCCGGAGGACGAAGTCCCGAATCCGAGTGCCATTGGTCCCAGAGCTAGCCGGCACGCAGGACTTTGATCGGGCTGTAGGCGCGGCCGAAAGGCAGCGATGGAACGGGACCTTCGTCCCTATTCAGGCCGACCCGTTCCGGTCAACGTGAAAGGTGAAGACAACCAGGAGGCATGATGAAGGCGCTCATCTACCACGGTCCCGGCCGGCGGTCCTGGGAGGAGACTCCCGATCCGCAGCTGATCGAGCCCACCGACGCCATCGTCCGTGTGGACGCGGTCACCATCTGCGGCACCGACCTGCACATCCTCAAGGGCGACGTGCCCACTGTCGAGCCGGGCACGATCCTCGGCCACGAAGCGGTCGGCACCGTCACGGCGACCGGAAACTCGGTCGGCACCGCCAAGCCGGGAGACCGGGTGCTGGTGTCGTGCATCTCGGCGTGCGGGCGCTGCCGCTACTGCCGTATCGGCATGTTCGGCCAATGCCTGGGCGGCGGCGGCTGGATCCTCGGCCACCGCGTCAACGGCACCCAAGCCGAACACGTCCGCGTGCCGTTCGCCGACACCTCCACCCACCTGCTGCCCGACGGCGTCACCGACGAGGCCGCGCTCATGCTCGCCGACATCCTGCCCACCGCCTACGAGGTCGGCGTGCTGAACGGCCACGTACGGCCAGGCGACACGGTCGTGATCGTCGGAGCCGGGCCGATCGGCCTGGCCGCGATCACCACCGCGCAGCTGTTCACGCCCAGCCACATCGTCGCCGTCGACCCCGCCCCCTCACGGCTGGAGGCCGCCAAGCAGCTGGGCGCGGACCTGGTCGTGGGCGCGGGCGACGACCCGGCCGGCGCGATCGCCGAGCTGACCCGAGGGCTGGGCGCCGACGTCGCCATCGAAGCCGTCGGCCTCCCGGAAACCTTCGAACTCTGCACCCGCCTGGTACGCCCCGGCGGCCACGTCGCCAACGTCGGCGTCCACGGCACACCGGCCACCCTGCACCTCGAAGACCTGTGGATCCGCAACCTCACCATCACCACCGGCCTGGTCGACACCTACTCCACGCCGACCCTCCTGGACATGATCGCCGCCGGACGGCTGGACCCCGCCAGGTTCATCACCCACCGCTTCGCCCTGCAGGACATGGCCGCCGCCTACGAGACGTTCGCCGACCCGGCGGCGACCGGAGCTCTCAAGGTGGTCCTGTCCCGCGGTTGACGCCGGTCCGGCCGCACTACGAAGGAACCGCGTGCACGCCCAATTCCGCGCCCACGGCGTGGCCAGCACCTGAAAGGTTGATCCGCTCCGATCTGCGTGGTCCTGGCCGGCTCCCCGCCGCGGCCCGTCCGGGCCCCGTTGTCCTGGCCCGGAGCCCGACGACTCATGACGCCCGCTCACTCCGGGGCCGGACCACTGCGACCGGGCAGGTGACGTTGCCCTTGCGCAGGTCCGTGGTCACCTCCGCACCCGGCGCCGGCTCGCGCGCCCGATTGGCGGCCTGGAGCGCTTCGGCGCAGTACAGCCTCATCCAGGCTGACACCGGATGCCGTTGGTCCATCATCTTCAAGTTTTGGGGCTTCTGGCCCTGCCCGGTTAGCCACCGACGGGCTGAAATGGAAAAGGGGGAATGTACGATGCCTGATCTGATCATGGTGGGTGTCGATGGTTCGGTGCCCGGATTCGACGCCGTGGCATGGGCGGCCGACGACGCCTTTCGGATGCATGTGCCGCTGCGTAACGTCTGTGTGGTGGAAACCTGGCCGTACCAGGTGCCGCAGATTCCCGCCCCTGAGTGGGACGAGGCGCTGATCGAGAACGCGCGGAAGGTCCTGGCACAAGCCGAGGAGATCGCGCGCGAACGTCAGCCTACTATCGAGGTGAGCACCGAGCTGATGACCGGAACACCGGCGGCCGTCCTTCGCGAACGGCGACGCAATCGAGCTGGTGGTCGGTAGTAGAGGGCTGGGTGGCTTCGCCGGGGCTGTACTCGGCTCGGTCAGCATGAACGTCGCGGGCCAGGTGCCGGTTCCGGTGGTCGTCGTCCGGCCAAGGGCCGCTGTGGCCCACGGTGAGATCGTCGTCGGTCTCGATGGCTCCCCCACGTGCGAGCCCGCCCTGGCCTATGCCTTCCGGCAAGCCGAACTGCGCGGAAGCACATTGCGGGCGGTATACGCCTGGGCCCTGCCGTTCGCACTGGCCGCCGGCTTCTCCTGCGACTTCGAAGCGTTGCGTGAGGCCCAACAGCGCGTCGCCGAGGAACAACTCGCGTCGTGGCGGGAGAGATACCCACAGGTCAAGGTGATCGCGGACGTGCGGTGTGCCCACCCCGTCGATGCGCTCGCCGCCGCCGGTGACCGAGCCGACCTGCTGGTCGTCGGCTCGCATGGCAGGAGCGCGATCGGGTCGATCGTCCTTGGCTCGGTCAGCCGAGGCGTCTTGCACCACGCACACTGCACGGTGACGGTGGTGCGCGCCAAGGACGCACCTACTCCGGCGCGCCGGTAGCCTCTGCGAGTTCCATCTCCATGACCTCCAGCCGCGCGTTCAGGTCATCGACTCATGCCCGGTCTTGCCGGTATCTCGGTTGGACTCGGAATCACCACCATCCCGCAAAACCGGGTCGGTGACAGCGGTGGACTCGGCTCCCGTTTCGACGGTGACGTGCTGATCGGGCGGGAGTGGCGGCGCCGGGAGCAACGCCGGCGGGGTCAAGCGGCGCAGCCGGTTGGCATTGCCCACCACCGACAGCGACGACAGTGCCATCGCGGCGGCAGCGAAGACCGGGCTGAGCCGGATGCCGAGGAAGGGGTAGAGCACCCCCGCCGCGACCGGGATGCCGACCACGTTGTAGACGAATGCCAGGAACAGGTTCTGCCGGATGTTGCGCATCGTGGTCCGCGACAGCCGTACCGCGGTAACCACTCCGCCGAGCGCGCCGGAGATCAACGTGATGTCGGAGGCCTCGATCGCCACGTCGGTGCCGGTGCCGATGGCGAAGCCGACATCGGCCTGGGCCAGCGCGGGCGCGTCGTTGATGCCGTCGCCGACCATGCCGACCCGCGCCCCTTCTCCCTGCAGGCGGGCGATCTCGGCAGACTTGTGCGCGGGCAACACCTCGGCCAGCACCCGGGTGATGCCGACCTGGCGGGCGATGGCCTCGGCCGTCCGCCGGTTGTCCCCAGTGATCATCACCACCTGAAGTCCCAGCCGTTGCAGAGTCGCGACGGCCTGGCGGGAGTCGTCCTTGACGGTGTCGGCCACCGCGATCACCCCAGCGGGCTCGCCGTCTACAGCGACCATGATCGGGGTACGGCCCGCCCGGGCGAGGCGATCGGCCTCTTCCTCAAGCGCCGAGGTATCGCCGAGCAGACGCTTCCCGCCGACCAGCACACGACGCCCCTCAACGGTCGCCGCGATGCCCTGCCCCGTGACCGATTCGAACTCCGACGGCTCGGTGAGGATCAGGCCGCGCCCGGTCGCGCCCTCGACCACGGCCTGGCCCAGGGGGTGCTCGGAGGAACGTTCGGCGCAGGCGGCCAGGCGGAGCACCTCATCGGCTGCCCAGTCACCGTACGGAACGACGTCCGTGAGCGCCGGCTTGCCACGAGTGATGGTGCCGGTCTTGTCCAGGACGATCGTGTCGAGCCTGCACGCGGTTTCCAGGGCTTCGGCGTCGCGGATCAGGATGCCGGACTGAGCCCCCTTCCCGGTGCCCACCATGATCGAAAGCGGGGTGGCCAGCCCAAGCGCGCATGGACAGGCGATGATCAGTACGGCTACCGCCGCCACCAATGCCAGCGTCAACGCCGGCGCCGGTCCGGCGACGAACCACACAGCGAACGTCACGATCGCGATGGCGATGACCACCGGGACGAAATAGCCGGACACCAGGTCGGCCAGCCGCTGGATCGGCGCACGGGAGGCTTGGGCGGCCTGGACGAGACGGATGATCTGAGCCAGCGCCGTTTCCGCGCCCACTTTCTCGGCCCTGAACGTGAACGATCCCGTCTGGTTGACCGTCGCGCCCACCACCTCATCGCCCGGACCCTTGTCCACCGGGATCGACTCGCCGGTCACCATCGACTCATCCAGCGTCGAGCGCCCCTTGACGACGACCCCGTCGACCGGAACCTTCTCGCCCGGCCGTACGACCACCACATCGCCCGGCACGACGTCCGCGATCGGAATCTCGATCTCCGCACCGTCGCGCTGGACCCGGGCAGTCCTGGCCTGCAGACCGATCAGCTTGCGGATCGCCTCGCCCGTGCCCGCCTTGGCCCGTACCTCCAGCAAACGGCCGAGCAGGATCAGCGTCAGGATGACCCCGACGGCCTCGTAATAGACGTCACGGACCCCCTCCGGCAGCAAGCCGGGCGCGACCGTGGCCAACAGGCTGTAGCAGAAGGCGGCACTCGTACCCAGCGTGATCAGGCTGTTCATGTCCGCCGAGCGGTGCCGCAGAGCGAGCCAGCCCACGCGATGGATCGGCCAGCCGGTATAGAACATCACCGGCGCGATCAGCGCGAGCTGCACCCAGCGGTTGAGCAGGAACTCCGGGATCCATCCCGCCCCGAAGAGCTCATGCGCCATGACGACGATCGCCACAGGCAGGGTCAGCACAGCCCCGACCAGGACCCGACGCGACAGGTCGGCGATCTCGGCACGCCGCTCCGTCGCCTCGACATCCTGCGAAGGCTGTTCGGCCAACGAAGGTGCGGTACCCGCGGCGACATCGTGACCGCCGTCGGAGCCCGGTTCGACGATCAGGCGGCCGTGCACCATGTTCATCCCGCAGGCGAAGCCGTACTCCCCCGCACTGCCCGGCGGCAACTCCACGGTGGTCTTGGCAAAGGCAGGCAGCGTCCGGCTGACGCCGAAATCGGCGAACACCACCCGGGAGGTGCAATCCCCGCTCTCTCTCCGGTTGAAGGTCAGCCGCACAGGGGTGCCCTGCCGTACCCGGATGATGTCCGGCGAGAAGCCGCCCCGTACGACGATCTCGATCTCCTGTACTCCGTCACGCAGCTCGGCCAGGCTGCTCTTCCTCGGCCCGAAGAAGTACCAGCCGAGGAAACCCAGCAAGGCCAGGGAGATACCGATCACGACCCAGTCGGTGGAGGTCACGGCTGCCCTGCCCCCTTGTGATCCTCGCCCTGACGGTCATGCTGCGTGTCGCCGTCGTGGCCGCTCATGGATCGCATCATCATCAGCATCATGAGCGGGCAGCCCAGCAGGATGACCACGAGCAGGACCGTACTCGGCGGGGCGCCGGCCCAGACGGCCGCGATCGCGGCCACGGCGGCGACAGCCGCCATGATCAGGTGCTGCTTCATCATGATGGCCTCCGTGGGTTGTCGCGTGCATGCCGTTGGCGGATCGACTCCGGGACCGTCATCGCGAACACGATGAGCACGAGGATGCTGAGAAATACCAAGCACGTCGGTTTCTCTCCGTCCTTCTCTACTATGTTTTCACCAGCATGTGACGGAGACTTCGCCGGCGGCTATAGCAGAACGTCCTGATGATAAGGGTCGAAAGTCCCACCAACCTGCTACTATTAGTCGTAGTAGATGGGAGCGAAGCGCTTCATTGTCGAAGCCACACGCCGGATCTCGATGAGTGCTACACCGCGTTCCCGGCGTCCTCGGCCCGCCCGGACTGCGGCACCGTGCAAGCTCCGCAGCAGAGCGCAGGGGCCATGAATGGCATCGTCGTCCCATCTCCGCCGCCAACCCCTGGCGCAAGAAGCCGCTGATCCACCACCACCTCCAGGCCATCGGCGATCTCTGCGCCCGCCCCCTCCGGAGACGCACCCCGGCCCAGCCATCCCGATCGGGCGGCGTTGGTCCCGGGGGATGAAGGCCCAACGGCCCTGGTCCTGGCCACGGACCGAGCGCCACGTTGGAAGCAGGACACCTGCAGGAGCGGAGGAGCGAGATGAGACCTTCGACAACGGCGGCAATCGCCGCCGGGGCGTTGCTCGCCGCCGCCGCCGTCGGCGGGGCCGCCCTCGCCACCGCCCACCACCAGCCCACCGCAACCGCGGCGGGATGGCCGCAGACCGGCGGGCCGATGGGTGGGATGCGACGAGTTACCTTGAACAACGAGACCGACTACCTGACCCAGATGGTGCCCCATCACCAGGAGGCGGTCGAGGCGGCCGGCCAGTTGCAGCGTTCGGGCCGGGCCGAGATGCGCGCTCTGGGCGCTTCCATCGTCAAGACGCAGACTGCCGAGATCGCCACCATGAAGGCATGGCTGGCCACGTGGTACCCGGGCCGCGCGGCCGCGAGTTACCGGCCGATGATGCGCGATCTGTCCAAGCTGTCGGGCGACGCACTGGATCGAACGTTTCTCGAGGACATGATCGGCCACCACATGGCAGCGGTGATGATGTCGTCCAGATGCAGCAGCATCTGACCGACTGGTTCGACGGGCGCTGGCGGATGCCCTACGGACCGTGAGGACGGCTACGTGGCTCCACCATCGCGTGGGCGCTCCAGCCGAACCCGCGGATCGTCCAGACGGCGACAGCCCGCCGCGGGTCAGGCTTCCACGCCGAACTCGACCACGGCACGGCCGCGCAACCTGCCGTCGCGCAGCAGTTCCAGGGCCTTCGCGATCTCGGACAGGTCGAACCGTTCGACCTCCACACTGAGCTCCCCCGCGGCCAGACGCTCGATCAGCGCCGGGGCCACCTCGCGAGCGCGCCGCTCGTGCCGGACCATGTTCACCGGAAGCAGCGCCACGTCGTCGAGCAGCCAGGACGGCAGATCGACGGTGACGGACGCCCCCAGCACGTAGCCGATCACGACGGCCCGGCCGCCGGGACGGACCCACCGCGAGCGCTCCACCAGTCCGCTCCCACCGAGCGTGTCGACCAGCAGGGACGCCGAGCGCGCCGCCGCCAGCTCCGCGACCGCCTCGGCGTCGTCGGTGACCACCCCGCGGATCCCCTCGGGCACCTGACCGAGCTGGTCGGCCCGGCCGACCACCCCGGTCACCGTGGCTCCGGCCAGCCGGGCCTGCTGAGCCACCATGGCGCCGACCGCGCCGGCCGCGCCGGTCACGATGACCTCCTCCCCCGGCTCCAGGCGGGCGACATCGTTCAGGGCGACGTACGCCGTGGTGGTCGGTACGAAGAACGACGCCGCGACCTCCGGGGGCAGCGGCGACGCCAGCGGGGTGACGGCCTTGGGAGAGACGCTGAGACGTTCGCGCCAGCAGCCGTCGCGCAGCAGGCCGAGCGCGCCACCGCGAAGGAGCACCTGCGTGCCCGGAGCCAGGGTGTCGGACTCCAGGACCTCCCCGGCGGCCTCGACCCCGCCCACGTACGGAAGCGGGGGCTTCATACCGAAAGACCCGCCGGCGACGGTCAGGTCCAGATGCCCCAGCGCCGCCGCACGTACCTCGACCAGCACCTCTCCGGGCTTGCGTACGGGCTCGGGCAGCTCCTCCACGACCGGCGCGGCCCCCCACTCGTGGAAGCGGGCCGCGCGCATCAGCCGCGCCCCTTGCCGGAGAAGCCCGCCGCCGAGCTCTTGGCCAGGAAGGCCAGGCTGAGCGGGTTGTAGCGGGCGGCCTGCTCGTGCTGCGGCCAGTGGCCGCACTCCTCGAACAGCTCCAGCTCCGAGCCCGCGATGGCCTCGTGCATGGCGGTGGCCTCCGGCACGTCGCCGAACGGGTTCTTGCGGCCCCAGACGATCAGCGTGGGCTGGGTGATCTTGGCCAGATCGTCGCGGCGAAGGATGTTGCGCAGGCGGGTGTCCATGTCCTGCAGGCATAGCAGATTGTCGAGGTTGTCGACGAACTCGGGCTCGTGGTAAATGGCGTGGCGCACCTCCACCAGCTCCTCGGTCGCGTCGGCCGGGTCGGCCATCAGCAGCCGCAGCCGCTTGCGGGTCAGCTCCACGTCATCGCTGACCACGGCCTCGCGGGTGCTCGTCCGGATCCGCTTCATGACCTCGGGGTTGGCCACGGTCCCGCCCGCGCAGAGCAGTTGCAGGCTGGCCACACGGTCGGGGTGGTCGATGGCGGTACGCCCGCCGACCCAGCCGCCCAGCGACTCCCCCACGATGTGGGCGCGCTCGATGCCCACCGCGTCGAAGTAGGCCAGCAGGTGGTCGACGTAGCGCGGGATCTCGTAGGCGTAGTCGGGCTTGCCCGTGTAGCCGTGGCCCAGCATGTCGATGGCGTGGCACTCGTAGTCCGCCGCGTGCGCGGGCAGGTTGCGGGTGAACGCCTCGAGGTGGCCGCTGGTCCCGTGCAGGAACACCACGGGCTCGCCCGACCCGGCCCGGAGGCTGCGGGTGCGCACTCCTCCGGCGTCCACGTACGAGACGCTCAGGCTCAGGGGGCTCAGTTCGGTCCAGATACTCATCGTCACCTTCAGCGGTCGAGAGCGGGCTTGTCTTGGTTGATGCGGTGCACCTGGGTGTTGCTGCGGGCCGCGAGCAGGCGGCCCAGGATCGCGACCAGCGCGACGACCGGCACGGCGATCAGCAGCTTCGTCGATCTGGACATGCTCATCTCCATGGATCCTTGAGGGAGTTCAGGAACCCGGTGACCACCGCGTGGTAGGCGCCCGGTCGTTCCTCCTGCAGGTGGTGCGAGGCGTGGTCCATGATGTGCAGGTTCCCGCGCGGCACCATGCGGGCGAGCATGAGCGGATAGTCGGGGGTGAGGAAGGCGTCCTGCATGCCCCAGATGAACAGCGCGGGCGCCTGGATCTGGCCCAGTTCGGCGGTGAGGTCCTGCCATTCGCCACGGGGCGAGTCCGACATCGCGGCCAGCTCCCGCTCACCGGGGTCCAGGCTCTGCTCGTAGCGCAGGTCCAGGGTGGTCTCGGGCAACCGGTCGCCGTCGTACCACTCCAGCCGGGTGATCAGGTCGCGCATTTTCTGCCGCGTGGGCCCCTCGCCGCCGTAGTAGGCGTCCCGGGCTGCGCGGCCGCGGCGGCCGTTCTCTGGCAGCGGCGCGAGCGGGCCGTAGAACACCGGCATGCTGCCGGTGATGACCAGGGAACGCACCCTTTCGGGGTAGCGGGCGGCCAGGCACAGCGCGATGGTGCCGCCCCAGGAGTTGCAGACGAAGTCGGCCTGCTCCACACCCAGCGTGTCCATGAGCGCGACGGTCTTGGCCGCGTGGAAGTCCCACATCGGGCCGGTGATGAGGCACTTCTCCGAATTGCCGTACTGCAGGATGTCGACGATCAGGCAGCGGCGGTCGGCGGCGAACAGCGGCGCCACCGGGCCGAAGTCGCTCCATCCGGTGCAGCCGGGGCCGCCGCCGTGCAGGAAGATCGTGTCCGCCCCCGAGCCCAGGTCGAGGTAGTGGTATTTGACGCCGTCGGCGTCGGCGTACGAACCGGTGGGGGGTTCCATATCGCCTCCTTTGGTTAGTCGCTGATCTCGTCGATCTCGGCGCGCGTCCGCGTGGTGGTGTCGACGGCCACCCGTACGAGCACCTCGCACAGGCGGCGCATGGCTCTGACGTCGACGGTGTTCATCCCGCGGGCGAAGTCGACGTCGAACTCGGTGGAGACGACCTTCGGCATGCCCACCCGGGCGGTCGGGATCCCCCGCGCGCGCAGGATGTTGGCGTCGGTCGCGCCGCTGTTGCCGTCGATGGGCTCGTGCGGGCGACCGGCCACGCTCTCCCAGGCGCGGACGGCACTGCGGACGACCCAGTCCTCCGGCGGCGTGCGCGTGCCCGGGATGGCCAGCACCATCTCGACCGTCAGCTCCACGCCCAGCTCGGCCGACAGCCCGCGGACGTACTCCGCCAGCTCCCGCTTGGCCGCCAGCGGCGTCGTGCCGGGCGCGATCCGCAGGTCGAGGCGGATGCGGCAGGCCGCGGGCGTGACGGCCGGCATGCGCTCCCAGCCGCCGGCGATCGAGCCGATGATTCCCTGAGGCGCGGCCGTCGCGGTGCGGTGCCGCTCGGGATAGGCCGCCAGCCACCCTTCCAGGCGCGTCACCACCTTGGCGGCGGTCACGATCGGATTCTGGTACGGCAGGCGGTGCCGGCTGCCGGCGTAGGTGTGGATCCCCGGTACGACGATCTCGAACCAGCACAGACCGACCTCTTCGTGCGCGACGAAGTCCCCCGGTTTGGCGATCACGGCGTAGTCGGGCTGCCAGCCGCGTTCGAGCAGGAAGGAGCAGCCGACGCCCTGCCCGGTGTTCAGGCGGCCGGTGCCGTCGATGGCGTTGGTCGGCATGCCGCCCGCTCCGAAGGCGACCAGCAGGTCTCCGGCGGGCCGCACGCCCACCGAGGCCAGGGCCTCGCCCACCATGAGGACGCACGCCGCGTGGCCCTTGGGGTTGCTCGCGCCGAGGCCGGTGACGTAGGGGCCGTCGCACTGTGCCTCGGCCCGCATGTCGGGGCGCAGCCCGGGGCCGATCCACGGCACGTCCTCGTCCGGGTCGCCGGTGGTCAGGGTGTCGATCGGGGCGTACAGCATGAGGTCGGCGCCCGTACCGTCGCCCCTCAGCCGGCCGATCGCGTTGGCCTGGCCGTCGTCGATGCGCTGCAGGTGCGAGTCCAGGCCCGCGGCGGCGAGCCGTTCGGCCAGCCGCCGGGCCAGCGGCTCCTCCCCTCCGGTGGGGCTGGCGATGGAGGTGACCTCCACCGCGGCCTTGCGCAGCCGGGCCTCGGTGATCGTGGCGAGGGCCTGGGCCACCATCCGCTCGCGCTCGTCCTTGTTCATATCGATCCGGCGGGCTCGATGATGGCCACCCCCATGCCGGTCAGCCATTCCGGCATCGGCGCGTAGGCCAGCGTCCGGCCGGGTGCGAAGCCCAGCGCCGCCGCCATGGTCAGCCAGGTACGCAGTTCCTGGCCGCCGTTGCCGGCCACCGCCTCGATCTCCGCCGTTGACAGGTTCGCGTACCGCGCCAGCTCGCCCTTCTCCAGCGCGGCGAGGAACTCCTCGTCGAACTCGGGAAAGATGGTCGGCCGGGCGGCGGTGATGATCTGCCGCCGGCGCGCGTCGTACCGCTGCCAGTCGCCCCGGCCCTCGCGCCAGGCCTCCACCAGGAACTCCTCGTCCTCTCCTTCGGGGTCCTGCCAGCGGCTCGGCCACGGGAGCCGGTGCGACAGGCCGCCCGAGGCGATGACGGCGACCCGCAGCTCGTCCGGCAGCGCCGCCACCGCGGCGGCGATGTTGCGCCCGAGCTCGACGCAGCGCCGCATGAGCGGCAGCGGCGTGGCGAACACGTTGACCACCAGCGGGATCACCGGCACGTCGAGGTCACGCAGGAGGTACTGGATCGCGTGGCTCTGGCCGTGGTCGATCTGCAGCTTCGCCGAGATCGCCACCTCGATGCCCGCTGCCACCAGGGATTCGGCGACGGCCTGGGCTACGGCCGGGTTGGTGCGCTGGGGTCCGGACGGTGTCCCGGCCTCTCCGGAGGAGACGACCTGGTCCACCCCGAGGGTGAAGGCGGGGATCAGGTCCAGCCAGAACCCCCGGAAGTGGTTCGAGCCGATGATGATCGCCACGTCGGGACGGGCCGCGGCGAGGGCGTCGCGGGCCGTGCCGAGCGCGTCGCGGAACCGTTCGGCGTCGTCTTTGTGCTCGACCTGGTCCCAGTGCGTGTTCATGAGCGTGGAGTGGGACGCGCCCACGCCCAGGACGATCCTGGCCATCAGCCGGCCTGCTTCGGAGGCCGGACGTCCTGTTTTGGCGGCCGGGGGTCGTCGACGGCGAGCCCGGAGGCGCGCAGCCGTTCGATGCGCTCCTCTGTGACGTCCTCGGCGAGCTTGCGCCACTGCAGGAGCGAGTCGTCGGGACGATAGAGCCGTTCCGGCGGCGCGTCGGTCACCTCGACCATCCATTTGTCCTGGCCGGAGAACTGGCCGTGGAAGAGCCAGCGGACGGCGCCGAGATACTTGGCGTAGAAGGGCAGCGTCTTGACGCCCTTCTCGAAGTTGGCCATCGCGCCGACATAGAGATGGTTGTCGGCGTCGACGGGCACGTAGAACTCGTAGTGGATGAAGGTCGGGTAGACGATGCGCAGCACGCCCGGCATGCTCACCGAGGCGAAGCCGGGGAAGTCCTCGGCGGCGATGGCCGGGTTCACCTTCCGGTGGCTGCCCGTGTTGCCGATGTTGGCGACCTGCTTCGGCGGCTTGAGCTTGAACCACGCCTGGTTGTTCCACCGGCCGAGACCCGGGAAGTCGGCGTCCCAGTGCTGGGCCTCCTGCACCCGGTAGATCCAGCGGCCGCGGCGCTCGATCCGCGTCTCGTTCCACACCGGCATGGCCTTGAACAGCCGCCACAACGCGGTGCGGTGCAGGTACTTCGCGTGCCCCTCGTCATAGCCGTTCTCGCAGGCGAAGCGCCAGTTCCCCTCGCGCGCCTGGATCCGCGCGCCGATCACTGCGGGGTTGTCGCGCAGCTCCTCGGGGAGCTGGTCGTCGATGGGCGGCGCGTCCTCGCCGTCCCCCACGAAGATCCACACCATGCCGAGGCGTTCCTCGACCTCGTAGGTGGGCTGGGTCACCTTCCCGCAGATCGGCGACTGCGGCCCGTCGGTGATCGCCGCCTTCAGATCGCCGGTCTCCAGGTCGAAGGTCCAGCCGTGGTACGCGCACGAGATCGTGCCGGGGAACTGCTGGTTGCCGTAGCTCAGCGGCACGCCCCGGTGCGGGCACCGGTCTTTGAGCGCGTACGCCTTGCCGCCGTCACGGATGACGACGATGCGCTCGCCGAGCAGGGTGATCGCCTTGGGCTTTCCCGTGATGTGCGAGGAGAACGCCACCGGATACCAGTAGCCGCGAAACCCGCTGTCGGCACCCTGGTAGTGGGGCCAGCTCGACCAGTCCTGGCGTCCGGGCAGCTTGCCCCGTCGTGACGGCCGGCGTCTGGCGACACCCCCGCTCGCAGCCGGCGCACCCGCCTCTGCACTCATTCTCGCCTCCGCTTCCCATGGCTTGTCGGGTGGCCGGTAGAGGCGCTCAGATGCGCCGCTCGACCACGACACGCAGTTCACCACCGACCCGGCCGGGCGGCCCAGCGGATCATCCCGCCCAGCGGACCGTGTCCCACTGAGCGAGCCGCGTTCCGGTCAGCGGTCCGCGACCTGCGAGTTCCCGTCGCCGGGGTGTGTAGCTTCCGTGGCTTGACAGGCGACTACCGGGAGGACCCAGGTGGAATCAGCATGATCCAGACCGACATCGTGATCATCGGAGCGGGACCGACCGGCCTCTACGGGGCCTACTGCGCGGGCTTCCGCGGCTTGCGGTCCGTGGTCGTGGACGCGTTGCCTCAGGTCGGCGGGCAGATTTCGGCGCTGTACCCGGAGAAGGAAGTACGGGACGTGGCCGGCATCCCCGGCATACTCGGGCGCTCGCTGGTGGACGCGCTGACGGCCCAGGCGGCGGCCTACGACCCGGTCTACCTGCTGGGCAGGCAGGCCGTCGAGCTGCGCCGCGACGAGAATGAGCGGCCTGTGGTGGTGCTGTCCGACGGCACGGCCGTACACGCGCAGGCCGTCATCCTCACCTCGGGCATCGGGACGTTCACCCCGCGTCCGCTGCCGGCCGGTGAGGAATGGCTCGGCCGGGGGCTGACGTACTTCGTGCCGGACCCGTCGGAACACGCCGGCCACGATGTCGTCGTCGTGGGCGGCGGGGACAGCGCGGTCGACTGGTCGCTCGCCCTCGCGCCCCTGGCCAGGTCGGTCACCCTGGTGCATCGCCGGGCCGCGTTCCGCGCGCACGCCGCGGGCGTCGAGGCCGCCCGGGTCGCGGGGGTCCGCATCGTGGTCGACAGCCAGGTGGTCTCCCTGTCCGGCGGCGAGCGGGTCGAGAAGGCGCACCTGCGTACGCGAGGCGAGGGGGACCGGGCCCTGCCCGCGGACTCCGTCATCGCGGCCCTCGGATTCATCAGCGACCTCGGCCCGCTCGCGGACTGGGGCCTGGAACTGCGTGGCAGGTCCGTCCTGGTGGACCAGCGCATGCGGACGAACCTGCCCCGCGTGTACGCGGCCGGCGACCTCACCGAGCACGCGGGCAAGGTCCGCCTGATGTCGGTGGGCTTCGGCGAGGTGGCCACCGCGGTGAACAACGCCGCCGTCGAACTCGACCCCGAACTGGCCCTCTTCCCCGGCCACTCCACGGACGCCGCCTGACCCCGTACCCCACCCAGAAGACAGGAGAGATCCATGAGCTATGTCATCGGCCCGGCCTGCATCGACGTCAACGATCGCGCGTGCGTGGACGTGTGCCCCGTCGACTGCATCTACGTCGGCGACCGCAAGAGCTACATCAACGCCGCCGAGTGCATCGACTGCGGGGCCTGCGAGCCGGAGTGCCCGGTTGAGGCGATCTTCGTCGACCGTACGGCGCGCGGCGACGAGACGCGCACGCTCTTCCTCCAGGACGCCAAGGACTTCTTCACCGAGGTGCTGGCCGGCCGCGACGAGCCGCTCGGCAACCCGGGAGGCGCCCGTAAGGTCGGCGACCTCAACACCGACACCGCGCTGGTGACCGGCTACGACGGCTGAAAACCGCGGATGTCCGGAGTGAGCACTTCGGACATCCGCGGTCGGTGAACCTCTCTGGCGCGCTTGTCCGGGCGGGTCGGTGAACCGGGGCGCGCGCCTGTCCGGGATCAGACCGGACATCCGCGGTCGTCAGCATCCGGCGACAGCTCGGATGCCCCGCGATCATCAGCTTCCGGTGAACCGAGGCGGGCGCTTGTCCAGGAAGGCCTGGAGTCCTTCGGCGGCATCGTCGGTGTGGATCAGCTCCATGACCGCCTCACGCTCCACTTCGAGCGCCTCTTCGATCGGCAGGGCGTACCCGGCGTCCACGACGTGCTTGAGCAGGCCGATCGTCCCGGTCGGCTTGGCCGCCAGACTCTCGGCGTGCTCGGCCACCACCCGGTCGAAGTCCTGGTCGTCGGCCACCACGTCGACCAGCCCCAGGTCGAGCGCTTCACCGGCCGACAGGCGGGTGCCGTCGATCATCAGCCGCTTGGCCCGATGCGGACCGAGCAGGCGCGGCAGGCGCTGGCTGCCGCCCGCCCCCGGGAACAAGCCCAGGTTCATCTCGGGGAAGCCGATCGTCGCCGAGGCCGCCAGGATGCGCAGGTCACAGGCGAGGGACAGCTCGGCGCCGCCGCCCAGGGCGTGACCGTTCATCGCCGCGATCACCGGCTTGGGTGCCAGTTCGAGCAGGCGCTGCACCTCGATCCAGCGGCGCATCTTCACGTGGTTGGCCGTCGAGAGGTCCCGCATCACGGCGATGTCCGCCCCCGCCACGAAGAAGCGGCCGGTGCCGCGGATGACGAGGCAGCGGACCGTGACGTCCTTGGCCAGTTCGGGGATGATCTCCAAGAACTCCTCGATCATCGCGGGGTCGACGGCGTTGGCGGGCGGCCGGTCGATGACGATCGTGGCCGTCCCTCCGTCGCGCCGTACGTCCAGGACCGGCTGGTTCATCGAAACTCCTGAGTGTCGAGGCCCCGGACTTCAGCCGCGGGGAGAAGGTCGTGGTCAGGGGGGCGGGTGTCATTCCAGGACGCCGGCGTCGCGTAGCCGGGCGAGCTCTTCCTCGTCCATGCCGAGCAGCTCCAGCAGCACCGCGTCGGTGTGCTCGCCGAGCAGTGGCGCCGGTGCCGTGAGCGCTCCGGGAGTGTCGGACATGCGGATCACGATGCCCTCGTGCCGTACCGGACCCGCGATCGGGTGCTCCAGCACCGGGTAGAAGCCACGCGCGGCCAGGTGCTCGTCGGCCTCCACCAGGTCCCGCCCGGTGGCGACGACGGCGGCGGCGATGCCCAGCCCTTGCAGCTCGGCCGCCAGTGACGCGCCGTCGTGTCGCGAGCACCAGACTGCCAGGGCGTCGTCGATCTCGTCCTCGCGCCCGCGGCGCTCCTCCAGCCCGGCAGACGCCAACGCGGCCAGCTCCGGCACTCCGGCGTGCTCGGCGAGGCGCCGCCATTCCTCGTCCCCGCGTACGGCCAGCGCGAGCCAGCGATCATCGCCACTGGTCGGATAGACACCGTGCGGCACCATCCGCGGATGCCGATTGGGCCGCACCACGGCACACGGGTCCCCGGGCTCGGCTTCGGCGCGCGAGCCGCCGACCTCGCCTCCGGCACGCGAGTCCCCGAGCTCGGCTTCGAGTACGGCCGCTCCCATGGACGCGGCCATCGCCTCCAGCTGGGAGAGATCCACATGCCCCGCCCGACCAGCCGTGATCATGTCGAGCACGGCCAGGACGGCCGAGTTGGCGGCCACCATGTCCCCCAGCCCGAACGTCAGCCCCTGCGGGCCTTCCCCGGGATCGGCGGTCTCGCTGGTGAGCCCGGACATGGCGGCGAGCGTGTCGGCGAAGGTCACCGCGTCCCGCCACGGCCCGCTCTGCCCGACCCCGGCCATCGACACCAGGATGACGCCGGGATTCAGCTCCGCCATCTGGTCATAGGACAGGCCCCACTTGGCGAGCACGCCGGGGCTGAAGTTCTCGATGACCACGTCGCACTCGGCGACGAGCCGCCGCAGCACCTCACGGCCCGGCTCGGTACGCAGGTTGAGCGCGACGCCGCGCTTGCCCCGGTTGAAGTTGATGAAGTAGCCGCTGTCGTCGAACCCGGCGTCGGGGCGCAGCCTCATCGACGGGGCGAAGCGCGTGGGATCCTGCCGGTGCCGGGATTCGATCTTGATGATGTCCGCGCCGTGCTCCGCCAGCGTCTTGGTCGCGTACGGGCCGGCGAGCACCCAGGTCAGGTCCAGAACACGGACCCCCGCCAGCGGACGTCCGGTGCCCGTCGCCGCCCGGCGGCCCCGGGGGTGCGCGGTCCGCCAGGGGGCCTCGATGGGGGCGGGACGCGGTTCGGTGAGGCGTACCGGGCGCGGTGGCTCCGCGGCGGGGAAGGGGAAGCCCACGTCCGTGACACCGTCCGCCGGCAGGCCCTCGCCCAGGATGCGGGTGAAGAAGCCGCGCGCGACGAGCTGGGGGTTGGCGGGCAGGCGCGCTGCCGTGGCGACCTCCGCCCACGGCAGCGCCCGCGCGCGTCCTTCCTCGGCCACCGACGCGGCGGAGCGTTTGGCCACGAACCTGGCCACGATCTCGTCCACGTGCTCACGGCCCCGCCAGCGGAAGACGGGATCGGACCACTTCTCCTCGGTCAGGTCCGCCGCCTCGCCCGACTCCGCCATCCAGGCGAGCAGATCCGTCCACATGCGGTCACTGCCGGAGTATCCGCCCGCGACATGACCGTCCGCGGCGCGGAAGACGCGGTGCGCCACGTGCTCGTACACCCCGCCGTTGCGAGAGGGGTACCGGCCGGCGTGGATCCAGGAGATGGCGGCCGTCTCCAGCGTGGCGGCCACCGCCTCCTGCACGGAGACGTCGATGAGCTGCCCCCGCCCGGTACGGTCGCGGGCGATGACGCCGAGCAGCGCCGCGATGGCCGCGTGCGCCCCCGCGAGCTGGGTTGCCTGCTCGCGGGGCGGTGGCTTGGGCTGCCCACCGGGCTGCCCGCCCAGCCAGCCCATGCCACCGGCGGCCGCGGCCACGAGATCGTCGGCTCGCCAGGCGCTCCGGGGGCCGCTCGTGCCGAACGGCGTGACCACGACGTGGACGGCCTGCGGCCAGCGCGACGACACCGCGCCGGATCCCGCGCGCACGCCCGCGAGCTCTTCGAGCGGGCCGCTCTCGATCACCACGTCCGCCTGCTCCACGAGCCCGTCGAGGACCTCGGCGCTCTCGGGTACGCCCACGATCCGCTTGCCCGCGTGCCAGTGCAGGGTCTCCGCGCGCGACAGCACCGCAGCGGCCGGACGTTCGACGCGTACGACGTCGGCCCCGAGCCCCACCAGCAGCCTCGCCCCGTTGAAGGCCAGCTCGTCGGTGAGGTCCAGAACCCGCAACCTGTCCGGCACACCCGCTCCTTTCAGCGGCACGTATTGACGGCTCGAACGTAGAGCGCGGGATCGCCGGGGCGCGACCATCCCGGTCTGTCCAGCGGTCCGGCCGGCCATGGCGGTCTGTCCGGCGGCTCGTGCGGTCAGACGACCGCCTGTCCGACGGCCCGCGCGGTCAGGCGATCCCCGCGCCGGCGTCCCACGCGTCCGGTGGCACGCCGTCGCCGCGCAGCTCACCCTTGACCACCTTCGTGGCGGCGTTGCGCGGCAGGTCGTCGAGTACGCGCACGTAACGCGGAACGGCGTGGCGCGGGAGCCGGTCGAGGCACCAGGCGTACACCTCCGGCGCGCGGACGACGGCTCCGGGCGCGGCGCTCACCGCCACCAGCACCTCCTCCTCGGTCAGCTCGGAGGGAACACCCACCGCGGCCACGTCGAGGACGCCCGGCATCGCGGCCACCACCTGCTCCACGTCCCAGGTGGCGATGTTCTCGCCGCGCCGCCTGATGACGTCGGCGCGGCGGCCGGCGAAATAGAGGAAACCGTCGTCATCGAGCCGGCCACGGTCCCCGGTCGTGAACCAGCCGTCGCGCAGCACCTTCCCCGTGGCGGCGTCGTCGCCTGCGTACCCACTGAAGATGATCGACCCCGCTCTGGGCCGCGCGGTGATCTGCCCGACCTGTCCCGCCGGAAGCGGCCGGCCGTCCTCGTCCCTGATCACCACCTCGTACTCCGGGACGGGCCGGCCGGCCGAGCCCGGCCGCCGGACACCGGCCGTGCTCACCGCTACGTCGGCGAGCTCGGTGCACGCGTACGCCTCCAGCAGCGGCACGCCGAACCGGTCCTGGAAACGCCTCGTCAGGGCTTCCGGCGCCGGTCCCCCGTAGGCGCGGCGCACTTGGTGGAGACGGTCGGACTCGGTGGCCGGAGCCCGTTCGAGGATGGCCGCCACGGCGCCCATGAAGTTGAACGCCGTGACCCCCTCCCGCCGGCAGATGTCCCAGAACCGGGAGGCGGAGAAGCGCGAGTGGGCCACCAGCGTGGCGCCGGAGATCAACGCGGGCAGCAACCCCGCGTGCCTGACGTTGATGTGGTTCCAGGGGAACACGTTGAACAGCACGTCCCCTGGCTCGTACCCCATGGCCCTGGCCACCCGCCGGGCCTGCCGGACGCCGGCGAAATGTGGCAACAGCGCGCCCTTGGCCCGGCCGGTGGTGCCCGAGGTCGCCATGACGACGGCCGGATCCGCCGGTCCCGGACGCCATTCCGGCAGGCGGCGCGGCGCGGCGAGCAGGTCGTCCATGTCCACCGACCCCGCCAGCTCGGCCCGCGCCCGCTCGGTCACGAGCACCACGCGCTCCATCTCCGCGGCCAGGGCGCCGAGGTCGGGATTGTCATGTACGGCGTCCGTCCCGGCGATGAGCACGCGCGCCCCCGTGGCCCCGGTGAGGTGCCGAGCCGCGGGAAGCCGGGCGTCCAGCGCCAGCGGCACCTCGACGGCACCGAGCCTGGCCAGGGCGAACATCACCTCGACCAACCGCGGACCAGGACGCAGGCACGTGACGACCCGATCGCCAGGGGACACCAGACCCGCGAGCCCGCGCGCGACGGCGGTGGCCCGCGCCCGGCACTCCTCGACGCGGAGCGACGTGCCATCCTCGAACCGCACGAGCTCCGCCTCCGGCGCGACGGCCGCGCGACGCTCCAGCACGTCGAGCATCGTCTCGGGCGAGGCCGTGACATCGTCCGCGTTTTCCATGGTCTCCCTCACGATCGGCACTATGTGAGGATGTCCCATGCCTCATCCCGGGGATGACAGCGGGTGGAGGTTTCAGGGGCGGGCCTCGACGAACGCGCGGAATTTCACGGGTGGGCCTCGACGAACGCGCGAATCAGGCCGAGCGCCGACAGGTCGTAGACCTCCTCCACCGCGTTGGCCGCCAGGTGGCAGATGCGGAAGCGGGTCGGCGGCGTGATGCCGAGCCGGGTGTTCTGCAGGTAGGTGTAGTTGATCAGGACGCGGTAGCGCAGGAAGTCCGGATCGGCGAAGACGCGGTCGTGGTAGGTCTGGCTGGAGAACATCAGCCGGTGGAAGTCGCTGAGCCTCGGGATGGCGAGTGCTTCCTGGTGGGATCCGGGGCGGATGAGCCGGCCGCGGGCGATCAGCGGTTGGGCGCGGCGGCCGTACTCGGCGATCAGAGCGGCCCATTCGCGGACGAAAGGGACGGGCACACCGGTGGTGCCGTCGAGGGTCGCGATGACCGCGCGCACCCTGCCGGTCAGCTCCTCTCGCCTGGCTTGGTAATCCCGTTCGAAGCCGGCCCGTATGGCGTCGGGGTCGGCGCAGCGGGCCAGGAAGCCTTCGGCGTGGGAGCGGTAGGAGACGAAGCTGCGGGTGATCGGGCCCATGGCGGTGTGGGAGGTGGCCAGCATCAGCGCCATGGCCAGCCCCTCCTTGGTGTCCCGGCCCGAACGGACATGTCGCAATGTGTCGAGCAGCAGCGGGGTGCTGTCGGAGTAGAAGTCGGCCAGCAGGTCGGCGGCATCCTCGTCCAGGGCCTGGTGACGGGCGTCGTAGGGGGCGTTGTGGAGGGAGTTGTCGGGATACCAGGGGGTGAGCGGGCCGGGGTCCTTCTCCTGTTCGGCGAGCACCCGGTGCTGGGCGAGCAGCGCGCGCTGGTCGAGGACCGCGGTGGAGGGGTGCGCGCGCAGGTAGGAGCCGATGATTTCGTCGATGGCCTGCCGTACGGTGTCCGCCCAGGTGGCGGGGTCGGTCTTGACGTTCAGCCGCAGGTGGGGACCCCGGCGCCAGTGCCGTAGCACGTTGACGGCCTCGACGGTGCCGCTCAAGTGGCGCAACAGCGGGCCGACGGCGTCCAGCAGCAGGTCGTCCTGGCCTGGCACGTCGTGGTAGGAGATGTGGACGCTGTGCCAGCGGGACGGCTGGAGGGGGGTCATGGCGAATTCACCTCTCGTGAAGTGCGGCCAGGGTACGCAAGGTCAGCAGGGCCAGGCGGTTTTCGGCGGCGGGGGTGATGCCCAGCCGGTTGTGCAGCAGATGCGTGCAGCGCAACAGGATGTACGGGACGGCAGGGGCCGTGAGGCTTGGGGGCTCCGGTGCGCCGGCCAGGAAGGCCGCCGGTGATCCCAGGTCGGCCGGGTCGGGCAGGGCGGCGCCGAGGTTGGTCAGGCGGTCGCGCAGGGTACGGATGGAGGACGACCAGGCTGCCAGCGGCCCTGAGACCGGCCGGTTCCACAGCCGCCGGGTCTGCCGCAGCAGGCCGTCGGCCTCGCTCCGGAAGACCTCTTCCACGTCAGGTGGCACCGGAGTGGCCCCGAGCCGGAGCGCGAAGGCCTGTGCCGCGGCCTGCGGGTCGGGGAGGCAGGCGGCCATGGTGAGGGTGTAGGCGGCCAAGCCGATCGCCGCCCGCCGCCCTTGATCGGGACCGGTGGCGAGGATCCCGCACGCCAGGCGGCTGGAGTCGGTGAAATGCTCCTCCACGGCCGCGATACAGGCTCCCTCGCCGTAGACGTCGTGCTCGGGCAGGTAGGCGATGAACTCCACCGAGTCGTTGGGGTACAGGCGGTCGTCGTGCTCGGCCCGGCGTTCGGCGTGGGCAAGGCGGGCCGCCAGCGCCTGGTAGTCGACGGCAGGAAGGCCACGCGCCGACGGATGCTCGGCGAAGTAGGCATCGGCCCGCCGCCGGATCAGGCCGCGAATCCGCCCGGCGTCGGCGCCACCCCGCGGTTTCACCCTGAGCCGCAGGTGAGGGCCACCCTCCCAGTAGCGCAGGAAGAAGAACCCGGCCAGCTCCTCCCGCAGTTCCCCCTCCAGGGGCGCGATCACCTGCGCGATCAGGTCGTCGAGGGACCCCGCATGGAAAAGGTGGGCGCTGATCCAACCCGGCACCACCCCAGGTTCCACGGGAGTGGTCATGGGCGCTCTCCCGTGGCGGTGAGCTGGAACATGTACTCGGTGACACGCGTCCCGTCGTCGCCGTAGCGCGGGTTGTCCGCGAGGTCGGGCAGCACCTCCTCCAGCACCACCAGATCGCCGGGGTCGCTCGCGGCGCGGGCCAGGTCGAACAACAGGAAGCAGTTGGCCACGTCCACGTACAGCGGCTTGCGTGCCTTGGTGAAAAAGCCCTTCGCCCTGTCCGCGGGGATGACCCGGGCGAAGAACCGGCGCGGGATGCCGTGCTCGGCAAGCCAACGGGCGAACCGCACCAGGTAGGCCGCCTCGCTCTCCCCCTTCCCGGGGGTGGGCAGCTCCCCGGCGGGCAGCCGCCAGTGGGCGCGGGCCAGTGTGACCCGCCCCACCTCCAACCGCGGCCACCGCCACCCACCACTCTCCTGGCCGCCGCCCTCCTGGCTGCCACCCAGCCGTCGGCCGGGCGGCAGGGCCACCGGTGGCTCACCGAAAACGCGCACCAGGAACGAGTACGCGGGAGGCAGCAGATAGGGGGCGAGCAGCCCCAGATGCATCGGACGTACCTCGGAACCGTCCGCATCGCGCAGCACGACCAGTTGACGCTCGGCCTCGTAGGCGACCCGCAGTTCCGCCGGTGTCAGGGCGTCCGGGCTGTCGTCCGTGGTGAAGGGATAGTCGATCGCCCGCCCCACCGCCGGCCGCAGATTGAGACTGGTACCGAACGCCCCCAGGCACTCATCCACCTCGTGGCGGTCGAGCTCCGGGGTCTCGTGACGGTCGAGCGCGGAGATCTCGTAGCGGTCCGGCGCGGAGATCTCGTGGCGGTCCAGCACGGAGATCCCGTCGGTGACCCGCGCCAGCAGGTGATGCAGGCGGCCCAGCCCCCGGCCGTACCCGCAGGCGATGGTGTTGACCACCAAGCCCGGCCCCTGCGGCGTGGTCAGCGCCTGGCCGTAACAGCAGATGGAGCGGGGCGCGCGAACATAGCGCGGCCAACCGGCGGCGAGCTTGCGCACCAGCGCGGGATCGACCCGGATCGCCCCCGACGGGTCCTCGCCCGCGGCCCGCAGCGTCCGCCACGTCTGGCGGCGCAGCTCGGCGAGGGCGGGGGCGCCGTCCCCGGGGTTTCCGCCCGGCGGCGGGTGCAGCAGGGCTCGCAGTTCGGCGGCCTGGTGGGTCTGCCGGTAGAACCTCAGGAACGGTACCGACGCGGACGGCCCGTATTTCTCCCGGAACAGAGCGGTGGCTGCCAGCTTGACCGGCAGGTCCATGTCCAGCAGCCCCAGCAGCTCGCGTACGGCGTCCAGATCCTCGAAGACCGTCCGCCACCGCTCCTTGCCGCATCGGGTCACGCCGCCGATCAACAGGGTCGTCTCCGGACTCGGGGTGACGAGTCCCACTGGCCCCTCCCCCAGGCTCAGGCCCCGCGCCTGCTCGTCGATCTGCTGGGCTCGGCGGGCGCGTTCGGCCGCACAGGTCAGATCGGGGTAGGTGGCCACCGCCTCCTCGAGCCGCCGCAGCGCGCCGGCGGCGGGATGGCCGGCGGGCAGCCAGGCGATCAGCTCGCCGAGGGGGTCGCCGGACTGGTCGGCGTAGGGACGCCGCCGTTCCAGCAGCCCCGCCTCCAGCAGGACCGCCACGACCCGCGCCACCTGCCCGTCGTGTCCGAAGCGAGCACGCAGCGCCTGCTCGGTCGGGTACGTCGCGGTACGGACGGCGTCCAGCACAGCGCGTACGGCGTCGACGGCCGGGACGCTTCTGATCGGCTCGCTCGGACCAGCGCCGAGGAACCAGATCCGGCCCTCGTCCTCTGTAGCCGAGGGATTGACCCGCAGCCGTACCCGGTCGATCAGCTCGGGCCGGTCGGCGAGCGCCTGCCAGATCCGTTCGACGACGAACGGGTGCAGCTCGGCCACACCCCGACGTACCAGACGTTGAGCGGGAACCACCGCTGGTCCGTGCTCCGTCCAGTGGCCGAACCCGGCGGCCGTGAAGGTCGCGTACGGGCTGGTCTTGGCCGCCACCCGGGCCACATAGCGGGTCAGCCGCAGAAGTGTCTGCCGCCCAGGTACGGCGTCCGCCTGGCCGGCCAGCCACTTGTCCAGCTCGGCCGACAGCACCGGGCTGCTCTGGGCCAGGCCCTGGCGGAAGGCGTCGGCGGCGACGACCTCGCGCAGCCGCGTCGTCTTCTCGCGCCGCTCCGCCGCCAGCACGCCGGGCAGCGCGCCCTCCAGCGCGCCGCGCCGCTCCAGATGGCCCAGCCACGCTGTGATCCGCTGGTCAAGGCCGTCCGGCAGTGCCCGGATCACCTCCTCCGATCGGGTACGAGCCCGCGGGGCACGCGCACTGAACAGCGCCCGGCGCAGCGCGACCAGCAGCGGTTTGAGGTCGGGCCGAGCATTGTCGCCGATCACCTCGTGCAGTGCCTCGGACAGGGCCGCGCCCTCGCTCGCCACCATGGCCGAGGTTTCCAGCAGTTCGTCGACGAGCGACCAGGTGCGGGTGAAGCGCAGGTCCTCCAGGTCGCCGACCGCCATCCCCGCCACTCGAACCCCGAACACCGGCGAGAGAACCGAGCGAGCCTCGCCCTGGTCCGCGTGACTGCTCTGGGGCATGCGCATCACCTTTCGAGCCGTTCAAGCTGGCCGGGCCGTTCGGGACGTTCCCGGCTTTCGCGACGGCGGAGCGGTGTGCCCGCGCCCTCGGGCTCGGGCACACCTGATCAGGACGTGATCTCGGTCAGATCTCGTCGGACGGGAGGGCCAGGCAGCTACCGCCGCCGCAGAAACAGCCGAACGACGCGGCGTTCTCGGTCATGCCGTGGCCCGTGGTGAGGAACTCGATGGAGTCGGCGGGCAGCACCTCGATGCTGTCCACCACCAGACCGTCAAGGTCGAGCTGGATTTTGTCGGACATGGTTTTCCTTTCTCCCTTCATATGGGGGATGGATGGCACCCACGCTTGTCGTAGGTGTGGTGCCGTCGCCTGAGCCGACGCCGTCCACCGCCGGGGCGGGGAGACGCCGGATGAGCGACGGGCCTGCGGGGGGCCTGCCGAGCAGCAGGAAGCTCAACGCCTGCCTGCGACTGCCCGTCAGACCGAGTGCCGCCTCAGTGGCGGGGGTGGTGCCGTCGGAGTGGATGCGTGAGGTGAGACCGAGCGCGGCGGCGGCCAGCGTGGCGCGGTGGACGGCCAGGCCCGTCTCGGCCTGCTGGAGGCGGTACCAGCGGTCACCGAACCACCGGACGCCACCCACCGGGTCGCCCACCGGAACGAGTACCGCCGCCGCACTCCGCAGACCGACGCGGGTGTTGGGCGCCAGCGGTCCGCCGGTGATCCGTGCGGCGGGCTCGGCGGCGATCCGTAGCAGGGCCCGCCGTTCGGCGTTGTAGTGGTAGGCCCCCACCGGCAGGCCATGGACACGCAGCGCGAGCACGTACAGCGTGATCGTCGGCGAGATGCTGGACAGGTCGCCGGGGTAGGTGGCGGAGGCGGCGGCGAGGATCTGAGCGAGCGTCTGGGGGCTGATCGGCTCGGGCCGGTATCCGATGATGGGCGAGGCCCGGTGGGGAATGCCGTCGGCGAGCCGTATGGGGGTGATGTCCGGCAGCGAGAACTCTTCTCCTCCTCCTGGCGGCGCAGTGGGCTCGGGATCAGCGGGACAGACATCGGAGGCCGAGGCGCTGGTACAGGCGACGGTGGGCTCGGGATCGGCAAGGTCGCAGGCCAAGGCCGTGGTCCGAGTGGCGACAGGCTCGGGACTGGCGAGACCGCCATCGCGCACCGATGTGGTGGTCCGAGTGGCGGCATGTAGAGCGGCCAGGTAGGGCAGCCGGTCGTTGATCGGCGGCGGGTCCGCGGGCCGGGGGGCGAGACCATCAGCTGTGGGCCGACGCCGGGAGTGGGCGGGCCGGGGGGCGAGATCATCGGCTGGGGACCGACGCGGGGGGTGGGCGGCGTCGTCCTGCCGTACCGGCTCATGGGGGGTGCCTGTGAGAGTGAGCACGGCCAGCACGCTCTCCGCGGCGGTGTCCAGACCAAGCAGCCGGTCAGCCGCAGCGTCGTCGAACAGCAGGTGGACCGATGCCCCCAGACTCTGCTTCTCGGCCAGCGCGAGGGCCTGGGCGGTTAGGGCCCCGATCTCCTGACATTGCAGGCGATACGCGAAATCGCCGTACTTGAACCCGGTACGCCAAAAGACGGCGGACAGCACGAGCACCAGATCGGGTGGCTCGGGAGGGGGCGCGGCGAGCAGGCCGGTGAGTGCCTGGCGGTGGTCGCCGAGATGCAGCGTCTCCAGGGCGTGATGCACCGGGTCGTAGTGGAACAAGCCGCTGGGCAGACCGGGACCGCCCCCGGCGAGGTAGCCCTCGATCGGATAGAGCCCGCCGCCAGAGGGCGCCGGACGGCCCACGGTGATCCTCGGCGCTCCCTCGACCGGCCGCCCCTGCTCGTCGACCGGATGAACCCAGTCGACGCGGACCAGGCCGAGCAGGTCGCGCAGCAGTTCGCCGACCGGGCCGGAGGGCAGTGGGAGGCGGGTGGCACCGAAGTAGCGTTTGTACCGCGCCGGGGCGGCGCTCCAGTCGGCCGGGCCTGGCGCGCGACCCCGCAGGGCCTCCAGATAGGTGCGGATCGCCGCGCCCGCCGCGTCCATGGCGGTCGTCATGGGAACGGGTGGGGGTCGGGGTTGAGCTCGCCGGGGCACAGGTCGCGCTCCCGATAGCCGAGCAGGCGCGGCAGCGACAGCAGACGGGGCAAACCGTGGGTACGGCGGAAGCGGTGGCCGAAGGTCATCGACGCGGTGCCGGGCACCAGCACCTTCGCGCAGGCGAAGCCGCCCGCGCGCTGCTCGGGACCGGTGGTGTCGACGGCGATCACGTCCAGCCCGGTCGCCAGATAGCGGCCGACCAGCTCGGCGAGGTCACCGGCCAGGTCGTCTCTGGTGGGCCAGGTCCCAGCGATCGGCAGGCGCGGCCCGTCGGCGGGCAGGAACGCCAGCCGACGGAAGGCGTCGGGATGCCCGTAGAGCAGGGCGTGGTCGTCCATTTCGCGTACTCGGTCGGGCGCGGCCAGCAGGCACGCGGCCTGCTCGGCGTCGTAGCGGCGCGCCAGACCCTCGATGCCGGGTCCGAGTTCGGCCAGCGCCGAGGCCAGGGCATGCTCGGGGTCGGGGTGGGCGGCGGCGGCGCACATTGTGTACGGCCGGCCGGGGCCGGCGACCCGGTCCACCGCCATCGTCCAGAAGGCCGGGACGCCCTGCTCCAGGGTGATGTCGAAGGCCATCACCTCGTAGCCGAGGTCGTGACGGATCCGGGCGGCGGTCATCGGGATGCTCCGGTCCGCAGCCGAGTCCAGGTCAACTCGCGGGGCGGGCAAGCGGGCGTACCAAGTGGCCAGGAACGCGTCCCGTTCGGCGACCTCCAGCAGGCCGTGGAAGACCGCTTCGGCCAGGCAGCCGCCGATCGCGCATCCATTGGAGCACTCATAGGCGAATCCGGGATCGCCCTCGGGCCGTGGGCCGTAGTAGGCGTAGCTCTCCGGCACGAGGAGCGGCTCGGCACGGGCGAAGGAGTAGCCCCATACCCAGGCTGTCGGCCGTACCGGGTCGAAGCGGACGAAGGGGAAGTCCGGCCGGCCGTACCACTCGTCCGGGAACAGGCCCAGCGTGCGCGGATCCAGGGCTCGATCGGCCACCTCCGCGTAAGGGGCGTGGACGGCGGTGCGGCGGCCTCGGGGGCGCAGGCCCGCGTGACGTTCGAGCGCCTCGGCCATCGCGGTGAACCGCGCCGAGGCGAAGTCGCGGGATCGGCCGTAGCCGTGATTGCTGTCGTGGCGGGCGATGACCGGGCGCAGGTGGGCGACGGCCGTGGCGCTGCCAAGCGCCGTCCCCGTTGCCAGGGATTGGATCAAGCCGGTCTCGGCGTCCACGTACAGCCGCTCCAGCTCCGCCTGACGCCCGGTCAGGCTCCGTAGCCGGAAGACGTACGGGTCGGATTTGGGTGACGGGCCGAAGGCCGGGACACGAGGGCGATCCTCCGGCAGGTCGGCGCAGTCCGGACAGAGCGGGTCGGGCAGCACGGAATGCCGGGTGAGCAGTCCGGTCTCGATGGAGATCCGCAACAGCGCCCGATCGGTACGCGCGGAGGCCGGATCGCGGTGCAACCGGTCGGCTTCGGCCGCCACCAGCGCCCCGACCGCGGCGGCCAGCAAGGGCGTCACCAAGGCGCATGGCCGGGCGACCAGCTCCTGACCGTACTGCTCTCGCAGCGCGCGACGGGCCCTCGCGTCCGCCCGGTTGCTCGCGCGGCGGCGCTCGGCGCAGAGGGGGCAGCCCGGTCGCGGCGGCCGGGCGGCCGGGCCGATCAGCACCCAGCCGGTATCTGTCCGTACGGGCAGCCAGGGAATACGCGCGGCGACGGCCTGCCGGTAGACGCGCTGGTAGTGGCGGGTGTCGTCGGCATCGTGGGCCGTCACGAGCACGTCCGGCGTGCCGATGTCGTAGGTAGCCTCTGTCAGTGGAGCGCCCGGCAGCGGAGCATCCGGCAGTGGGACGTCCGGCCGTGAGACGTCCGACAGCCAGGCATCCGTCGATGGAGCATCCGTCGACCGGGCGTCTGTGAGAGGGGCGTGGTTTGGGATGGGCGGCTGCGGCAGCGCCGACCCGATGGCGTCGCGCAGGCGGCCGGACCCCAGCAGAGCCACTCGCAGCGGCGCAGTGCGGTGTTCCCCTGTCGGCAGGAGGCTGGCCAGTACAGGGTGCGACTCACCGGTCGGCGCCGGGTCGGCCGGCGCGTCAGTCATCACACAGCACCACTCGCACCACGTACGGCAGCAGTTCGACCGCGGCCGCGTCCTGGTGCATGGGCACCACCACCGGCACGTGCCCGGCCGCCTGCAGCGCCTCCGCGAGGAGCTTCCACTCTGGCGGCTCCTCGCCCGCCCACCACGACGGCACCGGGTCGCCGTAGGCCGGTTGGCGCGCGGTGCGCGCCTGCCAGGCCAGCAGCGCGCGCTCGACCGCGTCCCGCAACGCCAGCACCGGTGTGGAGGCGCAGGCCATCGAGATCGCGGATCCGCAGGCCACCGCATAGGCGGGGATCTGGAGCACACCGGTGAGGTCGCGGATCTCAAGTCGCTCCCCCGCAGTCCGCAGCAGTGCGAGCAGGTAGGCGACCTCGGCGTCCGCGACATCGTCCGGCGATACGCGAGCACCGACCGTGACATGGGTGTCCGGCAACACCTCGGTACGCGACCACTCCCCAGTCGTGGAGTCCGTGTCCAGCAGCATTTCGGCATGCGAACGCAGCCCAGCCGCCAGCGCGGCCGACCACGACAATCCCGCGCCCACCCCGATCGGCGGTCGGCCAGCGGCGGAGAAGACGGGCGCAGGCACCCGGCGTGTGCGGCCGGTGAGCGGCTCAAAACCCCACATTTCGGCGTTCTCGGCGGTCAGGACGCCGTACGTCGCACAGGCGGCCAGCAGGGCGCGCACCCGCGCGGTTCGCCGATCCCGGCCCCAGCCGACAACTCGCGGCGCGGGCGCCCAGCTGGGCAAGATCCGGCGCGGGTCGGAGACGACGGCCCGGCACACCGACACCGGGACCTGGACCAGGTCTTCCTCATCCAAGGTCCTCAGCAGCCCGGTGCGGGGGTCCACATACCGCGTCGCCCGTTCGAGCAACTCCTCCGGCGAAATCGGCTCGGCCGCCTGGAGTCGCTCGACCGTCGCGCGCAACCCGTCAGCGTCGCCACCCTCTACGCCGAGCGCCGAAACCACCCTGCCGTCGCGGTACGGAACAGCGGACGTCCATGGCACCACCCGATGACGGCACATCTCCAGCGTGTGCAGGTCCACCCGGGTAGCCGTTGCGTGCCCCTGCTGCCCCTCCGCCAAGCCGGTGAGGCGGGCGAAGCACGACAGGGCAGGCTGCGCGACCAGCACCGCCGGGACCGGACCGGCGAGCAGGTCTGTGCCATCGTCGTACTCATCGTGGTACGGCAGACCGCCCAGACGGAGCCAGCACGAGACGGCCGAGGCCGCTGGGCCGGGGCCGACGATCCATGCCTCGGTGGGGCGGAGCAGGATCTGGCCCAGCGAAACGTCCGGCGGGCACGCTTGAGCCGTCGTGAGCAGGTCGGCCGTCTCCGTGCCAATCTGAAAGACCACGTCGGCGTCGGCCCACAGCGGTGGGGCGGGGTCCACGCGTACCCGCTGCGCCTCGTCCCGCCGAGCCCGTGCCGCGGCCTGCTCCAGCTTGGCGGCCTCCTCGGCGGGGGCCGCCACGCGGACCTGCCGCCAGCCGGAGACCAGGCCCGCTTCCAGCAGGGCGAGCAGCACCGGGCCGTGCCCGGCCAGGGTGACGCGCGCCTCGCGTAGCCGCTCGAACCGTCGCTCGGCCGAGGCCAAACGGTAGCGGATGAAGGCGATCTCGGCGGCGTAGATCCGCCGCTCGCACTCGCTCAGGCCGTGCGGCTCCTCATCCGCCGCATCGACGACGAATCCCTGACCGGCCAGCGTCTCGACCAGGCGCACGACCATCAGGCGGCGGTCGGCGGGAAGCGCGGCGGTCAGCTCGGTCAGGCTGTGTTCGCCGGTCAGGTAGGGGGCGAGCTTCTTGAGCAGTTCGTACGCCTGTGCGCCTTTCAGCGTGCATGCCCCGTGGTCGGCATGGATGTACGCGCCCTCGTCACAGGGCACGTAGCGGACGTCGTCCCGCAGCCGTGGTCGCACGCCATCTCCTGATGCCCATCAACTTTGCCCATGCAAAGAGTAATCCAATGACTACTGATAGTCATTAGCTGAGGTCATGGAGTATCCGGCGGACCTAAAAAGAGCAGGCGGTCAGGCGTCCAGCCCCTTGCGCAACAGCGCCCATGCCCGTGCGGCGGCGACTCGGCGGGCAGGTGCCGGCCGCTGGACGAGGGCCGCCGCGAGCATGCCGACGGCCATGACCAGGTCCTCGGGAGTGAGGTCCGGACGGATCCGCCCAGCGCGCTGGGCTTCGGCGAGCTTGTCCGTCAGCAGGTCCGCCACGCGGTCGCGCACCGCGATGAGGCGGGGGTCCGCGGGGGGCACGCGCACCATGTCGATGAACGCGGTCGAGGCGATGGCCTGCTCGGTGATCAAGGCCAGTACGTCGTCGAGCGTGGCGCCCGGTTCGGCGGCCAGCGCCTCCAGCGCGGTCACCCCCTCCTCGAACACGGCGAGCGCGAGGCTGACGCGGTCGGGGAAGTGCCGGTACAGGCTGCCCTGGCCGACGCCGGCCGTGCGGGCGACCATGCTGAGCGGCGCGTCGTAGCCCGCGGTGGCGAACACGTCGCGGGCCGCCGCGATCAGCGCCGCGCGGTTCCCGGCCGCGGCGCCGGGGCCTCTGTTCATCCGGCGTACGTCAGGCATGGCAGCAACGATAGCAACCGGACATCAGAGTCCGAATGTTCGACTTCATGCACGCGCTCCTCTCGACACCTATCAGACCCAACGGTTACGTTGTCACCGGACACTATTGTCCGGTTATAGCCTGCCACCGCTTGCCTTATTGAAAGGACCATCTCTTTGAGCACCTTTGACAACAAGGTCGCCCTGGTCACCGGAGCGGGCTCCGGGATTGGCCAGGCCATGGCGGTCGCCTTCGCCAAGGCCGGCGCCCGCGTCGTGGCCTGCGACATCGACTCCGGCAGCGCCGAGCGGACCGCCTCCGACCTCGGTGACGCGGCGATCGGCGTGGCGGCCGACATCTCCGACGAGGCCTCGGTGGCCGCGCTGGTCGAGAGCGCGATCAGCGCGTACGGGCGCATCGACGTGCTGTGCAACAACGCCGGGATCATGGACACCATGGCGTTGCCCGCCGACATCCCGCTCTCACTGTGGGAGCGGGTGCTGCGCGTCAACCTGACCGGCACGTTCCTGGTCACGCACGCGGTGCTGCCGTACATGCTGAGCCAGAACAGCGGCGCGATCGTCAACACCGCTTCCGAGGCCGGCATCCGCGGCGGCACGGCCGGGGCCGCCTACACCGCCTCCAAGCATGGCGTGGTCGGCCTGACCAAGAGCGTGGCCTGGGCGTACGCCAAGAGCGGCATCCGCTGCAACGCCATCCTGCCCGGCCCCACCATGACCGGCATCGCGACCAACACCACCTTCGACCCGGCCGGCGCCGCCCGCCTCGCCCCCGTGCTCGCCCTGGGCGAGAGCATGGCCAAGCCGGAGCAGATGGCCGACGCCGCCCTCTTCCTCGCCTCCGACGCCGCCTCGTTCATCAACGGCGCGATCGTCCCGGTGGACGGCGGCTGGTCGGCCGGCTGAGCGAGCGCCGGTCAGGACGTCCTCGGATCCACGGCGGCGAGGGGCAGCCAGGCGCGCGTGTCAGAAGGCCGGTTGTGGGCGCGGGCGCTCGCTCAGCGTCGTGCGGATCCGGCTGCAGGAGCCGTCGAGATGGGCGGTGAGCGCGGCCAGCGCGGCGTCGACGTCGCCCGAGCGAACGACGTCCCTCAGGACGACGTGGTCGTCGGCGACGCCGGCCAGGTCCCGGTCGGTGTTGGTGATCTCCATCACCGCCGCGAACAGCGGCCGGTGCAGCGCCCAGGTGGCGGTGAGCCAGCGGTTGCCGCCGAGCGTGTAGAACCCGCTGTGGAAGTCGAGGTCGGCGGCGGCGAACTTGGCGGGATCGGCGGGGTCGGCCGCGATTCGCATCTGGTCGAGAGCCTCGTCGATCTGCCCCCAGTCGGCGGTCTCAAGGCGGACGATCGCCTCCCGGATGGCCAGGCTCTCCAGGGCGCCGCGCAGCGAGTAAAGCTCCAGGAGGTCCTTGTCGGACAGCCCGCGGACGAAGACGCCCCGCTTGCGCGTCTCGACCAGCCCTTCGATCTCCAGCTGACGCAGCGCGTCGCGGACCGGCCCGCGGCTCACCCCGAAGCGCTCCGCGATCCTGCCTTCGACCAGATGCGTGCCCACACCCAGCTCGCCGCGCACGATGAGCGAGCGGAGCTGGACGAGCAGCTGATCTCCGAGCGGGGGATTGCGCAACGGATTGATGATCGTCACCGGCTCTCCTCCCATGTTGTCCCACCCGGACGGAGACTATCGTTGCTTGTCGTAGACGGTAAATGTTACCCGTTAACGGTTAACTGTTCTCGGGGAGCCAAAAACCTCGAAAGCCGGACCCGCGACGCTTCCGCCCGCAGGCAGCAACTGGGCGGTGGCCGGAAAGCCGCGCCCGCCGGCGCGTCAGGTTGCCACCGCGTCACCCGGCCGGCCGGACGAGAGGGAGGGGGCGGCGGGAGTGGACGGCCTGCCGCCCCGGCCGCTCACGTGATCATGATCGCGCCTCACGCCCCATGCGCCCCTGTATGAGCTGATTTCGGTATCTTGCGTAGTTCAGGACCGACCGAAACCACCCGCTACAGAAGGGACGGCACGTGCTCGACGATGCCGGTCTCCAGGCGCTCCGCGAGGCGGCCCGCCTATCCCCGGACAACCTTCCCCTGCGGCAGCACCTGGCCGGGCAGCTCCTGGCCAAGGGGTATCTCGGCGAGGCCGAGGCCGAATACCGCGCCGCGCTCGTGCTCGCGCCCAAGGACGCGGGCATCATAACCGGGCTGGCGGAGGCGTTCGTCCGGCAGAGCGCCTACGGCGCCGCGCTGGCCGCGCTCGAGCCGTTGCTGGCCTCGCCCGGCTACCCGCCCAAGGTGGGCGTGCTGGCGGCTCGGGCGCTGCTCGGCGAGGGGGACATGGCGCGGGCGGGCTACCGCTACCACGAGGCGGTCTCCCGCGATCCGTCCGTGGGAGACGCCGACCTGGCCGCCCGGCTGTCGGCCCCGCCGACCCCGACGTATGGGACAACGCCACCGCCCGCCCCACCGTACGGGGCACCGGCACCGCCCGCCTCGCCGTACGGAGCAGCGGCACCTCCCGGGCAGTCCTATGCCGCGCCGGCGCCCACGTCGGCGCCCGCGCAGGTGGACGGGGCCACTGCCGAGGTCGAGCGCTCCAAGCTCAACTTCGCCGACGTGGCCGGCATGGAGGCGGTCAAGGAGTCGCTGCGCGTCAAGCTCCTGCTGCCCATCCAGCAGCCGGATCTGTTCGCCGCCTACGGCAAGCGCGCCGGTGGCGGAGTGCTGCTGTACGGCCCGCCGGGAGCGGGTAAGACGCACCTGGCCAGGGCCGCCGCCGGAGAGCTCGGCGCGTCGTTCGTCAACGTGGGCCTGGCCGACATCCTGGACATGTACATCGGCTCCAGCGAGCGCAACCTGCGGGCCACCTTCGAGCTGGCCCGGCGCAACCGGCCGTGCGTGCTGTTCTTCGACGAGGTCGACGCGCTGGCCGCCCGCCGCTCGGACATGCGCCAGGCGCACACGCGGCAGCTGGTCAACCAGTTCCTGGCCGAGCTCGACGGCGTGGACCAGAACGCCAACGAGGGGGTCCTGGTGCTGGCGGCCACGAACGCCCCCTGGTACGTGGACGTGGCGTTCCGCCGTCCCGGCCGGTTGGACCAGCCGGTGTTCGTCCCGCCGCCCGACCCGGCGGCCCGCGCGGCCATCCTGCGCCTGCTGTGCCGCGACAAGCCCCTGGCCGAGATGGACTTCGACGCGGTCGCGCGGGTCACCGACCATTTCGTCGGCGCCGATCTGAAGGGCGTGGTGGACCGGGCGGTGGAGGTCAAGCTCCAGCAGTCGATCAGCGCGGGCCGTCCCATCCCGCTGTCGACGCCCGATCTGCTGGCCGCGGCTCAGAGCGTACGGCCGACCGCGGTGCGCGAATGGATGGCCACCGCGCGCAACTACGTGATGCACTCCAACGACTCCGGCGCCTGGGACGAGCTGCTGCCCTGGGTCAAAGCCAAGTGGTGACCACCGCAGATCCGGTACAGCGGGCGCGGACCCTGCTGGGGATGCGCCGTCCGGCCGAGGCCGAGCGGGAGCTGCGCGGCGCGCTCGCCCAGGATCCGCAGCACATCACCGCGCACTCCTTCCTGGCGCTCGCCCTCGCCCAGCAGGGCGTCGTGGCCGAGGCGGTCGAGGAGGCGCATGAGGCGATCCGGCTGGCGCCCGACCAGTGGCTCACGCACTACGTGGCCGGACAGGTGCATCAGCTCGCCCGCCGCCCCGACGAGGCGATGGCCGCGCTCCACGTGGCCCTTGAGCTCGAGCCCGAGTACGCCCCGATCTGGGAGCTGCTGGCCCGCGTCCACGTGTCCAAGAGTCAGTGGCTCCAGGCGGCCGAGGCGGCGCGGCGCGGGCTGGCCATCGACCCGCAGGAATCCGACCTGGTGAGCCTGCTGGCGGTGGCGCTCACCGAGCTCGGGGAGGCGGAGCAGGCCACGGCCGCCGCCGCGCACGCCGTGGGGCTGGACCCGGAGAGCGCCATCGCGCACCTGGCGTACGGCCGGGCGGCGCTGGCCTTCGGCGATCCCCGGCGGGCGGCGGACGCCTTCCGCGAGGTGCTCCGCCTCGACCCCGGCTTCGACCAGGCCAGGGATCTCCTGGTGACGGCGCTGAAGCAGCGCAATCCGCTCTACCGGCGGCTCGCGCGGCTGCGGGGCGGGTTCCGTGGCGGCCGGCTGGTGTTCCTGCTGCCCGCGGTCCCGCCGCTCATCGTGGTCTTCATCATCATCGCGGTCCTGCACTGGGCGGCGTGGGTCGCCGAGGCGTGGACCACGCTGCGGCTGGCCCGCGCCAAGGCCACCCGGCTGCTCTTCGAGGGCGCCGAGGCCCGCGTGGCCGTGCTGTGCTGCGGTCTGGTGGCCGTGGGCGCGGCGGTGCTCGTGCTGGGCGTGGCGCTCGGCCAGGACACGGTCGGCACCGCGGGCGTGGCCGTCATGGCCCTGGTCACCGCGGTACAGGAAGCCGTACATACCGGCTCGGCGCGCGGACGGGCGATCCTGTACGGCTGGACGGTCCTGCTCGTCGTGGCCATCGTCACGGCGACGATCCTGGCCGCGCCGGGCGTGGCGCTGCTGAGCGTGTACGCCGGGCTGGCCACGATCTGGGTGGCGGCAGGCGTACGGCGCGTACTCGGCCACCACGGCTAGGCGTACGGCGCACACGCGGCCACCACGGCTAGCGGTTCGCCGCCGCCTCGGCCACCACAGCCAGCACTACTCCCGCAGGGCGGAGCTGAGCCCGGTGATGGCGGTGATCAGGTTGTCCCCCAGCCGCCGCCAAGACCGCTCGGCGGTTCCAGGGTCGGCCTGGCGATCGGCCAAGTCGGCTTCCAGCTCGGCGCTCATGTGGACGATGAGCTGCCGGATCATCGCGCCCCGCTGCGCGGAGAGCTCAGGGTCGGCGGCCCGCCCGGGCGGCTGGCCGAGCTCTTCCAGGCGGCGGAACGACGGCATGTTCAGATGCGCCTGGATCGTGTATTCGCGCAGGCTGGGCTCCACGACGGCCTGGGCGAGGAACCGGCCGTACCAGGACGGCGTGCCCACGTCGATGTGATGCTCGATGCTCGGCAGGACGAGGCAGGTGGCCCAGTCTCGCAGGGACATCTCGCCCGACTCGCCCAGCGCGGCCACCATCGCGACGCGGTGCTTCTCGATCGCGGCCATGTGCCGGGCCAGGATCGCGTGGATGAGCTCGTCACGGGTGCTGAAGTGGTATTGCACCACCGACTTGTTGCGCTGGCCCGCCGCCTCGCCGATCTTCCTGATCGACACGTTCGCGAACCCGTGCTCCGCGTAGAGCCGCTCCGCGGTGTGCATCAGCTTGTCCCTGGCGAGCGCGGAGCGGGGCGAGATCGAGGCGGCCGTCTCGGAGAGCGTCATGTTGCACTGACCTTCATGACCGTTGCCTGACCTCGCTCTGGTTCACCGCGCTCTGGTCGCGGTCCCTGCCTCCACCGGGGCCAGATTACCCGTATCGCGGCCGCTCGGGATGAACGCGGCGATCAGGAAGGCGGCCAGCGCCGCGCCGCCGCCGATGAGCATGGCGACCCGGAAGCCGGTGAGGGACGGCAGTTCGGCGGGGCCGAAGCGGATGACCATGTTGGCCAGGACGACCGAGATCACCGCGCTGGAGGTGGAGGTGCCGATCGAGCGCATGAGGGCGTTCAGGCCGTTGGCCGCGCCGGTCTCCGACGCCGGGACGGCCGACATGATCAGCGCGGGCATGGCGGCGTACGCGATGCCGACCCCGGCGCTGATGACGCAGGTGAACACGACGATCTGCCAGACCCCGCTCATGAGCACGATGCCCAGGAAGTAGCCGACGGCGATCACCAGCGAGCCCGCCATCAGCGACACCTTCGGACCCCGCGCGGCCGACAGCCGCGCCGCCAGCGGCGAGGTGGCCATCATCACCAGCCCGCCCGGCGCCATGCACAGGCCGATCACCAGCAACGACTGGCCGAGGCCGTATCCCGTGGCCGCCGGCATCGCCAGCACCTGGGGCAGCACCAGCGACATCGCGAACATCGAGAAGCCGACCGTGATGGAGGCCAGATTCGTCACCAGCACCCGGCGGCGGGCGGTGATCCGCAGGTCCACCAGGGGCCGCCGCGCGCGGAGCTCCCACACACCCCACAGCAGCAGGATGACCGCGGCGGCGGCGAACAGCCCCAGAACGGTGCCGCTGGTCCAGCCCCAGTCGCCGCCCTTGGAGATGGCCAGCAGCAGGCACACCAGTCCGGCCGTCAACCCGACCGCGCCCAGCACGTCGAAGCGGCCACCGGTGCGCAGCGGCGACTCCGGCACGATGGCCAGCACCAGTCCGGCCACCACGGCGCCGAGCGCCGCCGAGACCCAGAACAGCACGTGCCAGCCGATGTGCTCGGCGAGCAGCGCGGCGCTCGGCAGGCCCAGCGCGCCGCCGACGCCCAGCGAGGAGCTCATCAGCCCGATCGCCGAGCCGAGCTTCTCGGGGGGCAGTTCGTCACGCATGATGCTGATGCCCAGCGGGATGACACCGGCGGCCGCGCCCTGGAGTGCCCGGCCCACGATCATCGGGGCCAGCGAGTTGCTGAGCGCGCAGACGACCGACCCGGTCACCAGCAGCCCGAGGCAGAGCACGAGGATCAGCCGCTTGCCGTACATGTCCCCCAGCCCTCCGAACACCGGGGTGGCCACGGCGCCGGCCAGCAGAGTGGCGGTGATGGCCCAGGAGGTGTTCGACGGGGTGGCGTGCAGCAGGGTCGGCAGCTGCGGGACCAACGGGATGACCAAGGTCTGCATGAGCGCGACCACGATGCCGGCGAACGCCAGCACCGCCACTGTCAGGCCGCCGCGTGGCGCCCGCACCTCGGTCCCAGGGACCAGCGTCGTCATCGACGTCCTGTCTCGATCGTTGCGCTATGGGGCTCTATGACCACTCCCCCTTGTGCGCCGCGCTCACGCCCGCACCCACTTTCGGGTACGCGAAGATCGCGCGGCGGCCATCCCAACCGTAAGGCGATCGCCTCAATAGAGTCAAGCAGTTGACTTAATCAAGGCGATCCCTCTACGGTGCTCCCACGACCGTGCGGAGGTAATGGTGACCACGACCAAGCCCGAGCGTGGCGGCGAGACCCGTGAGCTGCTCGTGACGACGGCCGAGCGGCTGTTCGCCGAGCACGGGGTGGCGGCGGTGTCCAACCGCCAGGTCAGCGAGGCGGCGGGGCAGGCCAACAACTCCGCGGTCGGCTACCACATCGGCACGAAGACCGATCTCGTACTCGCGATCGTCCGCCGGCACGCCGAGCCGATGGAGCGGCGGCGCGCCGAGATGCTCACGACGATCACGGATTCGGCCGGCCTGCACGAGTGGATCGCCTGCCTCGTACGCCCCGTCACCGAACACATAGCCGATCTGGGCACCCCGACGTGGTACGCCCGGTTCGCCGCCCAGGTCACCACCGACCCCGCCTTCCGCAAGCTCGTCACCGACGAGACGATCACGTCCTCGTCGCTGCGGCAGACCCTCGACGGGATCTCCCGGCTCGTACCCGACCTGCCCGAGCAGGTACGACAGGAGCGCAAGGACATGATCCGGCACCTGCTGGTGCACATGTGCGCCGAGCGGGAACGCGCGCTGCACGAGGGCACGGCCACCCCGCACGCGACCTGGGACGCCGCCGCGACGGGGATGATCGACGCGATCACCGGCCTGTGGCTGGCCCCGGTCAGCGCCACTCCCTGATGGGCGGATGTCACTCCAGGAGGCGGATGGCCGAGGCGGGGCAGCCCGCGGCCGCGACGCGCACCGCCTCATGCTGCTCCGGCGGGGGCGCCTCGACCAGCACGACGACGACACCGTCCTCCTCGCGCTGGTCGAAGACCTGGTCGGCGGTCATCACGCACATCCCGCTGGCGCAACACAGGTCCTGGTCGGCGATCACCTTCATGACGGACCCTCCACCTACCACGTGACCCAGACGTCCTGCAGCCCGCCGGAGAGCCCTCCGGTACGGAGCTTGAGCTCGTCTGGGGCATCCCGCAGCCGCAGGCTCGGCAGCCGCTGGGCCAGCGTGCCCAGCACGACCTGAAGCTCCATCCTGGCCAGGGGCTGGCCGATGCAGAAGTGCGGCCCCGCGCCGAAGGTGAGGTGCTGGTTGGCCTGCCGGCGCGGGTCGAACCGCTCGGGGTCGGGGAACTTGCGCGGGTCCCGGTTGGCGGAGGGCGCGCTGGGGATCAGCGTCGTCCCCGCGGGCACCGTCACGCCGCTCAGCTCGACGTCCTCGGTGATGAACCTGGGCACGCCGATCGCCGAGAGCGTGCTGTCCATGCGGAGGACCTCCTCGACCGTGCCCTGGATCAGCTCGGGGTCGTCGATCACCGCCTCGAAGCGCTCCCGCTCGGAGAGCACCATCGCCGCCATGATGGCGATCATGTTCGACGTGGTCTCGTGCCCGGCCAGCAGCAGCCCGCGCACAGTGGCGATCAGCTCGGCGTGGCTGAGGCGGCCGTCCTCGCTGTCGGTGATCTGCGTCAGCTCGCTGAGCAGGTCGTCGCCCGGGTTGGCCCGGTTGCGGTCGATCAGGTCGGAGACGTAGGCGTTGAACTCCTCGTACGCCTGGTCGACCTCCTCCTGGGTGTTACGCGTCAGGGTCAGCATGGTGCGCGACCAGTGGGCGAACTTGTCCTGGTCCTCGCTGGGCGCGCCGACCAGCGCACAGATGACGCGCACCGGAAGCGGCAGTCCCAGCCCGGCCGACAGGTTCGCCGGGGAGCCCTTGGCCACGAGGCCGTCCACCAGGTCGTCGGTCATCGCCTGGATCCTGGGGCGCCACACCTCCATCCGCCGGACCGTGAACCAGCGGCTGAGCAGCCGCCGCCATCGCAGGTGCCCCTCCCCCTCGCTGATGTTCTCGCTGCCCATCCGGCGCCGGCTGAACAGGCCGCCGTCCTTCGTGGTGGACATGCGGGCGGCGCCCTCACGGGCGAGGTTGCGGCTGAACCGCGGGTCCGAGATCACCGCACGGGCGTCGTCGTACCGGGTCACCAGCCCGGCCACGTCGCCGCTGGGCAGCCGGACGTGCGCGACAGGGCACTGCTCGCGCAGCTCCGCCAGCTCCGCGGGCGGCTCCAGAGCCGTGGCCCGGGTGAAGGGATAGTCAGGAATCGCCTCAGCAGTCATCGTGCCCTCCAGTTCGGGAACCTGATCGCACTCACCTTAAGTCGGCTGCTTTATTAAGGCAACCTCCTTGAAATGGCCCTCGGATGCCCTTCTGGGCCGCCTTTGGTGCATAACGGGCTTGGCGGTCGGCGGGTGGTGCGGCTGACCGGCGACGGGCGACCGTCGGGCGCGGGGTCGTCGCGGAGCGTCGCGTGGGAGCTAGGCTCAATAGATCGGAAATGTGGGAGAGAAGGGACCCGATCATCGTCAACGACTACTTTCCCTCGTCCGAGGGCCCACGGCGATCGGCGCGCCGGCGCGTGACGGAGGCGGCGATCCTCAGCAGCCACGACCAGAGCCGGGCCGACATCGCCCAGTGGACCTGCCCGCACGGGCAGCACGCCGGGCACGGCTGCGTCACCTGCTACGAGGTCTCGGCCGACGCCGATCCGGCGTTGCCGTTGTGGGAGGTCGCGGTCTGGTTCACCTCGGCGCGGCCGATCCCGATCAGGACCCTGCACGACGTACACCGCCACGGCCGCCGCTTCGCGCTGGACCAGCCCTCGACCCCCCTGGTCTACCTGCTGAGCGGGCAGATACGCGCCGAACTGGGCGCGGAGGCGGTGGCGGGCATGGTCGGGTTCCTGCTGCAGAACCAGCACATCGTCGACGAGTTCATCGTCACGGAGATCCGCGCCGTCCACTCCTGACGCCCGAATGGGTAGGGGACTACTCAGGTGCGGCGCCCCATTCCTCCTCACTCTTGGCTTAACGGCACAACCAAGAGAGAGGGGGCGCGATGGCCGTCACTCGAATCGACTGGCATTGGTTCTCCGCCTGGGGAAACGGTTACCACACGGTCGATGTCAACCTTCCCCCGGCGCTGGTCGGCACGTCGGTCTCGCTGTACGGCGCGACCGGGGGCGGGACGCAGTACGCGGGGATCAAGCACTTCCGGCGCAGGCTCGACTCCGGCGCCGATCAGGACGTGGACTTCGGCGAGTGGCCCTCGTGGCCGCCGCTGGTCTTCGACCGCGTCAGCAGCGTCACTCTGGCGATCGCCACGGGCACGGATCAGACCGGCTGGCTGCTCGCGCGGCTCGACTTCTGGGGGTGAGAGATGGAATTCAGGTCAACGGGCGGCGGTCGGGTCGCCTACGTCAAGAGCTGCGTCCTGTATGACGCCGACGGCGTGATACAGCACGTCCATCACGTCGTGGACATGGAGGGCGTCGAGGAGACGCCGGAGAGCGTGGTCGCCGAGCGGGCGCTCGCGCTGGCCAGGGATCGCGGGCTGGACTACGCCGCGCTGCGGACGCTGCACGTGGACCCGTCGCTCATCAGCGGCCCGGTGCACATGCGGGTCGACACCTCCAGCGGGGCCCTGGTGACGGAGGAGTCTTCCGCCCTTTAGCCACGGTCCTGTTAGCCACGGTCCTGGCCGACCGGCGGCGCGCACCCGCTGCCAAGCCGGTGTCAATCTGCGTGCAAGCGGCTCTCGTTAGCGTCGCCGGTATGTCACGACGATGGTTATTCGGTGCCGGCGCGGCGACCGCGGTCGCCGCGCTGCTGGTCACATCCTCCCCGGCGGCGGCCGGTGCCGCCACCCAGAACACAGCGGCACCGGCGGCCACTCCGGCGAAGGTGTCCAACAAGCTGTTCCACGCGTGGCTGCGGCGCGACCGCGCGGCGGCCGCGAAGGTGGGCACCCCCGCGGCGGTGAATTCGATCTTCTCCTACGTCTACCGCGCGCCCGACGAGTTCGCGGGCTGCGCCGGCAACGCGTGCCGGTTCGTCCACACCAGCGTGCGGGTACCGGGCGGGCTCAACGGCCTGCTCATGATCGTCTCAGGCTCGAAGGTCACCCGGGTCTACCAGTCGCGCCACGTGACCAAGCCGGCGGTGGCCGCCAAGCAGCTGCTCACGGCGTGGCAGAAGGGCGACCGCAACCTCGGCCTCGAGGTCGCCTCTCAGCAGGCGGTCGCCAGACTCTTCCGAGTCAAGTACGACCCCAAGGGCGTGACCTACTACTTCCAGGGCTGCACCAAGGAGCCGAAGGGCTACAGCTGCGCCTATTCCTACGACGGCGGCGCCCTGCTGATGCACCTCAAGGGCTCGGTCACTCGCGGGTACGACGTCCAGTCGATCGGCTACATCGCCGACTGACCGTTACCGATTTCCGATCACCTCAGGACGCGGGGACGGGTCACAGCATGATCGGCAGGCTGCGGTCCAGCCCGGACATGTGCAGGAGAGCGAGCATGAACGGGCGGGGCCCGGCCAGCGCGAGCGTGATGCCCTGGGCACGGGCGCGGTGCTGGATGCCGACCAGGATGCCCAGGCCGGTGGCGTCGCAGAACGACACCCCCGACAGGTCGATGATGAGCGTGCCGGTGCACGTCGTCAGGGCCGTCACGAGGTTCTGACGGAGCTCCTTGCTGGTGAAGATGTCGATCTCACCGCTCACCTGGATCGTGGTCGGAGCGGATGTTCCGCCGGCTCTGGGAAGCGGTATGGCGTGCGTGATGGTCATGATGATTCCCCCATCGAGGTCCGAGCTCAGCGTGCCCTGTCCAGATCTCTGGAGAAACCCGTGAGCGGTCGATCGCCGTGGGCGACGCTGACCTGGGTGCCAACGCACGAGATGTCCTCGGTGGGATGAGTTTATCGCATTTCCCGGTCAGTATTCGGAATGGTGTATTGGGCGATTCATTAACCAAAAGAGATATTCCACGCGATTATTTACTGAAGCCCGCCATCAGGCCACTGAGGAGCTGGCGCCGGCCCACCACGTACAGGGTCAGGATCGGCAGCGTGGTCAGGACGACCGAGGCGAGCACCGCCGGCACGTTGATGCTGTACTGGCCCTGGAAGGTCCACAGCGCCAGCGGCAGGGTCCGCTTGTCCGGGCTTTGCGTGAGGATCAGCGGCAGCAGGAAGTTGTTCCAGATCGTCAGCGCGTTGTAGATCGTCACCGTCACCACGGCCGGCCGGGACAGCGGGAAGGCCAGGCGCCAGAGCGTCCCCCATTCGGTGGCGCCGTCCATCCGCATCGACTCGAACAACTCCTTCGGGACGTCGCGGATGAAGTTGGACAGGACCAGCACCGACAGCGGGATCGCGAAGGCGATCGACGGCAGGATCATCGCCAGCAGGGTGTCGTAGAGGTGCAGCCGGATGATGATCAGGTAGATCGGGATGACCGTCGCCTGCAGCGGGATGGCCAGGCCCATGAGGAACAGGGAGTTGACCGACCGGATGAACCGGCGGGAGGAGGAGCCCCGTACGATCGCGTAGGCCGCCATGAAGGAGACGCCGACGGCAGGGATCACCGCGCCGACGGTGACGATGAGGCTGTTGACGAAGTACTGGATGAAGTCGGACTCGATGACCATGCGGTAGTTGGCCAGGGTCGGCTCGGTCGGCGGCGCCAGCGGGTTCATCGCGTAGTAGTTGCTCTGCGTCTTGAAGCTGGTGATGACGATCCAGTAGATGGGCACCACCACGACGACCAGCCAGAGCCACCCGGTCGCGCCGCCCAGCCAGTTCCAGTGCCGGGCGGGCGCGTCGCGTTCGTGCCGGGGCTTCTGGGCGCTGGTCCGCTCAGGGCGTGTTGTCAGGGTCGTCCCCATGTCAGGCCCCTTCCATCTGGCTGTGGTCGGCCTTGCCGCCGCCGAGCCGGCGCAGCAACAGCGACAGGGCGAGGCCCACGAGGACGAGGATGAGGGCGATCGCGCTGGCCGGGCCCATGAGGTTGGCCTGGAAGCCCCGCTTGTACATGTCCAGGGCGAGCACCCGGGTGGCGTCGCCCGGACCCCCGGCGGTCAGCACGAAGATCAGGTCGAAGAAGGTCAGCGAGCCGACGAGCACGAGGGTCGTGGACGTGATCATCGTGTACTTCAGCTGCGGCAGGGTGATGCTGAAGAACTTGCGGACCCGCCCGGCGCCGTCCAGCTCCGCGGCCTCGTACATCGACTTCGGGATCTGCCGTACGCCGCCCTGGTAGATCAGCGAGTGGAACGGGATGAACTGCCAGGACACCACGAAGACCACGACGCCGAGGGCGAGGCCGGGCCGGCCGAGCCAGTCCTGGCTGAGCAGCTCGATCTTCAGTCCGGCGCCGAGGCCGAAGTTCGGGTCGAGCAGCGCCTTGTAGGTGATGGCGATGGCCGCCGAGCTGAGCAGGAGCGGGATGAAGTACAGCACCGACAGCACCGCGCGGTAGCGCTGGGCCCCGGCCAGGAACACCCCGAGCAGGATGCTCGCCGGCGTCTGCACCAGCCAGGACAGCGCCATGATCAGGAACGTCACCCACAGCGCGTGCGGCAGGCCGGGGTCGGTGAGGACGGCGTGCCAGCTGGTGAAGCCCGAGAAGTGGATGTCGCCGATGCCGTCCCAGGTGGTGAAGCTGAGCGCGAGGACCCCGATCAGCGGGATCACCCCGAAGCCCACGAAGAACACCAGCGCCGGAACGGTCAGCCACGCGAGGGGGAGGTTGCGTCCCCCTCGCGCCCGGGCCGATGGCTGACCTGGTCCGGCGGAGGTCGGAATGGTGGTCACTTGCCGATGACCGCGTTCATGTTGGTGGTGAACTGCTGCGGTGAGATCGACAGCTGGAACAGCTTGGCGATGTTGTCGAGCAGCACCTCCGCCGCCGTGGGGCTGAGCGCCTGGTCCCAGGACTGGGCGAAGGTCTTGGCATTGCTGGCGATGCCGTAGACGAACTTCAGCCACTCCGCGTCCTTGGAGGAGGTGAACGCGCTGTCGGCGCCCTTGACGATCGGCACCGAGCCGGCCCCGACCCACGCCTTGATCTCCTCGTCCGAGAGCAACGAGGCGAAGAACTTCTTGGCGATCTCCTTCTGCTCCGGGGTCGCCTTGGAGGAGATCGACATGTACTGGCCGGGGTTGCCGACCGTGTCGCTGGGGTCGCCCTTACCGCCGTCGACCGGCGGGAAGTTCATGTAGCCGAGGCTGCCACCGGAGACGAAGTCGCCGCCGTCCTTGGACATGCTCCCGTACGTCCAGCCGCCGTGGAGCATCATCGCGGCCTTGCCGGTGTACAGCAGCGCCTGGTCGGCGTTGGAGTCCGCGGTGATCGAGGAGAAGCCCTTGATGAACCCGTTGGCCTTGATCAGCTCCTGCATCTTGGTCAGGGCGTCGATGGCGGCCGGGTTGGACCAGGCGTCCTTCTGACCGTCGAACACGGCCTGGAACACCTCGGAGCCGCCGATGCGGTCGAAGAGGAACTCCAGCCACATCATGTTCGTCCAGCGGGACTGCCCGCCGAGGGAGAACGGCGCGATGCCCTTGGCGTTGAACTTGGGCACCAGGTCCATGATGTCGCCCCAGGACTGGGGCGGCTGGGCGCCGATCTGCTCGAAGAGCTTCTTGTTGTAGTACAGGACGATCGGCTGCACGGTCTCGCACGGCATCGCGTAGATCTTGCCGTCCACCGTCGCGGCCCCGAACGAGGACGGGAACAACCGGTCCTTGACCGCCGCGTTCTGCCCGAACCACGAGGTGAGGTCCTCGACCTGGCCGGCCTGGACGTAGCTGCGCAGGCCGCCGCCGCCCCAGCCCCAGATGATGGTGGGCGCCTGGCCGGCCCCGATCGCCGTCTTGATCTTCGTCTTGAAGGCGTCGTTCTGGAAGGTCGTCCCGGCGATCTGGCCGTTGGGGTTGGCCTTGTTGAACCGCTCCATGGCGGCGGTGCGGATGCCTTCCTGCGGCTGCGTGGACAGGTACCAGTAGGTGGCCTTGGCGCCACCACCACCACTGCTGGCACCGGGTTTGGTGGGGCCGGAGCTGCCGCAGGCGGCGAGCGCGGCCCCCAGGGGCAGGCCCATCGAGAGGCTGAGGAAGGTGCGGCGAGACGTTGTCCTGGACTCCACGCTGATCTCCGTACTCGAATGCCGGGGGCGGGCCGCGGCTCGTTGATCATCGGATGCGGTGGCCGGCGGTCGTGGAGCAGCACCCCCCGATGCCTCTCCCCCAATCCGCCTTTTAAGTAGGTTCTCGAAACATTTGCGAAATGACCGCGCGGCCGTCAATCTAGATTTCGGCTGTTGACGTGTCAAGACCCAGGAACGCCCGGCAAGCACGACCCGTAAAGATCACTTGACGGCGCCGAAACATTGCGAAATATTGCGGCACTAAGGAGAGCAGCAGATGACGGCTGTAGATCGGCCCCTCGCGGCGGCGCGGGTTCTCCGCCCGTGGCAGGACCAGACGCTCCCCGTGGCCGAACGGGTCGACGCCCTCCTTGCCGAGATGACCCTGGAGGAGAAGGTCGGCCAGCTCGGCAGCCGGTGGGTGGGCAATGACAGCCGGCCGGCCGACCAGCCCGATCCGGACCCGGACGTGACCCTCAATGTGGCGCCGATGCAGGACGTGTTCGCCGCGTCCGGGACCATCCCGTTGGAGGAGGCGAGCCGCCACGGGCTCGGTCACCTGACCCGCGTCTTCGGCAGCGGACCGGTCACCGCCGCCGAGGGTGCGGCGGAGGTGGTCCGCCTGCAGAGCTTGGTCGTCGAACGGTCCCGGCTCGGCATTCCGGCGCTGGTCCATGAGGAGTGCCTGACCGGGTTCACGACGTACGGCGCGACCGTCTACCCCGCCGCCATCGCGTGGGGTGCCACGTTCGACCCCGGCCTCGTGGAGCGGATGGCCGCCGCCATCGGACGGGACATGCGCGCCGTGGGCGTGCACCAGGGCCTGTCCCCTGTGCTGGACGTCGTGCGCGACTACCGCTGGGGCAGGGTCGAGGAGACGATGGGCGAGGATCCCTATCTCGTCTCGATGCTCGGCGCCGCCTACGTCCGCGGCCTGGAGAGCGCCGGGATCATCGCCACGCTCAAGCACTTCGCCGGCTACTCCGCCGCGCGGGCGGCCCGCAACCACGGTCCCGTCCCGATGGGCCGCCGCGAACTGATGGACATGATCCTGCCGCCCTTCGAGACGGCCATCGCCGAGGGCGGCGCGCGCTCGGTGATGAACTCCTACTCCGAGGTGGACGGCGTCCCGGCCGCGGCCGACTCCTGGCTGCTGACCGACCTGCTGCGCGAGGAGTGGGGATTCACCGGGACCGTCGTCTCGGACTACTGGGCCGTGCCATTCCTGGCGACCATGCACGAGGTCGCCGCCGACACCGACGAGGCCGGCGTCCTGGCGCTCAGCGCGGGCATAGACGTCGAGCTGCCCGACACCCTCGGTTTCGGCCCGCACCTGGTGGAGCGGGTACGCCGGGGCGAGCTGCCCGAAGCCCTGGTGGAGCGGGCGGCGCGCCGCCTGCTCACGCAGAAGGTCCAGCTGGGGCTGCTCGACCAGGACTGGACGCCCGAGGGCTCGGTGTCCGCGGGGGCCACGGTGGACCTGGACTCGCCGGACAACCGGGCGCTGGCCCGCGAGATGGCCGAGCGGTCCATCGTCCTGCTCGACGGCGGCACCGCGCTGCCCCTGCGCGCGGAGGAGCTGCGCCGCGTCGCGGTCGTCGGGCCCGCCGCGGCCGAGCCGCGCGCCTTCATGGGCTGCTACGCCTTCCCCAACCACGTCCTGCCCCGCCACCCCGGCCTCGGGCTCGGCCTCGAGGCGCCCAGCGTCCTCGACGCCCTGCGGACCGAGCTGCCGGACACCGAGATCGTCCACGCACCCGGCTGCGACGTGCGAGGCGAGGACCGATCCGGCTTCGCCGCCGCGACGGCCGCGGCCCGCGCGGCGGACCTGTGCGTGGCCGTCGTGGGCGACCTCGCGGGCCTGTTCGGGCAGGGGACCTCGGGCGAGGGCTGCGACGCCGAGGACCTGCGGCTGCCCGGGGTGCAGGAGGACCTGCTGGCCGAGCTCGCCGCCACGGGGACGCCGGTCGTCGTGGTCGTCGTCTCGGGCCGTCCGTACGCGCTGGGCGAGGTGCACGCCGGGGCCGCCGCGCTCGTCCAGGCGTTCATGCCCGGTGAGGAGGGCGCGGCGGCCATCGCCGGGGTGCTGTCCGGCCGGGTACAGCCAGGCGGCAGGCTGCCCGTACAGATTCCCCGCCGGCCGGGCGGGCAGCCGGGCACCTATCTGCAGCCGCCGCTGGGCCTCAACAGTCACGGCATCAGCAACCTCGATCCCACTCCGCTGTTCCCCTTCGGCTACGGCACCTCCTACACCTCCTTCGAGGTCGGCGACCTGCTCATCAGCGACGCCGAGGTGCCCACGGACGGGGAGTTCACGGTGTCGGTCCGCGTCCGCAACACCGGTGGCCGGGCGGGCGAGGAGGTCGTCCAGCTGTACCTGCACGACGTGCTCGCCCAGGTCACCCGGCCGGTGCGGCAGCTGGCCGGGTTCGCGCGGGTCCGGTTGGAGGCGGGTACGAGTGCGTGCGTACGCTTTCACGTACACGCTGACCGGACCGCCTTCACCGGCCGGGACCTGCGGCGGATCGTCGAGCCCGGGGACGTCGAGGTGCTCGTCGGCACCTCCGCCGCCGACCTGCCGTGCCGCGGCGTCGTCCGGCTGACCGGCCCGCTGCGGGTCGTCGGTCGCGACCGGCGGCTCGTCACGCCCGTGGACGTGGACCCCGTCGCCGGGAAACCCGTCACCGGGGAACCCGTCGCTGGGGACCCCGTCGCCGGGGAACCCGTCACAGGGAAAGTCGCAGGGAAACAGGAGGGCAGAGATGCCGGTCAGTCCTAGGCGGGCCACGCTGGCCACCGTGGCGGCCTCGGCCGGCGTGTCCGTCGCGACCGTCTCCAAGGTGCTCAACGGCCGCAGCGACGTCGCGCCGGCGACCCGCTCCCTGGTGCAGTCCCTGCTGCAGCAGCACGACTACGTCGCGCCGTCACCGCGCCGGACCGAGGCGACCGGGGTCGGCACGATCGAGGTGCAGTTCGACACGGATCTGACCGCGTACTCCGCCGAGATCATCCAAGGCGCGGTCGAGGCCGGGGCCGAAGTCGGCATCGGGGTCGTCATCAGCATCCGCAGGGGCAGGGAGCGTACCCCCGGGTGGGTCCGCTCCCTGATCTCCGCCGGTCGGCGGGCGCTGATCGCCGTGACCAGCGAGCTGACCTCGGCACAACTGACCGCCCTGTCCCGGGCCCACTTGCCGCTGGTCGTGATCGACCCGCTGAACCTGCCCAGCGTCCGCGTGACCAGCATCGGGTCGACCAACTTCACGGGCGGCTTCGCCGCGACCCAGCACCTGCTCTCCCTCGGGCACCGGCGCATCGCCTACCTCGGCGGCCCGGCGTCCGCGGCCTGCAACCAGGCCCGCCTGCACGGCTACCGCGCCGCCATGGAGGCCGAGGGAGTGCCCGTGCCGCCCGCCTATGTACAGACGGGGCACTTCCACTACCCGGACGGCATGGTCACCGGCGCGGCGGTGCTCGACCTGGCCCAGGCTCCGACGGCGATCTTCGCGGCCAACGACGAGATGGCCCTGGGCGTCATGGAGGCCGCCCGGGCGCGCGGCCTGCGCATCCCCGAGGACCTCAGTGTCGTGGGCTTCGACGACACCCAGCTCGCCCCGATGGCCTCACCCCCGCTGACCACCGTCCGCCAGCCACTGCGCGAGATGGGCGGCGTCGCCCTGCGCACGGCGCTGCGCCTGGCGGCCGGCGAGAAGATCGACTCCCACCACGTGGAACTCGCCACCGAACTGATCGTCCGCGGCTCGACCGCTCCGGCATCGCCCACCTCCAGCGCCTTGGCCCCCTGAGGCACGGTCCCGCCGCCGCCCGTCCGAGCCTCAGGCGGCCAGGTCAGTGGGGCTGTTCAGGTGAGCGTGCGTGGATGGTCTCGGCCCAGGTGTCGGCCCAGACGTTGAGCTCCCGAAGGGCGGGGCCAAGCGACGCCCCTACGACGGTCAGCGTGTAGCCCGCCTGGCTGGGAGCGACCAGTTCGGCGGTCGTCAGTTCGTCGAGGCGCTGGTACAGGACGCTAGAGGAAAGCCCTTCGCAGCGTGCGAGCAGAGGGCGCGCGCCGAGCGGGCCGTCTCGCAACTCCCAGATGATCCGCAGCGCCCAGCGTCGGCTCAGCAGGTCCATGGCGGCCATCAGCGGCCGGCCGGTCGCGGAGCCGCGAACGGGCCGGCCAGGAAGCGGAGTCCGATTCGTCGACATACCCCTCCTTGCGTTTCGATTTCCGAAACATTAGCATCGGGACGTTCCGTTTCGATTTCCGAAACACTCAGGGGGAGGGTGGATGCCGCGCATAGCTCTGGTGGAACCGCCGTACGAGCCCGAAGTCGGGGCGCAGTTGGAGAGCATGATGCCGGCGGGTGTCCCGCCGATCGGGCTGTTCCGGATGTTCGCCCGCAATCTTCCGATGACCGGTGCGATGCACGGATGGGGCCGTTACGAGCTGGGCCGTCAGCTGACGCTGACCATGCGGGAGCGGGAGATCACGATCGCCCGTACGTGTGCGCGGTGCCGCTGCGAGTACGAGTGGGGCGTCCATGTGTCGATGTTCGCCGAGCGGGTCGGGCTGACCACCGCGCAGATCGTCTCGGTGACGCACGGGACGCACAGCGATCCGTGCTGGGAGTCCCCGCGAGAACGCCTGCTGATCGAGGCCGTCGACGCCCTGCATGACAGCTGCGACATCGACGACGCACTGTGGGCCCGGCTCGCGGAGGTCATGGACGACGGCCAACTCCTCGACCTCCTCATGCTCTGCGGCTGGTACCACGCGATCAGCTTCGCCGCCACGGCGGCACGCGTGCCCCACGAGCCACACGCCCCACGGTTCGCCGACTTCGCTCCCGCGAGCTGAGAAACCTCCCGAGGCAGGCAGGCAGGCAGGCAATTATTCAGTGGCGCGACCCGTACGGGTCGGCGAAGACTCGCCGTATGCGGGAGAGCTGGAGATTGTCCGACGGCACGGTCACCCTCTCCCCCTTGTGCCTGGATGACATCGACGCCCACCTGGCCGGGGAAGACGACCAACTGGTGCGCTGGCTCAACGGAGGACCAGGGACCCGGGCCACGGTCGAGACGCACATACGCCGATGTCTGGAGCAGTGGGCGGCCGGTGGGCCCGTCCGTACGTTCGGGATACGTTCAGAGGGAATCCTCGCGGGGACGATCGACGTGCAGTTCGACCAGCCGTATCTGGTCCCCGGGCAGGTCAATCTCGCCTACGGGCTCTACCCGGCCTGGCGCGGCCGTGGCATCGCCACCCGCGCGGTGGGGCTGGCCTGCCTGCACGCGGCAGCCGCCGGGGCGACCCAAGCGGTCATCAGGGTGGATCCGGAGAACACCGCCTCGGCGGCGGTGGCCGGCCGAGCCGGCTTCACCTACCTGAGAATCGCGGCGCGACCTGGACCGCCGCCTCCGACGTCGACATCGACCACCTGGTATCTGTGCCCGCCGCGCAGATGTGATCGGAAGCTCCTGGTCGAGGCGTGAGCAACATATCGCCGGCAAGTGCCGACATCAAGAGCGCCTACCGTCGTCAGAGGTTGCGCTCGTCAGGTCTCCCACAGGGCCTGGTAGCGCTGCACGCTGAGTGGTCTGCCGGGCAGCGGGCCGGTGTTGTGGGCTTTCAAGCCGTCCAGGGCGATGGCCAGCAGCCGGGAGCGGATCTCTTCTTCGCCGTGCCCGGGCAGGTGCGGGGCTGTGCGGCTGAACTGGCCGATGAGCAGGGAGATGTCCATGGTGGACACGTCCGTGCGAAGCACTCCTGCGCGGTGAGCGCGGGCGATGAGTTCGTCGGCCAGGTGCTGGGCTCGCTGGTTGGCGCGCCGCATCTCGGGCGTGACCTCGATGGCGCCGGCCAGCGGGGCCAGGATGCCGAAGCCGAAGGCCACGCATTGCTGGATGTAGGAGGCCAGTCCCTGCCAGGGGTCCTCGTGAGCCAGGCCGTCCTGGGCGGCGCCCGCGACGCGTTCCATCGAGTCGACGCACAACCGTTGGAGGAGTTCTTCCTTGGTGCGGTAGCGGCGGTACAGGCTGCCCATGCCCACGCCCGCATGCTCGGCGACGGCTGATACGGGCGCATCGAATCCCTGAGTGGTGAACACGTGGCGGGCGGCCTCGATCAGCGCGTGGTCGTTGCGGGCCGCCAAGGCCTGCGGGCCTCGCTTGCGGCGAGTCACGGGGTCGGACATGGACCACAGGATACCGATTGCGGAGCGCTTCGCTCCGAGTTACATTACCCGGAGCAAAACGCTCCGAGTAAGAGGCGGTTATCTGACCATGTCTGCTTCCCGTGTTGTTCTCGTCACTGGCGCGACCGGCAACCAGGGCGGAGCCACCGCCCGCGAGCTGCTGGTTCGCGGCTGGGCCGTCCGCGCGCTCGTCCGTGATCCGCGTAAGCCCGCAGCGCAAGCGCTGCGCGAGCAGGGCGCGGAGCTGGTCCAGGGCGAGTTCGACGACCCCGGCTCCTTGCGCGAGGCGATGAGCGGCGTGCACGGCGTGTTCAGCGTCCAGGCGCTGGCCTACGAGCCCGAGACCTTGGCCGCCGAGGTCCGCCATGGCAAGACCGTGGCCGACATCGCCCGCGACAGCGGCGTCGCTCACCTGGTCTACAGCTCCGTGGGCGGCGCCGAACGCGAGACCGGCATCGACCACTTCGAAAGTAAGGCCGAGATCGAGCAGCACGTCCTGACCCTCGGCGTGCCCGCCACCATCCTGCGGCCGGTGTTCTTCATGAACAACCTTCTCCACTACGCCAACGCCGTGGGCGAGCGGCTCCTGGCGTTGCCGGTCAAGCCGGACAAGCCGATGCAGCTCATCGCCACCGACGACATCGGGGTCTTCGCCGCTGACGCCTTCGACAATCCCGCACAGTTCATCGGCCGGCAGATCGAACTTGCCGGCGACGAGCTCACTTTCCCCGAGGTCGCGGAGATCTATGAGCGCGTCACCGGCACTCCGACCAGGTTCGAGGCACTGCCGATCGATGAGCGCATGTTCGAGTGGTTCGCTGAAGAGGGTTACCGGGCCGATATCGTGGCCTTGCGCCGTCGGCATCCGGAACTGCTGACGTTCGAGCAGTTCCTCACCCGGCGACTGAGCGCTAGCCGATCCTGACCTACGCTGGGCTCAAGCCCCTGCGACAGAGCATGCTCGCCTCCTGCTGACTCCCAGCCCAACGGCACAACGCCTTCGAGGAGGCGGAGGCGTTGTGCCTTCTCCTGCGGATCCACCCCGCAGCTTGGTTGTCCGGCGACCCGCACTAGCGTGTCTGGACGGCGTACCGCCGGAATCTGTTGGGAATGAGGTCAATCGTGGACAGTCGAGGCGTGCTCGTAACCGGATCGTCGCGTGGGATCGGCCGTGAGATCGCCAAGATCTTCGCCGGCGGCGGCGACCGGGTCGCGATCCACCACCGGGACTCCCCCCGCGAGGCGGAGGAGGTCAGATCCGCGCTCGACGGCGATGGCCACGCCGTCGTCCAGGGAGACATAGCGGATCCGGAGGCCGTCGCCGCGTTCGTCTCGGCGGCGATCGACGCCCTCGACGGCATCGACGTGCTCGTGAACAACGCCGCCGTCTACCTCTTCCACGATCCGCTGACCGTGGACTACGCCTCCTGGCAGCGAATCTGGCGCCGGACCGTCGAGGTGGACCTGCTCGGCGCCGCGAACGTCTCCTGGTGCGTGGCCCGGCACATGGTGGAGCGCGGGCGCGGCGGGCGCATCGTCAACGTCGCCTCCCGCGGCGCCTACCGGGGAGAGCCGCAGGCGCCGGGATACGCCGCCGCCAAGGCCGGCCTGACCGCGATGGGTCAGTCGCTGGCCATCGCGCTCGCCCCGCACCGCATCGCGGTCTCCTCGGTGGCGCCGGGTTTCGTGGAGACCGACATGGCGGCCGCCATTCTGACCGAGGAGAACCGGGCCGGCGTCGAGGCGCAGAGCCCGTTCGGCCGGATCGCCCAGCCGCAGGAGGTCGCGGCGGCGGTGCGCTATCTCGCCTCGGCCGAGGCGGAGTTCGTCAGCGGTACGGTGCTCGACCTCAACGGCGCCTCGTACCTGCGCTGAACCCGTGGCGGTGGCGACCACAGCCTGTCGTCACAGTAAGTGTCTCCTCGACTACTTTCCGTACATGATGGAGGGCGTCCTACGGCGAGCCAGGCTCGCCCAGCGGAAACTTGCACCAAGGAGCAGTGTGAAGAGAATCCTCCTCGTACCCGCCCTGACCGCCGGAATCATCGCCCTCACCGCCAGTGCCGCCTACGCCTCGCAGTACATCGCCTACGAAGGCCGGGGCTTCACCGGCAGGTCCGTCGTCCTCGACGCGTGCGGGGTGTCCAACATCCCCTTCCACGGGTCCTACAAGTGGTACGGCGACGGCCAGTCCGGGCGCATGTACAACCAGCCCAACGCGCAGGGCGTGATGCATTTCGAGCTGCCCTCCAACCGCAACGCGGAGCAGCGGACGCCGGTCGGCTGGCAGAGCATCTTCATCGTGTGCTGAGCTGAGCGAACTACGGGGGGCGTCCGCACGGCGGGCGCCCCCCGTGGCGTCAGCTCTCCACGAGGATCCGCACGTCCCAGGGTCCGAGCGTCAGCTCCCCGCCGGCCTCGTGGTCACTTCCATCGAGTACGTCCCGCACCGCCACAGGCAGCCGGACCGCGACCGGATCCCACGACCAGTTGTGCACAAAGCGGACCTTCCGCCCGTCCCGGGAGGTGGCGCCCGTGGACGTCACGCTCGCGGCCCCGAACCGCCAGCCCGACGACTCGGCCGGGACAATCCAGTCGAACAGGGCGCGGGCCAGGACGGTGTCCGGCACGGTCCCCACGTAGGTGATCCGCCCCTCGCCGTGGGCGCGGCTGGTGACGGCGGGCCACCGGCCGTAGTGCGGGTGCTCGTAGCGGGCGAGCACCCGCGCCGTCTCCACCCGCACCTCGCCCGCCCAGCGCTCGCCATCCACCCGTACCCCGTCCGCCCAGCGCGTGGCCGCCGCGCCGGGCGGAAGCGCCAGCGGCGAGCCCTCGGGCGCGTGGACCGGGAGGTCGGCGTCCAGGTTGGCGAACTCCTCGTACGAGATGCCGGCGGGCTCCGCGAGGCGGCCCGGCATGACGTCCGTACGGGCCCGCGCCTCCAGGTCGCCGTAGCCGGTGCGCGGTCCGAGCACCAGGTGACCGCCGGCGGCGGCGTAGGCGGCGAGCCAGTCGAGCGTGGCGTCGTCGGCGATGTAGAGCGCGGGGACGACCAGGACGGGATGCCGGCCGGCGGCGTGCGCCGCCTCCTGCTCGGTGAGCTGCCCGGTGTGCATGATCCGCACCTGCAGTCCCGCGTCGAAGGCGCCTCGGTAGAACGGGTCGAAGATGCCCTCGTACGAGCGCCGGTCCGGCCCGCTCTGGCCGTCGGCGAGCGGCGGGTAGAACTCCAGCGCCCACTTGCTCGGCGCGGAGTAGAGCATCGTGATGTCGGCGTCCGGCGTGAGTCCCGCGATCAGGTCCCCGGCGGTCCTGAGCTCGGCTCCGATGCGCGCGATCTCCTGGTAGACGCGCCCCGGCCGGCCGCTGTGCGGCAGGATGCCGCCCCAGTACGTCTCGGCGCCGAAGTGCAGCGTGTGCCAGTGCCAGTATTCGATCATGCCGGCCCCGCGCGACACCAGGGCGTAGGCCGCCTGGCGCCACTGCCCGTCGTAGGCGGGGCGGTTCATCCAGGGGGCGCCGATCGCCTGCGCGTTGGTCTCGGTGACGAGGAAGGGCTCCTGGCGGGAGGAGTACATCCGGTCGGCGCTGTGGTAGAGCGCCCAGGTCCCGCTGGTCGTCCAGCCCTGCGGGCCGGCGCCGGTGTCGGGCAGGGCCAGGCCGTCCTGCATCGCGTAGTACGGGTTACCGGCGGTGACGTCCAGGTGGCGGGTCAGCCGGTCGTCGGCCAGGGCGGGCCGGTTGTAGGAGATGCAGGTGGTGACGAACTGCCCGGGCCGCGAGTACTCCCGCACGATGCCGGCCTGCCAGTCGATGAACTCGGCGGTCTGGTCGGCCTGGAAGCGGCGCCAGGCCAGGTCGTACTGGGCCTGGATATTGCCGTCGGGAGTCCACAGGTCTGCCCAGGTGGACAGGCGGTGCGACCAGTAGACCAGGCCCCATTCACGGTTCAGCGTCTCGACGTCGCCGTAGAGGCGGCGCAGATGGTCCACGAAGCGCTGGAAGAGGCCGTGGTTGTGGAGCAGTTCCAGGCCCGGTTCGTTGTCCACCTGGAAGCCGATGACCGCCGGGTGATCGGCGTAGCGGGCGACGATCTCCCGGATCACCCGCTCGGCGTGGAAGCGGAAGGCGGGGTGGGTGAAGTCGACCTCCTGCCTGGCCCCCCACGGGATGCGCTCGCCGGTCCGCCGCTCCCCGGCGATCTCGGGGTACTGGCGGGCCAGCCACGGGGGCACGGCGTACGTCGGGGTGCCCAGTACGACGTGGATGCCGCGCTCGTGCGCGCCGTCGAGCACCGGCCGCAGCCAGTCCAGCTCGAACCGGCCGTTCTCCGGCTCCCAGGTGGACCAGACGGACTCGCCCACGCGGATGACCGAGAAGCCCGCCCCGGCCATCAGGTCGAGGTCGGTCTTCAACCGCTCGTACGGCTGGTACTCGTGGTAGTAGGCGGCGCCGAAGAGCACCTGCTCGGGTAGCACACGTTCTCCTATCCGGGTCATTGCTTGACCCCACCGGTGGTGAGGCCGGACTGCCAGTACTTCTGCAACAGGAGGAAGGCCGCGACGAGCGGCACGATGGACAGCAGCGAGCCGGTGACCACCAGCGCGAGCAGGTCACCCGTCGCACCGCCGCCGGCCGCCGACTGCGACGACCAGGACGCCAGGCCCACGGTCACCGGGTAGAGCGAGGGGTTGTTCAGCATGATCAGCGGCAGGAAGTAGTTGTTCCAGGTGGCGACGAGGGTGAACAGCAGCACCGTCACCACGCCGGGCATGAGCAGGCGCAGCGACACCTTGAAGAAGATGCCGAACTCACCGGCCCCGTCGATCCTGGCCGCCTCCAGCAGGCTGTCGGGGACGGCGTCCTCGGCGTACACGCGCATGAGATACAGCCCGAACGGGCTGACCAGCGACGGCAGGATGATCGCCCACGGGGTGTTGACCAGCCCGACCTTGCTGAAGAGCAGGTAGGTCGGGATGGCCAGCGCCGTGGTCGGCACCATGATCGAGCCGAGGACCAGCCCGAACATGGCCCGGTCCCCCTTGAAGCGGTATTTGGCGAAGCCGTAGCCGCCCAGGGCGCAGAGCACCGCCGCGCCCCCGGCGCTGGTCACCGCGTAGAGCAGGGTGTTGAGCAGCCACCGGACGTAGACGCCGTCCCCGTAGGTGAGCGTGGCGCGCACGTTGGACAGCAGCGAGAAGTCGCCGGCGAACCACAGCCCGAAGCTGGAGAACAGCTCACCCGTCGTCTTCGTCGACGCCACGAACAGCCAGAACAGCGGCATCAGGAAGTAGATGAGGAAGGCGATCATGGCCAGGGTCAGGACGTTCCCGCCTCGGCGCCCGGCCGTGAGGGTGGTCATGGCTTGCTCCGGCGGTTGGTGGCCAGCTGGACGGTGTAGGAGGCGATGACGATGACCAGCCCGATCAGGAACGACACCGCCGCCGCGTAGTTGACCTCCTGGCTGGTGAAGGCCAGCGAGTAGGCGTAGAGGTTGGGCGTGTAGGAGCTGTCGATGACGTTGGGCGCGAGCCGCTGGAGCAGTTGCGGCTCGTTGAAGAGCTGGAAGCTACCGATGAGGGAGAAGATCACGGTCAGCAGCAGCGCGGATCTGATCGCCGGGATCTTCACGCTCCAGGCGGTACGCCAGGCGCCGGCGCCGTCCACGGCCGCGGCCTCGTACAGGCTGGGCGGGACGGCGCGCAGCGCGGCGTACAGGATGATCATGTTGTAGCCGGTGTACTCCCAGGTGACGACGTTGGCCAGGGAGCCGAGGGCGAAGTCGCCGCTGAGCAGGTTCGGCGAGGAGATGCCCAGCTTGTCGGCGAGCTGGGCGAGCGGCCCGAAGGAGGGGCCGTAGATGTAGCCCCACATCAGGGCGGCCACCACGCTCGGCACCGCGTAGGGGACGTAGATGCCCAGCCGGAAGAGCCGCACCAGCCGCAGCACGCCGCTGTCCAGGGCCAGCGCGAAGAACAACGCCAGCCCCAGCATGATCGGCACCTGGGTGAGGAAGAACCTGGTCATCCGCCACACGCCGTCCATCAGCCGGGCGTCGGTCAGCGCGCGGACGTAGTTGTCCAGCCCGGCGAACACCGTGCCGCCGATGAGCTGGTCCTTGTAGAGGCTGAGGTAGGCGGCGTACGCCAGCGGCACCACCAGCATCGCGACGAACACCACGAGGAACGGCGCGACGAAGAGACAGCCGGTCCACTTCTTGGCGGGGCTCACTTCGATTCGACCTTGAACCCCTGGTTCGTGGCGTAGGCCGTGATCCGTGACTGCCACTGGCCCAGGGCGGCGGTGACGTCGCCCTTGTCGCCCAGCGACTTGCCGACGGTCTCGTCCCAGTCGTTGACGACCTGGTCGAGGAAGGGGGGCCACGGGAAGTCGGCGGACACCGTGTCGCTGATGGCGGCGAACTCCTTGTTGACCGCCTGCCCGCCGTAGAACTCCGGCCGCTGCCCGACGAAGGCCGGGTCGGACAGCAGCGCCTTGGTCGGCGGGAACAGGAACTGCTGGGTCGCCATCATCTTGGTCGACTCGGGATCGGTGTTGAGGAACTCGGCGAGCTTCGCGGCGGCGATGGGATTCTTCGTGCCCTTGGTCACCGCCGAGGTCGAACCGCCCCAGTTGCCGGAGACCTGCCGGCCGGCCTGCCACTGCGGCAGCGGCGCGGCCCGCCACTTCCCGCTGGTCGCCTTGGCGCTGGTGGTCAGGAACGTGGGCGCCCAGGCGGCCGTCAGCCAGGTCGCGTACTTGCCCCGGTTGAGCGACTGGTACCACTGATCGGTGAAGTCCGCGTCGGTGGAGACCACGCCCTCTTTGACCAGTCCGCCCCAGTAGGAGGCGAGCTTCTGGGCGTGCTCGTCGTTGACGTTGACCGTGACGCGGTCCCTGGCGGGCGTCGCGAACGGCTTGGCGCCGGTCTGCCACAGCAGGCCCATCCAGGCGCCGTTCTGGTTCGAGGCGAGGTTGGTCAGGTAGACGCCGGGATCGGCGGCGTGCAGCTTGCGGGCCGCTGCGGCGAACTCGTCCCAGGTCTTCGGTACGGCGATGCCGTGCTTGTCGAAGATGTCCTTGCGGTAGAGCATGCCCATCGGGCCCGAGTCCTGCGGGATCGCCCAGACCTCGCCGTCTTTACCGGTGACCTGGGACCAGGTCCAGTCGACGAACTTGTCCTTCAGCGCCGCCGCGCCGTACGGGCGCAGGTCGAGGAGGCTGCCGGTGATCGTGAAGGTGGGGATGTACTGGAACTCGATCTGGACGACGTCCGGGGCGCCGGTGCCCGCTTTGAGCGCGGTGCGAAGCTTGGTGTACTGCGGCTCTCCCTGACCGGCGTTGACGACTTTCACGTTGATCGCCGGATACTTCTTCTCGAAGAGCGCGACTTCCTTCTCGATCTGCGGGACCCAGGTCCAGAAGGTCAGCTCCGTGGGCGTCTTCATGGCCTTGTCGATGTCGGCTTGGCCGATGTTCTGGGCCACCGGGGTGGTGGCGGGCGTGCCGCCTCCGGCGCAGGCGCTCAGGCCCAGGCTCAACCCGGCCAGTACGGGGAGCCACCGCTTGTTGATGATCATTGCTAGACTCATTTCTCGTGTGTTGAGCACAAGGAGCCGGACGTCGCAGGTCCGAGCTCCGAGCAGGCCGAAGCCGGGGGGTCGGCGAAACGGTCGCCCCGGCTTCGGTCATGTCAGCGGCGCGCCGTCGCAGAGCGCGCACGCTGTGAAGGGGTCAGGGTGTCAGCCGGTCACCTCGATTCCGGGGGCGCGGTCGAGCCGCGCGGGATGAGTTCGGCCGGTGGTTCCTCCAGCACCGCCGGGCCCGTGGCCCCCTCGATCCGCTCCACCAGCAGCTGAAGGCCGCGGACCGCGGCGCCCTCGAAGTCGCTGTGGATGGTGGTCAGGGGCGGGACCAGGTAGGCGGCGTGCGGCGAGTCGTCGAAGCCGACGAGGCTGACGTCCTCCGGCACGCGCAGCCCGGCCTCGCTGAACGCCCGCATGACGCCTATCGCCATGTCGTCGTTGGCGACGAACACGGCGGTCACATCGCCGGCCGCGACCAGCTCGACGCCGGCGGTGTAGCCCGACGCGGGATACCAGTCGCCCTCCAGGACCGGCGGCTCGGGCACGCCGGCCGCGGCCAGCGCTTCGCGCCAGCCGGCCAGCCGGTCACGCGCGGCCCACCAGCGCTGCGGCCCCGCGACATGCCAGACGGTGGCATGGCCCAGGGACAGCAGGTGCTCGGTGGCCGCGCGTCCGGCGGCGACGCCGCCACCGCTGATGAACACGCCGTTGTCGGCGTACGGCGGGCTCAGCTGGTTGAAGCTCAGGACCGGCACGTCCGGGTCCAGGGCCAGGTCCTGTCCCTCGTCTATGGGCTCCGACAGCACGATGCCGTCCACGCCCTGGCTGATCAGCGAGTCGATGGCGGCGCTGATGCCGCCCGGCTCGCCTTCGAGGGTGCACACGATGCTGAGTGAGTAACCGGTCCTGCGGGCCGCTCGCTCCAGCGCGACCAGCGTCGCGGCGGGGCCGTACAGGGTGCTGCCGAGCGAGACGACCCCGATGCGGTGGAATCTGCCCTTGATGAGCGCCCGCGCGGCCGTGTTGGGGCGGTAGCCGAGCTCTCGCGCGGCCTGCAGCACGCGCTCGCGCAGGTGCTCGCGGACGTTGGGTTCGCCGTTGATCACCCGGGAGACGGTCTTCTGCGACACTCCGGCCAGCCGCGCGACGTCCATGCTGCCGGCCGGGCGGCGGGGGCCGCGACCTGTATCGCGCATGGGTCACGCTCCGGGAGCCGTTGACTACGTAGTCAGGAGTCTCCGGTAACTCCACTCCCACGTCAACGGCTTGTTACCGGAACGTTGCCACTTCAGCGCTCAGCATGTGGCGCTGCCTTCAAGGGCACGCGATCACGACGAGACGTCGAGGTCCTGGGCGCGGTGCAACCCCATGGCCCGGTTCACGCTCCCGGTCAACCTCGTGACCGTGGTGCGGGGCAACGCGCGGGAGAGCCAGGTCGCCGGCCTGTTGATCGCCCGCCCGGGGTAGGAGTTGACGGCGCCCCTGGCGAAGGCGTCGAGGGTCTTGACCGCGACATCCTCCGGCGCGTCGGTGAACGCCGGGTTCATGGTGGCGGAGGTGGCGTCGAAGAATGCCGTGGCGGTGGCTCCGGGGTGGGCCGCCGTGACCCGCACCCCGGAGCCGCGCAGCTCCTCGGCCAGCGCCTCGGTGAACGACAGCACGAACGCTTTCGTCGCCGCGTAACTGGCCTGGTACGGCATCGGCTGGAAGGCGGCCGTGGAGGCCACGTTGATGATGCCGCCGCGCCCCCTCTCCGCCATGCGGTTGCCGAGCACGTGGGTCAGGCTCATCAGGGCGATGGCGTTCAGTTCGACGGAGTCGACGTTGCGCCGCAGCGAGGAGCTCAGAAACGGGCCGATGGCGCCCGCGCCCGCGTTGTTGACCAGAAGATCGATGGTGCGGCCCTGTCGGTCGAGTTCCGCGGTCAGACGTGCCACCCCGTCGGGATCGGCGAGATCGGCCACTTCGGCCGTTACGTCGACCCCGTGCTCCTGCTGGATCTCGTCGGCGACCCGGCGCAGCGCGTCGCCGGAGCGGGCCACGAGTACGAGATCGGCCCCTCGTCGGGCGAGTTCACGGGCGTACGCCACGCCGAGACCCTTCGAGGCGCCGGTGACGAGCGCGGTGATGCCTGCGTACCTGTACATGGGCGTATCGCTTCCTCGTGCTCGGTGTCGCCATTTACTTCGAACCTCAAAGCAAGGAACAAAGTAACAGCTTCGAGCCTCGAAGCAAACTACGAGCCTCAGGGCGCGACGGATCAGCCGCTCGAGCCGGTGGTGCCGGCCGACCGGCTGTTCTGCGACGCGCCCAACCTTGTCAATCAGCTGGATGGGCTAGGTGAAGGCCGGTCTCCAGGTCTCGGCCAGGGTGAGGAAGGCCGAGTTCTCCTGCGGCAGTCCCATGGTGACGCGGACGCCTTCTCCGGAGAAGGCGCGGACGATGACCCCGTTGGCGAGGCAGTGGTCGGCGAAGGCCGTGCTGTCCTGGCCGAGCGGCAGCCACACGAAGTTCGCCTGGGAGGCGGGCAGGTCATAGCCGAGGGCCCGGAGCTCACGAGTGACGCGCTCGCGCTGCTCGACCGTGCGGGCGACCCGCCTGGCGACCTCCTCGTGCTCCTGGAGCGCGGCGACCGCCGCCTCTTGGGCGAGCGCGCTGACGCTGAACGGCGTCTGCGTCTTGCGTACTTGCGCGATGATCTCGGGCGCCCCGACGCAATAACCGATCCGCAGCCCCGCCAGCGCGTACGCCTTGGAGAAGGTTCTGAGGACGACGACGTTCGGCCGGTCGCCGAAGAGCGCGAGCGCGTCCGGTACGACGGACGGATCGGCATATTCGTGGTAGGCCTCGTCGACGACGATCAGCACGTGCTCGGGCACCCGGTCGATGAAGGCGCGCAGGGCGCTCTCGCCGACGGGCGTCGAGGTCGGGTTGTTGGGGTTGCAGACGAAGACCAGCCGGGTCCGGTCGGTGATGGCCGCCGCCATGGCCTGAAGGTCCTGGACGTGGTCGCGCAGCGGCACCGGTACGGCCGTTCCGCCCGCCACCGCGGTCAGGATGGGGTACGCCTCGAACGACCGCCAGCCGAAGACGACCTCACTGCCCGGCGCCGACACCGTGTGCAGCAGTTGCCCGCAGACTTCGGAGGAGCCCGCTCCCACGGCGACGCGGTCGGTGGTCACGCCGTGGTGGTCGGCGAGCGCCTGGAGCAGGCGGCCGGCGCCCATGTCCGGGTAACGGGACAGGCCGCCGGTCAGCCGGGCGAGCCGGGCGGCGACGCTGGGCAGCAGACCGTACGGACATTCGTTGCTGGCCAGGACGACGGCTCCGGGGACCTTGCGTCCCGGCACGTAGGACTGGAGTCCGATCAGGGACGGGCGTACATGGACCACGTGGGTCTCACTTCCTTTCGGGGCCGGTCGCTACACGTCTGTGCCGGTCGCTACACGTGGGCGAGCAGGATCGCGGGGTTCTCCACGCAGTCGGCCACGTAGCGCAGGAAGCCGCCGGCGGCGCCGCCGTCGCAGACGCGGTGGTCGAAGGTCAGTGACAGCTGGGTGACCTTGCGGGGTACGACCGCGTCGCCGGTCACCCAGGGGCGGTCGATGATGCGGCCGACGCCGAGGAGCGCGGCCTCGGGATGGTTGATGATCGGGGTGGATCCGTCCACGCCGAAGACCCCGTAGTTGTTGAGCGTGAACGTACCCCCGGTCAGCGCCGTGGGAGGCAGTCCGCCCGAGCGGGCCAGGCCGGTGAGGCGGGTCAGCTCCGCGGCGAGTTCCGCGGTCGTCATCAGGTGCGCGTCCCGGACCACCGGCACGACGAGACCGCGATCGGTCTGCGCGGCGAAGCCGAGGTTGATGTGACCGTGCCGGACGATCTCGGCGCGGGCGGTGTCGACCGAGGAGTTCAGCTCGGGGAAGCGTCGCAGGCCGGCCACGCAGATGCGGGCCAGGAGCGCGAGCAGGCCGATGCCGAGCTCCGGGCGGTCCTGGCGCAGCGCGTCCTTCACCGCGAGCAGGCCGGTAGCGTCGACGTCCACCCAGGTGGTGGCGTCGGGGATCTCGCTGCGGCTGCGGGCCAGCTTGTCGGCCACCACCCGCCGCAGCCCGCGCAGGGGGATGCGCTCCGCCGTCAACGCCGTCCCGGCCGAGCCGAGCACAGACGCGGGCGGCACCGCTCCTGTCGCGCCGCCCGGAGAGGCGGGCGTCGTTCCGGTCGCAGGGAGCGCAGACGCGGACGCCGTTCCCGTCGCAGGCAGCGCAGACGCGGACGCCGTTCCCGTCGCGGAGAGCGGGGGCGCGGGCGATGCCGCGGAGTCCCCGGGTGCCTTGCCGAGGTCGGCGATGGCCTGCTCAACGTCGCGACGAAGGATCACGCCGCGAGGCCCGGTGGGGGTGATGGCGGCGAGATCCAGTCCGTGCTCGCGGGCGATCCGGCGGACGAGCGGCGAGACCACGCGCGGCGCCTGTCCCGGTGCGTGCTGCGGCGCGCGCTCCGGCGCAAGCTCGAGTTCGGCCACAAGCTCCGGCTCGCCCGCACGCTCGGGTTGAGCCGCACGCTCCGGTCGAGTCGCAAGCTCGGGTCCGGCGGCAAGCTCGGGTCCGGCGGCAAGAGGAGCGGCGGACGCTTCCAGTGCCGTTTCGGGGGTCTTGCGGTCGGCGCGCCGGGAGCCGCCCCGGCGCCGCCGCGTGCCGGACGTGCGGCCGGTGCCGTACCCGATCAGGACGTTGCCGGAGCCGGCCTGCTCCTCCTCGCGGTAGCGGGCCGCCGCGGGATCCGTGTCCTGGTCGACGGTGGCCGTGTCCTTGTCGGCGGCCGCGGGGCCGACCTCGATGAGTGGTTCGCCGACCGTCAGGACGGTGCCCGCCTGCGCGTGGAGCCGCAGGACGGTCCCGGCGAAGGGGACCGGCACCTCCACGGCCGCCTTGGCGGTCTCGACCTCCACCACGATCTCGTCGATCTCGACCCTGTCGCCGACGGCGACCTTCCATACGACGATCTCGGCTTCCGTCAGGCCCTCGCCGAGGTCGGGCAGCCGGAACACCTGCCGCGCGGCAGTGGTCGTCATGACGCCTCCCGAGCCAGGTGCAGGAGATCGGGCTCGTCGCCGAACTGGAGCCGGTCGACCGTGTCGAGGATCCGGTCGACGTCGGGCAGATGCGCGTGCTCGAGGATGGGCGGCGGGTACGGGATGTCGAATCCCGAGACACGCAGCACGGGGGCGGCCAGGGAGTGGAAGCAGCGCTCCTGTACGCGGGCCGCGATCTCCGCGCCCACCCCGGCGAACCCCTGGGCCTCCTGGACCACCACGCAGCGGCCGGTCTTGCGTACCGAGGCCACGACGGTCGCGTCGTCGAACGGGACGATCGTCCGCAGGTCCACCACCTCCAGGGAGATGCCGTCCTGGGCAGCGGCTTCGGCGGCCTGGAGGGCCACGGGGACGCTCGGCCCGTAGGCGACCAGCGTCGCGTCGCGTCCCTCGCGCCGTACCACCGCCTGCCCGAACCCCCCGGCCCGCCGGTCGGCGGGCGTGATGTCGCCTTTGGACCAGTACAGGCGCTTGGGCTCCATGAAGATCACCGGGTCGGGGTCGGCGATGGCGTCGCGCAGCAGCCAGTACGCGTCGTCCGGGGTCGCGGGGGTCACGACCTTCAGCCCCGGAGTGTGCGCGTAGTAGGCCTCGCTGGAGTCGCAGTGGTGCTCGACACCGCCGATGCCGCCCGCGTACGGAATCCGGATCACCATCGGCAACGACAGCCGCCCGCGCGTGCGGTTGCGGAGTTTGGCCACGTGTGAGGCGATCTGCTCGAAGGCCGGGTAGGCGAAGGCGTCGAACTGCATCTCGACCGCCGGGCGGAACCCACCCATGGCCATGCCCACGGCCAGGCCCACGATCCCCGCTTCGGCCAGCGGGGTGTCGAAGCACCGATCCTCGCCGAACTCCTTGGTCAGCCCGTCGGTGACGCGGAAGACGCCGCCCAGCGGGCCCACGTCCTCGCCGAAGACGAGAACCCGCTCGTCTTCGCGCAGCGCGTCCCGCAGCGCGGTGTTCAGCGCCTGCGCCATCGTCATCGTGGTCATGTCAGTCCTCCGGGGCGGTCAGCTCGGACGCCAGCAGCGCCCGCTGCTCGCGCAGCTGGGGTGTGGGCTCAGCGAAGACGTGGTCGAACAGCTCGAACGGGTTCGTCTCCGGGTCGGCGTTCATCTCGTCGCGCAGGCGGGCGGCGTACTCCTCGGCGGCCGCGTGCGCGGCGGCGACGGCCTCGGCGTCCAGGAGGCCCCGGCCGCGCAGATAGGTCTCCAGGCGGGCGAGGGGGTCGGCCGACTCCCACCGCTCGACCTCTTCCGTCTGCCGGTACCGGGTGGCGTCGTCGGCGTTGGTGTGGGCGTCCATGCGGTAGGTGTGCGCCTCGACCAGGAAGGGGCCGCCGCCGGTCCGCGCCCGCCGCACGGCCTCGGTCAGGACGGACAGCACCGCGACGAGGTCGTTGCCGTCCACCTGCTCGGACGGGATGCCATAGCCGATCCCCTTGTACGCGAGCGCGGGGGCCGCGGTCTGCCTGGCCAGGGGTACCGAGATCGCGTACTTGTTGTTCTGTACGAAGAACACGACGGGGGCGTGGAGGACCGCGGCGTAGTTGAGCGCCTCGTGGAAGTCGCCCTCGCTGGTGCCGCCGTCACCGATGAAGGCCATGACGACGCCGTCCTCGCCCTTGCGGCGCAGGGCCTCGGCCATGCCGACCGCGTGGATGGTCTGGGTGGCCAGCGGCGTGCACTGCGGCGCGACCCGCGTGGCGGCGGGGTCGTACCCGCAATGCCAGCCGCCCCGCAGCAGGGTGAGCACCTCGACGGGATCCATGCCGCGGGAGACCAGGGCCACGCAGTCCCGGTAGGTGGGGAACAGCCAGTCGTCCTCGCGCAGCGCGAGCACGCCGGCGATCTGGCAGGCCTCCTGCCCGCGGCTGGACGGGTAGACGGCGAGCCTGCCCTGCTTGGTCAGCGCGGTGGCCTGACGGTCGAAGCGGCGGCCCAGGACCATCCGGCGGTACGCCTCCAGCAACTGCTCATCGGCGGGCGCCGGGTAACCGGCGGGCGCTCGCACGGCCGTACCGTCCTCGGCGATGAAGCGCACCGGCTCGGGTGAGGGGAGAAGGCCGTCGACCGCTTGACGGCGCGTCCGCACGGACATGGCGACGCTCTCTTTCTCTGGACGTTTGACAAGGAAAGCGTCGACCTCCAGAACCATCTGTTCAAGACATCAGGCATGATGAGCGACAAATGGGTTCAATGGGGACGCGGGGAGGGCCAAATGTCAGCCGACGAGGGCGTTGAGGGGGGCTGGCCGGGACATTCGGCCAGCAAATTGGACGGGGTGGACCGCGCGATCATCGCCGAGCTGCTACGCGACGGCCGGATGTCGATGCGGACGCTCGCCGAGCGCGTCCACATCTCCCGCGCCAACGCCTACGCCCGCCTCACGCGGCTGATGGACGACGGAGTGATCACCGGCTTCACGGCCGAACTCGCCCCGCACAAGGCCGGTCTGGGCACCAGCGCGTACGTCTCGGTCACCATCGAGCAGAACTCCTGGCGTACGGTGTCGGCCAGGCTCCGGAGCATCCCGTACGTCGAGCACTTCGCGATGGTCGGCGGCGACTACGACGTCCTGGTCCTGGTCAGGACGCCGGACAACGCGGCGCTCAGGCAGGTGGTGCTGGAACGCATCCAGGACGTCCCCGGCGTCCGGGCCACCCGCACCTGGCTGGTGTTCGACGAGGCCCGTGGGCGGGGCACGGACTGGGGGGCACGGGAGAGCTAACGTGTTTCCCGGGACGCCTTGTACTCCTCCAGGAGCGCGTCGAGGCTGCGCACCATGAAGGTGTAGTACTCGTGCATCTCCCGCAGGCGCGCCCCCTGCCGCTCGGGCAGGTCGGCGGCGCGGCGCCGCGCGCTCTCGGCCAGGGTCAGCAACTCGGTCGTCTGCTCCAGCTGGTGCTGCAGGCAGCCGCTCCAGGCGTCGTCGCGCCATTCGTAGACGTACTGCCGGGAACCCGGCTGCTTGAAGCGCCGCACGGTTCCGCTGACCATCAGCAGGCGCGTCGTCTCCGACACCGAGCCCTTGCTCGCGTCCAGGGCCTCCTGCAGCTCCGTCATCGTCATGGGCGCCTCCCTGAGCATGAGGACGCCCGCGGCCCGTCCGGCCATCGGCGGCCAGCCCATCGCCCGGCCGATGTGCAGTCCGAAGTCGTCGATCAGGGGATTCACCGCATCGTCGCCGACGGGGCTGGACACCACCGGACTCCCATCGCTCAGAAAAAAATGAACTTTCACTATTGACTGAACTTTCCGCTGGAGGGCAGTCTACCGGCTAACAGCGGTTCGGGCATCTCTGGAGCCGCGCTGCCTGAATGCAGGAGGTTCGCCGTGACAGGCACGGGCTGGGACATCATCGTCGTGGGAGCCGGTTCCGCCGGCGCGGCACTCGCCGTCCGCTCCGCCGAGCGGGGCAAGCGCGTCCTGCTGCTGGAGGCCGGGCCCGACTACCGGTCGGCGCAGATGCACGAGGCGTGGCGGTCGCCGAACCCCGTCCGGGCGCTGCTGGATCCCAGCGCCACCGAGGGCCTGGTCTGGATGGGCGTCAATTCCTCCCGGACCGACAAGCAGGCGCAGGCGCCGTACTGGCGCGGGCGTGGGGTGGGCGGCAGCTCGTCGATCAACGGGCAGATCGCGATCCGCCCGCCGGTGGAGGACTTCGACGACTGGGCCGCGGCGGGGTGCGCCGGGTGGTCATGGCAAGACGTGCTGCCCTACTTCGCGAAGCTGGAGGACGACGCGGAGTTCGGGGACGAGCCGTACCACGGGCGCGGCGGGCCGACACCGATCTTCCGGATGCCTCGGGAGCAGTGGGGAGCGGTGGACTCCGCCCTGTCGGCCGCCGCGCTGGCCGCCGGACACCCGTGGGCGCCGGACGTGAACGCGCCCGGAGCGAGCGGGGTCTCGCCTTACCCGATCAACTCCCGCGCCGGGCGCAGGGTCACGGTCAACGACGGCTACCTCGAACCGGGCCGGTCCCTGCCCGGCCTCACCGTACGCGGCGGAGCCCTGGTGGACCAGGTCGTGTTCGACGGCGACCGCGCCACCGGCGTCCGGGTGATCGTGGACGGGACGGCGACGACCGAGTACGCGGACGAGATCGTGCTCAGCGCGGGCGTCATCCACTCCCCCGCGATCCTGCTGCGGTCGGGGGTCGGCCCGGCCGCCGACCTGCGCCGGCTGGGGATCACGGTACGCCGGGACCTGCCGGTCGGCCTCGGCATGCAGGACCATCCGATGATCGTCGTCGAGCTGCCGCTGACCTCGGAGGCCGCCATCAAGACGGCCGACGACCGCCACACCAATGTCTGCGTCCGCTACACCAGCGGCCCCAGGGGTCTGCCGCACGACATGATGTTCGTCTCGCTGAACCAGAACGTCCTGTCGATGGAGGCCGCCGACACCCGGTTCCCGGCGGGCGGCTTCGGCGTGTGGCTGAACCAGAACCATTCGCGCGGCGTACTGTCGCTGACCTCCGCCGACCCCGAAGCCCAGCCCGAGGTGCGGGAGCGGATGCTGTCGGACGCCCGCGATCTGGAGCGGCTGCGCCAGGGGGTCCGCGCCCTGGTCGAGATGGCGCGCGGGCCCGAGGTCGCCCCGATCCTCGACGGCTCGGTCGAGGCCCGCAACAGCCGCCTGTTCGCGGTGCTGGACAACGAGGCCGAACTCGACGACCACCTCCTGGCCACCGCGGTGGACGCCCAGCACGGCACCAGCACCTGCCGGATGGGCGCACCCGGTGACGCCGCCACGGTGGTCGATCCGTCGTGCCGCGTGCTGGGGGTCGACGGGCTGCGCGTGGTCGACGCCTCGATCTTCCCCTCGGTCCCACGGGCCAACACCAACCTGGCAGCGATCATGGTCGGCGAGCTCATGGCCGACCGCCTCGGCTGAGTCCGCCCCCACTTACTTCGCAAGGAGCACCATTTCGTGAAGACCCTGCAGAACCTGATCGGCGGCATGTGGGAGGACTCCCGTGGTGACGCGTTCCACGACGTGATCGATCCGGCGACCGAAGAGGTCGTCGGCCGCTCCCCCGGCGGCTCGCCGGAGGACGTCCGCCTGGCCGTCGACGCGGCCGTCCAGGCGCAGCCGGCCTGGGCGGCCCTGCCGGTCGCCGAGCGCGTGGAGCGCCTGTCCCGGTGGGCGGACACGATCGCCGAGCACGCCGGGGAGCTGGCGGAGCTCGAATGCCGGGAGATGGGCAAGCCCGTCGCGCTCGGCCGTACCTTCATCGGGGGCGCGGCGCAAGGATTCAAGGCGGCGGTGGCCGAGGCCCTGGACTATCCGTTCGAGGAGACCGTCGCCGGTCCTGGCGGGAGCGCCACCACGATCCTGCGTAAGCCGCTCGGCGCCACGGCGGTCATCGTGCCGTGGAACTTCCCGGTGCCCATGGCGCTGGGGGCGCTCGGCCCGCTGCTGGCGGCGGGCAACACCGTCGTGCTCAAGCCGTCCGAACGCTCCCCCATGTCGGCGGTACGGCTGCTGGAACTGATGGACCTGCCGGCCGGCGTGGTGAACCTGGTTCTCGGCGACTCCCGGGCCGGCGCGCCGCTGGTCGCGGACGAACGGATCGGGCTCGTCCACTTCACCGGCTCGGTCGAGGCCGGACGCCGGGTCGGCGCGGAGAGCGGGGCCCTGCTGCACCGGGCGATCCTCGAACTCGGCGGCAAGGACCCCGTGGTAGTGGACGCGGGCGTCGACCCGGCCGCGACCGCCGCGGCGGTCGCGTTCGGCGCGTTCGCCAACTCCGGCCAGATCTGTACGTCCATGGAACGCGTCTACGTGCACCAGGACATCGCCGAGGCGTTCGTCGACGCCCTCGTCGAGGTCGCCAACGGTTACGCCCTGGGAGACGGGCGCGACGAGAGCACGGTGCTGGGCCCGCTGGTCGACCGGCGTCAGCGCGACATCGTGGACCGGCACGTCACCGACGCGGTCGACCGCGGCGCCACCGTCCGCACGGGCGGGACCGTGCCCGAGGGCAAGGGCTTCTTCTACCCCGCCACCGTGCTCACCGGCGTGGACGACTCCATGCTGGTCATGACCGAGGAGACCTTCGGCCCGCTCGCCCCGGTCGAGGTCGTCTCCTCCTTCGAGGAGGGGCTGGAGAAGGCGGCCGGCACCCGTTTCGGCCTCGCCGCCACCGTGTACACCAACGACCCGGCGCACATGGCCGCGGCTCGCGACATCCCGGCCGGGGTCGTGTGGGTCAACCAGTGGCAGGGGGGCGGGCCCGAGCGGCTGTACGAGCCGGCGGGTGACAGCGGCATGGGGGCGACCGGGTCCCGGGCCGCCTATGACGCGGCCACCCGCCCTGTCTCGATCCACACCGCCCCGTCCGCGTGACGGACCCAAGGGGAGTGGACTCAGCGGGAATGGGCGCCGGGGACGTGGCTGGGGTGAAAGGTGGGGCGGCGGGCGGCGCCAAGCGGCATGCCGCCAACGCCGTCGGCGCCTGGAGCAGCCGCCTGGTCGAGCTGTCCCATCGCATCCACTCCCACCCCGAGCCGGCCTTCGAGGAGACGCGGGCCAGCGCGTGGGTGGCGGACGCGCTGAGCGCCGCCGGTTTCGACGTCCGGCACGGCTGCTACGACCTGCCCACCGCCGTACGGGCGAGCGTGGGAACGGGTCCGCTGCACATCGGGATCTGCGCCGAATACGATGCCCTGCCCGAGATCGGGCACGCCTGCGGGCACAACATCATCGCCGCCGCGGCAGTGGGCGCCGCAGTCGGACTGGCCGGACTGGCCGACGATCTCGGACTGACGGTGACCGTCCTCGGCACTCCGGCCGAAGAAGGCGGCGGCGGCAAGATCCTCATGCTGGAGCGCGGCGCGTTCGCGGGGCTCGACGCGGCGATGATGGTCCATCCCGCCGCGGTCGAGATGGCGGCGATGCCCGGCTCGGCCGTCGCCCAGTTCGAGGCCTCCTACCGGGGGAAGCCCGCCCATGCGGGCGCGTACCCGGAGCTGGGCGTCAACGCCGCCGACGCGATGACCGTCGCGCAGGTGGCGATCGGGCTGCTGCGCCAGCAGACGGGCGCCGGTGACCGCGTCCACGGCATCGTCACCCAGGCCGGCACCGCGCCGAACGTGATCCCCGACGCCAGCCACGGGCGGTGGATCGTCCGAGCCTCCACGCTGGAGGCCCTGGCCGAGCTCAAGCCACGCGTGCGGCGGTGCTTCGAGGCGGGAGCGGTGGCCACCGGGTGCGAGCTGACGGTCACTCCCCTGGGCCCCGACTACGCCGACCTGCGGCCCGACGCGGGGATGCTCCGGCTGTACCGGGCCAACGCCGAGGCGCTGGGGCGCGTCTTCCCGGACCTGCCCGGCGGTGCTCCGGCCGGCGCGGCCACGGACATGGGTAACGTCTCCCATGTCGTTCCCAGCATCCATCCCATGCTGGGGCTGGACTGCCTGCCCGCGGTCAACCATCAGCCCGAGTTCACCGCGGCCTGCGCCACTCCGGCCGCCGACAGAGCGGTCCTGGACGGCGCCACCGCGATGGCGTGGACCGCCATCGACCTCGCCCACGCCGCATCCGCTCAGCGGGCCTCCCACGGCTGAGCCCAGGTCCGGCAGCCCGCGTTCGCCCCGGTCACCTCACTGGTGACCGGGGCGAACGCCGTACCGGAGAGGCGCGAGCTCAGCGCCCCTCGAAGGCGGGCTTGCGCTTGGCGAGGAACGCCTCGACCGCTCCGGTGTGGTCGGCGGTCAGGCCCAGCTGGGCCTGGGCGTGCGCCTCGGCCGTGAGCACCGTCCCGAGGTCCCGGCCCCAGGACTGTGCGATCAGCAGCTTGGACGCGGCGTAGGCGGCGGTCGGCCCAGCCGCGAGCCGGGCCGCGAGCTCACGGCCCGCCGTACCGACGTCCGCGCGTGGGACCACGCGACCGGAGATCCCCCACGCGACGGCCTGCTGAGCGGTGAAGGACTCGCCGAGCAGGACGAGTTCCTTGGCCCGGGCCTCGCCGACCGCCCGGGTGAGCGTCGTGGACAGCCCGGAGTCGCACGTCAGCCCGATCCCGGTGAACGCCGTCGCGAAGACGGCCTCCTCGGCGAGGACGCGCAGGTCGCAGGCCAGCGCGAGGGCCAGCCCCGCGCCGACGCACGTACCGTTGACGGCCGCGACGACCGGCTTGCCCATCGTGGCCACGAGCCGGATGATCGGCGCGTAGTCCTCCTCGACGGTGTCGAACGCGTGCTCCGCGTCGGCGCGCAGGGCGGCCGCGTGCTCGGCGAGGTCCTGACCGACGCAGAAGGCGCTGCCCGCGCCGGTCAGCAGTACGGCACGGACGGCGTCGTCGGACGCGGCCTCCTCGAGCGCCCGGCGCAACGCCGTCTTCGTCCCGGCGTCCAGCGCGTTGCGGCGATCCGGGCGGTTCAGGGTGAGAACGGCCACGGCCCCGTCACGCTCGAAGATGACCGTGGTCGCGTCACGTTCGAGGACGACCGGGGTCGCGTCCTGGCTGGGTGCGGACATGTCAGGCCTCCGGCGCGGACGTCGCCGGCCAGGTCTTCGCCACGAGGGTCAGCACGTCGTACGTGGCGACCGCCTGGCCGTCCTGGTTGGACACGACGGCGTCCCAGCGGACCTCGCCGTAGTCCGCGCCGCCGCGCGGAGTGATCTGCTTGACGGTCAGCGCCACGTCGATCGCGTCGCCGGGCTTGACCGGGGTGAGGAAGCGGAGTCCGTCGACGCCGAAGTTCGCCAGGACCGGTCCGGGTGCCGGGTCGACGAAGAGACCGGCGGCCAGGGACACGACGAGGTAGCCGTGGGCGACGATGCCGCCGAACAGCGGGTTCCGCGCGGCGGCCGCGGCGTCGGTGTGCGCGTAGAAGGTGTCCCCGGTGAACTCGGCGAAGTGCTCGACGTCCGCGAGCGTCACCGTCCGCGGCGCGGAGGCGATCGTGTCGCCCACGCGCAGCTCCGCCAGGGACTTCCGGAAGGGATGGACACCGGAGTCGACGCGCGCGGCGCCCGTCGTCCACCGTCCGGTGATCGCGGTGAGCTGGTCCGGGGATGCCTGTACGGCGGTGCGCTGCATGTGGTGCAGAACCCCTCGGATGCCGCCGAGTTCCTCACCGCTCCCGGCCCGGCCGGGGCCGCCGTGGACCAGGACGGGCAGCGGCGAGCCGTGCCCGGTGGACTCCCCGGCGTCGTCCCTGTCCAGGACGAGGACGCGACCGTGCCAGGGCGCCAGCCCGAGCACGACGGACCGCGCGACCTGCGGGTCGTGGGTGACGACGGAGGCGACAAGACTCCCCTTGCCCCGTGCGGCCAGGGCGACGGCCGCCTCGACGCCGTCGTAGGTGAGCACGGTGCTCACCGGGCCGAACGGCTCCACGTCGTGCGGCTCGCCGGCGCCGGGGCGCGCGCGCAGCACGAGCGGGGTCATGAAGGCGCCGCGCTCGGGGTCGCCGTCGAGCAGGGCCGCGCCTTCGGGGTCGCCGAAGACCACCTCGGCACCCGCCGTGAGCGCTTCGACGGCCTTGCGCACCTCGTCGCGCTGGGCGAGCCCGGCGAGCGGGCCCATCCGTACGTCCGGGTTGCGCGGGTCGCCGACGGTCACCTTCGCCAGGCGGGCGGTGAGCGCGTCGACCACCTGGTCGGCCATCGCCTCGGGTACGAGCACCCGGCGGATGGCCGTGCACTTCTGACCCGCCTTGACCGTCATCTCGGTGACGACGCCCTTGACGAACAGGTCGAACTCCGGATCATCCGGCAGCACGTCCGGCCCGAGGATCGAGCAGTTGAGCGAGTCGGCCTCGACGCCGAGCAGGACGCCGCCGTCGAGCACGTTCGGGTGGCGGCGCAGGACGCCCGCCGTGTGCGCCGAGCCGGTGAAGGCGACGGAGTCCTGGATCGTCAGCTCGTCGAGCAGGCCACCCGCGCCGCCGGCGACGAGCTGGAGCGTCCCCTCGGGCAGGATCCCCGACTCGATGATCAGCCGGACGGCGAGTTCGGTGAGGTACGCGGTCTGGCTCCCGGGCTTGACGATCGACGGCAGCCCGGCGAGGAAGGCCGGAGCCAGCTTCTCCAGCATGCCCCAGACCGGGAAGTTGAAGGCGTTGATCTGCACCGCGACACCCGGCCGCGAGGTGTAGACGTGCTGGCCGACGAAGGTGCCACCCTTGCCCAGGCGTTCGAGGCCGCCATCGAGGAACACCGTGTCGTTCGGCAGCTCGCGGACTCCCTTGCTCGCGTAGCTGAACAGGGTGCCGATGCCGCCGTCCACGTCGACCATCGTGTCCCGTGAGGTGGCTCCGGTCCGTACGGACAGTGCGTAGAGCTCCTCCTTCCGCGCGATCAGGTGCTTGGCCAGCGCCTTGAGCAGGGCCGCCCGCTCGTGGAAGGTCAGGGATCGCAGCGCGGGTCCGCCGGTGTCCCGGGCGTGCCGGACCATCGCGGCGACGTCCAGCCCCCGGCTTGAGATTCGCGCGACCTCCTCACCCGTGGCGGCGTCGAGCAGAGGTTGCCCGTCGTCCGCCGCCCGGAACCACCGTCCGGCGGCGTAGCTCTCCAGCAGCGCGCTCACGCTGTCTCCTCTCTGCGGTTCTGCGGTTCCGCGGTTGGCGGGGGGCATCGGTCCTCTAGAACATTCCCCGTCACCGCGACCTGTTGCGCGGGACCCCCGACCCATGCGATGGTATTACTGACCGAGCGATAAGTAAATACGACCGATGTCACCGATGTCTCGGAGGAACGATGACCACGACTCCGGCGGAGCCGGAACTGGAGGAGCGGCTGCAGGCCGGGTTCGACGCGACCATCGCGCGCAACGACCGGATCGAGCCCCGCGACTGGATGCCGGACGACTACCGCAGGACGCTCGTACGCCAGATCGCCCAGCACGCGCACTCCGAGATCATCGGCATGCAGCCCGAGGGCGCCTGGATCGGCCGCGCCCCATCCCTGCGCCGCAAGGCGATCCTCCTGGCCAAGGTGCAGGACGAGGCCGGGCACGGCCTCTACCTGTACTCGGCGTGCGAGACCCTTGGCGTCTCCCGCCTCGAGCTGACCGAGCTGCTGCTGGCCGGCCGGCAGAAGTACTCCTCGATCTTCAACTACCCGACGCTGTCCTACGCCGACGTCGGCACGATCGGCTGGCTCGTCGACGGAGCCGCGATCTGCAACCAGGTGCCGCTCTGCCGCACGTCTTATGGACCGTACGGGCGCGCCATGATCCGCATCTGCAAGGAGGAGTCCTTCCACCAGCGGCAGGGCTACGAGCTGCTCATGACGATGATGCGCGGCACCGACGCCCAGCGTGCCATGGTCCAGGAGTCGGTCGATCGGTTCTGGTGGCCGTCGCTGATGATGTTCGGGCCGCCGGACGGCGAGTCCCCCAACAGCGCGCGGTCGATGGCGTGGGGCGTCAAGCGCAACTCCAACGACGAGCTGCGCCAACGCTTCGTCGACATGACGGTCCCGCAGGCCGACGCCCTCGGGGTGACGCTGCCCGACCCCGACCTGCGCTGGAACGAGGAGCGCGGGCACCACGACTTCGGCGACCCGGACTGGGCGGAGCTCGCCGCGGTCATCCGCGGCGACGGGCCGTGCAACGCCGAACGTCTGCGGCACCGCCGGACGGCCCACGAGGACGGTGCCTGGGTACGCGAGGCGGCGTCGGCATTCGCGAACCGATCCGCCGAAGCGAACGGCTCGACATCGGTAGGCCCGTCCGACGAGGGCGGTGCGCGATGAGCCCCGACCGGCGGGAATGGCCGCTTTACGAGGTGTTCGTCCGTAGCAAGCGCGGGCTCAACCACGTCCACGTCGGGTCGCTGCACGCCCCGGACGACGCGATGGCCCTGCGGCACGCGCGCGACGTCTACACGCGGCGCAACGAGGGCGTGAGCATCTGGGTCGTACGGGCCGACGCCATCACGGCCTCCAGCCCGGACGAGAAGGATCCCTTGTTCGCGCCGAACGGCGACAAGGTCTACCGGCACCCGACGTTCTACGAGATCCCCGAGAACGTGCCGCACATGTGACCCGGCCGACCACTCTTCCGCCCATCCAGACCATTCAGCCCAGTCCGAGCCACCCGATCCATCCAGTCCACTTCAATCCACCGACACGTCCGGAAGGCGGACCACCATGAGCGACGACCACGGCAGCGTCTTCGACGGCCTGATCGGCGGGGATTCCGCGCAGTGGGCGTTCGGCACCGATTTCGAGGACCCGCTGGCCGGCGTCGACACGACGGTGCCCGAAGGCGTCGACCACGCCGAACTCGCCGCGTACTGCCTCATGCTCGGCGACGACGCGCTGATCATGTCGCAGCGCCTGTCCGAGTGGTGCAGCCGGGCGCCGGACCTCGAAGAGGACATCGCCCTGGCGAACATCGCCCTGGACCTCCTCGGGCAGGCGCGCCTGCTCCTGGCGCGGGCGGCCGCCGCCGACCCCGGCGTCGTGCCCGCCCTCCCGGAGGGCTCGCCGGTGCCCGCGGAGGACGCGCTGGCGTTCTTCCGTGACGCCGGGCAGTTCGGCAACGTGCGCCTGGCCGAGGTGGCGAACGGCGATTTCGCGCACGTCGTCGTACGTCTGCTGCTGTTCTCGGTGGCGCGGCTCGCGCTGCTGGAACGGCTGCGCGCGAGCACCGACACGGTGCTGGCCCACGTGGCGGCCAAGGGCGTCAAGGAGCTCACCTACCACCGGGACTGGGCGGCTCGCTGGTTCCTCACGCTGGCGCAGGGCACCGAGGAGTCGCGCCGCAGACTCGTCACCGCCTTCGGCGACCTGTGGCCGTACCAGCCGGAACTGGTCGCCACGCATCCCGTCGAGCGCTCGCTCGCGCGGGCCGGGGTCGGTGTCGACCCCGCGACCGTCCGCGCTGAGGTGGACGGCATCCTCGACCAGGTGCTCGCCATGAGCGGCGTCGTCCGCCCGGACCGTCCGCCCCTGGCGGGCGACGGCGGGCGGCACGGCACGCACACCGAGGCTTTCAGCGGCTTGCTCGCCGAGATGCAGGTGGTCGCACGCGCACACCCGAGCGGGCGCTGGTGACCGCCCAAGAGCGAGCCGCCGGGTTTGAGGGGGTGCCCGTGAGTGGCCGAGAGCGGGCCGTCGAGGTCGCCGGGCAGGTGCGTGATCCCGAGATGCCGATGCTGACCCTCGCCGATCTCGGTGTGCTGCGCGGTGTCGACGTCGAGCGGACAGCGGACGGCGACGAGGTCGTGGTCGCCTCGATCACCCCTACCTACACCGGCTGCCCGGCCATGGGCACCATGCGCGACGACCTGGTCCATCGGTTGACCGACGCGGGATTCCCCCATGTCGAGGTGCGTGTCGTGCTCGACCCTCCCTGGTCGAGCGACTGGATCTCCGAGCGGGGACGGGCCGCCCTGCGGGAGGCCGGGCTGTCGGCCCCCGGCCCCGCCCGTCGGCAGAGTGGGCCGGTGGCGCTCACGCTCGGGCCGCGGCGGCTCGCCCCGGCCTGTCCGCGCTGCGCTTCGACGGCCACCCGCCTGGTCTCCGAATTCGGCGCCACCGCCTGCAAGGCCCTCTACAGCTGTACCGACTGCCTTGAGCCGTTCGAGCATGTCAAGGAGATATGAGATGAGCACGCTCGCGCCCGGCCGCGCGACGACCCGGGCGTCCGCCGCTTTCCACCAGCTGACCGTGGCGGCGGTCGACCACCTGTGCGAGGACGCCGTGGCGATCACGTTCGCGGTGCCGGAGGAGTTGCGCGAGGTGTACGACTTCCGGGCCGGGCAGTCGCTCACCCTCCGCCGGTTCGTGGACGGTCAGGAGCACCGGCGGTCCTACTCGATCTGCGCACCGGCCGGCGCCCCGCCGCGTATCGGGGTCCGCGAGATACCGGACGGGCTCTTCTCCTCCTGGCTCGTCCACGAGGTGGTGCCGGGAACGCGGATCGAGGTGCAGGCCCCGACCGGCTCGTGGCGGGCCGACCCGGCGCTGGGAGAGCGGCACCTGTGCATAGCCGCCGGGTCGGGCATCACCCCGATGCTGTCGGTCGCCTCCACGGTGCTGGCCCATCCCGGCGCCCGGGTGTCGCTTCTGTACGGCAACCGGACGAGCCGTACCGTGATGTTCGCGGAGGAACTCGGCGACCTGAAGAACCGGTACGGACCTCGGCTCCAGGTCGTCCACGTGCTGTCGCGCGAGCCACGCGAGGTCGAGTTGTTCTCGGGGCGGCTCGACGGCGACCGGCTGCGTCGCCTGCTCACCCAGCTGGTTCCGGTTGAGACGTTCGATCACGTCTGGTTGTGCGGGCCGCTGCGCATGGTCGAGGACGCGCGGACCGTACTCACCGAACTCGCCGTCCCCGCGCGGAACGTCCACGTCGAACTCTTCTATGCCGACGCGCCCCCGCCACCGCCGCGGCGGGCGGACAGGATGACGACCGGCGCGAGCAGCGTGCTGACGACGGTGCTCGACGGCCTGCGTACGACCTCTACCGTCTCCCGGGAGACGACGCTCCTCGACGGCGCCCAGGCGACGCGGGCCGACCTGCCGTTCGCCTGCAAGGGTGGGGTCTGCGGGACGTGCCGCGCGGTCGTTCGCGAGGGTGAGGTGGACATGCGCCGTAACTACGCCCTCGAAGAGTCCGAGGTGGCGGCCGGGTTCGTGCTCACCTGCCAGACGTTTCCCGTCAGCGAGAACGTTACGGTCGACTACGACGCCTGACCTTCGCTTTTCACTGTCCGATGTTCTCTGCGTTTCCCGATCACAGGAGCTCTTCGTGACCGAAGCCTTCGTCGTCTCCGGCGTACGGACGCCGATAGGCCGCTACGGCGGCGCGCTGGCCCACGTCCGCCCCGACGATCTCGCCGCCCTCGTCGTGGGTGAGGCCGTCGCACGGGCGGACATCGACCCTGGTCTCGTCGATGAGGTGGTCTTCGGCGCGGCCAACCAGGCCGGCGAGGACAACCGCAACGTCGCCCGGATGGCCGCTCTCCTGGCGGGCCTGCCCGACACGGTGCCCGGCTTCACGGTCAACCGGCTCTGCGCCTCCGGCCTCACCGCGGTCGCGACGGCGCGCGCCCTCATCGCGGCGGGTGACGTCGATGTTGTCGTCGCGGGCGGGGTGGAGTCGATGACCCGGGCGCCGTGGGTGACCGAGAAACCGGCCAAGGCGTTCGCCAAGCCGGGTGCGTCCTTCGACACCTCGATCGGCTGGCGGTTCACCAACCCCCGTTTCGACGCCGCGACGACCGCCTCCATGCCGCAGACCGCCGAGACGGTGGCACGGCGCTGGGGTCTGACCCGCGACGAGCTCGACGCGTTCGCGCTGCGCTCCCACGAGCGGGCCGTCGCGGCGATCAAGGAGGGCTGGTTCACCGACGAGATCGTCCCCGTACCGGTCGGCGCAGGCGTCGTCGACGTCGACGAGGGGCCGCGGCCGGACACGAGCCTGGAGCGGCTGGCCCGGTTGCGACCGGTCAACGGTCCTGACGGGGTCGTCACCGCCGGCAATTCCAGCTCGCTCAACGACGGCGCCGCGGCCGTCGTCGTGGTGAGCGAGCGCTTCCTCGAACAGTCCGGCCTGACCCCGCGGGCCCGGCTCGTGGCGGCGGCGAACGCCGGAGTGCCGCCGGAGATCATGGGGATCGGCCCGGTCCCGGCGACCCGCAAGGTGCTCGAGCGTACCGGGTGGAGCGTGGACGACCTCGACGCCGTGGAGCTCAACGAGGCGTTCGCCGCGCAGTCCCTCGCCTGCGTCCGCGATCTCGGGCTCGACCTCGACGTGGTCAACGCCGACGGCGGAGCCATCGCCCTCGGGCACCCGCTGGGCGCGTCCGGGGCCCGGATTCTCGTCACCCTGCTCGGCCGGCTCGAACGCTCCGGCGGCCGGCGCGGGCTGGCGACCATGTGCGTCGGTGTCGGCCAGGGCAGCGCTCTCCTGGTGGAGCGGCCATGACGCTGATCGTCGAGGAAGGGGCCGACCGGGTCGTGTGGCGGCTCAACAGGCCCGAGGTCCGCAACGCGATCGACCGCGAGCTGGTCGCCGCGCTCCACCAGGCGTGCGCCGCCGTCGAAGAGGAGCCGCGCGTCGTACTCCTGACCGGCGAGGGGCCGGCCTTCGCGGCCGGAGCGGACATCGCCCAGCTCCGCGAGCGGAACCGGGACGACGCGCTGCGGGGCATCAACTCGAAGATCTTCGACCGCATCCACCGGCTGCCGATGCCGACCGTGGCCCTCATCGACGGGTACGCCCTGGGCGGCGGGGCCGAGCTCGCGTACGCCTGCGACTTCCGCATCGGCACGCCGCGCGCGCGGATCGGCAACCCGGAGACGGACCTCGGCATCGTCGCGGCGGCCGGCGCGGCCTGGCGCCTCGCCGAGCTCGTCGGGGAACCCCTGGCCAAGGAGATTCTGCTCGCGGGCCGTGTTCTCACGGCTGAGGAGGCGCGGGCCGTGTACCTGCTCAACGACGTCGTGGAGCCCGAAGACCTGCTGGCCGCGGGACATCGGCTCGCCGACCGCATCACCGCGCGGGCACCGTTGGCGACGCGGCTGACCAAGGCCGTCTTCCACGCCCCGCGGGCCGCGCACCCGTTCGTCGACGACGTCGCGCAGGCGGTCCTGTTCGAGACGGAGGAGAAACACACCCGCATGACGGCATTCCTGAACCGGCGACAGGAGCGAAGCTCATGACCGGCGACGCCCAGGCGCAGACGCAGACGCAGACGCAGACGCAGTACGCGACCAGTGGTGCCCTGCCACGGACGGTGGGTGTCTTCGGCGGTGGGCGGATGGGGTCCGGGATCGCGCACGCGTTCCTGGCCTCGGGCAGCCACGTGATCGTCGTGGAGAACGGCCCCGAAGCGGCTGACCAGGCCAACGCCCGGGTGGGCGACAGCCTGGCCAAGGCCCACGCCAAAGGCAAGCTCGAGATCCCGCTCCCGGACGCCCTGGCCCGGCTGCGGACGACCACCGATCCGGGCGACCTGGCCCCGTGCGAGCTCGTCGTCGAGGCGGTTCCGGAGGACGCGGCGCTCAAGACCGAGGTGCTCGCCCTGGTCGAGCGGCGGGCGCCGGACGCGGTGCTCGCCTCGAACACCAGCAGCCTGTCGATCGGCGGGCTCGCCGCCGCTCTGGCCTCGCCGGGCCGCTTTCTCGGGCTGCACTTCTTCAACCCCGTCCCGGTGAGCGACCTCGTCGAGATCGTCACCGGGCCTCACACCGAGCCGGCGCTCGTGACGCGGGCTCAGGAGTGGGTGACGGCCCTCGGCAAGACGCCGATCACCGTCGCGGACTCGCCGGGTTTCGCGAGCAGCCGCCTCGGCGTCTGCCTCGCGCTCGAGGCGATGCGAATGCTGGAGGAGGGCGTCGCGAGCGCGGCCGACATAGACACGGCGATGACACTCGGCTACCGCCACCCGATGGGACCGCTGCGGACCACCGACGTAGTCGGACTCGACGTGCGGCTCGCGATCGCCGAACACCTGGCGCGCGAGCTGGGACCCCGTTTCGAACCGCCGCGCATCCTGCGCGACCTCGTGGCCGCCGGGCATCTGGGCCGCAAGACGGGCCAGGGCTTTTATGTGTGGTGAGCAGGCAGGCGCTGAGGTGGGCGCGGTCGCGCGGGCTGAGACTTCAGTGTCGGTCGCGTGGGCTGAGACTTCAGTGTCGGCGGGTCGCGCGGGGAGTTCAGGGTTGGTGGCGGGCCAAGCCGTCGAAGGCTATGACCGTGATGGCGTCGGCGACCGTCGCCGCGTCGTACACACCGTCCGGGCGATACCACTCGACCAGCGAGTTCACCATGCCGAACAGCAGCCGGCTCACGAGCGTCGGCGGTACGTCGTCGCGCAGCGAGCCCTCCGCGACGGCGTCCGCGACGAGCGCGGCGAGGCGGTCGTCGAGCCAGCGACGCCGCTCCAGGGCGGCCAGCTCGATCCCGCTGTTGCCGCGCACCCGGAGCAGGAGCGTGACGGAGGGCTGGTGTGCCACGAGCACCTCGACGCTGCGCCGCACCACCTCACGCAGGCGTTCGTACGCCGTCGCCCCGGCCCGATCGCGAGCGGCCGCGGTCACGACGGCGGTGAGCTCGTCGAGAGCGTCGTCCAATGCCTGGCTGAGCAGTTGCTCCTTGCTCGTGACGTGGTGGTAGATGGCCGGCTTCGTCAGTCCGAGCTCCTTGGCCAGGTCTCCCATGCTCGTGGCGTCGTACCCCTTGCGGTTGAACAGCTCCACGGCGGTGCGCAGGATCGCGGCCTGGTCGTAGCCGGGACGGCCACGACCACGGCGCGGGGTCGGCTCGGCGGGCTCGGTCGTCGTCACGAAAGAAGGATCTCACGGCAGCTCAGGCGCTCCGGTGGCCGCCTTGCGCCCTGACGGCCGGCCGCGCGCTCACGCCGGGAAGTCCTTGGGGTTGATCGAGGTGGTCCGCGCGTTGCCGCCCCTGACCGGGTTGAGGGTCAGAGTCCAGACGCTCCTTGAGGTGGCGGTCGTGGTGAACCTCAGCCGATCGTTGAACCGCTGGTACACGGCGCTCTGGCTGAACCTGCCCTTCGACACCCTGAACCGGGAGCCGGTGGTGAAGTAGACCCGGTACGTCCCGTCCCTGACGTCCCTGACGCTGGCGCTGGATCTGGCGCGTACGTAGATGCTGATCGCCTTGGTCCTGCCCTTGACCAGCGTGACGACGCCGTCCCTGGAGGTGCCGTTCTTGATCTTGAGCGTGCCCTGGCCGCCGCTGACGCGGTCGTACAGGATCTTGCCATTGCGAGGACGCGAAGCGGCGGCCGAATCGGCCGTCTGAGAAACCGAAGCGACGGTACGCTCGCCGGCCACGGTGGCGGCGGCTGGGGAAGCGGTCAGCAGGCCACCGGCCAGCGCGACGGCCGCGACGACACCGGTGCGTAATGGGGTTCCTTCGAGAAGTCTCTTCACCGTGAACATCTCCTTGGCGAACATCTTTGTGAGGGTCGCACGATCAGACCAAACATAGATCGCCTATCCGTTATTCACCAGGAGCCAGGAATTCGCGGCGAACGATCAGCCGATTCACCCGGCGACGAGACAACCACCTTCGTGACAGTTGCGCATGGCGCTTGATTCCGTATCGTCCTCACCAGCGGCCCCGACGACCACGTAAGGAATGATCAGCATGTCCGACGATGTGGCGCGACGCGTTTTCCAGGTGGTCGACACATTCGACCCCGACAAGTTCGCCCAGTTGCTGACCGAGGACGCCACGCTGGTGTTCGGCAACGCCGAGCCGACGGTGGGGCGCGCGGCCATCGCCGCCGGGCTGCGGACGTTCTTCTCCACCATCGGCGGCCTGCGGCACCGGATCGTCAGGAGCTGGCAGGTGGACGCCGACACCATCGCCGAGACCGAGGTCACCTACCGGCGGCTCGACGGCAAGGACGTCAGCGTCGCGGCCGTGTCCATCTGGCGCACTCGTGACGACGGACTGATCTCGGACTACCGCATCTTCATCGACCTCGCGCCCGTCTACGCGGCTTAGTCAGATCGGATCTCCGGCACCACAAGATCGCTATAAGCGGCGTGCGCCTTTACAAGGTAAATCAACATCTTGGGCGCTTTTCCAATGCGTATTTCTACACGTTCCGTCGTTGAACCCGGCTGCTGCCGCACCCCGTACAACCGTGCGTCAACACAGCTATGAGCCTCACCCTCGAGGCGCTTGAAAGGGTCATCATGACGAAGCGCATCCTCACCGTCCCCGGCCTGGTTCTCGCTACCGCTCTGGTCGCAGGTGGCCTCGCGCCCACCGCGGCGCAGGCGAGTACGAGCTCCGATGTCTACCTGGCCGCCGCGCTGCAGGGCAAGAACGAGGTGCCCGCGGCGGGCGCGAAGGTCGGCGACAAGAACGGCAGCGCCATCGCCGTGTTCCGTATCCATGGCAACCAGGTCGATTACGCCATCCGCTGGCAGAACATCGCCGCCCCGACCGCGTTCCACATCCACCAGGGCAAGGCGGGCAAGAACGGCGACGTCAAGATCCCGTTCTTCGGCGAGGCGCTGCCCGGCAGCCTGAGCGCCGTGAAGGGGACCGTCAAGGTCAGCGACTCCGGCCTGCTCAACCGGATCACGAGCAACCCCACGAAGTGGTACGCCAACCTGCACACCGGCGAGTTCCCCGGCGGCGCCGTCCGCGCCCAGCTCTACAAGATCCACCCGGTGGCGCTCGAGTCGGTGCTGGCGAACGGCTCACGCTCCACCCTCACCGCCTCGGCCGACGGCCGCCAGGAGGTCCCGGCGCCCGGTACGAAGGTCGGCGACAAGGACGGGCGGGCCGCCTGGCTCGTCTGGGTCAAGGGCACCCAGGTGCACTTCGCCACCGCCTGGAAGAAGATCGCCGCGCCGACGAACGGGCACATCCACCGCGGCAAGAAGGGCAAGAACGGCCCCGTGGTCGTGAACTTCTTCAGCGCCGCCAACGGCCTGCCCGCCGGGATCAACGGCATCGCGGGCACGGCGAGCACCTCCGCCAAGGTGGCCGGCGGGATCAAGCACAACCCGAAGAACTGGTACGTCAACCTGCACACCGGCGAGTTCCCCGGCGGCGCGGTGCGCGGCCAGCTCCACGGCGGCGGCTGGTAAGCCCCCCGATATCGCGCGGGCCGACCGATCAAGGTCGGCCCGCGCTTGTGCGTCTCGGCCGACCCCGCCGCTGACCAGGACTCCGCAGGACGACCCGCCCTCGGCGCGCGTTTCGGCGATCGGTACGGTGTGTCCAATGCTTACGGTAGTGACGGCGTTCACCCCCATCTGGATCATCGGCGCTCTCGGGTGGCTGACCGGGCGTTTCCGGGTGGCGAGCGGGCAGTTCCAGCAGGCGCTCACGGGGTTCACGTTCACCATCGCCATGCCCGCCGTACTGTTCACCACGCTCAGCCGTACACCGCTCAGCCAGATCCAGCCGCGGCCGCTGCTCGCCTTCGCGATCAGCACCGTCTTCGTCGGCGTGCTCGCGCTCGTGACGCTGCGCGGCAAGCTGCCCGACCGGGTGATCGGGGCGATGTCGTCGGCCTACGTCAACGCCGGCAACCTCGGCATCCCCATCGGCCTGTACGTCCTGCACGACGCGACCTTCGTGGTGTCGGTGCTGATCTTCCAGGTGCTGGTGATGTCTCCGCTGATCTTCCTGGGCCTGGGCGTCGAACGCTCCTCCCTGCTGGCCCCGCTGCGGATGCCGATCGTGGTGGCCTCGGTGCTCGGTCTGGGCATGTCCGCCCTCGGCTGGCAGCTGCCCGAACCCGTGATGCGGCCGCTTAACCTGCTCGGCGGCGCGGCGGTGCCGCTGGCGTTGTTCGCGCTGGGCATGTCGCTGAACGGCTCGGCCGTCGCCTGGCGCCGGGTCGCTCCGGTGGTGACGCTCAAGCTGCTGGTCCAGCCGCTGGTGGCGTTCCTGGTCGGGCGGTTCCTGCTTCATCTCGACGGCCACGCGCTGTTCGCGGCCGTCCTGTTCGCCGGGCTGCCCACCGCGCAGAACACCTACGTCTACGCCGCCGAGTACGGGCGGCCCACCGAACTGCCCCGCGACACCATCCTGGTCTCGAGCGTCCTGTCGCTGGCCACCCTCTCGGTGATCGCCGTGCTGGCCGGTGGCGCGGGCGCGCTCACCCTCAAGTGATCGCCAACCGGCGATCTTTGGGTAGAAGGTACTCGTACCATCGAACTCAGCTCCATGAGGTAACCGTGTCGAGACTTCTGCGCCTGTTAACCACCCCGCTGCTCATCGTGACCCTCGTCCTGACCGGCACCCCCGCCCCCGCCGACAGCGACCCGGTGCTCGCCACCCAGTGGCAGCTCGCCTGGGACACCTACCGGTTCTACGAGCACCTGACCGGCCCTCTCCCCCTGGACGGCCGGACCGCGGTCACCCGTGACCTCCCGATCGACATCGACGCCCCCCTTGACCACGTCTTCGCGGCGTACTCCGACATCAACCACCACATCGGCCTGCACCCCTTCCTGAAGCGCGTCGCCACCCACGCCGACTACATCCAGGACGGGCTGCGCTACGTCAACTTCACGGCCGTCGAGGACGTCCCGGTCACCGACGGGGTGCCCGTCACCGTCAACACGCACGCCCAGCAGCGCGTCCACGCGGCGGAGTACTTCTACACGACCGACACCTGGACCATGCCCAACGTCGTCACCCACCAGCGGATCGACTTCACCGACCTGGGCGGCGGCCGGACCCGGGTGACCGAGCACCTCACGTTCGAGGCGAACGTCCTGCTCATCGACTTCACCGTGACCAACGGCGTCTCCTCCCACCAGCAGACCCAGGTGGCACTGAAGGAGGCCATCGAGAGCGGCCGGCTGTAACGGGCCGGCCGGTCACAAGGCCGACTGCGACGGGCCAGGCAGTCACAAGGCCGACTGCGACAGGGCCGGGCGGTCGCGTTCGAGAGGTGACGCCCTTACCGCGTCCTGTCCTCAGCCGGGCAGGACGCGGTAGCCGGCGTCCACGGGGATGTGGGCACCCACCACAGCGCCGAAGCCGCCGTCGATGACCGAACCGATCACCGCGGCCACATCCCACGGGTCGAGCATCCGGCCCAGGACCGAGCGGCGGGCCAGCGCCGCTTCCGTCTGAGGGGTGCGCATGGCCGCGCTGCCCTCGGTACGTACGCCGGCGGGGGCCACGGTGTTGACGGCGATCCCCCACCCGCCGGCTTCGGCGGCGACGTGCTGCGCGAAGGTGTTGAGCGCGGCCTTGGCGGTCGCGTGCGCGATGGCGCCGGGGCGTACCAGGTCGGCGCTGAGGCTGGAGACGTAGACGATCCGGCCCTCGCCCTGCTTCCGCATGAGGTCGAGGGCCTGCCGGGTGATGTGGAAGACGGCTGACAGCTCCCCGATGACCTTGCCCGAGAAGTCCGGCCAGGACAGCTCGGTCAGCGGCGCGAAGGGCGGGCTGATGTTGGCGTTGCAGACGAGCGCGTCGACCCGCTCGCAGGCGGCCACCAGGTCGGCCACCTGGCCGGGGTCGCACACGTCCGCCTGAACGGCCTGCGCGCTGCCGCCGCTCGCCGCGATCTCCGCCGCCACCGAGGCGGCCGCCGCCGCGTCGCGGTGATAGTTGACGATCACGTGGAACCCGCGCCGGCCCAGTTCGAGGGCGGTCGCGGCCCCGATGCCGCGGCCGGCGCCGGTGATGAGGGCGATGCGTTGCATGTCATGCCTCCGTTGCCTGGGTATCGGGGCTGACGATAGGTTTTGGGCTTTCCTTGAGTAAGTACGTACCTTGGAGTTCGTCCCTAACTGCCGGGTCGGCCTTCAGATCGCAGAGGTATGGAGTGGCCGGTGAGTGACGCTTTTCACAGAGACTGCCCGGCGCGCATGGTGCTCGATCATGTGACCAGCCGCTGGGGAGTGCTGGTCCTGACGGCGATGCGCGAGCGGCCGCTGCGGTTCTACGAGCTACGCGCCAAGATCGAAGGGATCAGCGAGAAGATGCTCTCCCAGACGTTGCGCACGCTGGTTCGCGACGGCTTCGTCCTGCGCACCGTCACGCCCTCCACTCCGCCGCAGGTCAGCTACGCGCTGACCGACCTCGGCCAGGGGATCACCGAGCCCCTCCAGGCGCTGTCCGACTGGATCCGGGATCACGCGAGCGCCATCCTCGCCGCCCAGGCAGCCCACGAACGGCAAGGCGACTGAGCCGCGCTGACATCACACCCGCGCATGGGCCGACACCCACCGTTAATCGCTAGAGCCTGGACCGATAACCAAGTTTCGGGCATGCTTGTCGAGATCATTAGTAAAGCGGCCTATGAAGGGACAATCAGGTGAGAATGCCGACAAAGGCGGCAATCTTTACGGCGGCACTCTGCCTCAGCGGTGTCATAGCGAGCCCGGCGAATGCCGCCGCGGCCGCCAGCCCGGAGAGCATCTGCGGCTCCGGTTACGCGCGCATCACCGGCGGCACGCAGCCGGTCAAGACCTCGAGCGGCCGCCGGTACGGCACGGTCTACCTGCTCTACAACCGCGGCAACGGCTACAACTGCGTGGTCACCATCAAGTCGAGCTTCGTCGGCACGAAGACCCCGGTCACCGCCGAGCTCACGATCATGGCCAAGCCGATCAAGGACACGAAGCAGAGCCCGATCGTGCGTTCCGACCGCGGCAACTTCAAGTCCTACGCGGGGCCGGTGAAGTACTGGGCTCAGGGCAGGTGCGTGAAGTTCTGGGGCACGATCAAGCCGCTCGGCCACGACCCGGCCGTCGCCAGCGGGGGCCGTGCGAAGTGGGACAACTGCGGATAACGTCCGCGATGACGCCTCCGTCTTACTCCTTCCTGGCTTGTCGAGGTTTCATACTGACTCCCTGACATGATCGTCGGGAGGCCAGATGTTGTACGGACGCGGCGCCGAGCAGGCTGAGATCGACGCGCTGCTCGCCGCCGCCCGAGCCGGACGCAGCGGCGCGGTCGTCGTCAAGGGCGAGACCGGCATCGGCAAGTCGGCGCTCCTCGGCTACGCCGCCGGGCGGGCCGCCGGCTGGCCGGTGCTCCGCACGCTGGGGGTGGAGTCGGAGACCGAGCTGCCGTTCGCCGCTCTCCATCTGCTCCTGCGGCCGGTGCTCGGGTATGCCGAGCGGTTGCCGCCCGGCCAGGCGGCGGCGTTGCGCGGTGCGATCGGGGCGGCGCCCGCCGAGGTGGCCGACCGGTTCCTCGTCGGACTGGCCGCGCTCACGCTGCTGTCCGATCTGGCGGGCGACGGCCCGATCCTGTGCCTGGTCGACGACGCGCAGTGGCTCGACGACGCCTCCGCCGACGCGCTGCTGTTCGCGGCCAGGCGGCTCGACGCCGAGGGCGTGGTCATGCTGTTCGCCCTCCGGGACGGCGCGGCCACCCCGCGCCGTGGAGCGATGGCCACGCCCGGAATGATCTCGCAGCACCGAGAGGCCACGCCCCGAGTGACACCGTCGCGCCTGGAGGCGCTGGCCACCCACGGGGTGCCCGAGCTGCGGCTGGGCAGGCTGGAGGCGGCGGTGGCCGCGGAGTTTCTGGCCGATCGGGCTCGCGATCTGGCGCCGCAGGTGCGGCGCCGGGTCCTCGACGAGGCGGCGGGTAACCCGCTGGCGCTGATCGAGTTCGCCGCCGTACTTACCCCTGAGCAGCGGGCGGGCCGGTTGAGCCCGCTGCCGTTCGCGGGCGAGTCGGGACCGCTGTCGGACCGGGTGCGGACCACGTTCGAGGCTTACATCGACCGCTTCCCCGAGCCGGCCAGGGCGGCGCTGCTCGTCGCGGCGGCTGACGACACCGGGGATCTGGACCTGATCCTGCGGGCCGCCGCCCGTCTCGGCGCGACGGTCGCGGACCTGGCGCTGGCCGAACGCGAGGAGCTGATCGAGCTCTCGGCGGCCGGGCTGTCGTTCCGGCACCCGCTGATCAGGAGCGCTGCCTACCGTGGCGCGCCGTACTTCCGCCGGGTCGCGGCCCACCTGGCGCTGGCGGAGTCGCTGAGCGACCAGACGGGCAGGTGTCTGGGCGACCCCATGGGCAGACCCCTGGACGGCCGGATGACGCCGCTCCTGGACGATCGGGCGGCCGAATCGCTCGACGGCCAGGCGCGGGCCGATCGGCGGGCCTGGCATCGGGCCGCCGCCGCGACCGGCCCTGACGAGAGGGTCGCCGGGGAACTGGAGCGCGCCGCCTTACGGGCGCGCGACCGGCAGGGCACGGCCGCCGCGTCCGTGGCGTACGAGCGGGCCGCCGATCTCACCGCCGGCACCGCCCGCACGGCGCGCAGGCTGATCGCGGCGGCGGAGCTGTCGGTCCAGGCGGGTCAGCTGAAGCGGGCCGCCGGGCTGGCCGACCGGGCGGCGCCGCTCACCACGACACTCGCTACGACCCCGGCCGAGCTCGCCTGCCTGGCCCAGGTACGTGCCTGCGTGGAGGTGGAGCAGGGCTCGCCGAGCGCGGCGGGCCGGATCCTGGCCGAGGGCGCGGAGCACGTACGGACCGCCGACCCCGCGCTCGCGGCCCGCATGCTGGCCGAGGCGATCCATTACGCCTCCTTCGCCGCCGACCCCGAGCTCGCCCACGACGCCGACCACCGACTCGGCGCACTCGCACTGCCGCTCCCAAAAGGGCCGCAACCGCCGCAGCCGGAAGGGCCGCAGCCGCTACCCCAAAGGCCCGGGGTGCTCGCCGCCGGAATGGCGGTCATGGCGCGGCTCGTGGAGGGCCAGGCCGTGGTCGACCTCTCCCCCATCCGCGCGGCCGCCCAGCTAGCGCGCGACTCCCCCGACCTGCTGCCCCTCGCCGCCTCCCTGAGCATCGTCTCGGGCGACGAGGTCACGGCCCACGGGCTGGCCGAGTCGCTGGTCGCGCGCTGCCGCGAGCGCGGCCTGATCGGCCTGCTCCCCCAGGCGCTGGCGCTGCTCGCGCAGGCCCAGATGCTGCGCGGCAGGCACCGCGAGGCGTCGGCCGCCGCGTCCGAGGCGCTGACCGTCGCCTCCGACATCCACCAGGCCCATCGGGCCGGGCACGTGCACGGGCTGCTGGCCTGGCTGGCCGCGGTCGGCGGTGCAGAGGAGCGCTGTCTGGAGCTGGCCGCGAAGGCGGACGGCGACGTCGAGGCCACCAGGGCGCTCGCCGCCTGGGCGCTCGGTCTGTCCCAGCTGGGCCAAGGCAGGGCCGGGGCCGCTCTCGACCATCTCCAGGCGGCGGGGCACCGCCATCCCGTGGTCGCGCTCTGCGCGGCGCCCGACCTGGTCGAGGCGGCGGTCCGCGCCGGGCGGGCGGATCTGGCGGAGGGGGCGGCGGCCAGGTTCGCGGGCTGGGCGGCCGCCGTGGAGCGCCCGTGGGCGAACGCGGTCGCCGCCCGGCTCAGGGGGCTGCTGGCCGAGGGTGACGAGGCGGGCAGGCACTTCGCGCGGGCCGTGGCCGTACCCGCTGACCAGCCGTTCCAGCAGGCGCGCAACGAGCTGCTGTACGGCGAGTGGCTCAGGCGCGCGCACCGCCGTTCGGACGCGCGGCGGCGGCTGCGCGCCGCCTTCGAGGCGTTCGACGCGCTCGGCGCCGCGCCGTGGGCCCGCCGCGCCCACGGCGAGCTGGAGGCGGCCGGCGAGGCGGCCGTGTCCAGGAGCGGCGGCCTGCTCGACCGGCTGACGCCGCAAGAGCGTCAGGTGGTACGGCTGGCGGCGACGGGGCTTTCCAATCGGCAGATCGGCGCGCGGCTGTTCCTCAGCCCGCGTACGGTGGGACATCATTTGTACAAAGCGTTTCCCAAGCTCGGTGTGGCTGCCCGAGCCCAGCTCGGCGACCTCGACCTAGGTGAGTGACCGCGGCTACTTAGTCGCGAGCCCGCATGACCGGCGAGGCGCCGCGCGCCGACCGATTCGCGGATGATCGCCCGCGCTTTACCGTGCTTCCGACCTCACGGAAACGGAGCGCGTGGATGCACAGACTAGTCAGATCCGGCTTATCCCTGCCCCTGGTCGGGGTCCTGGTCGCGGCCGCCCTCATCGCCACCGCACCGGCCGCCTCCGCCGCGCCCGCGCGCGAGGACGGGCAGCGGGTCACCCTCCTGGTCCACGGCTTCGACCGTGAGGCCGACACCAACTGCGCCAGCAGCTGGAAGGACGCCAAGAACCTGCTGAACGCCAACGGCTGGGGCGAGGTCCGCACGTTCGGCTACTACAACAAGGCCACCAACTGCGACATCAGATATCAGGGCACCACCGACTCCCGCATCCAGGAGATCGGCCGCCAGTTCGCGTGGACCGTGTACTACTTCTACTCCAGCCATGACACGGCGATCGACGTCGTGGCGCACTCCATGGGCGGCCTGGTCGCCAAGGCCGCGATCGAGGGCGTCAACAGGTACGGCGTGGGCAGGACGCCACCCGATCTGAGCGGGCTGAATGTCGATCTGAACAACATCGGCGCGGCCGGGTGGCCCAGCGGCTGGCCCCCGTACCTGTACATCGAGGACATGGTCACACTCTCCACGCCGCACCTGGGCATCGGCAGCGCGCTGGTGACCGCGTGCGCCATCACCCACGAGCAGTGCAGCGACATGCGCCCGGGCAGCGGCTTCCTGAGCTGGCTGTCGAAGCAGCCACTCTCCCAGATGGGCACGGACTACACCTTCCTCGCCTCAAGTCATGACGACACGGTCGGCGTCGATTCGGCGACCAACAAGCGCACTGCCCATCATTGGGCGGTCTATGACAAGAACGCGGACGGCGGGACGCTGAGTCACACCGCGATGCGGACCACCTCGACCGGCGCGTGGCAGGCGTCGTGGGGCGGGCAGCGGAGTGACGCGGGGTCGGGTTCGTACCCCGCGCCGCTTCTCCAGGCCATGGACGGCCTGTACAACCAGCAGAGCGAATAAAGCGGAACGGATCGGCACGCCCGGGGCGTGCCGATCCGTTTTCGCGTTACTTCAGGCCGTAGGCCCGGGTGATCGTCTGGTCGACGGTGTTGCCCTCGGCGTCCACGCCCTGGGCGCGGATGCCGACGGTGCCGTTGGTGGCCGACAGGGCGGGATGGGCGATGGTCGCGGTGTAGGAGGTGGCGTTCTTCTTGGCGGTGGTGACGGGCTTCCAGTGGGCGCCGTCGTCGTAGGTGACCCAGAGCTTCAGGCTGCCGAGGCGTGCGTCGGGCACGTCGTAGGAGCCCTGGTAGCCGGTGATCGTGATCTTGTGCGGCCTGGCCGCCGGGGTCGTGTTGTCGAGGTCGAGGTCGAGGTCGTAGCGGAGGTTGAGCCGGCGGACCGGCTCGCACGGGGCGAGGGTGCTGGCGAAGAACCAGCCGACGCACAGACCGTCGCTGGGCGTCTGCAGCCCGCCGGTCGGGCGCTTGGACTTGAACGTCCACTCCGTCGCCACGTCGGTGGCGTACTTCTGCAGCGGCTGCGGGGTGTGGAACTTGTCGGTGAGGCGATAGCGGGCCTCGCCCTCCGGCAGCTCGTACCTCGGCATCTGGATCAGGACCGGGCCGCTGGTGCCCGATTCGACCATGGGGATCTCCTGGCCGTCACGGTAGAGATGCAGCTCGTCCTTGCCGCCGCGCTCCTCGTAGAAGCGCGCGTTCCAGGTGAACGCCTCCTGGTGGTTCGGCTCCGGGCCCAGGATCGGCAGGGCCGCCAAGAAGGTGTCGCCGTTGCGGCAGGGGAAGCACGTGGTGTTCCCGGCGGAGCGGGTCAGGTCGGAGAACACCGGGTTGCCGGGAACGCGCGGCTGGGCGCCCCACTCCTCGGTCTTCCCCCCGGCCGTCGGGTAGACGTCCACGGCGGTCGCCCACATTCCGGAGCTCTGGCCGGAGGCGTTGCCTTCGGGGTAGGTCAGCTGGGTCTCGCGGGTCCACGACACGTCCCGCGAGACCGGCCCGACATACTCGGTCACGGTGCTCTGCGCGGGCCAGGAGGAGCCGAACCGCGGACCGAGCAGCCAGCCGGGGTGGGTCACCACGGTCGCCGACCAGATGATGGAGGCGTGGGCGGGCCGGTCGGCGTGCAGACGGTTCTTGATCTCGTACAGGTTGCGCCTGCCGACCTCGTAGTCGAGCTTGGCCGGGACGCGCAGGCGCTCGTGGAGGAGCAGCGAGTAGATGTACGGCGTGGCGGTGACGCCCTCGGCCTGGATGCTCACCGGCCGCCTGGCGAGCAGCGCGGCCAGCGCGCGGCCTTCGCCGGCGGGCAGGCTCATGGTCGGGATCGGGTAGATCGGCCAGTACTTCGCCAGGTCGAGGAAGGGCCGGTTGACCGCCCCGTAGCCGAGCACCCCGGCGGCGCCGGCGTCGGCCGCGGCCTTGACCCGGTCGAGCGCGTCGCCCGTGCAGCCGGTGGCCGGGCACAGGTCGGACAGGTCGAGCAGGACGAGCTTGCCGCGTACACCGGCGCCGGCGAGGTCGGCGGCCTGGCCGCGACCCCCGGACACCAGGGTGAGCGTGCTGCGGCCGGTCAGCTTGGGAACGTCCTCCGCCAAGCTCTGGTAGCGGGGACTCAGGGTGAGCTTGTCGGCCTTCATGCTGATCACGGGGGCGCCGCGCAGGATCTGTCCCGCGACGTCGAAGGTGCCCTGGGTGATCGAGCGGGTGGGCAGCAGCCAGTAGTTGTGCAGCCCGTAGGTGGGGGAGGCGGACTCGAAGCGGACGGACCCGACGCCGTTGGCCGCCTCACGCTCGGAGGCGTACTGCGAGTTGTAGACCTCCGTGGGGTCCGGGGTCTTCTGGGTGACCTGGCGGGCCTTGCGCATGTCGAGGGTGATCGTGGTGTCCTTGGTGGCCTCGAACTCCGGCTGCGACGGCAGGCCGATGTTCCACTGCCCGTCGCTGCCACGCCAGCTGATGCCGGAGTTCGCGCTGTAGGTGCCCGCGTACACTCGCGTCTCGGTCTCGGTGCCGCTGCCGGGGTACCACTCGACGTCGAGGTCGTCGCGGTCGTCGGTGCGCATGATCGCCCAGGGGATGTCCTGCACGTCGGTCGCGCCGTCGGGCAGCACCATCCGGGTCTTGATGGTGACCTTCTTGGGCTCCACGAACGCGCCGACGGCGGTATTGACGCTCACGCCGCCGGCGTCGGTGGCGTGCACGAAGCCCTCGTACCAGGTATCCGGTCCCGACGGGTCGAAGGTGACGGCGACGGGCGCGGTGCCGTGCGCGGGGACGGTGACCGTGTCGTGGTCCAGGGTGAGCGTACGCGCGGGCGCGGTGCCCTTGTGGGCCTTGAGCCCGGTCTTGAGCGTCAGCGTCACCGGCTGGTCGCCGTCGTTGGTGTAGGTGAGCGTCTTGGTGACGGGAGCGGTGTGGGGGTAGGCCATGAGGCCGAAGTCGATGCCGCCCGAGGCGGTGACCGCCTGCTTCACGGCGCGCGCCACGTCCACCCGGCCCGCGCCCTGCTCGTACGAGCCGTAGCCGTCGTCGCGGGCGGTGCTGGTGAGCGCGTTCTTGAGCTGGGCGCCGGTCCAGTCGGGGTGCTTCTGGGCCAGGAGCGCGGCCGCGCCCGCGACGTGCGGGGTGGCCATCGAGGTGCCCGACGCGCCGGTGTAGCGGTCGTTCACGGGCGTGCCCATCGTGGTGCCCGCGGCGCGCGCGGCCACGATGCCGACGCCGGGGGCGGCGATGTCCGGCTTGAGGCTGTAGTCGGCCAGCACCGGGCCCTTGCTGGAGAACTCGGCGAGCTTCTCCGACCCGTCCACCGCGGCGACGGTCAGCGCCGACGGTGCCGAGCCGGGCGAGGCGATCTTCCGGTTGAGGTAGTCGTTGCCCGCCGCGATGACGAACAGCGACTTCGACTGGGCGCTGAGGTTCTCGACCGCCTGGCTCATCGGGTCGGGCCCGGTGTAGCAGCAGCCGCCGAGGCTCATGCTGATCACTCTGGCCTGCTGGCCGACCGCCCACTCCATGCCGGCCATGATGTCCGACTCGAACCCGTTGCCGCTCTTGTCGATGACCTTGCCGACGAGCAGCGACGCCTTGGGCGCGACGCCGGTGTACTTGCCGTCGGAGGCGGCGCCGTTGCCCGCGATCGTGGAGGCGACGTGGGTGCCGTGCCCGTGGCCGTCCTGGATGTCCGCCTCGGCGGTGAAGTTCGCGCTCGCCACGACGCGGCCGGCGAGGTCGGGGTGGCCGAGGTCGATGCCGGTGTCGAGGACCGCGACCTTGACGCCCTCGCCCTTCAGCCCGGCGGCCCACGCCTCGGGCGCGCCGATCTGCGGCACGCTCTTGTCGAGTACGGCCTGCACCTTGCGGTCGAGCCAGATGGCCGAGACGCCTCGGTCGAGCTTGGCCGTGGCGTCCTTGTCGCTCGCGGGAGGATCGACGGCGCTCCAGAACTGCTGGACCGCCTGCTTGTCCACCCGGATCGCCGCGCCGCCCACGCTGGGCAGCCCGCGTGGCGCGGAGGTGGCGGGCAGGGCGTCGGCCTGCGCCGACAGCGTGTTGGCCGCCTGCTTGGCCTGACCGTACTGGACGATCAGCGGCAGGCCGGCGCTCTCCTTGTCGGTGTAGCCGTTCTTGGCCATGTACGCGACGTCGAACAGGCCCTTGTCCATGCGGCCCGACGACACCAGGTCCATCACGTCGGAAGGGAAGACGTAGTAGGAGTCCCGATCGCGGACGGAGATGAAGTTCACCGGGGCGCCGTCGGGCCGCTTGGCGGGGGTGACCTGGTAGCGCGGGGTACCGCCGGGGCCGGTGTCGTAGGCGACCACGTCACCGGTGATCAGCGTGATCTTCGGCGCGTCCTTGGCCGGCGTTCCGGACGACTCGACGGCGGCGGCGGTCTGGCCGGAAAGGGCGGGTGCGGGGGTGGCCGTGGCCGGCGGCTCTACGGCCATACCGGTCGACAGCACCAGCCCCAGCGCTAAAAGCCCGATGGACGGGTTGCGCCATCGTGGACGAGTCATGGTTCTCCTCGCGGGATAGCAGGCGTGATCGACTCTCCCGAACCATGACATGTCAAGAAATATCCTGAGAAGATGACTCGTCGTCCTTTTCCCGCCAATGACGGGAAAAGGACGGCCGGGGACCGGGGTTTTGGGTGATCATGTTGGGATGCTGCGCATCCTCGGCCTGTCAGCGGCGGAACAGGCTCTCTACGAGGCTCTGGTCGAGCACTCCCCCGTCACACTCGAAGAGCTGGACGAGCTCGCCGGCACTCCCGGCCTGGCCGTCGGGCTGGAGGAGCTGGGGCTGATCGCCCGCCTGCCCGAGGACCCGCCCCGGTTCGTCGTCGTACCGCCGGAGATGGGGCTGGACGCGCTCATCCGCGAGCGGGCCCGCGCCCTGGCCGACGCCCGGCTGCGGGTGGCCCAGCTGTCCACCCGCTATCACCTCACCACGCCGGCCCAGGAGTCGGGCGGGCTTGTGGAGGTGGTGATCGGGCGGGAGGCGGTGCTGCGCCGGTTCGAGCAGTTGCAGCGCGGCACCCGGCGGGAGATCCGGATGTTCGACGCGCCCCCGTACGCGGGCGTGGTGGGCGGCAACACCCAGGAGTTCGACCTGCTGAGCCGCGGCGTGGACTACCGGGTGGTCTACGACCGGCGGGCCATCGAGATGCGCGGCACGCTGAAGACCATCGTGGACTACATCGCCGCGGGTGAGCAGGTGCGCGTCGGCGACGTGCCGATGAAGCTGGTGCTCAGCGACTACCCCATGGCCCTCGTACCGCTCCGGCATGATCTGCAGATGGTCGAGTCGGCCCTGGTCGTGTACGACTCGACGCTGCTCGATGCCCTGACGGCGCTGTTCGAGATGTACTGGGAGCGCGCCGTGCCCCTGCACGTCAGCCATGGCCGCGCCCGGCTGCCGGAGACCAGGAGCCCGACCGACGCGCAGCGCGACCTGCTGGCCCGGCTGGTGGCCGGCCAGACGGACAAGGCCATCGCGGCCCATCTCGGCTGGAGCGACCGCACGGTACGCCGGCACGTGCACGCCATGATGATCCAGCTGGACGCCCAGACCCGCTTCCAGGCGGGCTACCAGGCCGTCCTGCGCGGCTGGCTGGCCGATGAGAAGGGCGTACACGATGAGCCGGAATGACAGGGAGGGCGCGGGCGCGCTCGGCGCGGCCGGGCTCACCCCGGACGAGGAGGCGGTGTACGAGCTGCTCATCGACGGCTCACCGGCCACCACCGCCCGGATCGCGTCGTTGGGCGCGCCGGCCGGGCTCCGCGCCGACCAACTGCCCGCCGTGCTCGCCGCGCTGGAGGCCAAGGGGCTGGTCACCCGATCCGGCGCCCACTACGCCGCCGTCGCCCCGGAGGCCGCGCTCGACGTGCTCCTGGTCACCGCGGAGCGGGAGCTGCTGCGCGCCCGCGAGCGCGCGGGCGAGCTCGATCAGGCCTTCCAGCGCCGCCGGGCGGCCGGGGAGACGCCGCCGGCGGTCGTCGAGGTCGTGACCGGGCAGCGGGCGGTCCAGCAGCGGCACGCCCAGATCCAGCGGGCCGCCTGGCACCAGCTGCGCTGCTTGTCCAAGCCGCCCTACTTCGACCCGCCGGGCAGCGTGGCGGCCCAGCGCGAGCTGCTGGAGCGGGGCGTCACGAGCCGCATGATCTACGAGCGGGGGTTCGTCGACCGGATCGGGGCGCTGCGTCAGATCGAGACGATGGTCGGGGCGGGCCAGCAGGCGCGGGTGCTGCCCAGCCTGCCCATGAAGCTCTACCTCATGGACGACCGCTTCGCCCTGCTCCTGCTACGGCACCACCCGGACGACCCCGACGCCGACGCCGCCCTGGTGGTCCACCCGTCCGGGCTGCTGGAGGCGCTGAGCCGGCTGTTCGAAGGGCTGTGGCAGCGGGCGCTGCCGCTGCGCCTGCGGCCTCCGGCGCCCGGCGCGGCCCCGACCGCGCGAGCGCGCGCCGCCGCGGACGACGACGAGCGGCTGATCGCGCTCCTGGTGGCCGGACTGACCGACGAGGCCATCGCCCGGCAGCTCGGCGTCGGCTACCGTACGGCCGAGCGGCGCATCGCGAACCTGATGAGCAGGCTCGGCGCCCACACCCGCTTCCAGGCGGGCGTCCAGGCCGCCTTCCGCCACCCTCCGCCGCCGGAGGAGTGAGGCTCACCGGTCCAGGCACTCGGCCGAGAGGGCGAGGCGGGCGGACATGTTGCGCTCCATCATGCGCAGGGCCGCCTCGCCGAGGTCTTGGTGGATGGCGGCCACGCAGTCGGGCGGCACCGTCAGGGCGTAGTGCCGTACGTAGGCGTCCAGGGCGCTGTAGAGCACGCACTGCTCGGTCACCTGGCCGGCCAGGACGACGGTGTCGACCTCGGTGCGGCCCAGCAGGTACTCCAGCGAGGTGCCGTAGAAGGCGCTGTGGCGGACCTTGGGCAGGAACGCACAGTCCGGCGGCGGCAGGATCGGCTCCACCAGGTCCGGGCGGCGGCCGTTGAGGGCCTGGGCCTCGATCTCGCGCCGATCTCGGGTGAAGTCGCCGTAGTTGTCGTTGACGTACACCAGCTCGACCTCGTCGCGGGTACGCGCCCGCGCCACCAGCTTCGCCATCGGTTCGATGATCTTCGCTACGTTGCGGCACAGGGGTTCGGCGTCGTCGTGCTCGTACGGATTCAGCATGTCGATGATGACCAGCGCGGTTCTTGCCATTCCCTCTTACTGTCCACGACGTGCGGTTTTAGCCGATCGGCCCCGGGCAGACGCCAGCAGCCGGACGACGGAGGGAAGGAGACCCGATGGACGCCATCGTGCTGCTGAAGGACGACCACAAGACGGTCGAAGGGCTGTTCAAGAAGTTCGAGCAGGCCGGAGAGCGGGCCTACACCGAGAAGCGCCGCCTCGTGGACCAGATCACCAAGGAACTGGTCACGCACGCCTACATCGAGGAGGAGTACTTCTACCCGGCCGCCCGCGCCAAGGTGCCGGAGACCAGCGATCACGTGCTGGAGAGCGTCGAGGAGCACCACGTGGTGGTCTGGCTGCTGTCCGAGCTCAAGGACCTCGACCCGAAGGACGAGCACTTCAAAGCGAAGGTCACGGTGCTGATCGAGAACGTCCGGCACCACGTCGAGGAGGAGGAGAAGGACTGGTTCCCGCAGGTCCGCGCCGCGATGGGGCGCAAGGAGCTGCAGGAGCTCGGCGAACGCATGGCAGCCGCCAAGGCCGAGGCCCCCGCCGAGCCGCTCGCCGTCAAGAGCGCCTCGCAGTAAGCCGCGCCTCTCAGCGGGCCGTGCCTGGTGTCAGCCGGCCGTCACGTGGTCGACGAACAGGGCCGTAGCCGCGGTCGGGGCAGGCAGCGGGTTCCAGGCCAGGCCGATGGGGCGGTGCTGGGCCGGGACGAGCGGACGGTAGGTGGGGTCGTCGTGTTCCAGCGAGGCGGGCAGCGGCAGGACGCCCACGCCGAGCCCGGCGCCGATGAGGCCGCGTACGGTGGCGATCTCCTCGCTCTCGAAGGCGATGACCGGCTCGAACCCGGCCTCCTCGCACAGCCGGTCGATCACCCGGCGCAGGTCCGTCGTCGGGGCGAAGGCGACGAACGGCTCGTCGCGTACGTCGGCGAGCGTCAGCCCCGGGACGGCGGCGAGCGGGTGCTCGACGGGCAGGGCGAGACAGAGCCGCTGCTCACGTAGCGGGTGCCAGCGCGCGGGGTTGCCTTCCGGCGGCGGGGTGACCAGGGCGGCGTCGATGTCGCCCTGGGCCAGCCAGGTGAACAGCTCCCTGGCGAAGCCCTGGTGCAGCTCGAAGCGGATGCCGGGCGTGCCCGCCCGCAGGTCGCGCAGGATCTCCGGCACCAGCCAGCGGCCCACCGAGTGCAGGAAGCCCAGCCGGATCAGGCCGGTGTCCGGGTTGGTGAGGGCGTCGATGCGGCGGCGCGCGCCCTGCAGCTCGTCCACGGCGCGGGCGGCGTGCTCGCGGAACAGCAGGCCGAACCGGTTGAGCGCGAGCCGGCGCCCGTGCCGGTGGAACAGCTCGACCCCCAGGTCGGCCTCCAGCCGGGCGAGCGCCCGCGACAGCGTGGACTGGTTGATCCCCTCCATCGCCGCGGTGTCGCGCATGTTCTCCGTGTCACACAGCGTCAGAAACCAGCGCAGGGTCTGCAGCTCCATCCTGCGATGATGCCCCTTTCGCATCAGCTTCGGCAAATTATGCATTTTGCGCATCAGCGCTGAGCGGGCACGCTCGACGGGTGCTCTCGACTCGCGTGTCAGGGGATCGCGCCTCCCTCCGGATCAGGTACGGGCTGATGTTCGGCGGCCTGGCCAACTTCCTGGCGCTCTACTACGTCCAGCCGTTGCTGCCCGGCGTCGCCGACCACTTCGGGGTCTCCGCCGCGGAGTCGACGGCGGTGCTGTCGCTGGCCACGATCACGATGGCGGTCGCGCTGCTGTTCGTCGGCCCGATCTCCGACGTGGTGGGCCGGGTGGTGATCATGCGGTGGTCGCTGACCGGCTGCGCGGTCCTGGGCATCGCCACCGCGTTCGCGCCCACCTGGCACGCGCTGCTGGTCCTGCGCGGGCTGCAGGGCGTCGCGCTGGCCGGGCTGCCCGCCGTGGCGCTCGCCTACCTGCGTGAGGAGATGCCCGACGGATCCCACGTACGGGCCAACGCCACCTACATCACCGGCACGGCCCTCGGCGGGGCGGCGGGGCGGTTGCTGCCCGGCCCGGTCCAGGCGGTGTGGGGCTGGAGCGGTGCCAGCGCCGTCGTGGGGGTCGTCACGCTGCTCTGCGCCATCGGCCTGTGGGTCCTGCTGCCGCCGTCGCGGCACTTCGAACGCTCCAGCCCGCGGCTGGGCGACCTGCTGCGCAACACCGCGCTCACCCTGCGGGACCCGTCCCTGGTGGCGCTGTGCCTGGTCGGCGCGGCGACGATGGGGGCGTTCGTCGGGCTGTGCAACGCGCTGACCTTCCGCCTCGAGGCGGCGCCCTATCTGCTGGGCGGCGCGGGCGCGCTGGTGTTCCTGGCCTACCCGGTGGGCGTGCCGGGGCCGCTGGCCGCCGGGCGGCTGGCGCTGCGGCGCGGGCTCGGCCTGGCCGCCCTGCTCGGTGTCGCGCTCCTGGTGACCGGTACGCTGCTCACCGCCGCACCCCAACTCCCCGCCATCGTGATCGGACTGGCCCTGGTGACCTTCGCCTTCCTCGGTACGCACTCCGTGGTCAGCGGCTGGGTCTCCGACCGCGCCCACCGGGTCGGCGTCGGCGTGGGCCAGGCCGCGGGGCTGTACCTGCTGGCCTACTACGCGGGCAGCTCGATCTTCGGCTCGCTGGCCGCCTACCGGTGGGAGACGGGCGGCTGGTCGAGCGTGATCACCGTCTCCGTCGGGCTGCTCGTCGGCGCCGGGTTCCTGCTGGACCTGGCCCGCCGCTTCGACACACGATCATGCCGGTAGCCGTCACCGGGGACGGCGTCGCCGTCTCCTACCAGATCCGCGGCCGGGGCGAGCCCCTCGTCCTGCTGGCCGGGCAGGCCAACGACCACCACTGGTGGGACGGCGTCAGGGACGACTTCGAGGACCGCCACACCACCGTCACCCTCGACTACCGCGGCACCGGGGACAGCGACAAGCCCGACGTCCCCTACACCACCCGCGGCTTCGCGGCCGACGTGGTCGCCGTCCTCGACGACCTGGGCGCCGACCGGGCCCACGTGTACGGCACCTCGATGGGCGGGCGCGTGGCCCAGTGGCTGGCGGCCGACCACCCGCACCGGGTGGGGTCGCTGATCCTCGGCTGCACCTCGCCCGGCGGCCCGCACGGCCTCGAACGGGACAACACGGTGAAGAGGTCGCTGGCCCAGCCCGACCGGCAGGCGGCGCGGCGGGCGCTGCTGGAGCTGATGTACACCCCGGCCTGGCTGGCCACCCACCCCGGCCCGTACACCACCCTCGGCGATCCCGGCATGCCCGCCTTCGCCCGGCGGCGGCACCTGGCCGCCAGCGCGGGGCACGACGCCTGGGACGCGCTGCCCGGCATCACCGCGCCCACGCTGATCTTGCACGGCACGGACGACGTCTTCAATCCGGCGGCCAACGCGCCCCTGCTCGCGGGCCGCATCCCCGGCGCGACGCTCCGTCTCATCCCCGGCGCCAGGCACGCCTACTTCGAGGAGTTCCGCGAGGTCGCGGGTCCCGCCGTCCTGGACTTCCTGGATTAGTCGATCATGACGACCGTGTTGGCGGCCAGGTCGTGCAGCGCGTGCCTACGGTGGGTCAGGACGATCCAGAGGAGGTCGATCACGGTCAGGCCCAGCGCGGCGAAGAAGCCGGTCATCAGCGCGCGTCCCGCCGCCATGGCGGGGGTGAGCCGGGCGCCGTTCTCGCGCACCACGCGGATGCCGAACGCCTTCTTGCCGACGGTCTGGCCGTTCCAGTAGCCGACCAGCAGCCAGTGGTAGGCGTACCACACGAACGCCCCGGCGATCAGCCAGCGCCAGTCCAGGTGGAAAACGAAATCGGCGAAGTCCTTCGCCGGGTCCATCGGCTCGAAGACGCCGGCCCGCGCCAGGAGAGGCCGGGTGAGCACGCCCAGGAGGACGGCGTCGCAGACACCGGCGAACAGCCGCCGCCAGCGTCCCGCGAGCAACTCCTGCGCTAGGTGGCCGTAGGGCGGGCCGTCTCGCCACACCGACTCGGACATGGATTCACTCCGGCTGATTGAGTAGTGGTCTCTCCGAAGGGCGTTCCATCGCGTTCCACGGACCGGGGGCATGCCAGAATCGAGGTGCCGAGCCGTACCCGAGAGGACGAATGACCATCCCCGCCGACCGAAACGCCGAGCCCGCCGCCGGACGGACGGCCGTGGTGAGCCGGACGGGCCCCAAGCGCAGCGAGAGCATCCGGCTCGCGGTGCTCAACGCCGCCGACGATCTCCTGGTCGAGCGGGGGTTCAACGGGGTGACCATCGAGGGCATCGCCGTCCGGGCCGGGGTCGCCAAGCAGACCGTCTACCGCTGGTGGAAGTCCAAAGTCGACATCCTCCTCGACACCCTGGCCGACGACGCCCGCGACGCGCTGGCCTGGCCAGGGGGCGGGGAAGACGCCGAGGAGGAGTTGCAAGCGCAGCTCCGCCGGATCGCGGGGTTCTTCCAGGAGCCGGCGGGCCAGGTCCTGCGGGCGCTGCTCGGCCACGCCCAGACCGACCAGGCCACCGCCGAGGCGCTACGCGAAAAGTTCCTGCGTGAGCAGCGCGAACGCGACCTGCAGGGGCTGCGCGCCGTGCTCGAACGCCACACCGGCCGCCCGGTGACCGAGCCGACCGTGGACACCCTGCTGAGCGTGCTGCTCGGCCCGCTCTACTACCAGGCGCTCGTCCACGGCGGCCCGCCCGGCCCCGAGCTCCTGGACGCCACGGCCCGGCACGTCCTCGACCTCGCCCTCACCACGCCCTGAAACCACGCCCTGAAGATGGCTATGTGCGCTCAGCGCGCCAAGTCGGCGCGGGGCCCTGGGGCCCGCGCCGGTCAAATCAGACGCGCCGGTCAAATCAGAACAGTCCTCCGAAGAACCGTCATCGTTGATCGGTTGACCTTCGGCGGCAACATCATCGAGACCGGCACCCAGTCCTACCGACTCGCACAGACCAAGGCACGAGCTGAAGCACACATCGGCTGAAGACCGCACAACGCGCCCGTTCCCGTCCTATGCCCATAGCTGCTCTACGTGATGAGCGCTGCACCACGTCAACGTCGGCCGCGTCGTGACCATCCGCCTTCACCACGACCTGGGGGCGGCCGCCGCTGACGGCCAAGACATTGTCAGAAGCGGACGACATCCTCGACGTTTCTGAGAATTTCCAACGCGACGACCCATACGATCACGACCAACGAGAGGGCCAGAACCTGGACCCGGAGCCGCCTGCCGACCATTCCCGTCCGGAAGAACAAGCAGGAGCAGGCGAAGAGCAAAGCGGCGAAGGGAGGCAGAACGAGCGTCGCCTTCAAAAGATCGACGTACCACCCAACAGCACAAGTGCCACCGCCGCATAAACCGGACAGCACGACCTCGCTACAGCCGAAGAGCATGAGCAGGAGGTCAGATCCACCGCCGCGTACCCGTAGCCGGGATGAAGAACAGCGCCGCGACCGCTAAGACTGCGATCGCTATTTTGATCATCCTCACCGGCGTCAGCATGCCACCCCCGCCCCGGCCTCGCTATCCAGTCAGGTCGAGTGGTGCAACTGCAGGCCCACCTATGTTCCGCGTCGATCCCTTACAGCTTCAGTGGACTCGACAGCGTCGCCAGGCGGACGCCGTACAGGACACGGAGCGCAGGAACGCAGGAACGCGGTCCAGAACGCCTGCTCGCCGACGGTCAGGCTGAGGACCTCGCAGTGGTCGTCGGCGGTGACGGCGGGGCGGCAGCGCCTGGTTAGCCGATTTGCCGGAAGGCGCGGCCAGCGGTGCGGATCACGGCGGAGCGGGCGCTGTCGTTTCTCACCAACATTCCGCCCCATGTTGATCTCTAACCGCTGTCAAAACTCGCCTACAAGCGCTGTCCGTTCAGACCAACATAATCAGCGGGACCAGGTTGGGCGGCGGTTCTCCGTCCGGATACATCTTCCCGTTGCAGAACACCGAGACGGATTGGGTCGGCTGCGAGACGCCGTTGTTGCCGTAGACCTGTCCCGGCCGCACGGCGGCCAAGCGGGTCGTCCTGGGCGGCGACTGCCGTTGCGCGGCTCGGTGGCTGGTCGGTCTCCTGGCGGGACGTGGGCGTGACGCGGGTCTGGATGGGAGCCTGGTCACCCGCCCGTTGGTCACCTTCTTCACGTGCTTCCTGGTCTGCCTCCTCCGGATGGCGACCTCACCGTTGCCGGCGTTGACGGCGGCCTGCACCTGCCCTGGGGATCGAAAGCCAGGAAGTAGACGTTGTCGTCCGGAGTGCGCACCGCCATCGGCTCGCCGTTGATGATGTAGTTGCGGGTGCACTCGACGACGTCCTTGGCGTTGTCGAGGCGCAGCTCCATGTCGTCGATTTGATGTGCTCCTCCACGTAAATTGTGGAGGGTTCCTGTGCTGCTTACGCAGCAGCTCGCAACGTGGGTGCGGGCGAGACTGTGGGACAGGATGCTTGACGCTTCACCGGCCCCGCAATCGCGGAGTCTCCACGTCCTGTGACCGCCCATCCGGCGGCAGAGTTGTACCGATGAAGCTGGTTTCGGGCGGCGTTGGTATCAGCGTTGCCAATCCATCCGCACGCCAGGTTCTTGCACACGAACCGCGACTGCCTCTCGCGTGACCCTTTCGTGGTGGTGTGGCAGCGGTGACACTCCTGGCTGGTGCCGCGCGGGTCGACCGTGGCGACCACGCCACCGCGGTCGGCGGCCTTGTAGGTCAGCAACTCCACCGTCCGACCCCACGCCTGACCCGCGATCGACCGGTTCAGGCCCCGCTTCTGGGCGACGCCCCGCCCCGGCTCCTGCACCGTCCCCGACGCCGAGGCCATCATGGAGGTGATGTCCAGGTCTTCGACCACGATCGCGCTGAACCGCCGCGCGAGGACGGTCGTGCTCTGATGCTGCCAGTCGACCACTCGGCGCTTGGCTGTCGCGCGGAGCCGGGCGATCTGGTCATAGGTGCGGCGTTCCCGGTTGGACACCGGGTCACCTTTGCCGCGGCCGGCACGCTGACGGGCGCTTTTGCGCTCCAACCGCAACAACCGCTCACGCTGCCCGCCAGACAGCCACGGGCCGTGCCGAAGATGCTCCCCGGTAGACAGAGCCAGCGGCACCGCGATACCCCGATCCATGCCGGCCTTCGGCCCGGCGTGCGGTACGGGAGCGGAGACCAGCAGCTCGGTACGGAAGGCGATGGTCCACCCGTAGGCGTCTTTCACCAGCCGAGCCCCGGTCACCCTCCCCGATGGCCCACCCTTGGTGACGCCGGGCAGGTCTTTCGTCCACCGGAACCTCACCCGCCCCACCTTGGGCAGGTTCACCGCACCCCACCTGCGGCTGATCCTGACGAGCTGCAAATCGCGGGCCTGGGGGACGTCCACGGCCATCCGGCACCCGAACCGGCCCTTGAACGTCGGCCGCTCGGCCGGATGGTCGGGGTTGAAGAAGTTCGCCCACGCCTGCCGGTAGATCTTCAGCACCGCCTGCGCGGCCTGAGCGGGCAACTGCCCCATCCACTCGATCTCCTGGCGGGCCTGCCGAATCGCCGCGTCACACTCCCTCAGCGACGCAAGGCGGCCCTGACGGAAGGTCATGAACTCATGCAGCAGGTTCCACACGGCACGCGCAGTGTGGGCTTGACCGTCCAAGACGGCTGCTTGCCGCTTGTCCAACGCCAAGCGCGCCACATGCGCACGCCTCCGCTTCGCCTGCTCCACACGCTGATCATATCGTTTGGTTTATGTCACTGCGATGGAATGCGAACCCCGATGTGAAAAGGGGACGACTTGTCGTATATAACCTTCATGCCCATTTGGCGTTCGTGGCAAATTTAGTGTTTGCGACAAAGGACCGGCGTGGGGTGTTAACCGGCGAGATGCTGATCCGCTGCGAGGAACTCATGCGCGAGGTCTGCGCCGACTTCGAGGTCGAACGGTCGAACTGCGCGAGTTCAACGGCGAGCACGACCACGTCCACCTGCTCGTCCACTACCCCGCCCAAGGTCGCTCTGTCCAAACTCGTCAATTGGCTGAAGGGGGTCTCGGCCCGGATGCGTCGCAAGGAATACAGCACACATGTCCGCAAACACCTCTGGGGCGGACATTTCTGGTCTGGTTCCTATTTCGCCGGGTCGGTCGGCGGGGCGCCGCTCGCCGCGCTCAAGCAGTACATCGAGCAGCAGAAACAACCCGCATGTGTGAAAGTGAAGCTGCCGACAAACCTGAAAGGCCAGGGCACCCTCGCGCCCTGGCGGGCACTCCCACATGAGCCTTCACCCCCGGCATGAACACCGGAGCACTAGCCCACATTCTGGCAGAAGTTCTTCTCCGCCTCGTACCAGTAGGTGATGGCGTTGCCGTGGGTGTCGACCTCCAGATCGAGGTTCCACCGGTACGCCTACTGGCACCAGGCGTTGGCCGGGGTGCTGGAGTAGCAGGGCTCGCCGCCGTTGTTGCCGAACACCGGATTCGTCCAGGTGGACTTCGTCTCCGGCTTGCCCGCCGCCCAGCCGGGCAGGCGGTTGAGCCCGAAGCTGTACTGGGTGCCGTCGGCGGTGGTGACGCGCCAGTACTCGCCGTTGTTGTCGCCGTTCACCGCTCCAGCGAGGTATTCGATCCGGGTACCGTCGTTGCGATTCCAGTGGGATTCGGGCAGGTCTAACTCGGACGGTTCATCCATTGAGCTCACCCATTCTGCGGGACGAGTCGGGACTGGTGTGCGGCTATTGGGGCAATCTGTGGGGGGTTCAGCACGCCGTCGTGGCGCGGGGTGAGCCGGAGGGTCCCCGTCCCGTCCTGGCCGGCCGCGATGGCCATGCGCCCGATTTCCATCTTCATCCGGTGCCGTCATGAGGCACCGGCCCTCGGTCATCGCTTCGTCTACCAGGTCGTGGCCGACGTTAAGAGAATGATCTTCCGTTTTTCTTCCGTTCTTCTTCCGTGCCGGTTCCGCGAGCGGGAGGCTGCGATTTGTCGCCCGGCGCGCCGATTGCGGCACCTGCTCGCCGGTCGACCGGCGCACCGTGCGAACCTCTTACACGAAAGCGGGCCCGGCGCCCGTCCGAGTGTGAGGAGCCCGACGTGTCCCCCGTGATCCTTTCCGCCGCAGGCACCTGTCTCGTCCTTGACGTCGCGGGCTCCGGCCTGCCGCGGGTGCGCCATTTCGGTGCCGACATCGGTGCGGTCGCCGAGGAGCAACTCCTGCCCGCGCTGGCCTCTCTGACGTCGGCGCCGCCGCTGGTGCCGCTCCAGGGCGACAGCTGGTACGGCCGGCCGGGCCTGTCAGGAGCCCGTACGTCCGCGCATCGGCCGGTCAGGTGGAACCTCTACGGCCCGGTCGAGACGCGGGCCGTACCCGGTGCGGGCGGCAGTGTGACCGTGACCGCGACCGACGATCGGGCGGGGCTCCGGCTGGTGAGCGAGCTGGCCATGGACGCCAACGGCGTGGTCACGATGCGGCACGCGCTGACGAACACCGCCGCCGAACCGTACCGCGTGGAGGAGCTGACCTGCGCGTTGCCGCTGCCCGCGCGGGCGGATGAGCTGCTCGACTTCACCGGGCGGTGGGCGCTGGAGAAGGTGCCGCAGCGCCGGCCGCTGACCTACGGCGTCTGGTCGCGGGAGAACCGGCGCGGGCGCACCGGGCACGACGGCACGGGCCTGCTGGTGGCGGGAACGGGCGGGTTCGGGTTCCGGCACGGCGAGGTGTGGGCGGCGCACGCCGGATGGAGCGGCGACCACATCCACTACGTCGAGCGGCTGCCGGAGGGCGTGACGCTGCTGGCGGCCGGCGAGCTGCTCGCGCCCGGCGAGATCATCCTGGGCGAGGGCGAGACGTACGAGACGCCGCTGGTCTATTTCACCTGGTCGGACTCCGGGCTGGACCCGGCGGCCGGGCGGCTGCACGGTCACCTGCGCTCGCGCGGCCCGCGCCCGGCCCGCCCGGTCACCCTGAACAACTGGGAGGCCACCTACTTCGACCACGGCCTCGACCGGCTGCTGGCGCTGGCCGACCGGGCCGCGGAGGTGGGGATCGAGCGGTTCGTCCTGGACGACGGCTGGTTCCGGCACCGCCGCGACGACAAGGCCGGGCTCGGCGACTGGTACGTGGACGAGGGGGTGTGGCCCGACGGCCTGCACCCGCTGGCCAAGCACGTGCGCAAGCTCGGTATGCAGTTCGGGCTCTGGTTCGAGCCGGAGATGATCAATCTCGACTCCGACCTCGCCCGCGAACATCCCGAATGGGTGCTCGGCCGCGCCGACCGGCTCCCGCCGCCGCAGCGCAACCAGCACGTGCTCGACCTGGCCCGGCCGGAGGTCTTCGCCTACCTGCTGGACCGGATCAGCACGCTGGTGGGCGAGTACGAGCTGGACTACATCAAGTGGGACCACAACCGCGACATCGCCGAGCCCGTCCACGACGGCGTGGCGGGTGTGCACGCGCAGACCGTGGCCGCGTACCGGCTGATCGACGAGCTGCGCCGCCGCCATCCCAGGCTGGAGATCGAGTCGTGCTCGTCCGGCGGCGCGCGGATCGACTACGGCATCCTGGCCCGTACCGACCGGGTCTGGACCTCCGACAGCAACGACGCGCTCGACCGGCAGGCGATCCAGCGCTGGACCGGCCTGCTCGTGCCGCCGGAGCTGATGGGCAGCCACGTCGGCGCGCCCCGCGACCACGTCACCGGCCGGTCGCTGCCGCTGTCGTTCCGCTGCGCCACCGCGCTGTTCGGCCACATGGGCGTCGAGTGGGACCTGACCTCGACGAGCGAGGCCGAACGCGAGGAGCTCGCGGAATGGATCGCCCTGCACAAGCGGCTGCGGCCGACGCTGCACGGCGGGACCGTGGTCCGCGCCGACCATCCCGACCCGGCGGTGCTGCTGCACGGCGTGGTCCGGGGCGGGCACGCGGTGTTCGCCTGCGTCCAGCTCGCCTCCCGGGTGGCCATGGGGCCGGCCCCGCTGCGCCTGCCCGGACTGGACCCCGAGGCCGTCTATGAGGTGCGGGTGGCCGGCCGCCTGCCCACGGGTGTCGGGCTGCCGGAGTGGACGGCCGCCCCGGTGCGCCTGCGGGGCTCGGTCCTGGCCGGGCTCGGTCTGCCGTCCCCGGCGCTGAAGCCCGCCACCGCGCTGGTCATCGAGCTGGAGGAGGTGCGCTGACCCTCGCCCGCCACCGCGCTCGTCATGGCGCTGATCATGGCGCTGGTCACGGCGCTGGCGCAGGTGCGCTGAACCTGGCCCGGTAGCCGGACGGGCTCATCGCGAAGAACTGCCGGAAGCGGCGGCTGGCGTAGTTGGGGTCGCTCCACCCCACCTGCCTGCCGATCGCCGCGACCGGCAGGTCCGTCTCGATGAGCAACGCCGCCGCCCGCTCGGCGCGCAGCCGGTTCAGGTACGCCATCGGCGAGATGCCGAGCTGGGCGGTGAACGTCCTGGCCAGGTGCGCGGCCGAGACGCGCGCGAGCGCCGCCAGGTCGTCCACCGACCAGTCCCGCCGCGGGTCGCCCTCCAGCTCCCGTACGGCCAGCAACACCGCGGGGTGCGTCCCCGCGCTCCCGGAGGCGGGCTCACCGAGCGAGGCCAGTGAGGCCAGTGAGGCCGCCGCCCCGCCCAGCAGGCACAGCAGCGCTCCCACCTGCGTGATGTGCCCGCCCACCGCCGCCGGAAGCGCGGCCTCCACCACCGCGAGCGCCCCGTCGTCCAGCCGCGACACATGCCCCGAGCGGTGCAGCAGCCTGCCGATGTGGGGTTCGGCCCGCAGCCAGGCCAGCTCCCGCTGGAACATCTCCGGACCGACATACACGTTGTGCACCACCAGCCCGCGGCAGTCGTGGTAGCCGTGCCAGTCGCCCGGTCGCAGCAGCGCGACCGAGCCGCGGCTCAGCTCCTGCTCGCCGATGGCCGAGACGTGCGTGGCCGTCCCCCTGGTGACCACGGCCAGCTCCAGGAAGTCGTGACTGTGCGCGCTGTTGTCGGCGGCCAGCTCGTGCCGCTCCGCCACCACGGGCGGCCGGTCGGGGGTGAAGACGTCGTCACGTCGTACGCGGTGCACATCAGGATTGTGCTACATGCGAGCAACCCCCGTCCTAGCCCGCCCCGGCACCGCCCGGCAAGAGTGGAGGCACCACCGACAAGGGAGAAGAACATGCTTGACGATGCTCAGGTGTCCGCGTACCGACGTGACGGTTTCATCCACCTGCCGCAGGTGATCTCGCGTGCGGAGGCCGCCCGGTACGCCAAGGCGGCGCTGGCCGCGCAGGAGACCGTGCGGGACAACCGGGAGGGCGACATCTTCGTCCAGCTGCTGCAGCTCTGGCAGCACGACGAGACGCTGCGCGAGCTCACCCTGCACCCGGGGCTCGCCGCGCTCGCGACCCAGCTGGCGGGCGTGCCGCTGCGGCTCTGGCACGACCAGCTGCTGATCAAGAAGCCGCACAACGGCGCGGCCACCGAGTTCCACCAGGACCAGCCGTACTGGCCGCACACCGGCTCGCGGCACGCCCTGTCGGCCTGGATCGCGCTGGTCGACGTGCCCGTCGAGCGGGGCTGCATGACGTTCGTGCCCGGCTCGCAGGATCTCCAGGACCTGCGCGCCCAGGACTTGACGGACGGCCAGGACCTCTTCCGGATCGCGCCCGAGCTGCGGTGGCGGCAGCGGGTGACCGTCCCGTTGAAGGCGGGAGACTGCACCTTCCACAACTCGTACCTGGCGCACTGCGCCACGCCCAACTTCACCGACGACCCGCGCATCGCGCATGTGGTCATCTACATGGACGCCGACGCGGTCTTCGCCGCCGAACCGGCGCACGTGCTGACCGACCCCCTCGGCCTCACCCCCGGCCTGCCGCTGCCCGACGAGCACTTCCCCAGCTTCGCTCGCTGATCGACCCCGACGTCACGCGAGTCGGCGCGCCGCGCTGCCTCTGGACCCCGGCGTCACCCGGGTCGGCGCGTCGCGCTGCCTCTGACGATGAGGCTCGTGGCGAGCTCGATCCGGGTGCCGGCCGAGCCCCTGCGGTGGGCCAGCTCTTCGGTGATCAGCCGGACCGCCTCGTTGGCCATGTCGTCGAGCGGCTGACGGACCGTGGTGAGCGGCGGGGACAGCATCTCGCACAGCGGGGAGTCGTCGAAGCCGACCACGGACACCTCGTCGGGGATGCGGATGCCACGCTCGGCCGCCGCCTGGTAGACGCCCGCGGCCTGCAGGTCGGAGCCCGCGAAGATGGCCGTGGGCCGGTCGGGGTGGTCGAGCAGCTCGGCGCCGAACGTCTTGCCGCCGGAGACCTGGAAGTCGGCGAACCGCGTGAGGTCCGCCGACGGCTCGACGCCGAAGGTGCGGTGCGCGGCCAGATAGCCCTCGTAGCGGTCGAGGGTGCACTGCGTGTCGAGCGGCCCGCCGATGAAGCCGATCCGCTCGTGCCCCAGCTCCAGGAGATGCGTCGTCGCCATCACCCCGCCCGACCAGTTGGTCGCGCCCACGGTCGAGAGCCGGGGGTCGCGCTTGCCGACCGGATCCAGGAGCACCATCGGGACCCGCAGCAGCTCTTCGACCGCCGCGATCTCCTCCTGGTTGGCGCGCGAGAGCACCAGGACGATGCCGTCGGTGCCGCGCTTGCGCACCATCCCGATCCAGCGCCGCAGGTCGAAGTCGGCGCGCGCGGAGGAGGTCACGACGAGTGAGAACCCCCAGCGCGCGGCCGCCTGCTCCGCACCCTTGACCAGGACCTCAGCCCAGGGCGAGCCGAGCCCGTCGATGAGCAGGTCGACCAGGCCGACTTGCGGGGCGCTGGGCGGGCGGAGCGCTTCGTACCCGGAGGCGCGGACCGCTTCGAGCACCTTGCCGCGGGTGGCGGCGGAGACGTGCTTCTTGCCGCTCAGCACTTTCGAGACCGTCGGGACCGACACCCCGGCCGCCGCCGCGACATCGGAGAGCGTGGGTCGGGGCACAGTACCTCCCGTTTGCCGACTTTCGGAAAATCGTCTGGCCCGCAGACGCTTATCCAACTGGGCTGATGAGGCGCATGCGGCAAGTGTTGACACGACTACAAGTCGGAATCTACCGTAACGAAACGGCAATGTCACGGCATTTTTTCGGAAAACTATCCGGAAACTTTCCGATGCGATGACGGAAGCCCGCGCCGAACCGGGCGCGCCGGATCAACAGTGAGGGTGCGTGCATGACGATCGATGAGCGTCGAGCGCGACGCGTCGGCGACCTGCTGGCCGACATGTCGCTCGACGAGAAGCTCGCGCAGCTCGTGGGCGTGTGGCTGAACGTCAATCGCGAAGAGGGTGTCGTCGCGCCGCTGCAGGATTCGATGCAGGGCGAGGACGTCGCGTTCGAGGAGTTCGCCCGCCACGGACTCGGGCAGATCACCCGGCACTACGGGACCCGGCCCGTCGATCCGGAGTGGGCGAGCACCCTGCTGGCCGCGCGGCAGCGATGGCTCCTCGACCACACCCGCCTCGGCATCCCGGCACTGGCGCACGAGGAATGCCTCACCGGGCTGGCGGCCTGGCAGGCGACGACCTATCCGGTCCCGCCGGCCTGGGGCGCGTCCTTCGACCCCGAGCTGGTCGAGCGGATGGGCCGGCGGATCGGGGCGAGCATGGCCGCGCTCGGTATTCATCAGGGGCTCGCTCCCGTGCTCGACGTGATTCGCGACCAGCGGTGGGGGCGGGTCGAGGAGTGCGTGTCCGAGGATCCGTACGAGGTCGCGACGATCGGGGCGGCGTACGTGCGGGGGCTCCAGTCCGCGGGCGTGATCGCCACGCTGAAGCATTTCGTCGGCTATTCGAACTCCCGCGCCGGGCGGAACCTTGCCCCGGTCCACGCGGGGCCGCGTGAGGTGGCCGACGTGCTGCTGTTCCCGTTCGAGGTGGCGATCCGGGACGCGGGGGCGGGCTCGGTGATGAACTCCTACGCCGAGATCGACGGGATCCCGATCGCCGCGGACGACCACTACCTGACCCGGATCCTGCGTGACGAGTGGGGTTTCGACGGCACCGTCGTCGCGGACTACTTCGCGGTCGCCTTCCTGCACACGCTGCACGCCGTCGCCACCGACGCCGAGGACGCCGCCGTACAGGCGCTCACGGCGGGGATCGACGTCGAGCTCCCCACCGGGGTGGCCTATCTGGCGCCGCTGAAGCAGGCCGTGTCGAGCGGGCGGATCGCCGAATCGCTGATCGACCGGGCGTTGAGCCGGGTGCTGCTGCAGAAGGCGAAGCTCGGCCTGCTCGACGACAACTACGAGCCCGCTCCTTCGGGGCCCGTCGACCTGGACGACGCCGAATCCCGGGCGCTGGCGCGGCGGCTGGCGGAAGAGTCCATCGTGCTGCTGACCAACAACGGCCTGCTCCCCCTCGGCGACGGCAATGGACAGCGCATCGCCGTCATAGGCCCGAACGCGGACAGCGTCACCGCGCTGTTCGGCTGCTACTCCTTCGTCAACCACGTCCTGCCGCACTTTCCCGAGGTCGAGCCGGGCATCGAGTCGCCCACGCTGCTCGAGGCCCTGCGGGCGGAGTTCCCGGACGCGGTGCTGCGGGTCGCGCACGGCACGGGTGTCGACGACGGCGACCGCGCGGGGTTCGGCGAAGCCGTGGATCTGGCGGCCGCCTCCGACGTGGTGATCCTCGTGCTCGGCGACCGGTCCGGCCTGTTCGGCCGGGGCACCTCCGGCGAGGGCTGCGACGTGGACACCCTCGACCTGCCCGGCGCCCAGCAGGCACTCGCCGACGCGGTCCTCGCCACGGGGACTCCGGTCGTGGCGGTCCTGCTGACCGGCCGGGCCTACGCCGTGCCGGGCATCCTCCGCGAGGCCGCCGCCGTGGTGCAGGCGTTCTTCCCCGGCGAGGAGGGCGCGGGCGCCATAGCCCGGGTGATCAGCGGAGCCGTCAACCCGTCGGGGCGGCTGCCGATGAGCATGCCCAGTTCAGCCGCCGGCCAGCCGTACAGCTATCTGCATCCCCGGCTCGGCGCGGCCGGTTCGGTGAGCAACATCGACCCCGCTCCGGAGCTGGGGTTCGGTCACGGGCTGAGCTACACGAGCTTCGCCTACGACGAGGTGTCCGTGGCCGGGACCGCCCCGGCGGCGGACGGGTCGATCCGCTGCTCGGTCGTCGTCCGCAACGCGGGTGAGCGGGCGGGCGCGGAGATCGTGCAGATCTACGCGTCGGACGTGGTCGCCTCGGTCACCCGGCCCGTCGCCCAGCTGGTCGGATACGCGCGCGTCGAGCTCGCGCCCGGCGAGCGGGTGTCGGTCGGCTTCGAGGTGCCGACGCGGCTGCTGGCCTTCACCGGGCGCGACGGCCGACGCGTCGTCGAGCCCGGCGAGGTGACGGTGACCGTCCGCCGCTCCGTCACCGACGTCGTCGCCGAGAGGTCGGTGACACTGACCGGGCCGGTGTACGAGATCACCGGCGCCGAACGGCGGCTGACCACGGTCGATCAGACGAGTGTCCTCCTCCACTGAGCGGCGGGCTGACCACCGTCGATCAGACGAACGTACCGACCGGCGGCTGACCACCGTCGTTCAGACGAGCGCCCTTCTCCGCTGAGCGGCCCGCCGCCATGACGTCAGTCGTACCACCGGCGCCACGAGCACCACGACCGCGACGACCAGCACCGTCAGCCCGGCGGTCCGCTGGTCGGCGGACAGGTCCGACACCCCCGGCGGCGACACCAGCGTGAACCAGTCCACGCCCACCCCCGCCCCGAACCGCAGGGCCAGCCCCAGCGCGAACTGCGCCACGGCGACCACCGCGAGCAGCCGCACCCGCGCCACCCAGGTGATCGGGCGCGGCAGCGGATCCACCCCGGCCAGCACCCAGAAGCACAACGCCCCGGCGCAGAAGAGCACCGCCAGGGTGAGCAGATGGAGCGCGTAGCTGTACAACGACTGCCCCAGCCAGCCGGTCCCGTACAGCACCGCCATCGGCACGATCTGCGCGGCGGCGACGGTCACCGGGTGGGTGAGCCGCGAGGCCAGGCGGCTGTCCAGGATCGCGCGGGTCACGTCGCCGTACTGGGACCGGTCCGTGGTGGTCTGGGCGGCGAGCGTCAGCGGCGCGCCGAGCGCCAGGAGCAGCGGCGCCACGAGCGCGACCAGGCCGTACTGCAGCGCCTGCGCCGACAGCATCGCGCGGGCGTAGCCGCCCACCCCGCTGAGCAGGGCGAACGCCAGCACCGCGAGCCCGGCGAGCCACGCGGCGGTACGGCCCGGCGGCCACACGATCCCGTCGCGGGCCAGGCGGCGCAGCCCGACGAGGTAGCCGATCGCGAGGCCGGCCAGCACGAGCAGGATCAGCGGGTCCAGCCTGATCTCGGTGAGCAGGCCGCCGATCGAGAAGGGCGGCAGGTTGTACTCCAGCAGGAGGTGATCGTGGCCGCCGCCGCCCTCCGACGACGGCGGCGGCGGGGTGCGTGACAGGGCGACCGCGAGCCCGATGGCCGCCGCCATGACGATCGCCTCACCGGTGGCCAGGCGGACGAACGTGCGCCGCACCGGGCGTTCGGCCAGGCCCGCGACGGTACGGCGGCGATGGTTCTGGCCGAAGACGCCCAGGGCCACCAGCGCGGCCGCCTTGGCCAGGATGAGCAGGCCGTAACGGGTCTGCCACAGCTGCGCGACGGCGTCGAGGCGCACCCAGGCGCTGGCCACGCCCGACACGGCCACCGCGCCGAAACAGGCCAGGGCCAGCGTGCTGAACCTGGGCACCACCTCCGTGAGCCGGTCCGACCGCCGGAAGTGGACCAGGACGGCGGCCAGGCCGCCCACCCACACCGCCACCGCCGCCAGGTGCGCCATCAGCGCGGAGATCGCGATGTCGTGGTCGCCCGCCGAGGCGGCGTGGCCGACGTAGGCGGGCGGCAGGATCGCGAAGACGGCGACCGCCAGCAGGAAGGCGTTCCACCAGGGCGAACGCCACAGGCTGGTGCCGATCGCCACCATCCCCGCCGCCGCGGCCACGATGAGCAGCGCCTGGGTCTGCGGGACGGTCGTGCCGAACGACAGGATCGACGGGCTCTCGAACAGGTCGGTGAGCGGCAGGCCGACGACCTCCGAGATCGTCAGCAGGTACGTCACCACCGCGGCGGTGGCCCAGCCCAGCCCCCAGCGGCCGGCCGCGCGCAGGCAGGCGGCGGCCTGCGGCGTGCCGCGCGGCGCCAGGATCACGGCGGCCACCAGTGTTCCGACGGTGGCGAAGGCGCACAGGTCATAGGCGAACCGGGCCAGGGGCATCCCCCAGTCGGTGAACGGTCCCGCCTTGGGCAGGCCCGGGATCGACGGCTGCGGCACGCTTCCGCCGAACAGCAGGGCCGCGACCAGCACCAGGACTCCGGCGGCCACGGCGACGACGGCGTATCGGCGGGCCGGCGTCGCCCCGCCTCGGAAAGTGGACACGGCTGCTCAGGTGCCGAAGGGCAGGGGTCGACGGCGTTGGGGGGTTGACGGCATGGTGATCTCCACGTGGCTGCGGGACGGGGTTCAGAAGGCAGCCGGGAGCGGGGGTCCACGCCGGACGACCGCGTGACGCAGGACGCTTTCGTACGGTCCGCCGGGTGAGCGATAGGCGGGCGCCGGTGGAGTGAGTGGGTATGCGGGGCACGACGGCAGGACCAGGAGCAGGCGTACGGCCAGCCGCCGCAGCACCGCCCACAGCGCGGTCTCGCCCCTGGCCACCCACCATCCGGTCACCAGAGCGGCGGTGAGGTGGCAGAGCACCATGCCCATGTCGGTGGCCGGTCCGTGTCCAGGCGGCATGGGCGCGGGTGCGTCGTGCCAGGAGAACAGCCCGTGCAGGAGGACTTGCGCCGAGCCGAGCAGGACAGCGATCAGGACCGGTTCGCGCTCCCGGCCGGCCAGCGCGGCGGCGCCCGCCGTTACTAGCCCGGCGCCGAGCGCGAGATGGCCGGGGCCCGGCAGAGTGCCGTCGGCGAACCAGTGGGCCAGGGCGGCCAGCGTCACACAGACGGCCGCGAAGAGGGCCGACCGCGCTAATCGCAACGGCAGCATGGCTCGCATGGTGCCCAAATGCTCCCACACCAGCAGCTCGCCGTGAGGCGCGTTCCCACCTATAGCGTTTTATCCGAAATTTCAGCTTTTCCAGGCTTATAACGGTGACGCCGAGCGGCCCGCTCAACGCATGAGCGCGCGCCGGTGGCACCCGTATCGGCACCACCGGCGCGCTGATCAGGTGAGCGTCAGGCGTGCAAGCCCCGACAATTGATCTTGAACGAGTCGCCGTAGCCTTCCCAGACCCCTACCAAGGTCCATCCCTGGGCGACCTTGTCAGCGTGCTGCCAGGTGCAGGCCGCATGCAGGTCGAGGCGGATCTGACCGTCGTTCCTGGTGCAGACCCAGCCGGTCACGTTGTCGCCCAAGTGCTTCGCGCCGTTGTAGCCGATCGACTGGCAGAAACCGGCGAGGTTCATGCCCTTGTAGAACTCGGTCACTCCCGGCGTGGCATGGCACTTCCACTCGCCGGCGCTGGTGCCGTTGGTCGACGCGGTGACCGGATAGCCGGCGGCCACGAGCGGGCTGAACTGCCACTGGCAGGCACTGGCCACCGAGAGGCCGACTTCGTCGTTGCCGCTGACGCACCGCCAGCCATCGAAATGGGTGCCCACCAATTTGGCATGGTCGTACCCGATCGACCTGCAGTAACCGTTGAGGTCGACGCCGCCCAGGTAGGCGTCGACCGATTGGACTGTGAGCGGTGCGGCTTGGGCGGGTGAGGCGCCCAGCCAGGTCGCGCCCAGGCACGCCAGCAGCACGGTCAGGACGAGATGACGCAGTCGCATACCGATCCCTTCGTCGAGCGGTCGATGGCGCCGCAGCCGAACCACGCCGCGGCCTGCCAAGTATCAAATCCGCCCGGCGAGCAGGTCTTCGTGGCGGCGACACAAGGTCACACGCGCTGTTGCGCGTTCGCGTAAGGAGCATTGATCCACGACGAGCGGGCCGACGAATACGCGGGGGGCAAGCACCGAACCTGACCGTTGAAGGGGGCACGGGTTGACGGGGAAAACGGGGAAACGGAACGTGGGCGGACTGTTCGCGTCGTTACGTGAGCAGGTGGAGGACAACGCGCGAAACGCCGTGTCGGCGTATCTGCGCGAAATCCCTGAATACCAGGACATCCCGACTATTGGCGGCGAGCGCGACCACCAGGCGAGCATGTACGATTTCGCGGTCTTCATCCGGTCCCGCAGACTCGACCTGGCGCCGGCGCGGCTGCCGCTCAACGACGAGGACCTGTCGACGATCTCGTCGGTGGGCCGCCAGCGTGCCGAGCTGGGGCTGTCCGTCCTGTCGCAGCAGCGGGTACTCGGGCTGCACACGCACCTCACGCTCCAGGAGATCCACCGGGTGGCCGGCCCGGAGGACGGCGACGACCTGCTGCGGATGCTCGGCTGGATCGGCGCCCAGGGCGTCCGCGCCAGAAGCGCGTACCTGCACGGGTACACCGATGGGGTGGGCCGGTCACGGACGCTGGCCACCCGCAACGAGCTGCTCGCCCGCGCGCTGCTCGCGGACGAGCCGGTGGAGCCGCGGCTGGCCGACTCGCTGCGGCCATTGGTGGCCGCCCACTACGCGCTGACGGTGGTGCGTGTCCCCGCCCCCGCCGTGCCCGAGCAGGACCGCTCCGCCGTGGTGAGCGCGCTCGCCGCCGGCTCGCTGGTCGCCTGGCTGAGCCGTGGCGAGCTGGCCATCCTGACGCCCGGCACCGTGGACCGTACGGTGGCGCTGCACCAAGTGCGCTCGGCGGTGGCGCTGCTCGGGCGGCCCTGCCAGATCGCTTCCGTGGAGGGCGTGACCGGCCGGCTCGCCGAATCCCTCACCTGGGCGCGGGAGGCCAGCCGGGTCGCGCCGACGGAGGACCGGCCGGCGCGCCTGTACGTCCTCGCCGACCTGTTCGTCGAGATGGCCGTCGCGAACACGCCGGAAATCGACGCGTGGCTGCGCGCGTTCGCCCGGCGGCTGTCCAACGGGCCGGACCTCGTGTCGACCCTGCACGCCTACTACCGCCACAACATGAACCGCGCGGCCGCGTCGGCGGCGCTGCGCATCCATCCGCGTACCTTGGACTACCGGCTGCAGCGCGCCCGCAAGGTGACCGGCCTCGAGCCCGGGTCGACCCTCGGCGTACGGATGCTCAGCACGGCGGTGGCGCGCCTGCTGGCCCGGTGAACCGGCTGGGCAGGCGTGACCGCCCGACGCCTGCCCATCGACCCGTGACCGCCGTCAATCGTCCAGTCGCTCGGCCGGTCAGTCGTCCAGGCCGCGGGCGCTGAGGGCCTCGCCCAGCGCGTCCGCGTGCCGCAGCGCGCTCACCACCAGCGGCACGGCGAAGGCCCGCACGCTCCACTGCACTCCCCTGGCGCGCTGCGCCTCCCGTACGCGGGTCGCCAGCTCGGCCATGACCGGCACGCTGCGGATCGTGAGGGACAGCAGCAACGACAGCCGGAACGGGTCCAGCCCCACCCAGCGCGCCGGCGACAGGCAGCGTTCCAGGAACGCCATCATGGCCTCCGTCCGCGTCGTCAGGGTGACCAGCCCGGCCAGGGCGACGGCCAGGACGACCCGGGACACCGAGGCGATCGCCGACGGCAGGTCCGCGAACACCACCTGCACGGCGAACAGCGCCACCGCGAACCAGCGGACCGGCCGCACCTGCGCCCAGGCCGCCGCCGCGCCCACCCCCGAGACGGCGAACAGCACCCCCACCACCAGCGCGGCGACCGCCATCGACACCGGCGCGCGCAGCAGGACGAGCACCGTGCAGCACGCCGCCAGGCCCGCGAGCTTGGCCCCCGCGGGCAGGCGATGCAGCGGCGAGCCGCCCCGGACGTAGGCGCCGGTGAGTCTGTTCACGACATGAGCTTCCGGTAGTGGTCGATGGCCGCCGGCGGCGCGGCGTCGGCCACGATCCGTCCCTCGTCCATCACCAGCAGGCGGTCGAAGTCCGCCAGCAGTGCCAGGTCGTGGCTGATCACGACCACCTGCTGCGGCAGATGGCGCAGCACGTCGGCGACCAGCCGGGAGTGGCGCAGGTCCAGGAGGGTCGTCGGCTCGTCCATGACGAGGATCTCGGGTTCGAGCACCAGGACCGAGCAGAGGGCGAGCAGCTGCTTCTGGCCGCCGGACAGCTGGTGGGCGGGGTGGTCGGCGTGGCCCGCCAGGCCGTACCTGTCCAGTACGTCCGTGACCCGGCGCTGGACGTCCTCGCGCGGCAGTTTGTGCCGGCGCAGGGAGAACGCGACGTCCTCGGCCACGGTCGGCATCACGATCTGCGCGTCCGGGTCGGTGAACAGGAACCCGACGCGCCGCCTGATCCTGGCCGCGTGGCGGCGGGTGTCGTCGCCGAGGACGGTGACAGTGCCGGAAGTCGGCAGGACCAGGCCGTTCAGCAGCCGGGCCAGCGTGCTCTTGCCCGACCCGTTGGCCCCGATCACCCCGATCCGCCGCTCGGGCAGGCGGGCCGTGACGCCGCACAGCACCTCACGCTGCCCGAGCCGGACCCGCACGCCGTCCAGCTCGATCACCCACACCACCCACGCATCTCGACCGGCTCACACCGCTCAGGCATCTCAACCGGCTCGCTCATTGGCTCACACCACCTCGAACAGGGCGGCGACGCCGAGGCCGCCCCCGACCGCCGCCGTCGCCAGCCCCAACGTCCCCGGCGGCGCGCCCGACCGTACGAGCCGCGTGAACAGCCGGGTGACCACAACGGCTCCGGTGGCCCCCCACGGATGGCCGAGCGCCAGCGCGCCACCGTCGGCGCAGACCCGGTCCCGGTCGGCGCCGAGCGGATCGAGCCCGAGCGCGTCGGTGACGGCCAGCGTCTGGGCCGCGAACGCCTCCACGATCTCCACCGCCGCGATCTGTTCCATGCTCACTCCGGTACGGCCGAGCAGCCGTCGTACGGCGGGCACCGGACCCCAGCCGGGCAAGGCGGGATCACAGCCGACGACGGCCCCGCCCCGCAGCCGGAGGCCCGGCAGCCCGGCTCTGGCGCGCAGGCGTTCCGTGGTGAGGGCGACCGCCGCCGCCCCGTCGCTGACCGGCGAGGAGTTCCCGGCCGTCACCGTCCCTCCGGGGACGAACGCCGCGGGCAACCGCGACATCGACTCCGGCCGCAACACCCGGGGCCGCTGGTCCTCCGTCCGCCCTTTGACCTCGACGATCTCCGCCGTGAACCGTCCCGCCTCCCGCGCGGCCACCGCCTTGGCGTTGCTCGCGCGCGCGTAGTCGTCCTGGCGGGCCCGATCCACGCCGCGCGCCACGGCCAGCGCCTCGGCCGCGGCGCCCATGTCCGGGTCCGGGTGGCCGGCCGGGGTGAAGGGCGCCCGCTCGTACGGCACGGCGGGGCTCCCCCGGTACGCCCGCAGCGGCGCGGTGGAGGCGCTCTCGACCCCACCGGCGATGACCAGCTCCATCTCTTCGCTGGCCACGGCCTGACCCGCCATCAGGATCGCGGCCAGCCCGCTGCCGCACTGCCGATCCACCGTGGCGCCGGGAACGGCCTCGCCCAGCCCCGCGCCCAGCGCCGACACGCGCGCCAGGTTCCCGCCCGGACCCATGCAGTTGCCGAGCACCACGTCCTCGATCGGCACGCCGAGGCCGGCGACGTCACCGGCCAGCGCCTCGATGACGGGCGAGGCCAGCATGTCGGCGGTCACCTCCTTGAAGGCGTGCCCGGTGGTCCCGATCGCCGTACGGCGCGCGGCCACGATGACCGGCGCGATGTCCGATCGCATCAGGTGAGCCGCCACAGGTCAGGGTCGCCGCCGGCCAGGCGGGCGGTGAGGAGGCCGCGGGCCGGCTTGCCCGCCGAGGTGCGGGGCAGGCTGTCCACCGCGTACCAGCGGCGGGGCCGTTGCGCCGCGGCCAGCCCGCCGCGGGCCACGGCCTCGAGCGCGGCCCGGGAGGGCGGGGTTCCGGCGCCCATCTCGACGATCGCCGTGACCACCGCGCCCAGGTCCGGGTGCGGCGAGCCGACCACCACGACGTCGCCCACCCCCCGAACGCTCCTGAGCACCTCTTCGACGTCCTCCGGCACGACCGTGGCGCCGCCGGTCTGGATCGCGCCGTCGCCCCGGCCGCGCAGCCGCAGGACTTCACCCGGCAGGTACGGCTCCGCCACGTCGCCGACGCTCATCCACCCCTCGCCGTCCACCCTCAGCGGGCCCGCCGCGCCGGCCAGATAGCCTTCGGCCAGCCAGGGCGACCGCGCCCACACCTCGCCGAGCGTCTGGCCCGGCAGGGTCCTGACCTGGAGTTCCACACCCGGAAAAGGGCGCAGCCCCGCGCCGTCGGCGTCGGCGGCCACGAAGGACAGCTCGGTCGCGCCGTAGTAGGACACCACCCGTACGCCGACGTCCGCCGCCCGCTCCCGCAGCCCGGCCGGCAGCGCCGCCCCGCCGATCACGACGGTCCGCAGCGGGGCGCCCTCCTCCAATGCGTCCAGTACGGCCGGCAGGCAATGCGGCACCAGGTGGGCCACGGTCGCCCGGCTGAGCTGCTCGCCCAGGGCGCCGGGCGACCAGCGGCCCGGCACCAGGGCCGTGGCGCCGACGGCCAGCGCGTGCACGGCCGCGAAGCCGTACAGGGAGGAGCCCAGGGGTCCGGGCACCAGGACGACATCGCCGGGGCCGATCCCGGCCAGCTCGCTCACCCACGGGAACGACGCGGTCCAGGACGCGCGCGTGCGCACCACGGCCCGGGGACGGCCGGTGCTCCCGGAACTGAAACACGCCCAGGCCCGATCGCCGTCCTCCGGCTGCGGCCACGCCGCCGCATGAGAAACCAGCGTGCCCGTCTCAGCGGATGACCCCGCGCCCGCCTCGGCGGGTGACAGAACGTCGTTCGCCCCAGCGGGCGGGAGGCTGTCGAGGTGGCGGTCCGCGGGGATCGCGGCCCGTACGCGTTCGTCCCAGGCCGGGTCGCACAGCAGTGGCGTACCCCCCGCCAGGTCCGTCGCCAGTGCGGCGATGAGCTGGTCCACCGGGTCGGCCAGACTGATCGCGACCAGCGCCCCGCGAGCCAAGCCCGGCGCGGTCAGGTGCGCCGCGGTGTCGCGGACGCGCCGGGCGAGCTCGGCGTAGCTCAGTTCGCCCGCCGGGCCGCACACCGCGAGACGGTGCGGGTGGTCGGAAGCGTGGCGCAATACCTGTGCGGCGACCGGCATGACCGGTTCAGCCCTCCTTGCTGGCGCGGAGCCGTTCGCGATGCACGGCCGGGACCGCGTCAGGGTATGCCCGTTGAGTACCTTTCGTCACAATCGCCGCCAGCACCGCCTTGATCAGGTCGCCGGGCAGGAACAACGTGGCGCTGAGCAGCGCCGTCCGGCCCAGCGGGACGCCGGTGACAGCCGCCTGCACGGGCAGACCGATCAGGTAGATCACCCCGATGCCGCCGACCACACAGGCCACCACCAGCCGGACGATGCCCGGCCGATGGCCGCCGCGTTCGACGATCCAGCCGGTCACGGCCGCGCCGGGCAGCCAGCCGATCAGGTACCCGGCCGACGGCCCCGCGAACACGCCCAGCCCGCCACGCCCGCCCGCCAGCAACGGCAGGCCGACGGCCACCAGCACGAGCAGTACGGCGACGGCCAGGGCGGCCCGCCACGAGCCCAGGATCGTGCCCGCCAGCATGACGCCGAACGTCTGCAGCGTGATCGGGACCGCGTTGCCGAACAGGTTCAGGGTGCCCGGCAGGCCGAGCGCGGCGATCAGCGCCGCGAAGACGCTGATCCGGGCGATGTCGCCGGTGGGGAAACCCTTTCCCCCGGTGAGCCTCGGCATGTCGCCGCCTCCACTTCTCATAGGTGCTTCTCGTGGGTGCGTGGAACTTCTCGTAGGTGCGGATCTGATCTCACACCACAACGTCCCGGGACACGCATGGAGGGATGCCACAACATTCGCCCGCGAGCGTCGTCACCGCTCAACTTGAGTAGGGGTCTACTCTCGCCAACGGGCGGACCTGAGCGCACGATCCGCTCATGACGTGGTTCCGTTGGCGTCCCGAAGAACGGGCGACCGCTCCATTATCGCGGGCGGAATTCGCCACTCTCCAACCCGTAGAACGCGCTGAGCTGCACCGCGCGGCCCAAGACAGCCGGCGCCAGTTCATCACCACCCTGCTGCAGATCCCGGCGACCATCGCCGTGCTGGGCGGACTGCTGCTGACGGCGCAGGGACTGGCGCAGACCGCGAAATCGGTCGAGGCCTCCCGTGAGGAGTTGCTGATCGCCAGGAAGGGCCTCGAAGTCGCGCAGAAGGGCCAGGTCACCGACCGATTCACCAAGGCCGTCGAACAACTCGGCAGCGCGAGCATGGAGGTGCGGATCGGCGCCGCCTACGCCCTCGAGAACATCGGCAGGGATGTCCCCGACTACCGGCAGACGACCGTTGACGTTCTCGCCAGCTATGTCGTGGGAAACGGCCGCACGTCGACCAAGAAGAACTACGGGCAGGCCAGAGATGTTCGGGCCATGCTCACCGTGCTGGGCCGGGTCCGTCCGGCCCACCCGAAGCAGGAGTGGATCGACCTGTCACACGCCCGGCTCGGCGACGCCGACCTGAGCGACGCCTACCTGCCGCGAGCCAGGATGTACGGCGTGTTCCTCGCCGGAGCCGAGCTTTTCGGAGCAAATCTGTCCGACAGCATCATGCCCTTCTCCGACTTCTCCTCTGCCTACCTGACAAAGACCGGTCAGCTCCGGGGAGTGGCCGAAACCCCGCCACGCCAGGTGGGCAGCGGCCGGTGACCGGCCGCGACCTCGTACGCGGCGACGGCCATGAGGCGGGTGGAGTCGAGGGTCGGCAGCGGCGACGCCTCGGGTGTCACCAGGAGCGGGATCTCGGTGCAGACGAGCGCCACGGCGTCACACCCCCGCTCCGCGAGCCGCGAGATGACACGGACGTACTCCCGCCGCGACTCCTCGGTGAACACCCCGCTCACGAGCTCGGCGAAGATGATCTCGTTGATGATCCGCCGGTCGTCCGGATCCGGCACCTCCGCCGCGATCCCACGCGCGGCGAGCGCCTCCGGATAGAGCCGGCCGTCCATCGTGTACGCCGTACCCAGGACACCGACCTTCGTCCGCCCCTCACGAACGGCCTGGTCGGCGACCACCTCGGCGATGTGCAGGCCGGGCAGGGCGAGGTCCTCGCCGGGCCGTTCGAGCGCCAGGTGGGCGGTGTTGTCCGGGCAGGCGAAGAAGTCGGCCCCGGCGCGGGCGAGGCGCCCGACGCTGACGGCCAGCGTGGCCCTGATCGAGTCGTGGTCGCCCGCGTCCCAGGCGGGCATGCTGTAGCCGAAGGCGATGTAGTCGAGGGTCACGTCGGGATGCTCGTGCCGGCCCACCCGGCGAAACCCCTCCTGGCAGTAGGCCAGGAAGCACAGGGCCGCCCCTTCGGTGCTGTGGGCGAGGATGCCGAGATGCCGCATAGTGATCACTCCTCCGATGGCGGGAACCTTCGCCCACCACCGCCCAAGGTGCCACAGCCGACCGCCCCGAGCGCGGTTGGCGGAGCTCCGTCCTCTCCGTGGTGGCTCGCCGCCCAACAAACCAGTAGCGATCACCGCACTCCCGTCGAATACGCTGCTACGAGATCATCGACCAGAAAGGCAGCCCCTCATGCCGCAGCGGGTAGCACCCGGACTCATCTCATGGGCGAGCGACATCGAGCCGGACGCCATCGAACAAGCCGCCCGCGCCGCCCGCCTGCCCTTCGTCCCCAGCCACGTCGCGCTGATGCCGGACGCCCATGTCGGGATGGGCGCCACCGTCGGCTCCGTCATCCCGACCCAGGGCGCCATCATCCCCTCGGCCGTGGGCGTGGACATCGGCTGCGGCATGGTCGCCACCGAGACCGACCTGACCGCCGCGGACCTGCCCGACACCCTGGCCGCGCTCATGCCGCTCATCGAGCAGCGCATCCCGGCCGGCGTCGGCCAGGGCCATGACGACCCGTCCACCGACGCCTCGCTCAACGCGATCGGCACACCCGGCACCTCACTGACGGGCAAGCAGGAGCACACGGTCATCGCGCAGTTCGGGACGCTCGGCTCCGGCAACCACTTCGTCGAGGTCTGCCTGGACGAGCGCGACCGTGTGTGGACGGTGCTGCACTCCGGCTCGCGCGGCATCGGCAACCAGCTCGCCACCATGCACATCACGCAGGCGAAGAAGCTGATGAAGCAGTGGTTCATCGAGCTGGCCGACCCGGATCTGGCCTACCTCGTGCAGGGCACGCCGCAGTTCACCGCCTACATCGAGGACATGCTGTGGGCCCAGCGCTACGCCATGGCCTCACGCGCCCGCATGGCCGAGGTGCTGGTCGCCTCCCTGTTCCAGGTCGTCGGTCATGGTGCCGCGCTGCGCACGATCAACGCCCATCACAATTTCACCCAGATGGAACGCCACCACGGCCGCGACATGTGGATCACCCGGAAGGGTGCGATCAAGGCGGCCAGCGGAGACGAGGGAATCATCCCCGGCTCCATGGGTACCCGCTCCTACATCGTGACCGGCCTGGGCAGCGCCGCTTCCTACAACTCCTGCTCCCATGGTGCGGGACGGCGCATGTCCCGCACCGAGGCGCGCAAGAAGCTCACCGCCGCTTCGCTCACCGAGGCGATGGGCAGCCGCGTCTGGAACGCCGACCGCGCCGGGGCGCTGGTGGACGAGCACCCGGAAGCGTACAAGTCGATCGATCAGGTCATGGAAGATCAGAAGGACCTGGTCACCGTGCAACACACGCTGCGCCAGATCTTCAACTACAAGGGCTGATCCCTCGCGCCCGCCACGGAGATCATGGGGCTTCGAGCATGGAGGTGATCCGCTGGAGCATCGCGTGACTCGCCGGCACCTGTACGACCATCACCAGGTCGGGGCGCTCGACCAAGCGGACCTGGAACATCTCCAGTTCGATCCGCCCGGCCTCGGGGTGATCGAGTTCGATCGTCGCGGGTCTGAAGGAGCGGATCGGGTATTCGTTCCACCATTCCCGGAACTCCGAACTCGCCGCGGTCAACCCGGCCACGAGGTCGGCGAACCGTGGGTCGTCCGGACGCTGCCCCACCATGGCCCGGAATTGGCTGAGGACGGCCCGCGCCGCCGGCTCCCACCGGGTCATGCGGGCCCGGTTCTCCTCGTCGGTGAACATCATCCACAGCAGGTTTCGCCGATCGGCGGGAAACCTGTCTGGATCGTGGCGGACTAGCGCGTACGCCCGGTTCCACACCAGGTAGTCGAAATGGCCGTCATAAATGGAGGCGATGTTCGGAGCCACGGCGTCGACCAAGCGGCGCAGTCGCGGACGTACGTCATCGGAGGGGGTTTCCCGGTCCGGGGCGGCGAGACCGGCGAGGTACCGAAGGTGCCGGTGGTGGTCCGGGCCGAGCAGGAGCGCGCGGGCCAGCGCGTCGATCACCTGAACCGACGTGGAGATGTTCCGGCCCTGCTCCAGCCAGGTGTACCAGGTGACACCGACGCCGGACAGCTCGGCGACCTCTTCGCGCCGGAGGCCGGCGGTCCGGCGTCGCCCCGGTATGCCGTCTTCCGGCAGCCCCACGTCTCCCGGCCGCAGCCGGGCTCGCCGGGCGCGCAGAAAGGCACCCAGCTCGGCGCGCCGCGCCGCCTGTCCGTTGTCGTGGCCGCTTTCCACACAGCTCCCGTGGACGGTGAACCGACCGGCAGGTTAGCAGTATCTGTACCAGGATCGGCCGCCTCTTCGTCGTTAGCCTGATCATTGTCACTTTCGGGCGAAGGAGGGCATATGGCACAGCAGAAGGGACCGGTGCTGGTGATCGGGGCCACCGGCCAGCAGGGTGGCGCGGCCGCGCGCCAGCTGCTCGATCGTGGCTGGGAGGTGCGCGCCCTGGTGCGGAATCCCGGCTCGCCGGGCGCTGAAACGCTGCAGGCGGCGGGAGCCACCCTCGTCACCGGCGACCTGGACGACGCGGCGTCGCTTCGGGCGGCGATGGACGGCGCGTACGGCGTCTTCCTGGTGCTGACCATGCTCACCGGGCCCAAGGTGACCCCTGAAGGAGTGATCGCCGAGGAACGGCGTGGCAAGGCGGTGGCGGAGATCGCCAAGAAGTCCGGCGTCGGACATCTCGTCTACAGCTCGATCAGCGGCGCCGGCCTGGTGAGCGGCATCCCTTACTACGACAGCAAGGCCCGCATCGAGGAACGCGTCGACTCGCTCGGGCTACCGGCCACCGTGCTGCGGCCTGTCATGTTCATGGAGAACTTCACCTCCCTCACCCGCCCGGTCGTGGACGGCGACGAGCTGGCGGTCAACCTCGCCGTACGGCCGGAGACGCGGGTACGGCTGATCGCGACGCAGGACATCGGGGCTTTCGCCGCGATCGCGTTCGACCAGCCCGACGAGTTCATCGACCGGAAACTCGAGATCGCCGGGGACTGCCTGTCCGCTCAGGCGATCGCCGAGGCCTTCGGCCGGGCCGGCGGCCTGCCCAGCCGCTTCCATCAGGTGCCCATCGAGCAGGTGCGGGCCTTCGACGAGCAGGTGGCCAGGATGTTCGCCTGGCTCGGCGACCGCGACGACGACGAACCCGACTTCCCGGCGCTGCGGGCCGCCCACCCGGGCCTGATGACGCTGGAGAACTGGCTGGAGGAAACCGGATGGAAGCCATGAACGAGCCGAACCTGACCGATGGACTGCTGCTCGGGCCTGGCTCCGGACGCCGGATCCAGACTGCCGGCATGACGGTCAAGTTAGGTGCGGAGCGGTCGAACCGCTGGTCCATGTTCGAGGCGGACATCGCACCGGGATTCGATGTCGGGGCGCATCTGCATCATGCGGCCGAGGAGGTGTTCTACATCCTCGACGGGGAGCTCGACCTGCTCGCCTTCCATCCACGCGAGAAGGCCGACGGCGACTGGCGGACGTGGGAGTCGGACACCGGCACGCCGGTGTTCAGAGGCGGTCCTGGGAGCGTCATGTTCGTACCCGTCGGCTGCCCGCACGCCTTCTTCAACCCCGGCCCCAAGCCTGCGCGAATGCTCTTCCTCGTCTCCCCGTCCGGCCACGAGCACTACCTCCGCGAACTCGCCGATCTGATAGCCGCCACCCAGCCACCCGATCAGGAGGCGATCGCGGCCCTGCGGGCCCGCCACGACATTCACCAGCTGACCTCCCTCATGAACCGCCCCTTGACGTAGCGGTAGACCACGGCCCGGCCAGATGCCACCGGAAGGCCTGTTCCCACCGATAGCGTTTTATCCGACATTTCGCCCTTTCTCGCCTTATGGGGTTGTTGCGATAGGTTGAGGCCGTGACGTACAGGTGGCCGTGGAGAAGGCGCGCGACCGGCTGGAGTGCGTGATCACCTGGCATCGGCGTAATCAGATGGCCCTGCTGCTGGCCCACTCCGTGGGAACGCAGGTGGTGACGTTCGTGCTGCGGCCGACCATGTCGTACGGGGCGATCGAGCTGCACGTCTCTGCGGCGTGGCTAGGCGTGCTGGGCGCCAGCTTCGCCATCGCGCCGCTCCTCCTGGCCATCCCCGCCGGTCAGGCGGCCGACCGGTACGGCGAGCGGCGCATGGCCGTGGCGGGCGCGATCCTGCTCACGACCGCCTGCGCCGCCTTCCTCGCCTTCGGCCACACGATCCCCGGGCTGATCGCCGGCGGCGTCCTGCTCGGCACGGGGCATCTCGGCTGTGTCATCGCCCAGCAGGCGATGGTGGCCAACATGACCGAGCGCGGCCGCCACGACACCGCCTTCGGGCACTACACCTTCGCCGCCTCACTCGGGCAGGCCATGGGCCCGATCCTGATCATCGTGTTCGGCGGCGCCCACGCCATCCCGGACACCGGCCGGATCTACCTGTGGACCTGCGGGCTCGCCGCCGCGCTCGTCGGGCTGTCGGCGCTGCTGACCGGCAGTCCGCGGGCCACCGCGCGGGCTGGCGGCCAAGTCACGGGGGTGCGCTCGCTGCTGCGGCTGCCCGGTCTCGCGCACGCGCTCGTGACCAGCTGCGTGGTGCTGGCCGCGGTCGACATCACGCTCGTCTACCTTCCGGCGCTGGGCGCCGAGCAAGGGCTCGCCTCAGGCGTGGTGGGTGTCCTGCTGGCGATCCGCGGCGTGGCCTCCATGGGGTCGCGCTTCTTCCTCGGCCGCCTCTCGCACGCCTTCGGCAGACGGCGTCTCCTGGTCGCCGGCACCGTCTCGGCGGCCCTGGCCATGGCGCTCACGCCGCTGCCGATGCCGCTGTGGCTGCTGGCCTGCGTGCTGCTCGTCCTGGGGTTCGGGCTCGGGGTGGGACAGCCGATGACCATGTCGTGGCTCGCCGAGTCCGCGCCCCCCGGTCTGCGGGGGCGGGCGATGTCGCTCCGGCTCGCGGGCAACCGTACCGGGCAGATCCTCATCCCGGGCGCGGCCGGGCTGGTGGCGGCGGGTGCGGGGGCCGCGGGAGTGCTCCTGATCACCGCGCTGGGCCTCGGCTGGGCGGGCGTGGCCGCCCGCCGCCTGCCCGTAGACACCTGACCGGCGCAGCACGGACAAGTCAACACCTGACCGGCGCCCCACGCCTGCTCGCCGGGTGTGCCACGCCGCCGGACCGCCGCAGCGCCTAGACTTCGCGTCCGTGGCAGGCATTGTTTTCAGGCAGCTCACCGGAGTGCTGGCCGGGCTGGTCACCGGAGCCGCCGCCCTCGCCCTGTGGACCTTCGCCTGGCCGTACCGGAACAGGTGGGCGCCGGGAATGGTGGCGCTCGAACGGGCCCGGCTGGCCGCCTGGTTCGGGCAGGAGACCGACGGGGCCGCGTCCGGTCACGGCTATCTCGCGCTGCGTGCCCTGGTCGGCGTGCTCGGGGGCTATCTCGCGCTGGCGCTGCTGTTCCTGGCCCTGCTGTTCCTGGGCGGCAGCACGTGGGTGCTGTTCTCCGGCGACTACGCGCCGGTGGCGCTGGACCTGCCGGGCATCAAGCTGTCGATGCACAGCTGGGCGGTCGGCCTGGCCTGCGGGGTGCTGATGCTGGCCCTGGGCGGGTTCTGGTGCCGCCTGCTGGTGGCGACCGAGCGGCGGCTGGCCGTACGCTTCCTCGGTCCCGGGCCGCAGGAGCTGATGCGGCGGCGCATCGCCGAGCTGACCGTCAGCCGGTCCGGCATCGTGCGGGTGGTCGACGACGAGCGGCGCAGGATCGAGCGGGACCTGCACGACGGCGTGCAGCAGCGCGGCGTGGCGCTGGCCATGCTGCTCGGGCGGGCCCGGCACAGCCCCGCCGGGGCGGCCGAGCTGGTGGACCAGGCGTACGCCGAGTCCCGGCAACTGCTCGACGAGCTGCGCAGCGTGGCGTGGCGGATCTACCCGACCGCGCTCGACGAGCTGGGCCTGCGCACGGCGCTGGCCGGTGTCGCCGAACGTTCGTGCGTGCCGGTGACCGTCGACTACGGCCTGGCCGGACGGCCCGTCTCGGAGGTGGAGACCGCCCTGTACTTCGTGGCCAGGGAGGCGATCACCAACGCGGTCAAGCACGCGCGGGCGCGGGACATCCTGGTCGTGCTGAGCGAGGACGAGCGGGCGGTCCGCGTGGTGATCTCCGACGACGGCCGCGGCGGCGCCGACCCGGCGGGCGGCGGACTGTCGGGGCTGGCCAGGCGGGTGATGGCGCTCGACGGCCGGTTCGAGGTCGACAGCCCGCCCGGCGGCGGCACCAGGATCTGCGCGACCCTCCCGAAGGCGGCATCGTGCGGCTGATCCTCGCCGACGACGCTGTACTGCTGCGTGAGGGCCTGATCAGGCTGCTGGAGGAGGCCGGGCACGAGGTCGTGGCCGCGATCGGCGACGCGGAGTCCCTGATCGAGGCGGTGGCCGAGCACCGGCCGGAGGTCGCGGTGGTGGACGTGCGGATGCCGCCCACCCATTCCGACGAGGGCCTGCGCGCGGCGCTGGAGATCCGCGCGCGCTGGCCCTCGGTGGGCGTGCTGGTCCTGTCGCAGTACGTGGAGAAGACGTACGCGGCCAAGCTGCTCGCCGAGGCCACCGAGGGCATGGGCTACCTGCTGAAGGACCGCGTGTCGGAGGTGGCGGACTTCCTGGGTTCCCTGGAGCGGATCCGCGCGGGCGGCACCGTCATCGACCCCGAAGTGGTCAGGCAGCTCCTCGCCCGCACCACCCGCGTGGACCCGCTGCGTACGCTCAGCGAACGCGAGTCGCAGGTGCTGCGGCAGCTCGCCGAGGGCTTCACCAACGCCGCGATCGCCACGAACCTCCACGTCTCCCTGAGCACGGTGGAGAAGCACGTCAACGCCATCTTCGACAAGCTCGACCTGCCGGTGACCCCCGCCTACAGCAGACGGGTGCTGGCCATCCTGCGCCACCTCGACGGCTGAGGCGAGGCCGGTCAGAGCCGGGCGGCGCGTGACTCCAGATAGCGCTGTTCGGGGAGGCTGAGCGTGCGGCGGGCGGCCAGCTCGTACTGGGTGCGCGCCGCCTCCCGGTCGCCCACGAGGTCCAGCAGATGCGCGCGTACGGCCGGCACCCGGTGATGCCCGGCGAGCGCCGGATCGGTCTCCGCCTTCGCCAGCCCCTCCAACCCAGCCTGCGGCCCGTGGACCATGGCGACGGCGACGATCCGGTTGAGCGTGACCATGGGCCCGGGCGCGATGCCGTCGAGCAGGTCGTACAGGGCGAGGATCTGCCGCCAGTCGGTGTCCTCGGCCCGCGGCGCCTCGTCGTGCACGGCCGCGATGGCCGCCTGCACCTGGTAGGGGCCGAGCGGCGCGGCGGCCAGCGTCTTGGTGATCAGCTGGACTCCTTCGGCGATGGCCTCGGCGTCCCATTCGCCGCGGTCCTGTTCGGCCAGCGGCACCAGCCCGCCGTCGGGCCGGGTGCGGGCCGGGCGGCGGGCGTCGGTGAGCAGCATCAGGGCGAGCAGCGCGGCCACCTCGCCGTCGCCGGGCAGGCGGTCGTGGAGCTGCCGGGTCAGGCGGATGGCCTCGCTGGACAGCTCCACGCGGTGCAACGTACCGCCGGAGCTGGCGGTGTAGCCCTCGTTGAAGATCAGGTACAGCACGTGCAGCACCGCGGCCAGCCGCTCGGCCTGCTCGTCCTCCGGGGGCAGCGTGAACTCGGCGCCGCTGCTCTTGATGCGCTGCTTGGCGCGGCTGATGCGCTGCGCCACGGTCGGCTCGGGCACCAGCAGCGCGCGGGCGATCTCGGCGGTGGTCAGCCCGCCGACGGCGCGCAGTGTCAACGCCACCTGGGAGACCGTGGTGAGCGCGGGATGGCAGCAGAGCAGCAGGAGTGTGAGCGTGTCGTCCACGGTGGGCGAGGGGTCCGGCTCCGGCGGTGCCAGGGCGGCGGCGGACTCCTCCCTGCGCCGCCGGGCGGACTCGCTGCGCCACAGCTCGATCCGTCTGCGGGCGGCGACAGTGATCAACCAGCCCTTGGGATTGGCGGGCACACCCTCGTCGGGCCACTGGACGGCGGCCGCGAGCAGAGCCTCCTGCACGGCGTCCTCGCACAGGTCGAAGTCGCCGTAGCGCCGGACGACCGCGCCGAGGACCTGCGGCGCCAGCTCTCGCAGCAGCCCGTCCAAAATTTCCCCCTCGAAACGTGTCGAATTCGGCGGCCCGGGTTCTACGTCTCCTGTGACGGAAGGAAACCATCATGTTCGAGAACACCAGAGCCTTCAGCGGCTTCTCCACCGACGACATCCCGGCCGCCAAGCGGTTCTACGGCGAAACGCTCGGCCTGCGCGTCTCCGAGGACCACGGGATCCTCACACTGCACATCGCGGGCGACCGCGACACGATCGTCTACCCGAAAAAGGATCACACGCCGGCGACGTTCACGATACTCAACTTCCCGGTCAGTGACATCGACAAAGCCGTGGACGAGCTGGTGGCGCGCGGCGTGGTCTTCGAGCGGCTGGAGGGCACCGACGACAAGGGCGTCAACCGGGTGAGCGGCCCGCTGATCGCCTGGTTCAAGGACCCGGCGGGCAACTGGCTGTCGGTGATCCAGCTGGACTGAGCTCACGAACCGTTCGAGTATGCCAGTACGGCCGGCACCCGGCGATGACCACCGTCGGCCTGAGGCAGGCCGAGCCAGCACACTCCACCTTCCACTACCCGAGGCGGGGCACGGCGTCCACCAGGGCGCGGGTGTAGGGGTGCCGGGGCCGCTGGAACACCTGCTCGACCTCGCCCTCCTCCACCACCCGGCCGTCCTTCATGACCAGCACCCGGTCGCTCACGTGGTGGACGACGCCCAGGTCGTGGGAGATGAACAGCAGGGCGGTGCCGTACTCGGCCTGGATCTCGGCGAGCAGGTCGAGCACCTGGGCCTGGATGGAGACGTCGAGCGCCGAGACGGGTTCGTCGCAGACCAGCACGTCGGGGCGGGGGGCGAGGGCCCTGGCGATGGCGACGCGCTGGCGCTGGCCGCCGGACAGCTCTCTGGGGTGGCGGTCGGCGTACGCGGCGGGCAGGCCGACGCGCTCCAGCAGGTCCAGCGCCCGCGCCCGGCGTTCACGGCGGGGCAGGGCGAGCGGCTCGGCGACCAGGCGGCCGACGGTGTGGCGGGGATCGAAGGAGTCGAGCGGGTTCTGGGAGATGAGCTGGACGCGCTGCCGCATCGGGCGCCGCTTGCGTTCCGGCAGCCCGCTCCACTGCCGCTGGTGCAGGCTCACCCGTCCCGTCTCGGGTTCGAGCAGGCCGAGGACGAGCCTGGCGAGCGTGGTCTTGCCGGAGCCGGACTCGCCGACGATGCCGAGCGTCTCGCCTTCGTGCAGGGTGAAGGAGACGTCGTCCACGACCCGGCGCGGTCCGTACGACCTGGTCAGGGCGGTGGCGGCGAGGACCTGGGCGGACGGGTTCGGGGCGCGGCGCGGGAGCGGCGGGCCGCCCGACAGGCGGGTGCCCCTGGAGGCGGCGGAGGGGACGGCGGCGAGCAGCGAGCGGGTGTAGTCGTGCGCGGGCGCCGACAGCACGCTCCGGACGGGCCCCTCCTCGACCACCCGGCCGTCCTTCATGACCAGGATCCGGTCGGCGATCGAGGCGACCACGGCGAGGTCGTGGCTGATCAGCAGCAGCGCCGTCCCGGCGGCCTTGCGCTCGGCGAGCAGCCGCAGGATCTGGGCCTGTACGGTGACGTCGAGCGCGGTGGTGGGCTCGTCCGCGATGATCAGCTTGGGCTCGGCGGCGATGGCCGAGGCGATCAGCACCCGCTGCCGCAGCCCGCCGGACAGCTGGTGCGGGTGCTGGCGGGCGCGGGCGGCCGGGTCGGGGACGCCGACCGCGTCGAGCAGTTCCAGCACCCGTTCCGGGCGCCGGGCGCGGGGAACGACCTCGTGTACGGTCAGCACCTCGCCGATCTCGGCGGCCACGGTACGCAGCGGATCGAGCGACACCAGCGCGTCCTGCAGCACCAGCCCGGCGAACCCGCCGCGCAGCCGCCGCCAGTCGGCCGGGCGGAAGTTCCGGGCGTCTCTGCCGGACAGGTCGAACGTACGGGCCTCGACCCGGGAGCCCGGCCCGGCCAGGCCGAGCAGCGACCGGGCGGTGACGCTCTTGCCGGAGCCGGACTCGCCGACGATCGCCACGCACTCCCCCGCAGCGACCGACAACGAGACGCCGCGCACCACCTCGGTCCCGCCGAAGCTCACCCGCAGATCCGCCACGGACACCAGCGGGATGTCCGAGACGAGCGCGCGGCCGGTCTCCGCGTGCTCTTCCTGGAACGTGGTCATGGCGTCCTTCCCTCGAAGCGGCGCTGCAGCCGTCGGCCCAGCACGGTCAGGCAGACGACGGTCAAGGTGATCGCGACGCCCGGGAACAGCGCCTCCCACCAGGCGACGCGCAGGTAGTTGCGGGCCTCGGCGAGCATGGCGCCCCACTCTGCGGCCGGCGGCTGGGGTCCCATGCCGAGGAAGCTGAGCCCCGACGCGCCGATGACGGCCTGACCGAGCCCGATGGTGGCCAGCACCGGGATCGGGCCCAGTACGTTCGGCAGCACGTGCTGGGCGGTGATGACCGCGCGGGAGCGGCCGAAGGTCACGGCCTGCTCGACGTACCCGGCGTGGCGGACCACGAAGGCCTGGGCCCGGATCACCCGGGCGTAGTTGGGGATCTGCGCGACGGCGATCGCGAAGATCACGCTCCCGGTGCCGGGGCCGGTGATCGCGATGACGAGCAGCGCCAGCAGCAGCTCGGGCAGGGTCGACAGCACGTCGAACGAGCGGGCCAGCGCCTCGTCCAGCCATTTGGGCGACAGCCCGGCGGCCAGGCCGAGCAGGATGCCGGAGGTCACGGCCACGGCGGTGGCCGAGACGCCGATGCTGAGCGAGTGCCGGGCGCCGTACACCACCCTGGACAGCACGTCCCTGCCGAGGTGGTCGCTGCCGAACCAGTGCGCCCCGCCGGGCGGGGTCAGCGCGCGCAGCGGGTCGGCCGACAGCGGGTCCACGCCGGTGAGCAGGCCGGGCACGGCGACGGCCAGCGCCAGCAGGATCAGGAAGACAACGGGTACGAGGATCCTGGCCGGCACGCTCAGCCCCCGATCCTGGGGTCGATGGCGCGGTAGGCCAGGTCGAGCAGCGTGCTGATGGTCACGTACGCGATCGCCGACAGCAGCACCACGGCCATCACGACCGGCATGTCCCGGCCGGTGACCGCTTGCATCGCGACCTGGCCGAGCCCCGGGCGGCCGAACAGCACCTCGGTGATCACCGTCCCGCCGAGCAGCGTGCCGGTGAACCACCCGGCCAGCGTCACGGCCGGGATCAGCGCGTGCCTGAGCGCGTGCCTGGCGACAAGGGCCCGCTCGGTCAGCCCGCGCGCCCTGGCCGTGACCGCGAACGGCTGCTCCAGCGCGCGTTCGAGCCCGCCGCGCAGCACCTGCCCGAGCACGCCGGCGATCGGCAGGCCGAGCGCCAGCGCGGGCAGGACGAGCGCCTGCGGCCCCGAGGCGCCGGAGACCGGGAACCAGCCGAACGTGAACGAGAACACCGACAGCAGCACGATCCCGATGAGGAACGGCGGCACCGAGACCGACACCAGCTCGACGGCCGAGGCCGTACCGCGCGACCAGCGGCCCCGGCCCGCGGTGGCCAGCGCGATGACCCCGGCGAGTGTCACCCCGGTCGCCGCGGCGGCGAGCGTGAGCTGGAGCGTCGGGCCCACCTGGGTGGCGAGGATCTCGCCGACACCGCGCTGGAGCTGGTAGGAGCGGCCGAGGTCGCCGTGCAGCAGCCGCCACAGGTAGGACAGGTATTGGACCACCTCGGGACGGTCGAGCCCCCATTCGGCGACGATCCTGGCCCGGATCTCCGGGGTGTCGGCGCCGTCGCCGATCAGGATGTCGATGGTGTCGCCCGGGGCGAGGAGCAGCGCGACGTAGGAGGAGGTGGCGGCGGCCCAGAGCACGGCCAGCCCGGTGCCCAGACGTTTGATCATGTGCCGACCTGGACGTCGTAGGCGTTGCGCGGCGTCCCCGAGCCCGGGTCGAAGCCGAGACCGCGCACGCTGTTCTGGGCGGCCAGCTGGTCGGCGGGCACGTAGATCGGGAAGGCGACGGCCTTCTCCGTCACCACCGCGCGCTGCACCCGCGTGTAGAGGTCCTTGCGGAGTGCCTGGTCGGCGGTGGTGGACGCCCGGGTCAGCCACTTGTCGACCTGGGGGTCGGAGAAGTGGGTGCGGTTGATGGCCCCCTTGCTCGGCAGGATGAGGTTGAGCGCGGCGCCGACGTCGGAGTCGCCGCGGGAGTTCTCGAAGATCTCGTACTGGTTCTCGTCCACGGCCTTCTGCGCTGTGCCCTGGTCGACGATCTTCACCTGGAAGTCGATGCCCGCGCTCTGCTTGACCTGGGCCTGGATGGCCTGGGCGAGGATGTCACGACGGTCCCTGACGTACGGCGCCGCGGAGACGCTGCGTACGGTGAGCCGCTTGCCGTCCTTGACCCTGAAGCCCTCGCTGTCGCGCTGCCGCCAGCCGGCCTCGTCGAGCAGCGCGTTGGCCTTGGCGGTGTCACCGCCGAAGGTGTGCTCGAGCGACGGGTCGTAGAACGGGCTCGCCTTGCCGACGATGCTCCACGCCCTGGTGGCGGTGCCCTGGTAGACGGAGGCGAGGACGGCGTCGACGTCCACGGCCTCGCGGAAGGCCTGCCGTACGCGCTGGTCGTCGAACGGGGCGTGCGAGACGTTGAAGTAGTAGATGAAGGAGGTGCCCGAGTTGAGCGCGGTCTGGAAGGCGTGCTCCTTCTTGATCAGGTTCACGTCGGTCGCGGGGACGCCCTCGATGACCTGCACCTGGCCGGAGGTGAGCGCGCCGACGCGGACCGCGGCCTCGGGCAGGAAGCGGTAGGTGATCTCGGAGAGGTAGGCGGGCCCCTGGTGCCCGGCGCTCGGCGGCGCCCACTTGTAGGCGGGGTTGCGGTGGTAGTGGAGCTCCTGGCCCTGTACGTACCGGTCGAGGATGAACGGCCCGGTGCCCACCAGGTCGGTGCCGCCGAACTTGAGGTTCTTGGCCGTCTTCAGCGACTTGGGCGAGACCTGCCCGCCGTACGGCGAGGACAGGAAGTCGAGGAACAGCCCGTCGGGCTTCTTGAGCGTGACCTTCACCGTGGTGGGCGAGACCACCTCGGCCTTGTCCAAGGCGGCCAGCTGGATCGCCGCGACCGCCGCGTTGTAGCCCGATACCAGGAACTGCTCCAGGTTGGCCTTGACCGCCGCCGCGTCGAACTTCGTGCCGTCGTGGAAGGTCACGTCGTCGCGCAGCTCGAAGGTGTAGGTCAGCCCGTCGGCCGAGACCTTCCATGACTTCGCCAGCCACGGCTGGAACGAACCGTCGCGACCGCGGGACAGCAGCGCGTCGAACTGGTTGAACACCAGCAGCCTGACCTTGTTCTGCGCCCACTGCTGCGGGTTCAGGGTGATGGGCTGCGTCTCGATCGCCCAGGTCAGGGTGGTGCTCTGGGCCTGCTGGGCGGACGGCTGGGAACCGCAGGCGGCCAGGGCGAGCATGAGGACGACCAGGGTCCGCTTCATGCGCGGCCGTCCCAGGCGTCGGCCAGCAGCTCGTAGGAGCGTACGCGGGCGGCGTGGTCGTGGGTGATGGTCGTGACCAGCAGCTCGTCGGCGCCCGTCACCCGCCGCAGCACGCGCAGCCGCTCGGCGACGGCGTCGGGCGTGCCGACGAACCGCGTGTCGATCCGGTCCTTCACCAGCGCCAGGTCCTCGGCGCTCCAGACGTGCGCGTCGGCTTCCTCCGGTGTCGGGTACGTCCTGGCGCCCGCCCCGGTCCTGATGCTGCGTACCCACAGCCCGTACGGCTTGGCCAGCTCGCGCGCGGTCGCGTCATCGTCGGCCACGACGACGTCGGCCGACACGATCACATACGGCTCGGCCAGGGCCTTCGACGGCTTGAACGCCTTCCGGTAGCCCTCGACGGCTTCGAGCACGCTGGACGGGCTGACGTGGTAGTTGGCCGCGAACGGCAGCCCGCGTTCGCCCGCCACCTGGGCGCTCTGGCCGCCGCTGCTGCCGAGGATCCACAGCTCCACCTCCGCCCCCTCGCCGGGGACGGCGTGCGCTTGGTGGTCGCCGTTCAGGAACGAGATGACGTCGTCGATCTGCTCGGCGAAATCGGGCGTCTGAGCGCCGGGCTGCTGGAGCAGCGAGGCGTGGAAGGCCAGCTGCGGGTGGGCCGCGAGCCTGGACCAGTCGAACGGCGGCGGAATGAGCAGCCCATCGACGACCCGCCCCGCCTCTCCGTGAGGTGGGGGCTTCGCCAGGGTGGCGGGCGCGGGCTTGGCCGGGGCGGCCTCGGCGGCGAGTTCGGCGCGGCGTTGGCCGGAGCGGCCGATGCCGAGGTCGATCCGGCCCGGATACAGCGCGTCGATCAGCCCGAACTGCTCCACCACCGACAGCGGCGTCTGGTGCCCGAGCTGCACGGCTCCCGATCCGACCCTGATCCGCTCGGTGGCCGCCGCCACCAGGCCGATGAGCACGGCCGGGGCCGAGCTGGCCACACCGGGGGCGAAATGGTGCTCGGCCAGCCAGTAGCGACGGTAACCGAACGTCTCGGCCCGCCGGGCCAGGTCGAGGGTGTTGAGCAGCGCGTCACGCGCGGTGCCGCCGGAGGGGATGGGGGCGAGGTCGAGGATGGACAGGGTCACGCGGCACCTCCGGGGAACGGCCTGCTGGGGATCTCCTGGCGCAGTACGGGCGCGATCTCCGCCTGGAACAGCTCCAGCGCGTCCCGGTGCTGCTTGGGCGTGAGCCCGTCGGCGTCGGCGTGCAGGTGCATGACCTCGTGCCCGAACCGCTGGTGATAGCGCAGCACCTTGTCGATGATCTGCTGCGGGCTGCCGACCAGGATCGAGCTGCGTTCGATGGCGTCCTCCAGCGTGGCGAAGACCGGCTCGATCCCGAGCTTGGCGAACAGCGCCAGCCGGGCGTCGAAGATCGGCCGGTAGGTCTCGATCGCCTCCTGCGAGGTGCGGGCCGCGTAGTAGCCCGCCGTCCCCGCCCCGACCAGCGCGTCGGCCGGGTCGTGCCCGTAGCGGACCCACTGCTTGCGGTAGTAGTCGATCAGGTCGGCGTACGGTTCGATGGGGTTGGTGACGTTCGCGGAGAACAGCGGGTCGCCGTAGTAGGCGGCCAGGTCCACCGACTCCTTGCTGGTGGCGCTGCCGTGCCAGACCCTGATCGCCCGCTGGAGCGGCCGGGGCCAGGTCTCGGCCTCGGTCAGCGCGGGACGGAACCGGCCCGCCCAGGTGACCTTGTCCTCCCGCCAGAGGCGGCGGAACAGGTCGTACCCCTCGCGGTTGCGGTCCCACTGGTCCTCGGCGGTGACGTGGAAGAGTTGCGCCTGCGCCGCCCCGTTCCCCTTGCCGATGATCAGCTCCAGCCTGCCGTCGGAGAGGTGGTCAAGCGTGGCGTAGTCCTCGAAGGCTCGTACGGGATCGAGCAGGCTCAGCGTGGTGACCGCGGTGAACAGCCGGATCCTGGACGTCTTGGCCGCGATGTGGCTCAGCACCACCGGCGGCGAGGAGGAGATGAACGGCCGCTCGTGCCGCTCCCCCACCCCGAACCCGTCGAAGCCCAGTTCCTCGGCCAGCACCGCGTTGTCGACGACCTCGCGGAACCGCTCGGTGTGCGACCGCTGGTCGTTATGGACGATTAACGTGATGGCCAGAAATTTCATGACACCTCCGCGTAGCGGCTGGCCGGGCGCGGCAGGCCGAGCAGCCCGCGCAGCGTCGTGGCCTCGTACGAGCGCCTGAACGCCCCGCGCCCGCGCAGCTCCGCCGTCAGCCCCCGGGTGATCGCCTCCAGGTCGTACGGCAGCGCGCCGGGACGCAGCCGGAACCCCTCGATCCCGGCCCGCCGCCACTGGAGCAGCAGCTCCGCCAGCTCCTCCGGGGTGCCGGTGAAGATCGCGGCGTCGGAGCGCAGCTCGGCCCCGTCGAGCCCGTCGAGACGGGCCTTGCGCTCCGCCGCGTCGTCGCCCAGGAACACCACCAGGTCGGCGAAGACCCGCAGCTCCGCCGACAGCTCCCTGACCTCCTCGACGATGGCGCGTGCCTGGTCGGCGGAGTGCGGCGTGACGTACACGACGTCGGCGCCGCCCGCGGCGAACTCATACGGCAGGCGGGCATGGGCGAGCGCCGTGACCACCGGCTGGCCCTGCGGCGGCCGAGGCGTGATCGACGGCCCGCGCACCGAGAAGAACCGCCCGGCGAAGTCGATGTAGTGAAGCTTGTCCCGGTCGATGAAACGGCCGGTCGGCAGGTCGCGGATCTCCGCGTCGTCCTCCCAGCTGTCCCAGAGCCGCCGTACGACCTCGACCGCGTCGGCGGCCTCCTCGAACAGCGCCCGGACGTGCTCGTCATCGATCGAGACGGGCCCGTCCAGCCGGGGGAACGCGCGGCGCCCGAAATGCGCCGCCTCGGTGCTTCTGACCGAGATCTGCGGCCGCCACCCGGCTCGGCCGCCGCTGATGTGGTCGAGCGTGGCGATGCCGATCGCCACGTGGAACGGCTCGGTGTGCGTGGTCGTGGCCGTCGGCACCAGCCCGATCCGGCTGGTGAGCGGCGCCAGCCGGGCGGCCAGCAGTACCGCGTCGAAGCGCCCGCGCACCTGGTCGGCCCGCGCGTCGGGCCCGTCCGGCAGGGTCGACTGGAGGCTGAGCGAGTCCTCGATCGTGACGAAGTCGAGCAGCCCCCGCTCGGCCTCGGCCACGAGCGCCGCCCAGTAGCGGGCCGAGAAGATCGCCTCCGGCTGCGCGGACGCCTCGCGCCAGGCGGCGGGATGCCAGCCGGCGCCGTCCAGCGCGACGGCGAGATGCAGGGTCACTGGGGCACCATCCTTCTGGTGGGCATGGTCACGGTGCTCGCTGTCACGGTGCTCGCTGTCACGGCAGCTCCAGGTGCTCGCGCAGCGTGGTGCCGGTGTAGTCGGTACGGAAGGCGCCGCGTTCCTGCAGCAGCGGCACCACGCGGTCCACGAACTCGTCGAGCCCGCCGGGCGTCAGATGCGGCACCAGGATGAACCCGTCCGCCGCGTCCGCCTGCACATGCTCGTCGATCTGCCGGGCCACGGCCGCCGGAGTCCCGACGAACGTCTGCCGCCCGGTCACCTCGATCACCAGCTCGCGGATCGTCAGCTTCTTCTCCTCGGCCAGCGCCCGCCATTTGGCGGCCACCGCCGCCCGGTCGCCGAACGGCACCCGCCCCTGCGAGACACCCTCCGACAGGTCGGGCTCGACGTCCGGCAGCGGCCCGTCCGGGTCGTAGGCCGACATGTCACGACCCCACACCTGCTCGATGAAGGCGGTCGCGGTCTGCGGGCCGACCTGCTGGCGGCGGATGGCGGCCGCGTTCTCGGCGGCCTCCTCCTCGGTGTCGCCCAGCGCGTACGTGGCCGCGGGCATGATCTTCAGCTGGCCCGGCTCCCGGTGGTAGCGCGCCAGGCGGCCTTTGACGTCGGCGTAGAAGGCCCGGCCGTCCTCCAGCGTGCCGTGGCGGCTGAAGATCACGTCGGCCGTGGCGGCGGCGAACTCCCTGCCCTCGTCGGAGTCCCCCGCCTGGATGATGACGGGATGCCCCTGAGGGCCGCGCGGCAGGGTGAACTGCCCTTCGACGGTGAAGTGCGGGCCCTCGTGGTGGACGGTTCCGATGGCGGCGGGGCGGACGAACCGCGCCTGGCTCTTGTCGGCGAGGTGCGCGCCCGGCTGCCAGGAGTCCCAGAGCTCGCGCGAGAGGCGGACGAACTCGGCGGCGCGGGTGTAGCGGTCGGCGCGGTCGAGGTAGCCGCCGCGCCGGAAGTTCTCGCCGGTGAAGGCGTCCGAGGTGGTCACCACGTTCCAGGCGGCCCGGCCGTCGCTGAGGTGGTCCAGTGTGGACAGGCGCCTGGCCAGTTCGTACGGCTCGTTGAAGGTGGCGTTGACAGTGCCCGCGAGCCCGAGGCGCTCGGTGACGGCGGCGAGCGCGCTCAGCACGGTGAGCGCCTCGGGGCGGCCGACCACGTCGAGGTCGTGGATGCGGCCTTTGAGCTCGCGCAGCCGCAGCCCTTCGGCCAGGAAGAAGAAGTCGAACTTGCCCCGCTCGGCCGTCCTGGCCAGGTGGGCGAACGAGGCGAAGTCGATCTGGCTGCCGGAGCGGGGGTCGGCCCAGACCGTGGTGTTGTTCACGCCGGGGAAGTGGGCCGCGAGATGGATCCGCTTGCGCGTCACTGGTCGCGGAGGTTCGGGTGAGTGGAGTGGGACATCGCGCCTCCCTTGAATGCCTATATAAACAGTAGGAAAAGAGGGTTTTTATGTCAATGGCCGCGAGGGAACTCCAGGCGGGCGGCTCTATCCGGGTGGGGTCAGCAGGCCGCGCAGGATGCGGGTGAGCTCGGTCGCGTCGTCCGGCGGCAGGCCGGCGGCCAGCCGGGCCAGGTTGGCGGCGTGCTCGGTGAGCGCGGCGTCGATGACCCGCCGCCCCTCCTCGGTGAGCGCGATGCGGAAGCTGCGCCGGTCGGCCGGGTCGAGACTCCGCTCGACCAGCCCCGCCGCCTCCAGCCGGTCGAGGCGATTGGTCATGCCGGCCCGCGATAGTCGGCCCCCGAACCCACCACGGTGCAGTGGGGCCCCGAACCACCCACGGCCCTCTGGGCGATGGCTTGGATATGCGCAACTTTATTTGCGCAATTTTTCTTTCGCTTCTACGGTGGAGCCATGGCCAAGCACGAGACCCGCCGCCTCAGCGATCTCGACGATCTCAAGGCGTTCACGCACCCACTGCGGTTGAAGCTCTACCGGGCTCTGATCGTGGCGGACACGGCGACCGCCTCCCAGTTGGCCGACCAGGTCGACGAGGCCGTCTCCCTGGTCAGCTACCACCTGCGCAAACTCGCCGCGCACGGCCTCATCGAAGAGGCCGCGCCGCAGACCGGCGACGGCAGGGAGCGCTGGTGGCAGGTCGCCGCGCAGCACGTCAGCGCCCGGGCCCCGTCCCCGGAGGAGGGCCCGGAGATCGTCGCCGCCCGCACCGCCCTGTCCCGCGTGGCCTCCCGGCTCCAGGACGAGATGTACCAGCGCTACCTCGACGAGCAGCCCGCCTGGCCCGCCGAGTGGCGCGGCGCCGCGTTCGCCAGCGAATACCTGGCCTCGCTCACCGCCGAGGAGCTGCGACTGCTCGGCCAGGAGATGGACGCGGTCGTCGAGAAGTGGTGGGCGCACGGCAAGGCCGCCGAGGCGGCGGGCGACACCGAGGGGCGCGAGCACGTCGCCCTGCAGTTCTTCGGATTCCCGTTCCGGGCCTGAGCGTCATGGCCCCCGAGACTTCCAGGAGGTCGGCACATGCACCCCGACATGCACCTCTACACCGAACGCCACAGAGCCACCGAGTTACGGGCCGAGGCCACCAGGTGGCGCCTGCTCCGAGACTGCCGGCGTGAGCTCCCGCCCAGGTGGGCGGCCGGCGTGACGGCGCTCGGCTGGACCATGGTGTCGGCCGGCCTGCGCCTGATCAGCCTGCCCCGGCAGCCACCGCGCACCGTTCCGCGCTTCGGTGATCACCGCTGATATCCTTATGGCGTAAGGAGATTATGGCGTTAGGGATTATCGCGTCCGCAGGGGGTTGTCAGGTGGTGGTCTTCGCCGGCCAGGGAGACGCGCGCCGCTCAATGGCCCTGCTGTGGCGGGCGACGGGGCCGGAGCCGCGCACCGGTCCCGGCCCCAAGCCGGGGCTGAGCGTGGACATGATCGTGGACGCCGCGATCGCGGTCGCCGACGAGCAGGGCATGGCGGCCCTGTCCATGCGCGCGGTGGGCGAACGCCTCGGCCGTACGGCGATGGCCCTCTACACGTACGTGCCCAGCAAGAGCGAGCTGATCGACCTGATGCACGACCGCGCCCTGGCCGAGCTGCCCACCGGCTACGACCTCGGACCGGGCTGGCGGGCGGCCGTGACGTCGTGGGCCGAGGACGTCCGGGCGTTCTACGTACGTCATCCGTGGGTGCTGCAGGTGTCGCAGGCGCGGCCGGTGCTGGGGCCCAACGAGTTCGTGATGATGGAGACGATGGTGGGCGTCCTGCGCGCGACCGGGCTGCGCGCCGGTCCGCTGCGGGGCGTCGTCTCGCTGCTGACCGACTTCGTCCGGGGCGCGGCCAGGACGGTCGCGGAGTCACGGCAGGCGCCGGCGGCGACCGGGGTGTCCGACGAGGAGTGGTGGTACGCCCGATCGGCCCTGCTCGAAGAGGTCGCCCCCGGTTTCGCCGAACGATTCCCGATGGTCGCCTGGATCGAGACCGACGACCCGCCTCCCCCACCGTCCCGCGAAACCCCGCGCTCTGGGCAGGCCACGACATACCTGGAAGACAAGGCACGACCGGCCTTCGCCGCCGGACTCACCGTGGTCCTCGACGGGATCGAGGCGGCCATCGCTCGCGCGGGCGTCAGACCAGCAGGCTGAGCTTCGGGTCGCCGCCGGTGTACCACTCGGTGGCGAGCAGCCGGTCGCGTGTCGCCTCGGGCAGCGCGGTCAGCAGCCCCATCGAGGCGCCGCGCTCGATCTCCGACTCGTGCGCCCGCACCGCCGCCCACTTGCGCTCCACCCATGGCTGGACGTCCACGGTGGCGGTGATCTCGTCGTCGGGTATCCCGGGAAGCGTCTGGTCGCCGCCGGGCGCGGCTCCGAAGAGGTCCTCCCAGGCGGACCGTACGATCGACCGGGGCAGGGTCACCAGATAGAGCGCACCCGGCCGCCACGCTGGGCCGGCGGTGGGATAGAGCTGGTCGTACCCGGCGGCTTCGACGGCCGCCAGGGTCACCCGGTGCGTGTGGACATGATCCGGATGGCCGTAACCGCCGTACCCGTCATAGGTGATCACCACATCGGGCCGGAAGTCTCGGATGTGCCCGACCAGCCGCCCGACCGCCTCGTCCAGCGGCGCGTCGACGAAGCGGGCGGCGCCCGGCGCCGACAGCCCGGCGTTGCCATCGGCGTACCCGAGCAGCCGCGGCTCGCCCGCGCCGAGGATCTCCAGCGAGCGCGCCAGCTCGGCGACCCGGCGCGTGCCCTCGGTCCACGTGCAGGTGACGACGCCCGTCCTGGCGCCCGCGTCGGCGAACCGGGCAAGCGTTCCACCGGTCCACAACGCCTCGTCGTCAGGATGCGCGTGCACGCACAGCAGGCTCGGCTCGGTCACGGATCCCCCTAGATCATCGGCCCGACGCCTGACGACGATACCGGCCCAAAACCCGATGCCACCCCAAAACCCGATGCCGGTCCAAAACCCGATGCCAGCCGAAAGCGCTAACGGCCCGAAAGCGGTCACGACCCGAAGGGCCCCGCCCGCCGGGCTTCTCCGCACCGGCGGACAAATGCGTTGCTCAGCCTTCCCCGGCTGTGGCAGCGTCGGCCAGGACGGTACCCCGCGATCCGGCAGGAGGTGTGGCACATGGCCACCAAGGTCCTCGGCGAAGTCTCGGCTCACACTCCGACGCGAGAGGTCGCCTGAGGCGTACCGGGCTCCTCGCGTTGGAGTGATCTTCCATCACGATCACGAGGAGCAAGAGTGTCTTCCCAACCATCCTTCGAGCCCCTGCTGGGCGCCGAGGGCAATCCCACGCCGGTGGTCCGGCACGGCGACGTCGTGCTGCGCCCGGCCGGGCCGTGGACGGACAGCGTCCACGCGCTGCTGCTGCACCTGGAGAACGCGGGCTTCAGCGGGAGCCCCCGCCTGATCGGCGACGGTTACGACGAGGAGGGACGAGACGCCGTGACCTACATCGACGGCGACTTCGTCCACCCGCACGCCTGGTCCGACGAGGGCGTGTGGCAGGCGGGCCGCCTGCTGCGCGAGCTCCACGACGCGACGGCCGGGTTCCGGCCGCCGCCGGACGCGGTGTGGCAACGGTGGCCGTTCCACAGCTCCGCGCCCGATGCGATCATCAGCCATCGGAACACGGGACCGTGGCACACGGTGGCCCGCGACGGCCTGCCGGTCGCGTACATCGACTGGACCAGCGCCGGGCCGATCGACCGGCTGGACGACGTGGCGGGTGCCGCGTGGTGGAATGCCCAGTTGCACGACGACGACGTCGCGGAACGGCAGGGCCTGCCCGGCGCGGCGGCGCGCGCGGGCCAGCTGCGCCGCTTCCTCGACGGCTACGGGCTGCCCGCCGCCGAACGCGACGGCTTCGTCACGCGGATGATCGAGTTCGCCATCCGTGACTGCGCGTCCGTGGCGGTCAAGTCGCGGATCACGCCCGAGAGTACGGACCCGGACCCGCTGTGGGCCCTGGCCTGGCAGGCGCGGGCGGCGGCGTGGATGCTGCGCCACCGGCCACTCCTGGAGAACGCCCTCGCGGCGTAACCGAACAACGGTGGCTGCCGTTCACCGAACGGCAGCCACCCATGACCCGGTTCACCCGGTAGGTCGCTCCTCGATTCACCGACCGGCGACCGCTCTCCACGCCGCTCCCCGATTCGCCGAACGGCGGCGCCCAGGGGGCTCAGGCCCGGTCTGGCGCGCCCAGGTGGCCCAGCCCGTTGGCCAGCAGGGCGTATGCCCGCTCGGCGTCGCTCACCGCGCCCGGGTAGCGCTCGTCCGCGCTCTCGCCGCCCGCCAGCCGCATGGCGTTGTCAATCGTCAGCGTCCAGTGGACCGCCTGGATCTGGACGGCCGCCACGCGGGCGCTGAGCTCATCGACGCCCGCCGTCTCCCGCAGCGCATTGGCGAGCGCCTGCTCGGCCGCCGCCTGGAACCGGTGCATCCGGGCCGCCAGCGACGAGGTCTCGAAGACCATCCGGTAGAGCGCCACGATCGCGGGTATGTCGTTGAGCCCGCTGGCCGGATCACGCCTGGCCAGCGCGTCGAGGTAGTGCACCCGCAGCGCCTCCAGCGGTGTGACGTCCGCCGCGCGGGACTCGACCACCCGGGCGCTCTCCGTCTCGTGGTCGGCGAACCGCTGCACCACGAGATCTTCCTTGGCCGGAAAGTAGGCGAACAGCGTGCGCCTGGACACCTCGGCCGCCTCCGCCACCTGGGCCACCGACACCTGGTCGTACCCGTGCCGCAGGAACAGCTCGATCGCCGCCTCGGAGATCGCGGCGTGTGTCCGCTGCTTCTTACGCTCGCGCAGTCCGGGCTCGTTCGTCACGCTCGTCACCTTACCAGAAATCTGCACTTGGACTTTTTCTGCACTGGGTATATATTCGCACTCAGACGATCAAACCACGGGAAGAGGGCGGGTCATGAAGGACTTCGAGGTGGTCATCGCGGGTGCCGGGCCGACCGGCCTGATGCTGGCGTACGAGCTGGCGCTGGCCGGGGTCGACACGCTCGTGCTGGAGAAGCTGCCCCAGCGCATCGAGCAGATGAAGGGCGGCGCCGTCCAGCCCCGCACACTGGAGCTGCTGGAGCTGCGCGGGCTGGTGGAGCCGCTGCTGAGCCGGGCTCTGGTACGCGAACCGATCGGTGGCCATTTCGCGACCCTGCCGGTGCCGCTGGACTGCGAGCCGTGGCGGACCCGGCATCCGTACCCGATCGCGGTTCCTCAGTGGGAGATCGAGGAGGTCCTGGAGGAGGCCGCGACCGCCCGGGGCGCGCGCGTCCTGCGCGACGCGGGGGTCACCGCGGTCGAGCAGGACGGCGACGGGGTGACGGTGAGCACCGGTGAGCGGCGGTTCCGGGCCGACTACCTGGTGGCGTGCGACGGCGGGCGGAGCACCGTACGCAAGCTGTTGGGCCTGCCCTTCCCCGGCCGGGACGGGACGTTCGTGGCGGTGCTGGCCGACGTCCGGCTGTCCGCCACGTCGGCGTCGGTCCCCACGGCGCTGGGCCACATGAGCAGCCTGGTCCGCGAGGGCGGCGGCTACTGGGCGATGCTGGTTCCCATCGGTGGCGAGCGTTACCGGCTGACGTTCGGCAGCGAGGAGCAGGGACACTACGACCGCGACGCGCCGGTCACGGAGGAGGAGGTCGCCACCGCGCTACGGGCCGTCTACGGCGAGGAGACCGTACTGCGCGCGGTGGACAACTCCTCGCGCTTCACCGACGCGACGCGGCAGCTGGCGGACTACCGGGCGGGGCGCGTGCTGTTCGCGGGCGACGCCGCGCACATCCACCCGCCGTTCGGCGGGCAGGGCCTGAACCTCGGCGTGCAGGACGCGATCAACCTCGGCTGGCGGCTGGCCGCGACCCTCCAGGGCCGGGCGCCCGAAGGCCTCCTGGACCGCTACCAGGCCGAACGGCATCCGGTGGCCGCCCAGGTGCTGCACCACACGTCCGCGCAGCGCGTACTGAGCATGCCTCGGCCCAGCGCGGACGTGGCCGCGCTGCGCGAGATCTTCAGCGACCTGCTGCGGCTGCCGGACGCCAACCGCCACATGGCGGGCCTGATGTCCGGCCTGTCGCTGGGCTACGACCTCGGCGGCGAGCATCCGCTGGCCGGGCAGCGGGTGCCGGACGCCGACCTGCTCGTCGGCTCGGCGTCGACCCGGCTGTCCGGGCTGTTCGGCGCCGGGCACGCGGTCCTGCTCGACCTGGCCGGGATCGTCCCCGCCGAGTTCCGGCTGCCCGCGCGGGTCGATCTCGTACGGGCCAAGTGCGCGGACGACCTGGGCGCGGCCGCCCTGCTGCTGCGGCCCGACGGCTACGTGTGCTGGGCCGCCGACGACGCCGCCACCTGCGAGCGGACCCTGGCGGCCGCGCTGGCCGAGCACGTGGCCGCACTGGACTGAGCGTCACGCGACCGCCGTAGGTGGAATGAACTCCGCTCGCCGGGCACCGCCTCCCCCGCCGCGCAGGGCCAGGGCGGCGCCCGACGACAGGTCCTCTACGTGGGCTGTGACCTTGTTCAGGCTTTTCGCTCGGCGAAAAGATGATCGAGCCAGGCGTGCCAGGCCGGTCCTTGGTCGCCGGGGCCGGCGAAAAGGTGGTGCGCGGCGACCATCGAGCCGCCGAACCCCTGCAGGAACCGGTAGAGCGCGTCCGGGGTCCGAACACCGAGCGTCTGGGCGTTGGCGTAGTAGACGACGCCTTCGATCGGGGGGAGCCCGGCGGGCGCGAACCGTACGGTGTCGCCCGGCTTGGCGTGGCCCGGGGTGCCGAGCGCGTCGTACAGGATCTCCCAGGCGCGCGGCCAGTCGGCGACGGGCGGCCCGAACTCGGTGACGGGCGTGGCGGTCCGGCCGCGGAAATGTGTCAGGTAGGCGACCAGGGTGGCGAAGAACATCTCCAGCCCTCTGGACATGGCCTCGAACTCGGCCTCCCAGTCGTCGCCCGGCAGGAAGCCGCTGGTCACCATGCGCAGCGTGGTGCTGCCCTGATCGCGCCCCTCGACGAGGAACTCGTAGGCGACGAACCGGCCGTCCTCCGCCGTCGCGCTGGTGTGCGCGAACCGGGCGGGCGGCTCCTCGGCGGTCACGGTCGATTCGGGGATGTACTGGCCGAAGGCGGTACGCACGACGCCGTCGGCCACCTCGTTGCGGCCCATGAACCACGAGTCGATGCCGGGGCCGGTCGCGATGGCCGCCCACACCTCCTCGGGGGTCGCCCCGACCTCGGCCTCCTGGGGAAGCTCGAAGGAATGTCCCACCTCAGCGCTCCTTCAGCGACGGGTGCACGGCGACGACCAACCGGTGGTCGCGACCGCCCTCGGCCGTCTCGTCGTGGTATTTGCTCACCAACGCGGTCACGGCGTCGGCCAGTTCCTCGGCGAAGGCCGCGCGGTCGGCCGCCGAGGCGAACCGTACCTCGCCGTCGATCGCGAACGTCGCCACCCGCTTGCGGGCCTCGGTGGCGCCGGTGATGAGCGTCCCGACGTCGCGGACCAGCTGAGCGGCTACGGCGAGCAGCCAGCGGGCCGACAGCCGATCGGGCGCCTTCTCGGGATCGGGCTGCACCGCGGCCAGCGCGACCGGGGAGATCACGAAGGAGGCGGCCGTGGCCTGCATCACCCGCTCGGTGACGTTACCCTTCTTGCGCTCCTCCACCAGCTCGACCAGCCCGTGCCGCTCCAGCGTGCGCAGATGGTAGTTGACCTTCTGCCTGGCCAGGCCGACCCTGGCCGCCAGCGACGTGGCCGAGCCGGGCTCGACCAGCTCGGCCAGCAGCTTCGACCGCATCGGGTCGAGCGACGCCTCGGCTGCCGCGGGGTCTTCGATCACCGCCACTTCGTACATGGTGAAACGATGGCACCGAAAAAAGTTGTTGTCAAGAAATTCTGGTTGCTCGGCGATCGGCCATGCCTCGCCGACCGCCGGGCAGAAGGCGTCACGCCATACGGACCACCGACCATGCCCCATAGCGACCCGCCGCTTGAGGCGTCAGGCAGGCGGCAGCCAAGCGTGGAAGGCCGCCATCAGGGTGGTGGTGTCGGCCGGGCCGGGGCCGGACGCCCAGGCGACCGTGCCGTCGGGGCGGACGAAGGCGGCCGACAGGCCGTCACGGTCCTCGACGGTCGCCTCGACGATATCCAGCGCGCCTCGCCAAGCGGCCGCCGCCTGCGCGATCTCGGGCTGCGACGGCGCGTGGACGAGCAGCGGCCGGCCCGACGTGGCGAGCTCGGCGAGGGCCCGCGGGCCGCCGGAAGGCAGCGTGAGCCGCAGGTCGGGGCAGGGGCGGCCGGCCAGGGGATGGGTTGCCGGGTACGGGAGGTCGTAGCGGGTGCCGAGCCCGTTCAGCAGCCGCCCGAAGTAGCGGTTGACCTCCGGCAGGTCGAGCAGGTCCGACACGATGTCGCGCATGGCCGCCGCGTGCGCTCCGGGTCGCAGCAGCGCCGACTGGGCGCGGGTGTTGTGCAGGACGGCGGCGCCTACGGGGTGACGTTCGGCGGTGTAGGTGTCGAGCAGGCCGTCCGGTGCGCGCCCGGTGACCGTGGCGGCCAGCTTCCAGCCCAGGTTGACCGCGTCCATCAGCCCCAGGTTCAGTCCCTGGCCGCCGTTGGGAGAGTGGACGTGGGCGGCGTCGCCCGCGAGCAGGACGCGGCCGAGCCGGTAGGTAGCCGCCTGACGGGCGACGTCGGTGAAGCGCAGGGTGTCGCGGACCGCTGTCACCTCAACCTCCACGCCCGTCACCCTGAGCAGGCTGTCGCGCATCTCCTCCCCGGTCAGCGGCACGTCGCGGTCCTCGGGGAAGCCGTCGTGCTCGACCGTCGCCACCATGCCGGGCGCGCTCATGAACATCCCCGCCGGCTGCCACCCCGGCGCGGGCAGCCGCTCCATGCCCGAGATGTCGCCGATCAGCCGCCGTACGACGCTCGTGGGGGCGGTGCCGGGGAAGTCGAACCCGGTCAGCTTCCGTACGGTCGATCGGCCGCCGTCGCAGCCCGCCACGTACGCCGCGCGGACGCGCCGCTCCCCCTCCGGCGTCCGTACGGTCAAGGTGACGCCGGAGTCGTCCTGGTCCAGGTCCGTCGCCTCGTGTTCGCGCCGGACCGTGACGCCGAGCGAGGCCAGGTGCTCGGTCAGGATCCGTTCCAGGTCCGGCTGCCAGATCAGCGCGCCGATCCGCTCGGGTTCCTCCTGGAGGTCGGGGTCGATCTTGTGGATCTGGGCGAAGTGCCCTTTCTCACTTCCGTGGTCGCGCGCCTTGTCGGCGAGCCCCTGTTCCTGGAACTTCGCCAGGTCGTCCCCCAGCCCGCGGCGGCGCAGCGCCTCCGCGGCCAGCGGCCCGATTCCGCGTGCCTTCGGCTCGCTCGTCGGCCGGGCGAGCCGGTCGAGCACCAGCGGCGTTACCCCGGCCAGCCGTAACTCGGCGGCGAGCAGCAAACCCACAGGTCCGGCTCCGACCACCACAACATCGGCGTCCATGCGCCCTCCAAACTAGACTAGACCGTCTAGTCTCGTAGACTAGTACCTATTCGACGAAAGTGGGGACAAGCCATGGCCGACCACGGCCCGCGACGCTCACCGGCCAAGCGCCGAGCCATCCTCGACGCCGCCATCCAGGTCTTCACCGACCTGGGTTACGCCCGTGCGAGCGTCGACGCGATCGCCGCGGCGGCGGGCGTGGGCAAACAGACCGTCTACGGCCACTTCGGCGACAAGGAACAGCTCTTCCTCGCCACCATCCAGGAGGCAAGGTCAGCGATGGGAGGCACGCCGGGCCAGGCCGTAGCCCTCACCGGCGATCCGGGTGCGGACCTGACCGCGCTCGGGGAGCGGACGCTGGACATCGCTCTGTCGCCGCGAGTGGCGGCGCTGCACCGGCTGACCATCGCGGAGGTGGGTCACCATCCGGAGCTGCAGCGCACCTGGCGGGCGAGTTCCTCGTCGCTGGACAGCGACGTCGGGGACTACCTGCGCGCCTGCGACGGTGACGGCAGGCTGCGGGTGCCGGATCCGGCCAGGGCGGCCCGCCAGTTCCTGCACCTGGTGATCACCGACGCGCGGGTCGAGACGGCGTACGGCATGCTGCCCCTGCCACCCGCACGACGGCACGCCATCGCCGCCGAAGCCGCCGACCTCATCGTCCGCGCCCACCGGCCCTGAGCCCGCTCGTAAAGCGGAACGAAACGGCCCTCGGACACAATTTGGTACATGATCGCCTGAGCTGAGCTCTGGCGATCACTGTTTTCTGGCCTGGGTCGTAGGTCATACGTAGGCCGAGCTGCTCGTACACATCAGCCTTGTCCTGCGGATCGGCGCTGTGGAGCAGTTTTCGAAGGTCGCCGAGCTTCGTGACCATCGCAGCGATCTCCTCCTCGGTGAGTGTGCCTGGCTTCAGTTAAAGATCACCGGCTCTGGCCGCCTGAGGCCCGCCAGAGGCGGTGCGTACACCGGGATGCGAGACCGAAATTCCTCTCGCAGTGGAGCAACCGGATGAGTACCAACCTTCGCGAGACGACCCCCAAGGACCGCTCACCGCTCGATGTTGTCGAGCACGCCTTCCAGCTCGTCACGTGCGCTCCCGACGGCCTGGCACTCGATGGCAGGGCCCTCGGTGACGAGCTGCCCGCGCGCCAGATTCCGCTGACGGAGCTTCGCGACCTCCTGATCTCGCGGACGTTGTGCGACGCCACTTGCGACGTCGTCTGGCGCGAGCTCGTAATCCGGGCCCGAGGAGACGACCGACAGTGGTTGGTGGGAGCGGTCGGGGTGGCAGTGCCTGCTCTGCGCCGTATCGCCGGCTGGCTCCGCCTCTACCTCGGTGCCCAAGATTCCGCTGACATCGACAGCGAGATCCTGACCGCCTTCCTCACAGCGGTCAGAAACATCGACCTCACCCGGCCCGACATCCTGCCCCGCATGTGCGCCGCCGCCAGACAGGCCGGTGAGCGAGCCCGGCAGCGCGCTGATTCCAATAACACCCGGCGCCTCTCAGACCACAGCTCCCAAGAGCCAGTCCTGGTCAATGCCGCTCGCGCTGGAGAAGCCGAGTCGGCTTTGACCGTCAGCCGGGCCGGGCGGCCGGCCTCCTGCAGGATCCGGAAGTCGCGGAGCTGGCCGGGCAGGAAGATGTCGTACCAGCCGCCGATCGAGCTGACCGCCGCGCTGGTCCGGGCGACCCGGCGGGTGTGGTCGATGCCCGCCCAGCGGGATGACCCTGCATCCTCGGTGAGGATGTCCTGGACATAGTCCACGCGCCCGGCGCCTGTACGCCCCCAGAACCGCAACCTCTCGGCGCCCGTCACAGGGGTGGGGCGCGATGGCCGCGGAAGGCCGCCTCTAGGGCGACCCGCCAGTGGTGGTCAGCCTGGGGGCGGGGGCCCAGCCGGCCGAGGCGTTCCAGGCTGGCCAGGCCGTGCACCAGGGCGTTGAGGTGGACGGCGATGTCGTGAGGGTCGCAGGGGGCGAACCGGCCCGCGTCTACGCATCGAGCGACGGCCTGTACCAGCGTGTCGAACGTGCCCTGAATCTGAGCCACGGCTGCCTCGTCCGGCTGGAAGTCGGCGAGGGGCCGGCCGAACATCAGCTCGTACAGGTGCGGGTTGTCCAGGGCTGAGGCACGGTAGGCGTGTCCGAGGGCCATCAGGTCGGCCTCGGGGTCGCCGTCGGTGGGCACCCGGGCGAACTCGTCGGCGAGCCGGGCGAATCCCTCCAGAAACATCGCGCGGAGCAGGCCAGCCTTGTCGCCGAAGAGGTTGTAGACGGCCTTGGTGGAGGTGCCGACCTCATGGGCCAGGCGTCGGGTGCTCAGCGCTTGCGGGCCTTCCTGGGCGAGCAGCCGTCCGGCCGCGTCCAGAAGGTCTCGGCGCAACTCGTCGTAGTCGCGGGTACGTGGGCGGGCCATTTGACAATCATATCGCAACGCTGTTTCATAACGATGTTTCCAATCTTGTTAATGGGAGGCCGCCGTGCCCGCTACATCTGATCTGCATGTCGTCCTCGGCGCCGGAGGGGGCGTCGGCGCGTCCGTGGTCCGCGAGCTCGTCTCCCGGGGGCACCGCGTCCGCGCCGTCAATCGCAGCGGCCGGGCGCCCGCGCTGCCCGGGGTCGAGGCCCATCGGGGCGACATCACCACCGCTGAGGGGGCCAGGGCCGCCTGCGCCGGGGCCGAGGTCGTCTACCACTGCGCCTCACCCGCCTACACCCGATGGGTGCAGGAGTTCCCCCGCATGACCGACGCGGTACGGCAGGGCGCAGCCGCCTCCGGCGCGAAGCTGGTCTTCGCCGACAACCTGTACATGTACGGTCCCGTCGACGGGCCCATGACCGAGGCATTACCCCACGCCGCCCGCAACCCGAAGGGCCGGGTACGCGCCGCGATGGCCGAGGCGCTGCTGGATGCCCACCGCTCAGGCGAACTGCGCATTGCCCTGGGCCGGGCCTCCGACCACTACGGTCCCGGCGGTGTCAACACCGTCGTCGGCACGACGGTGTTCGGGGCGGCGCTCGCCGGGAGGTCCCATCCGCTGGGTCGGGTCGCTCGACCAGCCCCACACGCTCAGCTTCCTGCCCGACATCGCCAGGGGCTTGGTGATGCTCGGCTGTGACGCGCGGGCTGACGGCCATGCCTGGCACTTGCCGGCGGCGCCTGCCGTGACGGGCCGGGAGCTCCTCGACCTGGTGATCGCCGAGCTGGGGCAGCCCGGCAGAACGGCGGCGCTCGGCCGCCCGATGCCACGCCTGATCGGCCTGTTCAACCCGACCGTGCGTGCCTTCGGCGAGACGTGGTACCAGCGCGACCGGCCGTTCGTGAGCGACGCCTCGAAGTTCGTCACCACGTTCGGGCCGTTCACCGCGACCCCGCACGCCGTCGCACGCCGCCGCCACCCTCGACTGGTACCGCGCCTGCCCGGCCTCGTGACCGGTGTCAGCGGCCTCCGGCGACAAGCAAGCGCTACACCTCCTGGAGGCGAGGAGAGCCCCACCGGGAATGGGCGGCGCTCACCCTGCTCGCCGAACACGCGCCCGGCCTCGCCCCCACCCCGGTGCAGGCCGCGCTGGACGCGCACCCGCCCATGATCGTGATGAGCCGGCTGCATCAGATCCCGGCCGCGGTGGTGGAAGCGCTCGAGTCCGCCCCCTGGGGAAGCGCCGCGGCCGTGGACAAGACCCGCGCCTGGGCCGACAAACAGCCCGACCTGGCCTCCGCTACAGCCCTGTGGGCAGGGGGACGGAAACGGCGTTGTACCTCGTGCCGGATGTCGGGGTGGTGGTGATGTCCCACACCCCGGCCTGATGCTAGTCCACCTCTTAGCCGACGCTGCTCCGGTGCGCCCAGGGCGGCGATCACTTCCTTTTCTAGATCATCTTGTTAGAGGTTCCTTAGATGCCCCCAATACCGCTCGTTTTGGTGAGCCATGGATCACCGCCTGAGTGTCATGCGTTCCACATCGTGAAGAGCGTCACGCCCGAGGCGGTGATCCGCTGCGAAGGCCGTCTGGCCACGGCCGCTCATGTCGCCCTCGTCGATCCCCATCCGGTCTTCGGCGAGCAGGCGATCACCGCTGCCCTCTATTTACGCAACGCCGGAATGACGGCGGTGGTCGGCGATCCGGGGCTCGTGCCCGACGATCTCGTCCGGCCGATCCATGCGTACATGGCGAAGGCGCGGGCGGACGCGGTGCCCATTCAGACAGAAGTTCTCATCCTGGAGGACGCCATGCATTTCTACGACGACATTAACGCGACCATACGAGAATTCGAGAGTAGGACGTCCTGATGATTCCGCCCAGGAAACCCATGCGCGTGGCGTTGCTCTTCGGCGGGGTGAGCGCGGAACGAGACGTTTCGGTCGCGAGCGCCGCGCAGGTCATGGCCGCCCTGCGCGAGCTCGGGCATCGCGTGGAGGCTTTCGACATCGCGAAGGGCAGGCTCAGCCCGGCCGACGCCGAACGCGTGATGCGGGCCAAGGTCGCGCCCGCGCCCCCCGATCCGGTCAGGCCACCCACCACGGTGGTCGCACCCAGACTGGTGGAGGAGTTGCTGGGCGTGGACGTCGTCTTCCTCGCGCTGCACGGAGGTGCCGGCGAGGACGGCGTCGTCCAGGCCATCCTCGGCTCGGCCGGCCTGCCCTACACCGGGAGCAGGCACCTCGCGAGTGCCGTCGCGATGGACAAGGACATCGCCAAACGACTGTTGTCCACCTCAGGAATCCCCACGCCGGAATGGGTTCTCCTGCGGCCCAATGACGATCTCGACGACCTTCCCTTTGACAGCCCCGTCATCGTCAAGCCCAACGCCCAGGGCTCCTCGATCGGCCTGACCCTCGTCAAAGACCGGGAGGATCTGAGCGAGGCCGTACGGGCAGCCCGCAGGCGCGACGCGGACGTGCTGATCGAGCGTTTCGTGCCGGGCCGCGAGTTCGTGGTCGGCGTCCTGGACGGCAGGGCGCTGGCCGTCGGCGAGATCAGGATGGAAGGTCAGGAAATCTTCGACTACGAGGCCAAATATCAGGTCGGCGGGGCGCTGGAGATCTTCCCCGCGGACATTCCCGCCGCCCTGGACGACGAGCTGCGGTCGCTGGCCGTCCGCGCCCACGAAAGCCTCAGGCTGGGATCGTACAGCAGGGTAGATTTCCGGGCGGACGACAACGGCGGAATCTGGTGTCTCGAGGCGAACACCCTTCCCGGGATGACCGCCACCAGTCTCTTCCCACAGTCGGCGCAGGCGGCCGGGATCCCCTTCCCGGAACTGTGTGAGCGCATCTGCCTGCTGGCGGCGCGTTCATGACGGCGGTCGAGTTCGAGCACGTCGCCATCCGGGAGAACGGGGATCCGTTGACGGATCTGAGGTCCTACCCGTTCGAGTGCTATCCCTCCTACTTCCACCGCGGCCTGTCGCCGACGAGCGCGATGTTCGTACGACAGGCGGTTGCCGGAATGCTGGTGGACATCCAGCGGACTCTGGCGCCGCTGACCTTCAAGATCTGGGACGGTTACCGCCCCAGGCTCGTGCAGCGAAACATCTTCGAGGACTATCTGGCCACCTTGCGGGCGGACCATCCGGACACGGACGAGGAGGAGTTACGGAAGAGGGCGGAGGTCTTCGTCACCGACCCCGGCAGCTCGCGGCGCATTCCTCCACACGCCACCGGGGGAGCCGTGGATCTGACCCTGGTGGACGCATACGGGCGCGAGCTCGACATGGGCACGCCGTATGACCATTTCGGGCCGGAGTCGGCCGCGCTCTACTTCGAAGACAACGCCTGGAACACGATCGCGCGGAGCAACCGGCGGATTCTCCGGGACGCGATGACGGGCGCCGGCTTCCGGTGCGACGCCGATGAATGGTGGCACTTCGATTTCGGCAACCAGATCTGGGCTGCGCACTTCAGCGCGTCGGTCGCGCGTTACGGCGAGATCGAGCAGCCGAGGCTGGAGCGCGGGGTCTCGGCTGAGCTTTGGGGTGGCTAGGCTGCTGGTCATGTAAGCGGCCATGAATGCACGTTGCGATCCCTCCAGGGTGATGAGTGACCCTAGGGTAAAGTCCCAGGTCAAGGCTCGCACAGCAGGGCATCAATAACGCCATAGCGATGTCCTTTCCGGATGGTAGACCTCCGTCCGGGCGTCGGTTCTCCTGCGCCCACCGCCAGGCAGAACGGTGAAGACCTAGAGCCTCGATATCACTGCGACCCACTCCGCGCACAGGCAGATCACCGATGGCTTCGCCTGCACATTCACGAACAGCTTGATTCTGCGGCCGATAGGTCTTCCACAGCGTCCGCCACGCGCTTCGACGCGGCTGAGAGCCGACGGATCTGAGACATCAAGAGTTTGTAGCTACCGATGAGAGCCGCACTTGGCCATGCAGCGATAATCCGGCCGATCAGGCTGGGCTCCGCGACCGCGACGTTAGCGGCGAGGCTGGCGAGGCTGCCGACCCCGAGCATGATCCACGCCAGCACGCCACCGCACGAACCGTACCGGTTGGCCAAGAGGATGGACATCGAAGCGACAACGATCGTGCCGTCCACCGCGAGCGGGATGAGCACCACCGCCAGGCGATCCTCACCGTGCCGGAGACAGAGCTCATGCATGTGACGGAACGACACGACCGCCGCGATGGCCGCAAGGAAGAGAACTCCCGTGATCGTCGTGCGCCGGATGTGACACACGGCCCGCACATTCGGCTCCATCCCTGCTCAGCCTTCCCGACCCGGGAGAACGAGCGTCGTAGAGGCGCTGAACGGCATGTACGTATCGAGTGTGTCCCCCTGCGACACCGCTCGAAACGCGGAACGAATCTTGCCGCATTACTCCATAGGGTCGGTCTCATGATGAAGATGTCGTGGTCCCAGGTCAGCGCCAGGCGGTTGGAGCGGCACGGCCTGGCCGCCCCCGCGAAGGACGCCACTCCGGCAAACGTGGTCGCCGCCATGTGCGGCGCCCATGCCCAGGTGATGTCGGCGGCCGAGCTGTCGATCGGCCTTCGCCTGGAGGGCGTCACGCGCGCCGGGGTGCGCGAGGCGCTGTGGGGCGAGCGCACTCTGGTCAAGACGCACGGCCCGCGCGGCACCGTACACCTGCTGCCCGCCCGCGACCTGCCGGTGTGGGTGGGAGCCCTGTCGACGCTACCGGTCGCGCACTCGGTGTTCGCCCACGACGTACGCCTGACCTCCGCGCAGACCGACCAGGTCGTGGAGGCGATCCGCGAGGTGCTGATGACCGGAGCGGCCCTGACGATCGACGAGCTGAGCGACGCGGTCGTGGCCACCACGGGACCGTGGGCCGGAGACCTCGTCATGCCGGCCTTCCAGACCATGTGGCCGCGCTGGCGGCAGGCCATGGCGACGGCGGCGCACCGAGGGGCGTTCGTGTTCGGCCCGGCGAGGGGGCGCAAGGTCACCTATATCGCCCCGCCCACGGATTGCCACACAGTCAAGCCGGTCGACGACTGTCTGGTTGAGCTGGTCAACGCCTATCTGAGGGCGTACGGTCCCGCCACGCCCGAGCAGTTCGCCAAGTGGATCGGGGCGCCGGTCAGGTGGGCGGCCGCGGGCTTCGCGGCGGCCGAGCCGGAGCAGGTGCTGTTCGATGGTGTTCCGGCCTGGGTGGCGGCCGGTGACACCGAGGTGCCGGACGAGCCGCCGAGGGGTGTACGGCTGCTGCCGTACTTCGATGCCTATGTCGTGGCCGGGAGGCCGCGCGAGCTGCTGTACCCGGGCCCGGCCGCCGCGCGGGCGCTGAACGGCGGCCAGGCGGGCAACTTCCCGGTGCTGCTCGTGGACGGGCAGGTGGCGGGGGTGTGGCACCAGCGGCGGTCCGGCCGCCGGTTGGCCGTCACGGTGGAGTCGCTGCGCGAGCTCACCCCCGCCCAGCTGCGCGAACTCGACGAGCAGGTGGCGCTCACCGGACAGATCCTGGAGGGCGAACCCCAGCTGACGCTCGGCCCGATCACCGTGGGCGGCCACGCTTGACGTTGACCGATCTCATCGCCGTCGGTGTCACGCTGAGGCCGACAGCCGGCTGCTCGCGTGAGGATCCATCGAAAGGTGGACTGCGAAAAGGCCGGGAAGGGAACGTCCTAGCCGAGGAAGACCACCTGGAAACTGGTGTTCGACAGCGCCGCGAAGCTGCAGGGCTGGGTGCCGAACACGTACTGGCAGGGCCCGGGACCCCAGGAAGTGATGTCTCCGTCGGGGGTCAATCGCACGGTTGATCCGACGGGCACCATGTACTGGCAGTTCGAGACGGAGCAGGTGCCGGTCGGTGATCCGTTGACGCGGATGCTCACAGAGCCGTAGGCGCCGCGCAGTTGCAGGTTCACGGCGACGTCCGCGAAGGCGCGGGCCGCGTCGGCGGGGAGAACGGCCGCGACGATCAGCGCGGATGCGATGAACGATGCCGCTCGCCGCCGTATACGCCGTATTCGCCGCACGTCGAGCCGGCTGTGAGCGGAAGTCGATGCTGTCATTGGCGTGGACCCTCCGTGAATGTTCGACTGACTTGTCCGGGACCAGGAGTGAGGGTGGTCGGCTCCGGATACCGGCCGCCGATATGCCGACCGTGAGGCGTCATGCCCCCGCTCCGCAACGGCCGCCGAATCATCCGTACAAGCCCGTACAGGGCGGCTGTAACCAGTTGTGATCAGTCAGCGACATACAGGGGGCGCCGGCCGATGGCGCGTAGCTCGCACGACTGCAGAGGAGGCCGTGTGTCCGAGTCCGCCAACGCCGATCCGGGCCGTCCTGATCCGGGCAGGATCGCCACCCGCCAGGAGTTCGCGCGCGAGCTCTCGTCGCTGCGCGAGCGGGCTGGTCTGACCGTACGGCAAGTGGCGACCAAGGCCGGCGCGTACGGCGCGCACAGCACCCTCGGCGACTGGTTCGCGGGCCGCGGACTACCGGCCACGTCGTCGCGTGACCTGCTGGTACGGGTGCTGGAAGTGTGCGGGGTGGCCGATCCGGCGGAGTCCGGCGCGTGGCTGGCCGCCTGGCGGCGGGTACGGCGGGCTCCCGGCCGCCGCGTCGCCGGTCCCGAGCCGTATCGGGGGCTGGCCGCCTTCCAGCCGGAGGACGCGGGCTGGTTCTTCGGGCGGCGCGCGCTGACCGGCCAGCTGCTCGAGCAGGTGGCCGAGATGAGGGCGGCGGGCGGAGGCGTGCGGCTGGTAGTGGGGCCCTCCGGGTCGGGCAAGTCCTCCCTGCTGCGGGCCGGCGTGGTCGCGGCCCTCCGCGATGGCGCCCTGCCCGATTCGGCGCAGTGGCCGATGGTCGTGACCGTCCCCGGTGCGCGGCCGGTGGCCGAGTTGGCCGCCCGGCTGGCGGCCCTGGCCGACGTGCCGGCGGGCGAGATCGCCGCGGTCGTCCGCGAGGATCCCGGGGCCGCCGCCCGGTACGCCGGCCGGGCCGGGGCCGGCGACCGGCCGCTGGTGCTGGTGGTGGACCAGTTCGAGGAGGTGTTCACCGAGTGCGGGGACGAGGCGGAGCGGCGCGGTTTCATCGCCGCCGTGCGTGCCGCGGCCGCGCCGCCCGGCGGCGCGCTCGTGCTGCTGGGGCTGCGTGCCGACTTCTACGCGGCGGCGTTGCGGCATCCGGAGTTGGTCGCGCTCGCGCAGGACGGCCAGCTCGCCGTCGGCCCGATGGAGGAGGCCGAACTGCGCGAGGCCATCGTGGAGCCGGCCAGGCGTGCCGGCGTCGAGATCGAGGACGGCCTGGTCGAGCTGCTGCTGCGGCAGGTCGCCCCGTCCGGGGGTGTCGCCGCGGACGGCGGGGCGCACGAGGTCGGCGTGCTCCCGCTGCTGTCGCACGCCCTGTACACCACCTGGCGCCAGGGTCAGGGCCGGAGCCTGACCGTGGCCGCCTACCACGCGGTGGGCGGCATCGAGGGTGCGGTGGCGGCCAGCGCGGACGCCGTCCACGACGGGCTCATCGGCCGCCGCCGCGAACTGGCCCGCCGCCTCTTCCTGCACCTGGTGCATGTCGCGCCCGATGCCGCCGACACCCGGCGCAGGGCCACCGTGGCCGAGCTGCTCGACGGCTGCGACGGCGAGGAGGCGGCCGAGATGGAGGAGGTACTCGACCGGTTCGTCGCGCGGCGGCTCATTACCGCGGGCGAGGACACTGTCGAGATCAGCCATGAGGCCCTGCTGCGCGCCTGGCCGCTGCTGCGGTCCTGGGTGGACGCCGACCGTGCCGGGCTGGTCGTCGCGCGCCGGCTTGCCGCCGACGCCGCGGCCTGGGCACGCCTCCATCGCGACCCCGACGCGCTGTATCGCGGCGGGCGCCTGGTCGCGGCGCAGGAGTGGGCCGCCGGCTATGGCGGGCGGCTCCCGGCGGACGCGCGGGAGTTCCTGGAGGCGGGCGTTCGCCAGTCCCGGCGCCGGACCCGCCGGTTGCACCAGGCCGTCGCCACGCTCGCGGCCCTGCTGGTTCTGGCCCTGGTCGCGTCCGGTGTGGCGGTACGCGCGCAGCGTGCCGCCGCCGACGCGGAGCGCACCGCCACGTACCAGCGCGACCAGGCGCTCTCGCGGAAGACGGCGACGGACACCGGCGCACTGCGCGTCACCGACCCGGGCCTGGCCGCGCAGCTCGCCCTGGCCGCCTACCGGCTGCTCCCCACCGCCGAGGCCAGAGGCGGCCTGCTCAGCGCGGTGGCCGGAATGCCGGCGACCCTGCTGACCGGCCACGAGAACGCCGTCTACGGGGCCGCGTTCCAGCCCGGCGGGCGCCTGCTGGCCACGGCGAGCACCGACCAGACAACGCGCCTGTGGGACGTGCGCCGTCCGCATCGTCCGCGGGCTCTGGCGGTGCTCCGCGGCCACCTCGGGGCGGTGCTGGCGGTGGCGTTCGCCCCCGGCGGCCGCGTCCTGGCCACGGCCGGTGACGATCGCACGGCCCGGCTGTGGGACGTGGCCGACCCGCGCGCGCCGCGCCCGCTGGCCGTGCTGACCGGCCACGCCCAGGGCATCCGGCACGTGTCGTTCAGCCCGAGCGGCCGCACCCTGGCGACGGCGGGCCATGACGGCGTTCCGAGGTTGTGGGATGTGTCCGACCCCTCGCGTCCGCACCTGGCCGCCGAGTTGCCCGTCGAGCCCGGCACGATGACCACGGCGGTCTTCGCCCCCGCCGCGGACGTCCTGGCCACCGCCGGGCCCGGGAACACCGCGCGTCTGTGGGACGTCGCCGACCCGCGCCGTCCCCGGCGCCTGGCCGACCTCGAAGGCCACACCGCCGCGATCCTGGCCGCGCGGTTCAGCCCGGACGGCCGCACGCTCGCCACCGCCGGCTTCGACAACACGGTACGGCTGTGGGACGTCGCCCACCCGCGGGCGCCGAAGCCGATCGGCACCCTCACCGGACACACCAACGGCGTCGCGGCGCTGGCGTTCAGCCCGGACGGCCGGCGCCTCGCCAGCGGCGGCTACGACATGACCGTACGGCTGTGGGACCTCCAGCGGCCCGCGAGCATCCCCCTGACCCTGACCGGGCACGCCGACACGGTCCTCGCCGCAGAATTCCAGCCCTCCGGTGAAACGCTCGCCACCACCTCCAGAGACGGAAGCATCCGGCTGTGGGACCTGCGGGCGCCGCTGATCGGCGGGCAAGACGGCACCGTCTACACGGTCGCCATCAGCCCCGACGGCCGCACCCTGGTCACGGGGGCCGGCCGGACAGCGCGGCTGTGGAGCCTGGCCCCCGGGCGCCCGCCCACGCCACGGGCCGTCCTGGTCGGCCACACCGATGGCATCGTCCGGGCGGTGTGGCGACCGGACGGCAAGGTACTCGCCACCGCCGGCCTCGACTTCACCGTCCGGCTCTGGCAGGTGCGCGACGGCCGGCGCGCCAGCCCACTCTCCACCATCAAGGCCCACACCGACAACGTGTACTCGGCCGCCTTCGATCCGTCCGGGCGGACCCTGGCCACCGTGGGCGCTGACCGCACCCTGCGCACGTGGGACGTCGCCGATCCGCGACACCCGCGGCCGCTGGCGACGGTCACCGGGCACGGCGACACGGTCCTCGCGGTGGCCTTCTCGCCCGACGGCCGCACCCTGGCCACCGGAGGCGCCGACCGCACCGTACGGCTGTGGGACGTCACCGACACCCGCCACCCGGCCGTCACCGCCACTCTGACCGGCCACCGCAACGCCGTCAACGACGTGGCGTTCAGCCCGGACGGCCGCCGGCTGGCCTCGGCGGGCGCCGACGGCGTGGTCCTGCTCCACGACATCGCCGCCCGGCCCGCCCGGCGGCCGCCCGTGCCGTTGATCGGCCACACCAGCGCCGTCGCCGCCGTGACCTTCCACCCGGGGGGCCAACTGCTGGCCTCCGCCGGCTTCGACGGCACCGTGCACCTGTGGGACCTCACGCGTGCCGGCCAGCCGGACGCCACGGTCACGCTGAGCGGCCACACCGACCGGGTGTACACCGCCGCGTTCAGCCCGGACGGCCGCACGCTGGCCACCGGCGGCGTCGACGCGACCGTCCGGCTCTGGGAGACCGACGCCGGCCGCGCCGCCCGGCAGGCATGCGCGCTCGCCTACCCTGTGATCAGCCCGGCGGAATGGGCCCGCCGGATGCCCGGTCTGCCCTACCGTCCCCCCTGCCCGTGACCGGGACGAACGGGGTCATGTCCCGGCAGCTTCCCAGCCCGCCTCAGGGCTCGACGAGACCGACCGTGAACGCGTAGTCGTCGAGGATGAACTGACTGATGCCCGACATGCGCAGGGCCTGCACCCGGACCGTGTAGGTGCCGGGGCCCAGAGAGGGGGAGAAACGCTCGAGGGCATGCGCCTCCTCGGCGCCGTCGGGGCTGTCGAACTTGTAGTCCGTGCCCGCGACCGGCTGCAGCTCGGTGGTCGTCCCGGCGGAGTTGACCACGACGATGCGCGCGGAACACCATGCGCCGGCTGTGCCGACGCAGACGGACTCGGCGGTGAAGCGGGCGTCGACGAACCGCGTCGTCCCCGTGGGCACGGTGATGTTGACGGACGCCGTCGGGATGTTCCCCCAGGCGCCGATGGTCTGGGCGGTCCAGGGGCCGCTCTCGCCGGTGAAATACTGCGCGCTGGTCTGTGTGCCTGTTTGGGAGCTGGCCACGGCCTGGGCCGCCGTGACCGTCAGCGCGAGAACTCCGGACAGCGCCGCCGCGGCGGACGCGACCTTGACGAGTCTGGACAACGGGGTTCCCCTCTCTGCTCGCGCGAAGCCCATGCGCTCCGCGACGGGTGGTTGCCGGAACCACGCTGACGAGAACGCGGTGGCCGGTGAAGCCCTGGCCGAATCATCCGTACAAGCCCGTACAGGCACCGGGGTGTGCTGGGCCGCGCGGCGGCCGGTCTGCCCTACCGATGGCCGGTGACGGGAGGCTTGGGCGGTGACGTGGTCCCGGCGCCAGATCAGCGTCAGAGGGCGGCCCGGGGCGGGGTGGCGCAGGGGGAGCGTGACCAGACGCGGGCCCAGACGCCGGGCGGCCGAGCGCGGCATGACGGCGATGCCGAAGCCGTGCTCGACCAATTCGGCCAGCAGGGCCAGGTCGTCGGTCTCGGCGCGTACGTCGGGGGCCAGGCCCGCTTCGGCGCAGGCATGCTCCAGCGCGGCGCGCAGCCCCGGCACTGGTCTCCTGCATCATCTCCACACGGCGGTGCCATGGTGACGTGTCAGGCGGGTGTGGAGTCCGCCGTCACGTTGTCGTCGGCCAAAAGCTCGGCCGAGGGCGCCGCGAGCTGGTGTTCGATGACCTCGGCCAGGCTCGTGTCCATGTCCGGCCCATAGAGGTCTCCGGCGATGTCGAGGTGCCGTCGCATCGCCTCGCGGGCCCCGTCGGGATCGCGGTCGAGGATGTGTTCCAGGATCACGGTGTGCAGGGGCTCACCGGCGGCGCGTACCTCGCGGTCGCTGAGGCTGCGCAGCATCAGGCCGTAGGTGAGGTCCTGGATCGCGGTGAACATCATGTGGATCACCGGGTTGCCGGAGGCCCGCGCGATGGTCTCGTGGAAGGTGAGGTCGACGCGTGCCCTGGCGTGCACGTTGCCCGGCTGGGCGAACAGCTGGTGGATCCGCAGCAGGTCGGTCCGGTCCTGCTTGGTGGCGTTGGTCGCGGCCAGACCGGCGGCCTCGGTCTCCAGCATGACGCGGGCCCGCATGAGCTGCCGGGCCGTGACGCCCGCCGCGCGGGCCGCGAGGTTCATCGGCCGCATCAGGTTCTCGGCCGTGTACTGGCGGACGAAGCTGCCGCGCTGCGGCGAGACCTCGACCAGCCCGCGCTCCTGCAGGGCCTTCAGCGTCTCCCGGATGACGGGGCGGCTGACGGTGAACTCGGCCGCCAGGTCGCGTTCGGACGGCAGCCGGGCACCGGGTGCCCACTGTCCGGTCAGGATCCGGTTCTCGAGTACGGCGATGAGTGTGCCGAGGTTCGTCGTCGACGGTTTTCTCCCCCGCCCAGCGGTCATGCCGACCACGGTAGCGGCTGGCCGTCGTCGGCGAGTTCGGTGCCGTGCCAGCACGCCCGCCCATCAGGGCCGAAGAGATGAAGATCTGCGAGCGGCACCTGGAAGGTCGCGTGTTCGCCGTCGCGCGGCCCGCTGCGGGGCGGGAGGCGGGCGATGATGGTCCGTCCGGTGCTGTCGCGGAGGTGGAAGATGCTCTCGTTGCCGAGGTTCTCTCGGTACGACACGGTCGCCGCCAGCTCATAGGCTGGAGTACCGGTGTCGACGGGCAGCCGTACCGACTCGGGCCGGAAGCCGATCCGCACCGACTCGGGCAGGTCCGCGGGCAACCCCTCGCGCGGCAGCCGCCAGCTCAGCTCGCCGCTGGTCAGCTCCATGTGCGCGTCGGCCGGGCGTACGGTGGCGTCGAGCAGGTTCATCCGGGGGCTGCCGAGGAACGTGGCGACGAACACGCTGGCCGGCTTCTCGTAGATCTCGGCCGGGGTGCCGATCTGCGCGAACTCGCCCTCGTTGAGCACCGCGACCCGATCTCCCATGGTCATGGCCTCGACCTGGTCGTGCGTCACGTACAGGACGGTGCCCCGGGTGCGGCGGTGAAACTCGATCAGCTCGGCCCGCATCTGCACGCGCAACGCGGCGTCCAGGTTGGACAGCGGCTCGTCCATCAGGTACGCGGCCGGCTCCCTGATCATGGCGCGGCCGAGCGCGACCCGCTGCCGCTGGCCGCCGGAGAGCTGACCGGGCTTCTTCTTGAGCTGGTCGGTGAGCCCGAGGGCCTGGCCGGTGTCGGCCACCCGCTGACGGATGACCTCCTTCGGCACGTGGTGGGCGCGCAGCCCGAACGCCAGGTTGCCCTCGACGCTCAGATGCGGGTACAGGGCGTAGTCCTGGAAGACCATGCCGATCCCGCGGTCGCCGGGGTGAGCGTGGGTGACGTCCCGCCCGCCCACCGTCACCCGGCCGGCGCTGACCGGCTCGATGCCGGCGACGATGCGCATGAGCGTGGACTTCCCGCAGCCGGACGGGCCGACGATCACCAGGAACTCCCCGTCCCGTACGTGCAGGTCGATGTCGGCGAACAGCACCTGGTTGCCGTAGCGCTTGGTGACCCGCTCGACGCGGATGCCGTCGGTCATCGTTTGACCCCTCCGAGGGTGAGACCTGAGACGTAGTAACGCTGCAGGAAGGAGAACAGGACGAGCGGAGGCAGGATCGAGATGAGCGCCGCCGCGGTCTGGAGGTGGTAGACGATCCCGTGTTCCCCCTCGAAGGACGACAGCGCCAGCGGCAGCGTCCACAGGTCCTGCTCACTGGCCGCGATCAAGGGCCAGATCAGGTTGTCCCACTGGGCGAGGAACTGCAGCAGCAGCACGGTGAGCAGCGCCGGCCGCAGCAGCGGTACGGCGATGCGGAGGAAGATGCGCAGCTCACTGGCGCCGTCCACCCGCGCGGCGTGCAGCATCTGCACGGGAATGCCCAGCGCGAACTGCCGCACCAGGAAGACGCCCAGCGCGCTGGCGGCGAACGGCGCGATCAGCCCTTGGTAACTGTTGAGCCAGCCGATCTCGCTGAGCATGACGAACACCGGGATCATGACGATCGCCGGGGTCAGGGACAGCGCGACGACCACCAGGTTGAGCAGGGCGGCCCGGCCGGGGAAGCGCAGCCGGGCCAGCGCGTACCCGGCGGCGGCCGAGATCGCCACGTCGAGCACGGAGACGGCCGACGCGATCAGGACGCTGTTCATCAGGTAGCGCGGGAACCGGCCGTCGGACATGATCTCGCCGATGTTGCCGAACAGCGCGAAACCGGTGAACCGCAACCCGGACAGGTCGGTGTCGTCCGGCGCCGACGCGAGCACGATCATGGAGTAGAGCGGGAGCAGCATCAGCGCCACGAAGCCGATGAGGGCCACGGCGCTGAGCGACCGGCCGATTCTCATTCGTCCGCTCATTCCTCGTCACTCCTGACCAACGTGAACTGGGTGAAGGCGAACACCAGCAGCACGACCAGCAGCACGATCGCGATCGCGGAGGCGTAGCCGAAGCGGGAGAAGGAGAACGCGTTGTTGTAGAGGTACAGGGGCAGCACCTGGGTGGCGTTGACCGGTCCGCCCTTGGTGAGCAGGTAGGCGGGCACGAAGGACTGCATGGCCCCGGTGACCGCCACGACGATCACGAAGGTGAAGGTCCGGCGCAGCAGCGGCACGGTGACCAGGAAGAAGGTACGCAGCGTGCGGGCGCCGTCGATGGCCGCGGCCTCGAAGACGTTGGCGGGCAGGGCCTGCAGCCCGGCGACGAAGATGATCACGTACAGGCCGACGTACTTCCAGATGACCATCACGAGCAGCGCCCAGATGGCGTAGTCGGAGTCGGTGAGCCAGGGACGGGGGCCGACCCCGGCCGCGCCGGCGAGCGCGTCGGCCAGGCCGCCGGTCGAGTAGATCACCTGCCACAGTACGGTGGCGCCGACCAGCGGCATCACCGCGGGAATGAAGACCAGCCCGCGCAGCCAGGCACGGAACCTGCCGGGTTTGGCCAGCGGCACGGCCACGACCAGCGCGATCACGATCGTCGGGCCCACCGCGAAGACCGTGTACAGCAGCGTCACCCACACGCTGCTCCAGAACTCGTCGCTCGTCACCATCTCGCGGTAGTTGTCGAGCCCGACCCACTGCGGGGTGCCGGAGAGGTCGTACGAGGTGAAGCTCAGGTACAGGGCGGCGAGCGCGGGCAACGCCCAGAACAGCACGAAGTACACGATCGCCGGGGCGGCGAGGCCCGCGCCGGCGCGGGCCTCGACCGCGCTCATGGTGCGGGCCTTGCTGCCGATCACTTGAGGATCCGTCCCACCGCGGCGTCGAAGGCGGTCGCGGCCTGCTGGGCGGGCGCCTGCTTGTGGATCACCGATTCGAGCGCGTCGAGCAGCGCCTTGATCGTCTCGGTCCATTGCGGGAGCACCGGGCCGAAGTCGGTGTACGGGATCTGCTGCTCCAGCTGCTGGCTGGCCTTGTCACTCGCGGCGGGCAGCTTCTGCCAGCCTGCCGTCGGCGTGACCAGGCCGGTGGCGGCCAGCTGCTGGTTGACGTTGTCCCCGTTGAGCAGCCAGTTAATGAAATGCCACGCCGTGTACGGATTTTTCGCCTTTTTGGCGACAAACCATCCCCAGGAGTAGCCGGCGGCCACCTTCTCCTTCCCCTCCCAGCTGGGCACGAGGGTGCTGTCGAAGGTCTGGCCGAGCTTGGCGTTGGGGTTGATGGCCGGGATGAGGCTCGAGGTGAACCGGCCGGACATCAGCATGGCCGAGGTGCCCTTGGCGAACAGGCCGAACGCGCCGACCGGGTCGCTCAGCTTCGGGTTGCCGAGGCTGCCGTAGTATTCGAGCGCCTTGATGCCCTCCGGCGTGTTCAGCGTGCCGCGCCGGGAGCTCTCGTCGATGATCTGCCCGCCCAGTCCGCGGATCAGCGGGATGAAGTTCAGCATCGCCCAGATGTTGTCGGCGAGCTGCCACTGGAGCCCGACCTGGGAGGCGTCGGCGTTGGTGAGCTTCTGACTGAACTCGGCGACCTGCTCCCAAGTGGTGGGGGGCTTGTCGGGGTCGAGCCCCGCCTTCTCGAAGCGGTCGCGCCGATACCACAGGTGGACCGAGTTGAAGTCGATCGGCGTGCCGTAGACCTGCTCCTCGTAGGTCAGCGCGGCGAACGCGTTGGCCTCGAACTTCCCCTTGAGCGCGTCGATGGACGCGGCGCCGAACTCCGCCGGCGGCAACGGCGCGAGCTGCTGCTTCGAGGCCCGCTCGGCGAGGGTCCAGGCGCCGACCTTGATCAGGTCGGGCGGCGCGCCCGTGGTGAACGCCGTGGAGAGCTTGGTGTCGAGGTTGGCGATCGGGACGTACAGCGGCTTGATCGACACCTTCGGGAACTGCTTCTGGTACTCGGCGATCTTGGCGTTGAAGTACTTGGTGTTGGCGGGCTCCTCGTGCATCCAGACGACGACCTGGCCCTGTGGCCCGGTCTTGCTGGAGCCGGCCTGCTCCTCGGACGACCCGCACCCGGTCAGGGTGAGCTGGCTCGCCGCGCCACCGAGCGTGAGCAGGGCGGCGCCGCGCAGGAGGTCTCGACGGTGGATGGCACTCATGTGTTCGTTCCTCTCAGGACACGAGCCGTTGTGGGGTGAGACCGCTCAGGGAAGGGGCCGCTCAGGGAAGGGGCCGCTCAGAGAGAGAGGGCCGCTCACGGAGAAGGCCGTTCACGGAACGGCGGTGAATTCGGTTGCCCCCGCGTGTATGGCGTCGGTCATGCCGCGGTGCCAGGCCACGTCACGCCACATTCCGGCGAACTGCGGCCCGCAGAAGTTGCTGGTCGACAGCGCCTCCCAGCGGCCGGTGGCCAGCGCGGCGCGTACCCCGACCTCGCACAGCTCCTTGATCCAGCCCCAGTCCCGGCCCGGCCCGTCCTTGTAGTTGACGATGGCCCAGCACTCGGTCGTCACCAGCGGCTTGCCGGCCGACCGCGACCACTCGGCGACGCGCTGGATGTGGTCGGTGAGGCCGCCGGCCCACCGCCCCGGGTCGGCCCGGTACAGGCGTTCGGCCGGGCCGGACAGCGGCTCGTAGGCGCGCGGGTCGAACTGGGAGTGCTCCAGGTCGTAGCCGATCTCGTCGTAGAAGCCGGTGGCCTGCGGCGTCATCCACACGTGTGGTTCGAGCAGGTCCAGCTCGGTGAGGTCCTCACCGTCGGCGCCGGTGGTCTCGGTGGCGAAGGACAGCGTGTAGCGGTGGCGCGGATGCTTGGCGCGCAGGGTGCCGATCGCCTCGCGCGTCCAGCTTCGTACCCGCTCGTCCGCTCGGGACAGCGCGGCGGCGTCCGCGTCGTTGCCGTACAGGAAGGGCGCCCACATCGCCAGCGGCCACTCGTTCACCAGGTCGACGAAGTAGATCGCGTCGGCCAGACCGGCGTCCTCGATGGCCGTGAGCGTGACGTCCCAGACGGCGGCCAGCTCGGCGGCCGTCCGGATCCGGGACCGGGTGTCGAGCTCGTCCCGGCGGAACCAGGAGGACAGCGCCACCCGCAGACCCCTGCTCGCGCACGCCTGGATGAACTCCAGCAGCTCGGGCAGCACCCGCACGGACACCGGCTCGGTCGCGCCCCACTGCTCGAAGTGCCAGACGGGCAGCAGGCGCCAGGTCCGCCGCGGATCGGCCGCCACCAGGTGGGGGAAGGCGTCGATGCGCACCGCGTCGTAGCCGCGCTCGACGAGCTCGTCCAGCGCGCGGTCCCAGTCCTCGTACCCGCCGCCGTCCCAGCGCCGTTCGAGCCAGGAGAAGTCCCACATGGTGATCGCCAGAGGTCTGCCGGTCAACGTCATAGTTCTCAACATCCGTCCGGACTGTGGTCTTACCAGATTGCTAGAGCTTTGCTGGCAGTAGCGCCACTGTCAAGGGAGTGATTTGTTTCTTGCGGATTACTGGTCTTACCAGATACGGTCCTGGAATCATGAGTACCCGAGCCGTCGTGAGCGGACTGGAGACCATCCGCTGTTCGATTCAGCCCAACGTGCTGCTGGTGCGACTGCACACCGACGACGGGCACGCCGGCCTCGGCGAGTCGTTCTTCGGGGCCGAGGCGGTCGAGGCCTACCTGCACGAGACCGTCGCACCCCTCCTCGTCGGCGCGCCGGTGCCCGGCCCGGAGCGGCTGCGCCGGCTGCTCACCGGCCATGTCGGCTTCCAGGGCAGCGGCGTGGAGACGCGCGGCAACGGCGCGGTCGACCTCGCCGTGTGGGACCTGCTGGGCAAGACCACGGGGCAGCCGGTGTCCGGCCTGCTCGGCGGGCCTTTCCACGACCGCCTCCCCGTCTACAACACCTGCGCCGGCTCCTCTTACATCAAGAACGAGCCGCGCCAGGCCGTGTCCAACTGGGGGCTGGCGGCGGCGTCGGCGTACGACGATCTGCGGGGCTTCCTGGAGCGGCCGGCGGAGCTGGCCAAGTCCCTGTGGGAGGAGGGTTTCCGCGCCATGAAGGTGTGGCCCTTCGACCAGGCGGCCGAGCGTACCGGCGGCATGCGGCTGGACCGGGCGGACCTGCGCGCCGGTCTGCGGGTGCTCGACGAGATCAAGAACGCCGTGCCCGAGATGGAGGTCATGGTCGAGTTGCACGGGCTGTGGAGCCTGTACGCGGCCGTCGGGCTGGTGCGCGAGCTGGAGCGGTTCGATCCGTTTTGGGTGGAGGACCCGTTGCGAGCCGACAGCCACGACTCCTACGCGACGCTGCAGGCGTCGACGTCCGCGCCGCTGGCCACCGGCGAGACGCTGACCGGGCAGCGGTCCTTCCGCGCGCTACTGGAGCGATCGGCGATCCGGGTCGCGATCATCGACATGGGCTGGGCGGGCGGGCTCACGGAGGCTCGCAAGATCGCCGCGCTGGCCGACTCGTACGACATCCCCTTCGCGCCGCACGACTGCACCGGCCCGATCTCCTTCGCGGCGTGCGTCCATCTCGCCCTGAGCCAGCCCAACACGCTGATCCAGGAGAGCGTACGGGCGTTCCAGCACACCTGGTACCAAGAGCTGGCGACCGGCCTGCCGCTGGTGGAGGATGGCTGGGTGAGCCTGGAGGGACGACCGGGGCTGGGGGTGGAGCTCGCCCCCGGTCTCACCGAACGCGCCGACGTCACCACCCGCCTGTCCGGGACCCGGCCGTGAGCGTGGTCGGCGAACCGGCCGCGAGCAGGGGGCGGATGGCGGCGCTGCGCTGGTACGGGCGCGGCGACGTGCGGCTGGTCGAGACCGAGGTGCCCGCGCCAGGTCCCGGCCAGGTCCTGATCGCGGTCACGCTGTGCGGCCTGTGCGGCAGTGACATCGAGGAATACCGGTTCGGGCCGGTCGTGGTGCCGGTCGAACCGCACCCGCTGACCGGCCGGACCGCGCCGCTCACCCTGGGGCACGAGGTCGTCGGCGTGGTGGCGGAGGCCGGCCCCGGCGTGAGCCTCGCCCCCGGCACCGCGGTCGTGCCGGACGTCGTGCTGGGCTGCGGCCACTGCTGGTGGTGTACCCGCGGCGAGTACCCGCTGTGCGAGCGTGGCGCGGCGCTCGGGTTGCAGGACGACGGCGGCCTGGCCGAATACCTGGTGGCGCCGGCCGCGCGCTGTGTCCCGCTGCCCGATGGCCTGCCCCCCGCCGTCGCGGTCTTCGCCGAGCCGGCGGCGGTCGCCGTCCGCGCGCTCGACAAGGCCGGCGACGTGTCCGGGGCCGTGGTCGCGGTCGTCGGCGCCGGGGCCGTCGGCCTGCTGGTCGCCGAGGTGGCCAGGTGCCGGGGCGCGGCGACGGTCGTCGCGGTCGACCCGGATGCGGGCCGCCGCGCGCTGGCCCGGTCGTTCGGCCTGGTCGGCGTGGCGCCGGAGGCCGCCCTCGAAGCCGTACGCGAGTTGACCGATGGGCGCGGCGCCGACGCGGTGGTGGAGAGCGCGGGGCCGGCGGCCGCGGTGGAGAGCGCGCTGTCGCTGTGCCGGCGCGGCGGGAGCGTGGTCCTGCTCGGCGTGTCGCCGGACCCGGCCGCCTTTCCCACCCTGGACGTGGTGCTGGGCGAGAAGCGGGTCGTGGGGTCGGCCTCCCACCGATGGGACACCGACCTGCGGGCCGCGGTCGCTCTGCTGCACGGCGGGCAGATCCGGGTCGATCGGCTGCCGACGCAGACCGTTCCGTTGTCCCAGGCCGTGGCACGCGGGCTGGCCGACCCGCCGCGCGACATCGTGAAGACCATCGTCGGCATGGGATGATTTGCGAATTATGCAGATCGGTCTATTCTCGGTGGCGTGGCGGTCAAGGGTGATGAGACGCGGGCGCGGCTGATCGAGGCGGCTCGGACGCTGGTGGAGGCCAAGGGCTACCACGGCACCGGGCTCAATGAGGTGCTCGCGGTGGCGGGAGCTCCTCGGGGGTCGCTCTATCACCACTTTCCCGGCGGCAAGGACCAGCTGGTCAGCGAGGCCCTGGCCGCCGCCGGGCGCGAGGTCGACGGCATCGTGGTCGAGCTGGCCTCGACGGCGCCCAGCTCCCGCGATCTTGTCAGGGCGCTGATGGCGGCGCTGGCCGACAGGATGGTGGCCGCCGACTACGCCAAGGGGTGCCCGGTGGCGACCGTGGCCCTGGAGGTCGCCGCGACCAACGACGTCCTGCAGCCGATCTGCGGGGACATCTACGCGGGCTGGCAGCGGGCGCTGGCCGACGCCCTCCGGGCCGATGGTCATGACACGGCCGAGGCGGATGAGCTCGCGGCTACGGTGCTCGCCCTGATCGAGGGCGCGCTCGTGCTGGCCCGCGCCGGTCGCAGCCGGACCCCCATCGAGCAGACCAGCCGACGTATCGCCAAACTGCTCGACACCGCCTGATCCTTTTCGCTGGAGGTCGGGCGTTTTTTGTTGTCCACCGATTATGTAGATCGGTCTAGAGAGGAATGTGAGATGGGCGAGACTTCGGGGAGCGAGCCGGACGCGGTGGTGTTCGGGGCGACCGGCTTCATCGGCCGGTGGACGGTGCTGCGGCTGCTGGAACAGGGCCGCACGGTCGCGGCCGTCATCCGCGAACCGACTCGGGACCGCCCGGACGCGGGGGCCCAAGCGGCTCGTGGCCGTACGGGCGCGAGCGTCCCAGCGACCCCGGGCCGAACGGACGCGGGTGGCGGAGGCGAGTTGCCAGCCTGGCTGCAAGGTCATGGCGCGGACGTCGAGCGGCTCATGGTCGTGGCCGGTGATCTCACGGGCGGTCCGGGTCTGGGGTTGAGCGCGGTGGACGACGAGCGGCTCGCCGGGGTACGGGATGTCGTCAACGCCGCCGCCGTCTACCGGTTCGGGCTGGGGCGCGAGGAGGCCAGGACGGTCAACGTCGAGGGCGCCCTCAACGTGCTGCGCTGGGCCGCGACCCGGCCCGGCCTGCGCAGGCTGATCCACGTGTCGGGCTACCGGGTCGGGCTGGGCCCGCGAGAGCGGTACCCGCTCCCGGAAGCCGAGCTGGCGGAGCTCTACCGAGGCCAAGGGGCCTATGAAGGCTCCAAGACCGAGGCGGACGCCGCCGTACGGGTCGTCGCGGAGCAGTTGGGGGTCCCACTGACCGTGGTGAATCCAAGCACCGTGATCGGTCACTCGACCACGGGCGAGGCCGGGCAGTACATCGGCCTGGCCGAGGTGGTCCGCGACCTGTGGAACGGCCGACTTCCCGCGCTGCCGGGAACCGCCCGCACGTTCGTGCCCGTGGAGACCGTGGATCACTTCGCGTCGTACATGGCCGCGATCCCCGAGCACGACCCGAAGCCCGGCGGCCTGCACTGGGTGCTCGACGAGAACACCCCGAACCTGCCCGAACTGGTGCGCCTGCTCGCGGCCCACCTGGGTGTACGCGCGCCGAAAACCCTCGTGCCCGTGTCCCTGATTCGCCGCCTCCCGGCCGCGCTGACCGGAGCCAACCCCGAGACTCTGGCCTTCCTGACCGAGGACCGTTACGACACCGCCTCAGCCGAGCGGGTCGCCGAGGCGGCCGGGCTCCGGCAGCCGCCTGTCGAGACCGCGCTGCGCCGCTGGGCCGATCGGCTGGTGGCGGACCGGTTCGGGACGGCTCCGGCCGTGCTTCCCGGCGGCTTCCACGATGTCGGCGGATCCCGTACCTACGTCGCCGGGGACAGGACCTCGCCCGGCTTCGTACTCCTGCACGGACTCCCCCTCGACGGCGAGTCCTGGCAGGGCGTGCTCGGCGAACTGGACGGAGCACCCGCCCTCGTCGCCGACCTGCCGGGACTCGGCCGCTCGGCCCCCACCTCGGCCACCCCGCTGGCCTGGCTCACCGATCTGCTGGCTCCCGTACGGACCCGGCCCGTGATCGTCGCCCACTCCGCGGCCGCCGCACCGGCACTCCGCTACGCCGCCGCCCATCCCGAGCGCATCAGTGCCCTGGTCCTCGTCTCCCCCTATTTCCTCCAGGAGGCGGCCCCGAGACCGCTCCGCACACCGGCGCTCGCCACGCCGCTCCTCAAGAGGATCTCCGCCGACCGTCTCGCGACCTCGCTCCTCGGCGATGGCACTTCCTCGGACGAAGCCCGCCGGGCCGTGGCGAGCGCCGCCGCCCAGCTGCACCGGCCTGGCGTCGCCCGCCGTACGGCCCGCCTGCTCCGGGACGCGAACCAGCCCGCCGAACGCGCCGCTCTCCAAGCCCTGCTCAGCGAGACGGTGTCGGTCCCGGTCCACCTCCTTGCCGGGCAGCTGGATCCGCTGGTCGCCGACCCAGGCCCGGCCACCGTCACGACCATCCCCGGCACCGGTCACCACCCGCACCTCACGCACCCGGCCGCCATCGCCTCGATCATGCGGCGCGCCGACGGGGCGCCGGGCTGAGGCCACAAGGCCGCCGGGGACTGAGGTCACGAGGGCCATGCGGCACCTCGGCGGGGCGCTGAGCTGAGGTCACAAGGTCGGCGCGCCGCTCCACACCGCGGGATCATGGAGCATGATGATCGTCTGCGTGCCTTCCGCGTCCACGATGTCGAAGGCCCGGGGCATGTCGGGCGCCACGGTATCGGCGAATATCGTCTGCGGCCGCTGGATGAGGTGAGCGAGCACCACCGGATACCGCCCGTCCCGCCCGCCTATCGCCACGGTGAAGATGTCGTCCTTGTCGTCGTACTCGAGATAGGCGAGCGGGAGCTTCTCGGCCTGCATGAGATCGCCGAACGTCCGGCTCAGCACCTCGACGGTCACGTCCGAGCCTTCGTACTGCCTTGACAGGTTGTCGAAGAACTGGCGCCATTCCTCGCGCGGCAGCTCGGGTCGCTCCTCGGTCATCTGACGGTTCCTTCCCTCCGGGTACGGGCCCGCGATCTCCTCCATGCTGGTCGGACCGCACCCGCTCGCACATCACACGGTCGGGTAGGTCCTCCCTCAGCCCCTGCTCTGAAGAACCGCCCGCAGCAGCCCGGTGACCAGCGGATGCGGCTGTTCCGGTGTCGATCGGGCCTGCGGCACGAACAGCGTCGCCACGTAGAAGGGATGTCCGGGAAGCTCCAGCACCCGCGCCTCCTGCTCCTCATCGACGCCTGTCACCCGGAATCCTCCGTCGTGCAGGGTTCGCCGATGGCCGGGCTCCAGGCCGAAGTCGCAGTAGTACTGCTCCTCGACCTCCGTGAGGCCGTACAACTCGGCTGCCCGCGAGCCCTCCACGAGGCTGACGGGCATGGTCTTGCCGGCGAGCGAGCAGGTCAGCGCGGAGACGAACAGCTCCGAGGCGTAGGGGTCGTACTCACCGTGCTGGGCGTCCTCGAACCCGAGCACGTCGCGGGCGTACTCGATCACCATGTGCTGGAAGCCGCCGCAGGTGCCCAGCGTCGGGACGCCCTGCTCGCGGCCGTGACGCAGGGCGGCGACGGCCCCGGTCAGGCTGCGGTACGGGCTGCCGGGCGCGCACAACAAGGCGTCGGCGGCGCGTACTGCCGACAGATCCCGTTCCAGCGGCTCGGTCGCCTGCCACTGGATCTCGATCTCGATCCCCAGCTCGGCCGAGGCGTGACGTAGCGCGTCGTTCGTGGCCGCGTGCGTAGGGAATGTCGGGTCGAAGTCGCCCACGACGGCGACGATCAAGGAAGGAGCCATGGCGCCCACTATCGGATACGGCGGGCCGGACAGCCAAGTCCGCGCCGCGGCGTCGGTCATGTCGTTCACACCGTTCGACCTGCGGAAATGATAAGTGTCGCCATATGACTAAAACGATCATCGGGGGCGCTCTGGCCGGCGCGGCGCTGCTTGCGGCGACCGCCTGCGGGGGCGACGCCCGTCAAATGACCGAGCCGTTCGGCGCTCCTCCCACGCCGTACATCGCCGCCACCGAGACGCCCAAGTACGGCGCCCAAGCCGACTCGCAGAAGAAGAAGCTGGAGGAGGTGGGGCAGGCCGCGATGAAGGCCGTGCCCGGCTCGACGCTCGTCTCGATGGAGACCGAGGAGAACGGCGGCCTCTGGGAGGTGCAGGTCGTCGACGACAAGGGCGTCGAACACCAGATGGACGTCGAATCGGACAAGGCCAAGGTCGTCAGCGGCCCACGGGCGGAGGACGACGAGAACGCCGGCGACAAGGCCCGATACCTCGACCGCGTCAAGGCCGCCAAGATCGACTACGCGCAGGCGGCGGCCAAGATCCTGGCGGCCGTGCCGGGGGGCCGCATCACCGAGATCAACCTGGACAGCCACCGGGACAAGATCGTCTGGGAGGTGGACGTGGTTCCGCCCAACGGGTCCAAGCAGGACATGACGGTTGACGCGACCGACGGCGCGGTGACAAAGGACAGCCACTCGGACTGATCGGGGACGCCGAGCGCTGACCGCACCCCCGACGGTCAGCGCACCCCTCCTCAGCGTCAGCGAGCGCGGCGGGTTATCGACCCGAGGCCGAAGCCGAGCCCGAGTCCGAGCCCGAGTCCGGGTCCGGGTCCGCCAGCCAGGCGTCCACCCCCGCCCGCAACTCCGCCTTGAGCTCCTCCTCGGCGAACGAGGCGTCGATCGAGGCCCGGGCGAACCCGGCCAGTTCCGCGTCGTCGTACCCGAAGACCTCCCGCGCCAGCGCGTACTCGCCGGCCAGGTCGGTTTCGCCGTCGGTGTTGAGCGTGACCGCCAGCCCCGCCGCGCTCAGCCGCCGCAGCGGGTGCTCGGCCAGGCTGGGGACAACGCCGAGCAGGACGTTCGACGTGGGACAGACCTCCAGCGGCACCCCGCGCTCCCGCACCTCGGCGACCACCGCCTCGTCCTCCAGGACGCGGACGCCGTGCCCGATCCGCTCGGCGTGCCCGATGGCGAGCGCCTCGCGGATGCTGTCCGGCCCGCCGAACTCCCCCGCGTGGTGCACCAGGCGCACCCCGGCGTCGCGCGCCGCGTCGAGCACCTCCGCGAACGGCGCCACCGGGTAGCTCTCGTCGCCCGCCAGCCCGATGCCGACGACCGCCTCGTAACGGGTGGCCAGCCGCAACGTCTGCCAGAGCCGGTCGACGGAGCGCCGCCGGGAGTGGTCGAGCAGCACCCGGCACTCGATCCCGTAGCGGCGCGACCCCTCGGCCAGCCCGTCCAGCACCGCCTCCAGCGGCATCTCCGGCGCGCCGAGCCGTTCGCCGTGCGAGGCCGCGGTGAAGGACACCTCCGCGTAGCGGGTGCCCTGGGCCGCCTCGTCCTCGCAGAATTCCAGCGCCACCCGCCGGAAGTGCTCGGCCGTGAGCAGCCGCCCGCGCACCAGCGCCCGATGGTCGGCGAACTCCCGGAACGTGGCGAACGGCCCGCCCCGCCCGGACGGCCCGCCGAACTCGCGCGAGGTCTCGGGGCGTACCGTGCTCTCCAGGTGAACGTGCAGGTGGGCTTTGGGCAGCAGCCGTACGTCTCTCACTGTCAGCACCCTAGATGGGGAAACGGACAGACCGCATCCCGATTTGGATATTGACTGACTGGTCAGTCATAATGATCATATGTCCCCCAGGACGGTCGACAAGGCCGCGCGACGTAAAGAGATCCTCACCGCGGCGGTGCGGGTGTTCGCCCGCAAGGGCTTCGCCGCCACCCGCATCGACGACATCGCCGCCGAGGCGGGCATCGCCAAGGGCAGCGTCTATCTCTATTACGACAGCAGGGACGCGCTGCTGGAAGCCGCCTTCGAAGGCTACCGGACCATGTCGGCCGCCATCTTCGACCGGGCGCTCAACGGGTGCGGGCCGGCGCTGGAGCGGCTGGCCGAGATGGTACGCGAGGTGCTCGGCGTGCTGACCGCGCGGCGCGAGCCCGCCCGGATCATGGTCGACCTGTGGGCGGCCTCCCGTGACGCGGAGGGGTCGCTGGTGGACATGGCGGCCGTCTACGGCGACGCGCGGGCCGTGATCACCGAGCTCCTGCGCCAGGCCGCGAAGGAAGGCGTGCTGCGTGAGGGCCTGGACGAGCGCCACGCGACCGTCATCGTGGGGACCATCGAGGGCTGCCTGCTGCAGTGCCTGGTGGATCCCGGGCTACCGGCGGCGGAGCTGGCCGAGCCGATCATCCAGATCTTCCTGGAGGGGCTGCGCCGACCGGCCGCTTGACAAGCCCGGAGGGCTGATAGAGCCTCCTTGCAGAGATCTCCGGTACACCAGCCACTTCGCCTCTCTCACAGGTGAGGAGACGATGCCGGAAGAACACGAGCCGATGCCGTCGCCCGCACAGCAACGGCTGTGGTTTCTCCAGCAGCTCGCGCCGGATTCGCCGCAGTACAACGTCTTCCGGGGCTACGAGCTGCGCGGGCCGCTGGACGTGGCGGCGCTGCGCCGAGCCCTCGGCGCGCTGGCCGACCGGCACGTCGCGTTACGCATGAGGTTCCCCGCCGACGGCGGGGTGGCCCGCGCGGTGGTGAGCGGCACCCCCTTCGACGTCGAGCTGCCCAGCACCGATCTCGGCTTGGAGTCGACGGCGGCCGATCTCGCGGGCGAGCCTGGTTGGGACGCGGCGGCGACGGAGTTCGCCCGGCTGTGGTCGGCGCGGCCGTTCGACCTCGCGCGGGACGACCTGATCCGGGCCCACCTCCTGCGCGTCACGCCCGAGCTGCACGTGCTCCTGCTGTGCGTGCATCACATCGTGATCGACGGCTGGTCGGTGCCGATCATCGACGAGGAGCTCGGGCTGCTGTACGCGGGCCGCCCCCTCGGCCCGCCGCCGACCGGCTACCTCGAGTACGCCCGCCGGCAGGAGGAGCTGGCCGGCTCCCCCGCGGCCGAGCGGGTGCTCGCGTACTGGCGGCGGCGGCTGGCGGGCGCGCCCGAACTCGTCACGCTGCCCGCCGACCGGCCACGGCCGAGGATCCAGGACTTCCGCGGCGGCCTGCTCGTCAGGCCCGTGCCGGTGGACGTGACCGCCACGCTGCGGTCTTTCGCCGCGGCGCACCGGGTCACGCCGTACACCGTCGCCTACGCCGCCTTCGCCGTCCTGCTCGCCCGCTATGCCCGCGCGAGCGACCTGGTGATCGGCGTGGTCGTGGCCGGGCGTTCGCGGCCGGAGTTCGCCGGGACGGTGGGCTTCTTCGTGGGCACGCTGCCGGTACGGATGGATCTGTCCGGGGATCCGAGCTTCCTCGCGGTGCTCGCCGCGGCCCGCGAGGCGCTGTTCGACGCCTACGACAACGACCTGCTGCCCTTCGACGTCCTGGTCGACCGGCTGTCCCTGCGGCGCGACCCCTCCTACATCCCGCTGGTCCAGGTGATCTTCCAGATGCTGGTCACTCCGGCGTACGGCACCGAGACGCGCTGGGGCGACCTCGGCGCCCGGCTCTGGGGCCGGGACGTCTCGCAGCCCGCCACCCGCTTCGACCTGGAGGTCCACCTCCTGGACCAGGCCGACGACGACATGGTCATGGAGGTCTCCTTCAACGCCGACCTGTTCGACGAGGAGACGGTCACGGGGCTGGCCGATGACTACGTGCGGGTGCTGCGCCTGCTGTGCGGCGACCCCGAGCAGCCGGTGTCCGGGGCGTACGCGCTGATCGGCGGGGGTGCGCGGCAGGTTCGGGTGTCGGTCCGCGACGAGCATGGGGTGTCGTTGCCGTACGGGGTGCCGGGCGAGGTCTGGCTCGACGAGACGCCCACGGGGCTGCTCGGCCGCATGGGGGCCGTCGGTGGGCTGGACGTTCTGGGGCGTACGGACGCCGAACTCGTGGTGCGCGGCTGCCGGGTGCCGGCCGAGGTGATCGAGCGGGCGCTGCTCGACGAACCGTCGGTCGCGGCGGCCGAGGTGTCGATGGGAGACGGCGGCGAGCTCACAGCCCGCCTCACCGCCGTGCCCGGTGTGACCCGCCCGGCCCGGCCCGAACTGCGCGCCCGGCTCCGCCGGCGGCTGCCCGGCTTCCTGGTGCCCGGCACCTTCCTCTGGAACGGCGAGCCCTCCCCCGCCGAAGCCCCGTCCCTGAACGTACTGGATCTGACCACACCGGCCCCGAACGCACCGGACCTGACCGCACCGGACCTGACCTCAACGGGCGCGACCGCACCCGGCTCGACCGCAACGGACCTGGACGCACCCGACCCGACCGCACCGGGCCCGAATGTGTCTGGCCCGGTCGCGCCGGTTCCGGGCGAGCCGATGGTGTTCTTCGTGGCCGCCGAACCACCGGGAGAGGCTTCGTGAGCACGTCAGCGGCGGCGGCCTGTTTCTGGACGCCGCGCCGCAGACCCGGCGCGGCACTGCGCGCGGTCTGCTTCCCGCACGCCGGCGGTGACGCGCTGTCGTACGCCTCCCTCGCCCGCGCGCTGCCCGACGACGTGGAGGTCCTGGCCGTACGGATGCCCCGGCCTGGCGACCGGTCCGGACCCCCCGTGGCCGATCTCGCGACGTTCACCGCCCGGATCGCGGCCGCGCTCACGGACGTGGCGCCGCCGTACATGATGGTGGGCCAGAGCCTGGGCGCCCTGCTCGCCTTCGAGACGGCCAGGGCGGCGCCGGGTACGCCCCCCACGGCCTGCCTGTTCATCTCGTCGGCGCCACCGCATCGCTGGGCGGAGACGCTCGACCTCTACGCCGCGAACGGCGCGGATCGGGCGCTGCTGTCGTACCTGCGTGACGGCGATGGGGGTGTGGGCGCGGCGCTGGACGATCCGGCGGCTGAGGCGCTCGTGCTCCGGGATCTGCGGGTGGATCTGCGGCTCCTGCAGGGGTACGCGGCATCCGTGGAGCCGCGGCTCACCTGTCCGGTCCGCGTCCTGGTGGGCGCCGAGGACCCGGCATTGTCGCCGGACGACGTCACCGCGTGGCGCCGCTACACCACTGGCGCCTGCTCGGTCGGGTCGGTGCCCACCGGCCACTTCGTCGTACGGCAAGGAGAGGCTTTCGTCGTCCAAGAGATCACCCGCGTCGCCGCCGCGGGACTCATCGCCGAGGGAGAATGATGTTCGACGCGGAGATCGGCCGACGGGTCGCGGAGCACGCCGCCCAGGCCCCCGGCAGCCCGGCGGTCGTGTCCGCCGAGGGCGTCCTGACCTACCACGGTTTGTCCACGCGGATGGAACGCTACCGCGAGGCGCTGGTGGCGGCGGGCCTGCGTCCGGGCGACGTGGTGGCGATGGCGCTGCCCGACGGCGCGACCGGCATCGCCGCGATGCTGGCCGCGTTCACCGCCGGCGTCGCCTTCGTCTGGCTCGACGAGGACCAGCCCGCCGCCCGCCACCGCGCGATCCTGGAGGACTGTCACCCGACGGGCCTGGTGACGACGCCGAACGGCGCGGAAGGGGCCGCAGGGTCGCCTCCAGCAGGGGTGACCGTCCAGGGCAACCGAGCGGCAGGGTCGCCTCCCGCGGTGGTGACCGTTCAGGGCGACGAGGCGGCGGTCGTCTCGGCCGCGCCGTCCGGGCCGCGAGCGGAGACGGTGCCACAGGACACCAGCTGCCTGGTCTACACCTCGGGCTCCACGGGCCGGCCCAAGGGCATCGTCCAGCGCAGCGGGAACCTCCTGCACTTCGCCCGCTGGCTCGCCTCGGAGACGGGGCTGCGTCGCGGATCCCACATGCTGCAGCTGGCCCGCCTCAGCTATGACGCCGCCTACCTGGAGATCCTCAGCGCCCTGGACGCCGGCGCCGCGATCGTCATCCCGCCGCCCACGGTGAAGCCCGACGGCGCCGAGCTCCTGCCGTGGCTGGACGGCCGCGAGGTGACGCACGTGTTCTGCGTGCCCACGCTCATCCGCCGCCTGCTGCTGGCCCGGGAGAGCGCGGGCGAGCCGCCCGACCTCGGGATGCGGGCGGTCAGCCTGTACGGGGAGCCGTTGCACAGCTCCACCGTGAACCAGGTACGCGCCCATTTCCCGCGAACGGCGGTCTACAACATGTACGGCCCGGCCGAGACGACCGTGGCGACGTTCCACCTGGTCGAACCGGACTGCGCCGGGGACGTCCCCATCGGCCGCGACATCCCGGGGGTGGAGACCCTGCTGCGCAGAGCCGACAACGCTTCGGATGCGTGGAATGCTTCGGATGTGTCCGATGCGTCCGATGCCTCCGATGCCTCCGATGCCTCCGATGCCTCCGATGACGAGGGTGAGGTCTGGATCAGGACCCGGTTCCTGGCTCGCGGTTACCTGGGACGGCCCGCGGAGACCGCCGCGGTCTTCTCGGCGATGGACGAGTCCGGCCTGCGTACGTACCGGACCGGGGACCTGGCGCGCAGGCGGCCCGACGGCGCGCTGGTGTTCCTCGGCCGCCGCGACCATCAGGTCAAGATCCGGGGCGCCCGTGTCGAACTGGCCGAGATCGAGGCCGTGCTGCGGGCCGAGCCGGGCGTGGCGCAGGCCGCCGTCGGCGTCTTCAGCGACGAGCAGGGCACCGTGCATCCCGCCGCCTATCTGGAGCCGGTCTCGGCGGCGAAGGTGGATGTGCGGGGCCTGCATCGCCATGTGGCATCCGTCCTGCCCGCGTACATGGTGCCCGCCGCGTACGTCATGCTCGACAAGCTCCCCCTCACCGCGACCGGGAAGATCGACCGGAACCGGCTGCCGGACCCGAACACGCTCACCTCGGGAACCGGCTCCCGGGGGGCGTTCGAGACCGAGACCGAGCGGCGGCTGGCCGCGATCTGGCGTGAGGTGCTCGAGCGCGAGGAGCTGGGCGCCGATGACGACTTCTTCGAGCTGAAGGGCCACTCGCTCATGGCCGTCCGGATCGCGGCGGCGGTGATCGGGGAGTTCGGGGTGGAGATACCCGTCCGGGCCGTCTTCGAGCATCCCACCGTGCGCGAACTGGCCGCCTACATCGACGATGATCCGTCCCGCTTGTAGGCGTCCTCCTGCATCGACGAGGACCCGTCTCACCTGTAGGTGTCCTCCTGCATCGAGGAGGAGCCGTCTCACGGTAGGCGGCCGTTTTCCTTGTAGGCGGCCGTCTCACTTGTAGGCGGCCTCCTGGGCGGGGATGCCCCGGATCCGGCAGGGGCGTTCGGCGCGGAGCAGGAAGCGGTGCAGCTCGGCCCGGACGCGCCGTACCGCGTCATCGGTGGCGTCGCGCATGTACAGCTCCAGGACGAACCGCTGCCCGTCGTGCTCGGTGTGCTCGTCGTCGCCCGCGTACCTGCTGCGCCGATCGTCGCCCGCGTACGTGCCGCGCCCGTGCTCACCCGCGTGCCTGCCCTGCCCATCGTCACTGGCGTGCCCGGCTCGGCGGCCGGGGCACAGGCGGGTGGTCGCGGCCACGACTCCGGGCAGCCCCATGGCCAGGCGGCGTACCGACGGCAGCGACACCTTGACCCCGTCCACGACGCAGGAGTCCCCCATGCGGCCGGCGAAGTAGAGATAGCCATCCGAGTCGAGACGGAACAGATCCCCGGTGGCGATCTGCGCCGAAGCGGTATGGGGGTCAGGAGCGCGGCCCTCAGTGGCGATCTGCCCGGGAGCGGTATGGCGGTCGAGAGCGCGGCCCTCAGTGGCGACCTCCCCTGGAGCGGTACGGCCGTCGGTGGCGCCGACCCGCCGCACGAGCACGGTGTCGGAGGTCACCAGCAACTCCCCCACCCCGTCGCGTACGTTCCGCAGGGACACCCCGACGCCAGGCAGTGGGCGGCCGACCGAGCCGTGCCGGTGGGCGGGTTCGAGATGCGCGGCCAGGGTGCTGACCCGTGGTCCCGCCTCCGTCAGGCCGTACGTGATGTACACCTCCAGGTCGCTCCGCGCCCGCACCAGCGCGGTGACCTCCTCCGACGGCAGGGCGTCGCCGCCCACGGTGAGCATGCGCAGGCCCCGGGGCGGCGCACCGGGCACCAGGTTCCGCAGGAGGAAGGGGGTCAGCGAGGAGCTTGTCACGCCGTGGCGGCGTACGGCGTCGAGGTAGCCCCGCGGGCTGAACGGCGGCCCGGTGACCACCAGGCGGGCACCGGTGACCAGGCCCGCCAGCGCCTGGGCCACCAGGGCGTAGGAGAAGTTCAGCGGCAGCGTGACCAGCATCGTGTCGTCGCTCCGCAGCCCAACCGCCCCGGCGTGCCTGGCGGCGTTCCGGAACAGGGACGAGGCCCGGTGGAGGCAGCCGCTGAAGATACCGGAGGTCCCGGAGGTCAGGATGATCACGTGGCCGGGCTCGTGGTACTGCCAGGGACCGGGGAGCGTGGCGACAGCGGTACGGCCGAAGCGCCTGACCGCCGTACCGGGAACAGCCCTGCCGTACGGGGTGACCAGCAGGCGCGCGCCGAGACGACGGGCGACCTCCACGAGGCGACCCGCGGGCATGGCGGGCGGGACGGCGACGGGCACCGCTCCGCCGTGGAGCGCGCCGAACAGATACCGCAGCAGCGCCGTCCCGCTCGGCAGAGCGAGAACCACCACGTTCCCCAGCCGATCGGTCAGCTCGGCGAACACCTCGGCGATGGCCGCGACGGACGTCGCCAAGCCAGGCTCTGCGCCGCCACCGCCGTCGCGACCGTCACCGTCACCGCCGTCGACGTCAACGGCTCGCTCGGCAAGGTAGGTCTCCACCTCGCCGAGCGTCGGGCCAAGGTCGTCGGCGCTCATCCCGGACCTGGGATCCGGCCATCGGCATCGCCGCGCCTCGCTGCTCGCGCCCGCGCGGCGGCGTTGCGGCGATCTGCTGCCGGGGCCAGGATGCGGGCGGCGACGGTGTGGTGACCGTTGTTCTCGCTGTGCTCGGCGACGGCGACGTAGCGGCACTGGCCCGTCGCCAGCCAGCCGGCCGCGATCAGCGCCACGACGGGCCCCGCGCGCTCCGGCGGCATGCACACCAGCAGGCTGGGGCCGCGGAAGCCGAGCGTGATGCAGAGCAAGCCGGCGAGCGAGCCGGGGTTAGCGCCGGCGAAGCGTAGCGGAGAGATGCGGCCCCGGGCGGCCGTGTCGGCGACTGAGCGCATGGTGTGGCGGGTCCCGTGGTCGCTGACGGCCAGGGCGCCGATCTCGGCCACCCGCCGACGCACCGCCTCCGGTGCCCCGGCCAGCGCCGCCTCGACCGCGGCCACCACGAGCCAGGCCGCCGGGTCGGCGTAGAAGGAGGCGGTCCGGCGCCCGGCCGCCGCCAGGTCGCCGGTCTCGCACAGCCCGTGTGCCAGGGTGGCCAGGCCGGGGCGATCACCGTACATGCCGCGCTCCCCGGGTGAAGGCCAGGCTCGTGATGAACCCGCCGAAGCCGAGCGTCAGGCTGAGCCCCGCCCCGGGCCGCAGCCCGCCAGGCCGACCGGCGGGGACCGGAAGGGGGAACCCCTCCAGCACCTCTTCCAGGCCCGCGACCGGCGGCACCGTGCCGTAGTGCAGCGCCAGCACCACCGCGATGGCCTCCAGCACGCCGGTGGCGCCGAGGGTGTGCCCCAGCGCCCCCTTGGTCGCGAACACCACAGGCGGCGCCGCGCACCCCGCGAACAGCCCGGTCAAGGCGGCCGACTCGGCGGCGTCGTTGACAGGTGTACCGGACCCGTGGGCGTTGATCACGGCGATGTCTTCCGGGGTGATCCCGGAGGCGGCCAGGCAGCGCCGCACGGAGAGGCCGACTCCGCTGCCGGCCGGGTCGGGCGCCGTCATGCCCGCTCCGTCGTTGGCCACCCCTGTTCCGGCCAGCACCGCGTACGGCTCGGCGCCTCGGGCGCGGGCGGACTCCTCGCGTTCGAGTACGACGAATCCCGCGCCCTCCCCCAGCAGCGTCCCGTCGGCCCGGCGATCGAACGCGCGCAGCCGAGTGGGCGACATCGTGCCCAGTACGGTGTGCGCGAGCCGCTTGGCCGGGGTGACCACGTCGGCCGCGCCGCACACGCTCACCTCGGCGGCTCCCGACCGGACCACCTCGGCGCCCACCGCGATCGCGTCGGACCCGGACGAACAGGCCGTACTGACGGCGACGGGCGGCAGCCGCAGCCCCACGGCGGCGGCGACGTCGACCGCCCACTGGTACAGATCCCCGTCCTCATCGTCCAGGTGCGCCCCGAAACTGGTGCCCAGCACGGGGTACGGGTCCACCACCGCGCCAGGGACGACCCCGGACGGCCCGCCGACGTCCAACGAGCGGGGCGTGAGCCCGGCATCGGCGAGTGCGCGCGACAGTGTGCTCTCCGCCAGGGCCCGCTGCCGTGATGACGGCTTCAGCTCCGGCGACGGGTCGGCCAGGGTCGCGGCGAGCGGGTTGCGCAGCCGGTGCTCCGACGGTACCTCCCGGAACCCGTCGTCCCCGTCGAGCAGCCGCTGCCACACCCCGGCCAGGCTGTCGCCCAGGGCGGTGGACCAGGCCATGCCGGTGACCCAGACGTTCACCACAGCCGCCGCCCGAGCTGCTCGACCGTGACCCGGATGAGGGAGCCGCGGAAGGCCGCCACCCGTTCGCCCTCCACGGTCGCCCGGCAGGAGAAGTGGAAGGTGTTGCCGATGATCCTGTCGCTGCGCACGTCGAAGATCACCTGGTCTCCGACCACCACGATGCGGTGGAAGCGGCTGTGCGCCGAGCCGATGAGCGTGAGTTCGTCGTCGGCCAGCTTCGACGTGCTCATCTGGTAGAGGATGATGCCCGACTGGGCGATGGCCTGGACCAGGTGGCTGCCGGGGTAGATGCCCCGCTCGGGGAAGTGCCCGGCGATGGCGTCCATGCTGCCGGACACCGACAGCATGCTGCGCAGGTACTCTCCCGGCACGTAGTCGAGCACCCGGTCGATGTAGATCATGGGGTGGCGGTGCCGCAGCCACTGCTTGATCTCCGTGAATCCCAGGGTCGAGTCACCCGTCTCGGCCATCGGCCCTCTCTTCGCTCAGCTGGGCGCGCAGCGCGGCGCGTAAGGCGGCGGGCAGCGGTGCCGGACTGCCGTCGGCCGCGTTGACCAGGCACAGCACGAGCGTGCCCGAGGCGAGCAGCGGCCCGGCCCCGTCGTCCGGACGATCGGGCAGGCGGCGTACCGTGCCGGAGACTCGCCATGAGGCCCCGCCCACATGGTCGACGTCGGCGCGTACCTCGATCCGGTCGGGGAAACGGGCGGCGGCTCCGTAGCGCATGCGTAGTTCGGTCACGGCCGGCTGCAGCTGGTGCTCGCTCATCAGGCGGGTGCCGACGCCCATCGCCTCCAGGTCCTCCAGCAGCGCGGTCTCGATGAGCGAGGCGTAGCGGGTGAAGTGGACCACCCCCGCGGCGTCGGTGTCCACGTGCTCGACACGGCGGCGAAGCGGCCGCGGCCCACTCACCGGCCCGCTCGTCGGCCCGCTCACCGAGCCGCCGTACCGAGGAACGTCGCCGTTCCCCGCCGAATCGCGGCGACCAGCTCCTCCACCTCGGCTGGGCTGGTGACCAGGGGCGGCGCCACGCGCATGGTGGGGAAGACGTACGGCAGGCCGTGGGAGCGGCGCCCCGCCCCGGCCATGAACTCGATGTAGCAGCCCGCCCTGATGATGTGCGACCGCAGCTCGCGCAGCCGGTCCGCGGCGTCCTCCGTGAGCTCCAGCCCTTGCAGCAGCCCCGTACCCCGCAGCCCGCGATAGGTCTCGGGGAAGCGGTCGAGCACCTCCCGGCCGAGGAGCGCGGTCAGCCGCGCGCCGAGCTCGGCCGAGCGTTCGAGCAGCTTCTCCTCCTCGATCAGCCGCAGGCCGTCGTGGATCACCGCGCAGGTCAGCGGACGCAGGTCGGAGGTGGCCACGGCACCGGACGGCCGTACGGACAGCGACCGCCTGGCGATCACCATCGAGGTGGACAGCACGCCCATGCCGAGGCTCTTGCCGATGACGGTGATATCGGTGGGAATCGGGCCGTCCTCGTCCGCCATGGCGAAGAACCGGCCGGTCTTGGCGAACGTGAGGACCTCGTCGGCCACCAGCAACGCCCCATGCTCGGCGGCGAGCGCGGCCAGGGTCCGCAGGTAGCCGGGCGGGGGGACCAGCAGGCCCGCGTCACCCTGGACCGGCTCGACGACCACGGCCAGCAGGCGCTCTCCGTGGCGGTCGAAGAACTCGCGTAACGGCTCCGGGACACCGAACGGAAGGTGCTCCACCGTCAGCCCGTACGGGCCGTCGGCGGCCATCCCCGGGAGCCCGGCGCGGAAGTGGCGCCGGTTGAGCAGCGGCGTGAGCGCGCCCGTCCATCCGTGCCACGCGCCCTGGAAGGCGAGCACGAGATCGCGGCCGCCCCGCTCCGGGTCGGGCCGCGTCCGTCGATGGTCGTATCTCGACTCCAGGACCAGCCGCACGGCCAGTTCCATGCCCTCGGAGCCGGAGTTGCGGCCGGCCGCGTGGTATTCGCCCGGTGGGAAGTGGTCGCGCCACAGCCCACCGGGGCCGAGCGTCGCGGCGAGGAGGCGGGTGCGTTCGGCGACCTCGATCTCGTCCGTCGCGTACCCGAGATCCGTCGCCGCGCGCGTCAACGCGCCCAGCACGGCCGGGTGCCCGGCCCCGAGGCAGGCGCTGGCGTACCCGCCGGAGGCGTCGATGACCTCGAACGGCTCCCCGGCGCCGCCGCGCTCGGCCAGCCGCAGCCGCACGCCACGGCCGCCGACCGAGACGAACGGAAGCCGGCTGCCACCGTAGTGATCCAGGTGCAGGCTGTGGGACGGCGACGCGGCGGTCAGGCCCGCGTGGTTCACGTCCCGCCGCCCTGCAGGCGCCGGATGAGCGCGGCGAGGGCGGCGATGGTACGGAAGTTCTCGGGTACGAAGTCCTCGTCGGAGACGCGGACATCGAAGATGTCCTCACATTGCACGCGGAGTTCGGTGAATCCCAGAGAATCGAGCCCGTAGATGTCGCGCAGGCTCTCGTGGTCGCTGATTTCCTCGGCCGGCGTCTCGACGAACAATTCGGTCGCCAGAATCTTCTTTATGGTGCTCTCGATTTCCATTACACCTCCGGACAAAGCGCATGGTAAAGAGAACGGCACAGGACGTGGCAGCTTCGTCACGGAATAGCAGGTCGGCCGCGGAATCCCGGGGCCGTTGGCCGCCAACACCGCCCAGCATGAACCAACCGATGTTGTTCGTCAATTGCATCCGGCGTCACGGAGTTCACAGGAATTCAACAGGATGAAGCGGAAATGGGAATTACCCCGGTGGGCCGCCTTTCCGATCTACAGTGCGGTTATGAACACGGGTACTGGACCGGGGGTGTTCACCTCCGACGGCTCACCGGTGGAGTTCTACGCCGCGATCGACGCCGCGGGCGAACCGGAGATCATTCAGCGGGGTGTGCCCGTGGGCGGGTCGATCCTCGAACTGGGCGCGGGCACGGGCCGGGTCACGCACGCCCTCACCGCCCTCGGCTACGACGTGGTGGCCGTCGACGAGTCGGCCGAGATGCTGGCCAGGGTCGAGGGCGCCGAGCGGGTACACGCGCGGATCGAGGACCTCGCGCTTGAGCGGCGCTTCGACGCCGTGCTGCTGGCCTCGCTGCTCATTCATGTGCCGCTGGTCTCGACCAGGCGGCGCTTCCTCGACTGCTGCCGCCGCCACGTGCGTGACGACGGCGTGGTGGTGATCCAGTGGATTCCGCTGGACGTACGCGCCACCTGGTCAGTGGGGACGACCTTCGGGCGGTCCGGGTTCACCACCACGATCACCGAGTTCGCCCCGTCAGGGCGGGATCTGGTGAATCTCACCCTGAGGTACGAGACCGACGGCCGACTCTGGACCCAGTCGATCGTCGAGCGGCCGCTCAGCGACGACCAGCTCACCACGGCTCTGGCCGAGTCCGGGCTGGTCGTGGACCGCTTCCTGACCTCCGACCGGACGTGGCTGACCGCCCGTCCCAGCTGAGCCGCCCGTCCTAGCCGGGGTACGGGCCACCCGTCCTAGCTGAGGTATTCGCGCAGCGCCAGAGCCCTCGACGGGTGGCGGAGCTTGGACATGGTCTTGGCCTCGATCTGCCGGATCCGCTCGCGGGTCACGCCGTAGATCCTGCCGATCTCGTCGAGGGTCATCGGCTTGCCGTCGTTCAGGCCGTACCGCATGGAGATGACGCCCGCCTCGCGCTCGGACAGCTCGTCGAGCAGGGCTCGCAGCTGCTGCTGGAGCAGGGTGAACGAGACCGCGTCGGCCGGGGAGACGGCCTCGGTGTCCTCGATGAGGTCGCCGAACTCGCTGTCGCCCTCCTCGCCCAGCGGCGTGTGCAGGGAGATCGGCTCGCGGCCGTAGCCCTGCACCTCGGCGACCCGGTCGATGGGCAGCTCGGTCTCGACGGCGATCTCCTCGGGCGTGGGCTCGCGGCCGAGCTCGCCGGACAGCCGCCGCTGCGCCCGCGCCACCTTGTTGATCATCTCGACCATGTGGACCGGGATGCGGATCGTCCGCGCCTGGTCGGCCATCGCCCGGGTGATGGCCTGCTTGATCCACCACGTGGCATAGGTGGAGAACTTGAACCCGAGCCGGTAGTCGAACTTCTCGATCGTACGGATCAGCCCGAGGTTGCCCTCCTGGATCAGGTCGAGGAAGAGCATGCCGCGGCCGGTGTAGCGCTTGGCGATCGAGACCACCAGGCGCAGGTTGGCCTCCAGCATGCGTTCCTTGGCCCGCAGGCCGTCGCAGGCGATCCATTCGAGGTCGGCGCGGAGCTGACCGGGCAGATCGGCCTCCGTGCTGAGGCGCTCGGCGGCGAACAGTCCCGCCTCGATCCGCTTGGCGAGGTCGATCTCCTGCTCGGCGGTGAGCAGCGGCACCCGCCCGATCTCCTTCAGGTACGCCTTGACCGAGTCAGCGCCGGCGACGGGGGCGCCGTCGGCGATGTTTTCGTCTAGCTCGAGAACCTCTGCTGCTTGGGACAAGACACTCTCCTCGCTCGGGTCGTTCGACTGGCGAATATCGATCTCGGACCAAGAAGTCCCTCGGGGGCGAGGGAGCGGGAGACGCAGCGGGTCGTCGCCGACCACGCTGTCCGGCTGCTCCTGATGCGCGGGTCCGGCTGGACGACCGCGGCCCGGGGGGCGAAGATGGCCATCATCGGTTACTTCCCGCGCGCGGGTGATTCGGCACCTGTCCGTCGTAAGAGGTTCGCCGTGGCCGCGCGCGGCAGGGCGAGAGTGAACTCGCCGCCATACTCGTTAAGGCGACGAGACGCGTGTCCGGCCTCAGTCCCACCATCGTCTTCCACGCTACCCGCTGCCCGGCCATGCTCGGCGCCCGCCCGGCGACCGGTAAAAGCCGCCGGTAGAAAACGGGGCAGCGTGCGCTATTGCGGCAGGTTCCGTTCCGCGTTGAGCAGTTCGTCCAGCGCCCCGCGCAGATCGTCGGCGAGCTCCCACGCGTCGGGCACCATCTCCCGGTCGGTGACCACGCCGATGTCCAGGGAGCCGTCGTAGGAGAAGGCGGTGATGTTCACCCCGCCGCTCACGTCGGTGATCACCGAGACCGGGTAGTGGGTGAGCAGCCGGGCGCCGCACACGTACAGGGGGAACTGCGGGCCCGGTACGTTCGAGATGGCCACGTTGATGGGCGGCGCGGTCTGCCCGACCAGGCCGAACGCCGATCTGGAGGCCAGCCCCATGAGGGCGGCGGGCATCGACTCGCTCAGCTCGCGCAGCCACCGCGCGGGCGCCAGCGAGAACCTGTCCTTGATCCGCTGCATGGCGAGCCGCACCTGCTGCAGCCGCGCCACGGGATCCTCGAGGTGGACGGCCAGCGGCGCCGTCATGAACGTCACCTGGTTGCCACCCGTCCCCGCCTCCCGCAGCGAGAACGGCACCCCGGCGATCAGCGGCTGACGCGGGACGCCGCCGTGCGCGGCCAGCCACCGGCGCAGCGCGCCCGCGCACACGGCCATCACCACGTCGTTCACCGTCACCCCGAACGCCTTGCGCACCTGCTTGATCTCCTCCAGCGGCAAGGAGACGAACGCGAAGCGCCGATGCTCGGAGACCGGCCCGCTGAACGGCGTCTTGGGCGCGGGCAGCGACGGCAGTTCCGGGGCCTGCCCGGAGCCGGCGACCCGGCGGGCCAGCCCCGACACCATCCGGCTGCCCGGCAGCGACGACACGACGGGGATCTCGTCCAGGTGCGGCATCGCCCGGGCGGCGAAGCGCACCGCCTGCGCCGGATTGCCGGCCAGCCTGGCGAGCCCGCGCAGGACCATCTCGGCCGCTCCCGGCGGCTCCGAGTCGCGCTCGGGCGCGACCGCGGGCGCCGGCGCGGGTATGGGGCCCACGTCGAGGAGGGCGGCCAGTACGTCGGCGCCGCCGATGCCGTCCACGGCCGCGTGATGGATCTTGGTGTAGAGCCCCATGCGGCCGCCGGACAGGCCGTGGATCAGGTAGATCTCCCACAGCGGCCGGCGGCGGTCCAGGCGGCGGGCGTGCAGCCGGGACACCTGGTCGGCCAGCTGCCGGTCGTCGCCGGGCGGCGGCAGCCCGATCTCCCGTACGTGATAGTCGAGGTCGAGGTCGTCCTCCTGCACCCAGTAGGGGTGGTCCAGCCCGAGGGGCACGAACGCGAGCTTGCGCCGCAACGCGGGCACGTACGGCAGGCGCCGTTCCAGCAGGGCCTGGAGGTCGGCGCGGTTGAGATCGCCGTCCAGGATGGCCAGGCCGGCGATGTTGGCGATGTTCGTCGCCGTCTCGAAATGGAGAAACTGGGCATCCAGGGCGGTCAGCTGCGGCATGGCTCATACCTCCGCCCCGAACAAATCAGAATCAGCTCATTACTTCAAGTGAGCGGGCCTCCGCGTCCGGCTCGGCGAAGGCCAGCAGGGCCATCGCCTCCTCCTCCAGCGCCTCGGTCGGCACCGGGGTGAAGGGCGTGAGGAGCAGCTTGGCCTTCTTACCCGTGCGCCTGATCTGCCAGGTCCCGGCCACGAAGCCGTCGACCAGGTAGGTGGCGCGGACGCGCAGGTTCTTGGTGACGACCTCGCCGCGGTGCTCCTCGGCCAGCACGCGGGTACGGTCGGCGTGGCCGAGCATCAGATTGTCGAAGTCGGGCAGGAACCTGACCGGCGCCGGCACGTCCTCCTCCGGCCTGGGCGCCTCGGGCAGGTCGAACAGCTCCCGGCCGCGCTCGTCCACCAGCACCTCCAGCCGGTCGCGCATGCCGTTCAGCACGGCCTTGAGCCCGCTCAGCCCCGACCACGTCTGCATGTCGGCGGCGGTGGCCGGGCCGAACGCGACCAGGTACCGCTCGACGAGCGTCCCGATGTCCGGCTCCGCGGCGAGCTCGATGCCCGGCAGGGCGAAGGCGGCCTCGCGCGGGAAGCTCCACCGGTCCTCGGTCGGCACCATGATCAACGGGACCATCATGCGCACCGCGTAGCCGAGCGCCCGGTCGTAGGCGCCCGGGAACTCCCTCTCCAGCCTCGGCCGCAGTTCGTTGAACGTGTGCGGCCCCTCGGCCAGCAGCCGCTCCGCCGCTACCGCGACGGCGGCGAAGTCGACCTCCGGGAAGCGGCGCGCCGCGGCGGCGAGCAGCGGCTGTAACAGGGGCCGGAACTCGGCGAAGTCCGCCGCGGTCACCAGGTGCAGGGTGGCGCGCATCATGGTGGCGCGCACGAGCGTCCGCGCGCGCAGCGCCGCGTGCAGGTCGGCGCGGGCGAACCCGTCGAGCCGGGTCCACAGTCCCAGGTACGGCGGGCGCGGCTCCTGCGCCTGCAGCCCGGCCAGGCGGTGCACGACGGCGGCCACGCCGCCCTGGTGGCGGCGCAAAAGATGCTGCCGCGCCAAGGTGGCCCGGTTGAGCTCTCTCAGGGTGAGCATGAACACATCATGCCCTTTGCCACTAAATTTCCGGTCGCTAAATTCCCTGTTCAATCGGTACGCGCGACCTATCCCGCGCTGGACGACGGCCACGCCTATCTCGACGGCGCGGCGGGCACTCAGGTCCCGCAGTCGGTGATCGACGCCATCGTGAGCGCCTACCGTACGGGTATCGGCAACGCGGGCGGCGCCTTCGAGGCCAGCCACCGCGCCGACGAGATCGTGGCGGCCTGCCGCGCGGCCGTGGCCGACCTGGTCGGCTGCCTGCCGGACGGGGTGATCCTCGGGCCGAATATGACGACGCTGACCTATCGCCTGGCCGGCGCGCTGGCCCTGGGCTGGGGCCCCGGCGACGAGGTGGTGGTCTCGCGGCTCGACCACGACGCCAATGTACGGCCCTGGATACAGCTCGCCACGCGCGCCGGGGCGACGATCCGCTGGGCCGAGGTGGACCCGGCGACCGGGGAGCTGCCGGTGGAGCAGTACACGAACCTGATCGGCGAGCGTACCAAGCTGGTGGCGGTGACCGCCGCGAGCAACGTGCTGGGCACCCGCCCGGACGTTGCCGCGATCACCACGCTGGCACACGCGGCGGGGGCGCTGACCTACGTGGACGGCGTGCACGCCACCGCGCACGGCCCCGTGGACATCGCGGAGCTGGGGGCCGACTTCTACGCCACCAGCGCCTACAAGTGGTCGGGCCCGCACATCGGCGCGGTCATCGCCGATCCGGCGCTGCTGGAGACGATCAGACCGGACAAGCTGGCCTCCTCCCCCGACACGGTGCCGGATCGCTTCGAGTGGGGCACGTCCCCCTTCGCCGATCTGGCCGGCGTGACTGCCGCGGTGAACCACCTGGCCACCATGGTCCCCGGCACCGGGACGCGCAGGGAGCGGCTGCTCACCTCGCTGTCCGCGGCCGAGGTGTACGAGCAGGAGCTGTTCGCCGTGCTGATCGCGGGCCTGGAGGCGATGCCGCACGTCACGTTGTACGGCAAGCCCGCCAGGCGTACCTCGACCGCCTACTTCACCGTCGCCGGGCGCACCCCTCGCGAGGTCGCGGAGGCGCTGGCCGCGCGCCGCGTGAACGTGTGGAACGGTCACAACTACGCCTGGGAGCTGACCGGCGCGCTGGGCATCCGCGACTCCGGCAGCGCGGTGCGGGTCGGGCTGGTGCACTACAACGACCATTCTGACGTCGACCGCCTGCTGAAGGCCGTGACCCGCCTCGAAGAGTGATCCCGGGGCTAAGATCGCCGGGTGAGCCTGCCCGCCGTACCGGGCCTGCCGACCACGCTCGTCGAGCCGGCCCGCGACCCCTATCACGTCTATCTCGACTCGCTGACCAGCCCCGAGTCGCGCCGCACGATGCGCGGCTGCCTCGACCGGCTGGCCCGCCTGCTCACCGGCGACGAGGCGGCCAGCGGCGCGGGCCAACCGTGGCATCTGCTGCGTTACGAGCACACGGTACGCATTCGCACCCTGCTGACCGATCAAGGCTGGTCGGCGGCCTACGTCAACAAGCACCTGGTGGCGCTGCGCCGGGTGCTGAAGGAGGCGTGGCGGCTCGGGCAGAGCAGCGCGGAGGACTACGCGCGCGCCTCCGACCTGGCTCCGGTACGCCAGAGCCGCCTGCCCACCGGTCACCACGTGCCACCGGAGGTCGTGGGGGCGGCCCTGTCGGCCTGCGACGACTCACCCGCCGGGATCCGCGACGCGGCACTGATCGCGGTGCTCTACTCCACCGGCTGCCGCCGCGCCGAGATCGGCGGCCTGTCGCTGTCCGACTACGACCCTGGCGCCCGCTCGCTCCGGGTCCGCGGCAAGCGCGACAAAGAGCGGATGGTCTACCTGACGACCGACGCGATCGGGCTGGTCGAGCGGTGGCTGGCGGTGCGGGGCGATGAGGCGGGCGCGTTGTTCAGCCCGATCAGCAGGATGGGCCGCGTACGGATGCGCGAGGGCCGCCCCGTCGGGCTGACCGGGCAGGGCATCGCCGACATCCTGGCAAGGCGGCTGGGCGAGGCGGGGGCGTCCCGGCGTACGGCGCACGACTTCCGTCGCACCTTCATCGGCGAGTTGCTGGACGCGGGCGTCGACCTGGCCACCGCCCAGGCGCTGGTCGGCCACTCGTCACCGGCAACCACGGCCCGCTACGACCGCCGCCCGGAGAAGACCCGCCGCGAGGCCGTCGACCGGCTCCGCCTGCCGGCCGCGCGACCGCTCCGCTGAACCTTCCAGGTGCTGTCCCTGCCCACCGTCCTGGCCGGGCGGCAGGCAGGGGACGGCGGGATCAGGTGTTCATGTTGGACACCACGATGTAGCCGATGACCATGCCGAGGATCATCGCCACACCCGAGGTGACCGCGGCCCACTTGCCCAGCGTCTCGCCGCGCGTGTGGCCCGCGATGCCCAGCCCGATCCCGGCCAGGCCGAACAGAATAGGGATGAACAGCAGGGATATCGCCGCGCAGACGAACGCGATGATCGACAGCAACTGCCCGGCCGACTTCTGGCCGGACTGCGCGTACGGCGCCTGCTCGTAGGGGGGCGGAGGCGGCGGCCCGGGGGGCGGCTGCTGCGCCCACTGGGCCTCACGGCGGGACGGATCGTCGCCCGGGGGCTGATCCTGGGGGGAGGTCACGATCTGGGCTCCTCTCGAGAACACAACCAAGTCGGCGGCCCGTTCCTGACGTGAGGCCATCACACACCGTGTCGGTCGTCCTGTCGAGCGGATCAGGCTACGACATCTGGTAATTCAGGTGATTTCGGGGGCTGTAAAGACATCGAGAGGTAGCGGCCGGGAGTGCACCACATCCAGCCGGGAGACCGCGCGGGTGAGCGCGACGTACAGGCGGTTGAGGCCGCGCGCCTCGGCCTCGACGATGGCGGCGGGCTCGGCCAGCACCACGTGGTCGTACTCCAGGCCCTTGGCCATCGAGGCGGGCACCACGCTCAGCCGCTCGCCGATGTCGAGGCCGCCGTTCCAGAGGGCGTCGGTGAGCGGGCCGGCGTCGGCGTCGGCCGCGATGACGCCGATCGACCCCTCGAAGGTCAGCGCCTCACGGGCGGCCGCGACGACCCCCTTCTCCAGCTCGGTCACCTCGGTGACGAGCAGCCTGCCGTCGGTGCGGTACGACGTGGTGGCGGGCACGTCCACGTCGAGCGCCGCCAGCAGCCGGTTGGCCGGGCCGACCACCACCGCGGGCACCCGGAACCCGGTCGTCAGCGCGACGATCCCGGCCTCCGGCTTGCCGAGCAGTTCCAGGTGCCGCGGCCAGGACACGGCCGCCCATGGCGTGGTGCCCTGCGCCAGGTCGCCGAGCACGGTGATCGAGCCGTGCTCGCTGCGCCTGGCCACCGCCCTGCACTGCATCGGCGACAGGTCCTGCGCCTCGTCCACGATGACGTGGCCGTAGCCGCGCGGCCGTTCCAGCAGCCCGGCGATCTCGTCGAGCAGCACCAGGTCGGCCTCGGACCACTTGGCGCTCTTGTAGCCGCGCGGCGGCCGGGCCCAGGTGATGGCCGCCCGTTCGTCGGCCGTCAGGATCGGGGCGGCCGGTTCCGGGTCGCTCAGCAGCGCGCACAGGAGCTCCTCGGGGCGTACGGCCGGCCAGATCTCGTCCAGGAACGGCGTGAGCGCCTTGCCGATCTTGCGCGTCCAGACGGCGTTGCCCGTGTGACCGCGCAGCTCGGCCTGGCGCCGCATCAGCTCGGTGATCCGGGCGCGCACCCGTTCACGCCCGATCGCGTACGGCATGGCCTCGCGCCGCGTGTCGTCGACGATGCGGCGCAGTTCGTCCTCGCCGACCCGCCACCGGTAGGAGCCGTCGGCGACGGAGACGGGTTCGACCGGTTTGCCGATGCGCCCGTACAGGGCCTTGCGCAAAACCTCGGCCATCCGCGCGTCGTGCTTGACCAGCGCGGCGGCCGTGCTGTCCGTGGCCGTGACCGCGACCGTGCCCAGCAGCCGCTCCAGCGTGGACTGCTCGACGTCGACCTCGCCCAGCGCGGGCAGCACCGCCGAGATGTATCCGAGGAAGGCCCGGTTGGGACCCAGCACCAGCACCCCCGAGCGCTCCAGCCGCTGCCGGTGCGCGTACAGCAGGAACGCCGCCCGGTGCAGGCCGACGGCCGTCTTGCCGGTGCCAGGTGCGCCCTGCACGCAGATCGACTCCTCCAGCCCGGCACGGACCAGGTCGTCCTGCTCGGGCTGGATGGTGGCGACGATGTCGCGCATCGGGCCGACGCGCGGCCGTTCGATCTCGGCGGCCAGGATCCGGCTCTCGGTCTCCTGGCCTTGGGCGAGCCGTTCGTCCTCGAACGACGTGAGCGTGGTGCCGGCCCAGCCGAATCGGCGGCGTACCTCGACGCCCAGCGGGTCGCGGGCGCTGGCCCGGTAGAACGCCCGAGAGACGGGCGCCCGCCAGTCGATGACCACCGGCGGGCCGCCGTGCTCGCCGGTGATGTGCCGCCGGCCGATGTGGTAGCTGCGCCCCCGGTGCTCGGCGGAATCGCCGCCGAAGTCGAGCCGTCCGAAGAACGGCGGGCCCTCGGGCTCCTCGCTCAGCTCCTTGGCCAGGCTCTTGAGGTGGCGGCCGAGCCGTTCGGCGCTGTAGCGGTCGCCCGCCACGCTCTCGCCGACGATCACGTTGTCCCGTGCCGCGTCGAGCATCCTGCGCAGCCCGGCTCCGCACTGTTCGACGTATCGCCTCTCCTCGTCGAGCGTGGTCATTCCACCTCCAGTTAACTCGGTTAATACTTTTACCAGGTTAACACTTTGGTAGAGTGGCCTCATGACAGGACTTCGGCAGTTGCAGAGGGAACACGTGCGCGAGGCCATCTCCACGGCGGCCATCTCGCTCTTCCTGGCGCGTGGTTTCGACGAGGTCCCCGTCACCGAGATCGCCGCCGCCGCGCGGGTGTCGAAGCCGACACTGTTCAAGTACTTCCCGGCCAAGGAGGACCTCGTCCTGCACCGCATCAGCGACCACCAGGGCGAGTTCGCGCGGGTGGTGCGGCAGCGCACGGCCGGCGAGCATCCGCTGACGGCGCTGCACCGGCACTTCCTCGACGCCCTGGCCCGGCACGACCCGGTCACCGGGCTGAACGACCAGCCAGAGGTGATCGCCTTTCGCCGCATGGTGTTCGGCACGCCCAGCGTGGCCGCCCGCCTGCTGCATCACATGTCGATGGATGAGGACGCCCTGACCGCCGCGCTCGCGGAGGCCCCGGAGATCCCCGACGCCCTCACCGCCTCGCTGCTGGCGGCGCAGGTGCTGGCCGCGCACCGGGTACTGGCCAGGTACAACTGGCAGTCCCTGGCCGACGGGCGCGCGCTGGCGGAAGTAGAGCCGGAGGCCGTACACCGCGCCGACCGCGCCTTCGCCCTGCTGCGCCACGATTGAGGAGCGACATGCCAGATCTCGAAACGGCCGTCGCCACGGCCCTCGAAACGGCCAGGGGCCGGCTGCGGCACGAACTGCTGGACACCGCCTCCGGCACCACCGCAGTCGGCGCGGCCACCGGCCTGGCCGACCCGGCCCTTCTAACCGGCCCCATCCCCGACCTCCCGACCAGCCTTGTCGCCGGCCCACCGGCCAGTCCCGGCGCCGACGGGCCCACCCCTCTGGTGAACCGGCTCGGGGCTGATGGCACTTGGCCGGACCTCGACTACGCCGACCGGGGCGACGGCCGGAACTGGGCACCGCTGGAACACCTGTCCAGGACCCTCTCCCTGGCGCTCTCCCCACAGCACCATGCCAGCGCGCTCACCGCCCTGGACGCCTGGCGCCGCCGCGGGCCGCGCAGCGCCAACTGGTGGTACAACGAGATCGCCGCTCCCCAACTGGCCGGAGACGCCCTCCTGCTACTCGCCGACCGGCTCGACCCGGCCGAGCGCATGGCCTGGGGCACCTGGCTCGCGGGCTGCGCGGGCCATGGGGAGATGACCGGCCAGAACCTCGTCTGGACCCAGGCGGTCGTCCTGCGCCACGGCCTGCTGGTGGACGACGCCGACCTGGTCTCCTCGGCGGTCGCGCGGATGGCGACGACCCTGCGGCCGACCCACGGCGAGGGCATCCAGGACGACTTCAGCTTCCACCAGCACGGCGCGCAGCTCTACTCCGGCGGCTACGGCTTCGCGCTGGCCGCCGACCTGGGCTTGTGGATCTATGTGGTGTACGGCACGCCGTGGGCGTTCGGCGGCACCGAGGTGAGCTTCTTCACCGACTTCCTGCTGGAGGGCCTGCAGTGGGCGATACACGGGGGCGTCTTCGACTTCACCACCATGGGCCGCAACATCACCCGAGCGGACGCCCACCGACCCACCCCCGACCTGCGAACCGCGATCCGCCGCCTGCGCGCGTCCGGCGCGCCCCGGCAGGCCGAACTGGCGGCCTTCGAACAACGCCTGGCCGAGGCCGAACAGCCGACCGCGGAACGCACTGCCGGGACCACTGCGGAGCCCGCTCCCAGCTCCACTCCCAGGGCCACTGCGGGACCCGCTCCCGGGTCCAGTGCCGGGTCCAAGGCGTCACGGCTCCCTACCGGGACCGAAGGCGTACAGCCCGCTGCCAGGACCGAGGCCGCACGACCCGCTGCCGGGCCCGTTGGGTGTCGTTATTACCCACGTTCCGACTACCTCGTGCACCGGCGGCCCGGCTGGTCGGTGTCGGTGCGCATGTCGTCCACCCGTACCGCGCCCACCGAGAGCATGAACGGCGAGAACCTGCGTGGCCGCCACCTCGGCGACGGCGTCGCCCCCATCCGGGTCGGCGACGGGCCGGAGGACGGCTACCGGGGGGTCATCCCACTGTGGGACTGGGCGCGCCTGCCCGGTGTGACCGCCGAGCAACCCCCCGACCCGGCGGCGCTCCTCCCCCGTCCCAACGACCGGCACGGCGCGTCACCGGACGTCGGCGGCTGGACGGACGGCCGCCACGGCGTGGCCGTGATGCGCCTTGCGGGGACCGACCGGATCACGGACGGCTGGAAGGCGTGGTTCTGCTTCGACGACGTCTTCGTCGCGCTCGGGGCCGGGATCACCGCGCCGTCGGCCGCGTACAGGGTGGTGACGACGATCGACCAGCGCCTGGCAACCGGCCCGTTGACGATCGACCCGTTGGCCACCGGGCCGAGGACCACCGGGCCGAGGACGACCGGGTCCTTCGTGCATCAGGGGCAGATCGGTTACCTGCCGCTGTCCGACCGGGAGCCCCTTTCGGCGCGGGTGGAGCGCCGGAGCGGCAGTTGGGCGGACATCACCGCGACCGGGTCCACCGCGACGCTGGCCGCCGAGGTGTTCACCGTCGGCTTCGACCACGGCCCGCGGCCGGCCGACGCCACGTACGCGTGCCTGGTCCTGCCCGGCGCGGACGCGGCGGCCACGGCCGCGCGCTGGGCGGACCCCGGTGTCACCGTCCTGTCCAACACTCCCCTGCTGCAGTCGGTCCGCTGCGACCACAGCGGCGTGACCCTCACCGCCCGCCACGACGCACGGGGGCTGGCCTTGACGCGGAGCTGAGGTTTACTTCGTTATATCGTTCGATATAGCATCCGAGCCATGATGAACGCACGCCGCGCGCCCGGCGGAGGCGGTCTCGGGCCGACCGGGCGCTTCTTCGGGCCCGGTGAGCTGCGCCTGGCGATCCTGGCCCTGCTCGCCGAGCAGCCCGGCCACGGCTATCAGGTGATGAACCGCCTCGCCGACCGGTTCAACGGGACGTACGAGCCCAGCGCGGGCTCCATCTACCCGACGCTGCAGATGCTGGAGGACGAGGGCCTCGTCCGGGTCGAGGCGGCCGAGGGCCGCAAGGTGCACCACATCACCGAGGCGGGCCAGAGCGTGGTCGGTGAGCAGGCCGAGGAGATCGACCGGCTCTGGGCGCGGGCGGCCAGCCGGGGCGAATGGGGGATGTTCCGCGAGCCCGAGGCGGCCGAGATCATCGGCCCGGCCCTGCGCCTGGTGAAGGCCGCGGTCAAGACGCTCGCCCACGCGCACGGCGACCCCCGGGTGGTCGACGAGATCCAGACGATCTTCATCGAGGCCCGCCGCCGGATCGAGCAGCTGGACCCCCGCCGCCGCTGACCATCCGCGCTCAGCTTCACAGGTCCGCGCTCAGCCCGGCCACAGGTCCGCACACAGCCCGCCCGCGCGTTCTCGCTCAGCCCGTACGCACACAGCCCGTACACACACAGCCCGCACGCACTTAGCCCGTACGCGCGCAGCGGCCCGTACGCGCTTAGCGCGTAGACGCGCAGCCCGTACGCACTAAGCCCGCGTCCGCACTCAGCAAGGAGTTGGAAATGAAGACGACCATCACCCGCGCGCTGCGCGACCGGCTGTTCGTCGTCGGGGAGGTGTTGGAGACCGAGCAGGTGACGCCGCGCATGCGGAAGGTCAGGATCGGCGGCGAGGCCCTGAGCGGGCTGAAGTGGACCCCCGGCCAGCACGTCCGGCTGGCGGTCAACGACATCTTCGCCGCCCGTACGTGGTTACGGGGCGAGATCACCGACGCCCTGCGTACGTACTCGATCTGGCACCACGACCCCAGCTGGCAGACCATCGAGCTGATCGGCTTCGACCACGGCGGCGACGGACCGGGCACGACCTGGATCAGGAACGCCCACCCCGGCCAGGAGATCGCCTTCACCAAGCCGGAAGGCAGCCTCGTGGTACGCCCCGCGCCCTACCATCTGTTCGCCGGGGAGGAGACGGCGTCGGTCGCGTTCGGCGCGATGCTGCGCGCGCTGCCGCTGGGCGAGACGGTGTTCGGGGCCGTGGAGGCCGATGGGCCCGGTGACCATCTGGACCTGCCGCGCGAGCTCACCCGGGTCTGCCGCGACGGAGCGTCCGCCGCGAACTCCGAGCTGCTGGTGGAGGCCGTCAGGAAGCTCGACCTGCCGGACGAGCCCGGGGTGGCCTACCTCGCCGGGGAGGCCCGGACGATCCAGGCCGTCCGCGCGCATCTCGTACGCGAACGGGGCTGGCAGCGCGGGGACGTCCGGACGAAGCCCTTCTGGACGCCCGGCAAGCGCGGACTCGACTGACACCTTCCGGACGCCCGGCAAGCGCCGTCTCGAATGACATAGGTGGATATAGCGGGCGTGAGATCCTGTGCTGGTGCTTCCTCCGATCGATGAGTTGCGTGAGCTGGTCGCCACCCGCCTGACCGCCTTCGACCGCCGGGAGGTGCCGCCGGCCGAGGGGGTGCGCCGGGCCGCCGTGACGGTGTGCGTGCTCAAGGACCCGGCCGGCCTGCCGTACACGATCCTCATCAGGCGGGCGTCGCGCGGACGCAATCCCGGGCAGTGGGCGCTGCCGGGCGGGCGGCTCGACGACGGCGAGCAGCCGGTCGAGGCGGCGCTGCGGGAGCTGGCCGAGGAGACGGCCGTCACCGGTGTCGAGGTGGCGGGGCTGCTCGACGACTTCGTCACCGACTCGGGGTTCGTCATCACGCCGGTGGTGGCCTTCGGCGGGGAGCAACGACCGGTCGCCGACGCGCACGAGGTGGCCTCGGTGCACGCTGTGCCGCTGGAGCGGTTCCTGGCGCCGGGGGTGCCGCGCTGGCGCGGCGGGCTGCTGCAGATGCCGCTGGGGCCCTCGATCGTCGTCCACGCGCCGACGGGGGCGATTTTGTGGCAGTTCGCGGAGGTCGCTCTGCGTGGCCGTGAGCTGCGGGTCTTCGACGTCGCCCAGCCACACTGGACCAGAACCTGACCGTTTCTTTTAGGCCGGTGGAATACGTGCCGCCGGATGTCCGTTAGCATCGAATGGCCGATGTGGTCTGTGTCCCCCGGGCCGCAAATTACCGCCTTCACGGAATACCGTTCGGCTGGAGCCGTGTTGTGCATCTCGCCGAGGAGGCGACCGCCACATCGGCCTTAGGCTTTTCAGGCGCCCCGGTTCCGGCCGGGGCGCCTGCTCTAGGGTGGGTGGCCGGACCGCCGATCATCCAGGAGAGCCCGTTGCTATATGAAGTGGTCAAGTTCGCCGCTACGCCGATCGCCCATGCGATGTGCCGCCCGCACATCTCCGGCGCGGCGCACGTGCCGAGGACGGGACCGGCGATTCTCGCCGCCAACCACTTGTCGGTGCTCGACTCCTACCTGCTGCCCGCGCTCCTGCCGCGGCACGTGACGTTCGCCGCCAAGAAGGAATACTTCTCCGGCAACCCGGTCTCCGGCTGGTTCATGCGCCTGGGCGGCAGCCTGCCCACCGACCGCGACAGCGCGCACGCCGCGCAGGAGATGCTGGACGCCGCCGCCGACCTGCTGGACCGCGGCGAGTTGTTCGGCATCCACCCCGAGGGCACCCGCTCCCCCGACGGCCGCCTCTACCGCGGCAAGATCGGCGTGGCCTGGCTGGCGCTCAAGACGGGCGCGCCCGTGCTGCCGGTGGCCCTCAGCGGCACCGAACGCGTGCTGCCGGTCGGCGCCAAGGTGCCGCGCCCGGCCAGGATCGGCATCACGATCGGCGCGCCGATGCGGTTCGAGGGCGACCACAGCAAGGCCCGCGACCGCCGCCGGGTGACCGACGAGATCATGGCCGCGATCCGGGAGCTGTCCGGTCAGGAGTACGTGCCGACCTATGCGTCGAGCTTCAAAGCTGCCAGCAATATGTCCTAATTTGTCGCTAAGCTCTGCAACCTGTCGATGACCATGGGGGCTGACCAGTGGCGCGTGGCCGCACCATCGCGATCGTGTCCTGCGTCACCGTGCTGGCGGCGGGGGCCGCTGCCGGTGGCGCGTACTACGTGTTTCATACGAGAGGCACACCCGCCGAGACGGCGCGGCTTTTCGCCGCCGCCTGGCAGTCGGGTGACAAGGCGGCCATGAGCGCCACGCTGGCCGCGCCGCAGCAACTGACGGCGTACGACCAGATGCGCACCGGCCTCGCGGTCGAGTCGACCTCGGTCAAGCTCGGCACCGTCACCAAGTCCGGCGACGACCGGGCCCACGTGCCGTACACCACGACCTTGAAACTGAAGAACATCGGCGACTGGACCTACGAGGGACAGATCGACCTGAAGGTGGCCGATCGCGCCTGGAAGGTCGACTGGACGCCCAAGACCCTGCACCCGTCGCTGACCGCCGGCGCCACGTTCGCGCTCAAGACGCGCTGGCCCGACCGGGCGAAGATCACCGACGCCGACGGCGGCCGCATCGACGACGGCTCGGCCGGCGGGTCGGTGCAACAGCTCGTCGGCTACCTCGAGAAGGCGACCAAGAAGGACGTGGCCAAGCTCGGCTCCTCCTACCAGGTCGGCCAGGCCATCGGCCGGGACGGGCTGCAGGCGACGTTCCAGAAGCAGCTGGCCGGCACCCCGGCGACCGAGATCAAGGTCGGCGACAAGACGCTGCAGACGATCGAGGGCAGCGAGGGCGAGGATGTGAAGACGACGCTCGACCCGCGCGCGCAGGCCGCGGCGGTCGCCGCCGTCAAGGACGTCAAGAAGCCCACCTCGATGGTCGCGATCAAGCCGAGCACCGGCGAGATCCTGGCCGTGGTCAACAACCAGGGCGGCTTCAACCGGGCGCTCGACGGCCGATACCCGCCGGGCTCGACGTTCAAGGCCGTCACCGCGATCGGGCTGCTGGCGGCCGGGATGTCGCCCGAGGACAAGGTGACCTGCCCGATGTACGCGACGGTGGGCGGGTTGAAGATCCGCAACTCGGAGAAGGAGGAGTTCGGGTCGCTGTCGTTCCTCGACTCCTTCGCGCACTCGTGCAACACCACGTTCGCGCCGCTCGCCGAGACGCGCCTGAGCGCCGACAAGCTGCTCAAGACGGCTGAGGACGTCGGATTCAACCAGCCGCTGAACATCGGGGTGTCGGCCACCAAGGCGAGCTTCCCCAAGGCGGAGTCGGACGCCGAACTGGCCGCCGAATCGTTCGGGCAGGCCAGGATCACGGCCAGTCCGCTGTCGATGGCCTCGGTCGCGGCGGCCATCGCCGACGGCACCTGGCGGCCGCCCACGCTGGTGCCCGACCTGAAGCAGAAGGCGGCCGAACAGCCGCTGCCCGAGGGCGTCAAAACCAACCTGCACGCCATGATGGCCGCCGTCGTCTCCAAGGGCACCGCCAAGGCGTCCGGGCTGCCCTCGGGCACGCTCGGCAAGACGGGCACGGCGGAGTACGGCACCGGCGACAAGCTCAAGACTCATGCCTGGTTCATGGGGTTCAAGGGTGACGTGGCCTTCGCCGTGGTGGTGGAGGGCGGCGGCACCGGGGGCAAGGTCGCGGCCCCGGTGGCGGCCACCTTCCTGCGCCACCTGTGACCCGATCAGCCCGCCAGGCCGCCTCTGTCCAGGCGGGCTCTTTCCGCCGTGCCGATCTCGTCCGCGTGACCCCTTGTCGCGGGGCCAGTCGCGACCGGTGCGGGGCGGGTGTTCTGGTGGTAGACCCGCCACTGGTCGATGCCGGGGAACGTGCCGATCGTCAGCTCCGCCAGCAGCGCTCCGGTCCACGCCTCCTCGGCCATGCTCATGGCCAGGGCGTATTCGGACTCGATGAGGAACAGCCGCGGGATCTCGCCGCGCTCGACCTCCAGAGTCTCGCGCTGGACGGCGATCCGGTCACGAAGCAGGGCGAGCCGCCGCCGGAGCAGCGCGGTGACCTCTTCGGGGTCGAGCCCGCCCATCACCGACAGCCCGGCCTCGAACCCCGTCGGCTCCCGTTCAGGAGTCCCCAGAAGCTCGCGCGTCCAGTCCTCGGCCTCCTCGCGGCCGTCGGCGGTGATGCGGTAGACGGTCCGCTCGGGCCGGCCCCCTTGCCGGGCGCTCTGGGTGGCCCTGATCAAACCGTGCTTCTCCAGATTGCGTACCACTGTGTAGAAGGAGCCCCACTTGATGGGCGTCTCGCGGTCTTTACCACGGGCCCGCAGGACGGATGCCATCTCGTACGGATGCATCGGCCGTTCCGCGACCACCGTGAGCACGGCGAGGGCCAGCAGATTGGCCACCCGGCGTCGTTGCGCCACCCACACCATCCTCGTAGACGAATATTCGTGGGCGACTATACGCATGCGAGTATTCCGGGAGCAATAGGACTTGTGTCTCCAGCGGGCGAGATCACGGCCTGCGGGCACGGCACACGGTGTCTGGCATCCGACACACTGCGTCAGGCGTCTACCGCACTGCGCACGGCGTCTCGCGTCTGACGTACGGCGTCTGGCGCACGGGCGTCACAAAACGCCGGATATTTCGGGAGATGCGTTAGAGCGAGGCGGCCAGCGCCAGTGCCGTGGCGGCCTCGTGGCGCAGGACCATGATCAGTAGCGTCGCGACCAGAGTGGCGATCAACAGCCAGCTGATCAGGATGATGACCGTCGAGCGGCGCGGCCTGCGCCGGCGGCCGGACTGCCCGTCGACCTTCTCCTCGCTGCGACGAGCCCGCTCGTTGAACGACTCCAACCTCGCCACAAGTCGCGGATCGTCGTCGACGAGGTGCTGCTCGATCTGCGCCAGCATCCGCTCCTCGTCCTGCGACCAGGCCATGGGTGCACCTCCGGAACGCAAGCTCTGTGCCGGGTTTCTGCCCAACCATGAAGATCATTAGCCCCCGCCCAAGCAGGTAATTGCCACCTCTTTTCATTTGCGATCTTCGTCGAACCTTTGTTCTAATCATGGGATGCGCTGGGACAACCTGCGCCTGGCCGACTCCGGCCGGGACGATCCGGCCGTGCCGCTGTTCGCCCGCGGCGCGGTCACCCGCACGTTCGACACTCCCGAGTTCAAGGGGATGACCTTCTACGAGATCCAGGCCCGCTCGATCATCAACCGGGTGCCGGCGGCCAGCCGGGTCCCGTTCGAGCACACCATCAATCCCTATCGGGGCTGCGGCCACCGCTGCGTCTACTGCTTTGCCCGCAAGACCCACCAATATCTCGACCTCGACGCCGGCGCCGATTTCGACTCGAAGATCGTGGTCAAGGTCAACGCCACCGAACTGGCCCGCAAGGAGCTGGCGGCGCCGCGCTGGCACGGCGGCCCCATCGCCATGGGCACGAACGTCGACTGTTACCAGAGGGCCGAGGGCCGTTACCAGCTGATGAGGGGCATCCTGGCCGCCCTGCGCGACGCCGCGAATCCGTTCTCGATCCTCACCAAGGGCACGCTCATCCTGCGCGACCTCGACCTGCTGACCGAGGCCGCCGAGGTCACCCAGGTGAGCGCCAGCGTGTCGGTCGGCTTCGTCGACCCCGATGTGTGGCGCTCCGTCGAGCCCGGCACCCCCGCTCCGCGCCGACGACTGGAGGTCTGCGCCACGCTCAACGACCACGGCATCTCCTGCGGTGTGCTGATGGCGCCGATCCTGCCGTACCTCACCGACTCCCCCGACCAGCTCGAACGCACGGTCAAGGAGATCGCCCAGGCGGGCGCCACCCACCTCGCGCCCATCGTCCTGCACCTGCGGCCCGGGGCGCGCGAGTGGTGGCTGGAGTGGCTGTCGCGTGAGCATCCCCGGCTCGTGCCGCGCTACCTGGAGCTGTACGGAAGGGGCGCCTACGCGCCGCAGGCCTACCAGCAGCGCATCACCGACCAGGTCAAGGAGCTGGCCCGACGCCACGGTGTCGGCCGGGCGACCGCGGCTTCAGCCCGCCGCCTCCCGCCTCGTGCTGAGCCCGCTCCACCGGCCCACCCCGAGCCCGCACCACAGGCGCGGCAACTCAGCCTCCCCGGCCTGTGACAGCGCGGCACCTCGACCTCTACGGCTTGCGACGGCGCGCCGGCTCAACCTCTCTGCCTCTGACGGCGCAGGAGCTCGACCTCTCCGGCCCGTGGGGTGCGATCAGCTCTGGGCTCTCCGGCCTGTGACTGCTCGGCCTCTCCGGCCTCTCCGGGCCGGCGAGCGGGTGAGCCGCGAATAATCATTGGCAGCGCGGCCGACGCAGATGACATCATGAGGCCGTTTCTGACGCCGACCAGCAGGAGCAGGTAATGCGGTGCCTTCGAGTCTCCCAGCGCCCCATTGGCACGAGAGTTCTCGAGGCTTCGACCACGCATGTACATCCTCAACATCGGCATCCTCGCGCATGTAGACGCGGGTAAGACGAGCCTGACCGAGCGACTGCTGTTCCAGACCGGCACGATCGACCGGCTGGGCAGCGTCGACGACGGCAGCACACAGACCGACAGCGGGGCCATCGAGCGGCGCCGCGGCATCACCATCCGCACCGCCGTCGCCTCCTTCACCGTGGGCGACCTACGGGTCAACCTCATCGACACACCCGGCCACGCCGACTTCGTGGCCGAGGTCGAACGCGCGCTCGGCGTGCTCGACGGCGCCGTGCTGGTGCTGTCGGCCGTCGAAGGGGTTCAGCCGCACTCGCGGCTGCTGATGAAGACGCTGCGCAGGCTGCGGGTGCCTACGCTGATCTTCGTCAACAAGATCGACCGGGCCGGAGCCCGGGAGCGGGAACTGCTGGAGGACATCCGGCGGTGGCTCTCGCCGTACACCGTCGCCTTGAACACCGTCGAGGAGATCGGCGGTCCGGATGCCCGCACGCGCCGCATCATCGGCCCGGACGAGGCGGACGGTTCCGGCGATTCCCTCCTTGGCGGTGAGGCGGTCGGCGGCGAGGTGGCTGAGATGCTGGCCGAGCATGACGACGGCATCCTGGAGTCGCTCGTCGAGGGGCGGGCGCCGAGTGGCCGGCAGGTGTGGGCGGCGATGGCCCGGCAGTGCGCCGACGGAGTGCTGCATCCGGTGCTGTTCGGGTCGGCGATGACCGGGCGGGGTGTCGGCGATCTGCTCCACGGGTTCCGGCTGCTGCCCGCCACGACCATGCCGGACACGCCCGGAGCGAGCACAGCCATAGCGGGCACAGCCATAGCGGGCACGGCCGGGTCAGGCACGCCCAGAGCGAGCACAGCCGTGGCGGGCTCGCCTAAGTCAGGCACGGCCTCGTCGGGTGAGGCGCTCAAAGCGACCGTGTTCGCGATCGAGCGGGGCGCCGCCGGGGAGAAGGTCGCCTATCTGCGGATGCGGTCCGGCGTGCTGCGTGCGCGGCAGCGGGTGCCCTTCCATCGCCTGCGCCGTGACGGGACGGTGGAGGAGTACAGTGGGCGGCCGACCGCGGTACGCGTGGCCGGGTCGGCGGAGTCGCAGGCGGTGGCCGGGGACATCGCGAAGGTGTGGGGCGTGCCCGAGGTCCGGGTCGGCGACCACCTCGGCCTCCCACCAAGCGACCAGCTCAGCACCCCATCAGGCAGCCGCGTCGGCACCCCACCAGACGACCACCTCGACACCGCGCCGGACAGCCGCCTCGGCACCCCACCAGCTAGCCGCCCCGGCACCGCGCCGGACAGGCGCCTGGGCATCTCACCAGAGGACGCGTCCAAGGGTGGGCACTTCCCTGCGCCCAGTCTGGAGACGGTGGTCAGGCCGCGGGTTCCCGGACAGGAGGGCCGGCTGCATGCCGCGCTCGCCGCCCTGGCCGAGCAGGATCCGCTGATCGGCACCCGCGCCCTGCCCGGCGGCCAGACGTCGGTCCTGCTCTATGGGGAGGTGCAGAAGGAGGTCATCGCCGAGACGCTGGCCGGGGAGTTCGGGGTGGAGGCGGTGTTCGAGCCGACCCGGCCCGTCTATCTCGAACGGCCCGCGCGCCGGGCGGAGGTCGTCGAGGAGATCGCCCGCCATGGCCGCAACGACTTCGTCGCCACCGTCGGCCTGCGGGTGGAGCCCGCCGCGATCGGGTCCGGTGTCGGATACCGGCTGGGCGTGGATCTGGGGTCGCTGCCGCTGGCCTTCCACCGGGCCATCGAGGACACCGTACGCGACACGCTGTCCGAGGGCCCGCACGGCTGGCCGGTCACCGACCTCCTGGTCACGCTGACCAGGACCGGTTATGACAGCCCGGTCACCACGGCGGCCGACTTCCGGGGGCGGACGACGAACGTGCTGCGGCGGGCGCTGCGCCAGGCGGGCACCCGGGTGTACGAGCCGTGCCACCGCTTCGAACTGGAGGTGCCGCCGGAGTCGCTGAGCGCGGCGACCGTACGGCTGGCGGCGCTGGGCGCCGTGGTGGCCGATGCCGTGCCGCGGGAGGCGGTGTGGCTGGTCAGCGGTGACATCCCGGCCCTGGCGGTGCGCGAGTTCGAGCTGGCGCTGCCCGGCCTGTCGCATGGCGAGGGCGTGTGGTGGTCGCGGCCCTTCGGTGATCGTCCCACCCGAAGGTAACGATATGTCACCGGTCGTCCGCCGACAGTTACTTCACATGTCGGTTTTCTTCCGGAAATGGGTACTAAGGCGGTTGATGTACTAATCCCACATCATCCGTTCAGGGGGAACCAATGGCACAGACGAACAAGAAGCCGGCCGCCAAGACCGGCAAGACCAAGAAACAGACGATCAAGCCCGCCCGCCAGGACAAGGACGCCAAGGACGCCAAGAAGGAGCCCAAGAAGCCGGACATGGCTTGACGCGGTGAAAGGATCAGGCAGCCGCGGCCGGAGTCCCGGCTGCCTGATCACGGAGCACACATGTCCGCCTACCTGCGCTTCCCCTCTATCTTCCAGGACGTGGTCGTTTTCGCGGCCGAGGACGACCTGTGGATGGTCTCCGCCCTCGGGGGGCGCGCCTTCCGTCTGACCGCCGGGCTCGCCGAGGCCGGTTACCCGCGCATCTCGCCGCGCGGCGACCAGCTCGCCTTCGTCGGGCGCGAGGAGGGCCCGGAAGAGGTGTACGTCATGCCCGCCGACGGCGGCGCGGCCCGGCGGGTCACCTATCACGGAGCCCGCTGCACCGTGACCGGCTGGGACCCCGAGGGCCGCATCCTGTACGCCAGCGACGAGTGCCAGCCGTTCGAGGGCCGCAAGTGGCTGCACCGGGTCGCGCCGGGCGGTGTGCCGCACCGCCTGCCGTACGGGCCGGCGAACTCCATCGCCCACGGCCCCCGCGGCATGATCGTCCTGGGCCGCAACACCGCCGACCCCGCGCGCTGGAAGAGGTACCGCGGCGGCACCGTCGGCGACCTGTGGATCGACCCCGACGGCGAAGGCCGCTTCCGCCGGCTCATCCGGCTGCCCGGCAATCTGGCGTCGCCCTGCTGGAGCGGTGACCGCGTCTGCTTCCTGTCCGACCACGAGGGCGTCGGCAACGTCTACTCCTGCACTCCGGACGGCGACGACCTGCGCAAGCACACCCACCACGACGACTACTACGCGCGCAATCTGTCCGGTGACGGCCACCGCCTCGTCTACCACGCGGGCGCCGACCTCTACCTGCTCGATCCGGAGGACGCACCCCAGCGGATCGACGTACGGCTGGCCAGCTCCAGGACCCAGCGCAACCGCCGGTTCGTGGAGGCCGACGACTACCTCGAGAGCGCCACGCTCACTCCCGACGGCAGCGCCCTGGCGGTCACCGCGCGCGGCAAGGCGTACACCATGGCCGGTTGGGAAGGGCCGGTCCGGCAGCACGGCGAGCCCGACGGCGTCCGCTACCGCTTCCTGACCTTCCTCAACGACGGCCGCCGCCTCATCGCCGCCGCCAGTGACGACGGTGACGAGGAACAGCTGGTCATCCTCGGCGACCCGGCCGCCCCGGAGATCGCCCGGCTCGGGCGGATCACCGCGCTGGTGCCCGATCCCGCCCACGACCGCGTCGCCGTGACCAACCACCGCGACGAGCTGCACCTTGTCGATCTGGCCACCGGGCGGGCCGTACTCGTCGAGGCCAACCCGCACGGCCCGCCGGCGGACCCCGCCTGGTCGCACGACGGCCATTGGCTCGCGTACGCCACCCCGCTGAACGCCCACACCGCCGCGATCATGCTGCACCACCCCGCGACCGGCCAGACCGTCGCCGCCACCGAACCCCTGCTCGAAGACTCCCGCCCCGCCTTCGACCCGCGCGGCCGCTATCTCTACTTCATCGGCCAGCGGGTCTTCTCCCCCGTCTACGACCAGCTCCAGTTCGACCTCGGCTTCCCCCTCGGCACCCGCCCCTACGCCATCGCGCTGCGACGGGACGTCCCCGACCCGTTCGTCCCGCAGCCCCGCCCCCTGGGAGCGAAGGACGAGGAGGAAGAGGAAGAGGAGGAGGGTGAGCCCGAGCCGCTGCGCGTCGACCTCGAGGGCCTGGCCCGCCGCGTCACCGCGTTCCCCCTGCCGGAAGGCCGCTACGAGCGGGTCGCCGGGCTGCCGGGCAAGGCGCTCATTCTCAGCAGCCCGCTGCAGGGTGAGAGCATCCTGGACCTGTACGACTTCACCAAGGGTGAGCGCGAGACCTTCGCCCGCGGCGTCAGCGACTTCGAGCTGTGCCGCGATCACAAAACGCTCCTGTACCGGGCGGGCGACCGGCTGCGCGTGCTGAAGGCCGCCGAGACGCCCGACGACGACGGCGACACCCCGGGCCGCGAAACCGGGTGGATCGACCTGTCCCGGATCAAGGTGTCGGTCTGCCCGGCGGCGGAATGGCGGCAGATGTTCCGTGAGGCGTGGCGCCTGCAGCTCGAGAACTTCTGGACCGAGGACATGGCCGGCGTCGACTGGCACGCCGTCTACGAGCGCTACCTGCCGCTCGTCGAACGCGTCAGCACCCGCGGCGAGTTCTCCGACCTGCTGTGGGAGCTCCACGGGGAGCTGGCCACCAGCCACGCCTACGAGAGCGGCGGCGAGTACCGGCCGGGCCCCGACTACACGCAGGGCAAGCTCGGCGTCGACTGGGACTATCGCGACGGCGTCTACCACATCGGCGCCATCGTCACCGGCGACGCGTGGAACCCCGAGGCCACCTCCCCGCTCAACCGGATCGGCCTGGACGTACGGCCGGGCGACGCGGTCCTGGCCATCAACGGCGCCCCCATCGGCGAGACCGCCACCCCCAACGAACGCCTGGTCAACCAGGCCGACGAGGAGGTCGAGCTCACCCTGCGGCGCGGCGAGCGCGTCTTCACCGCCGTCGTCCGCGCCATCGCCGACGAGGGGCCCGCCCGTTACCGCGACTGGGTCAACCTCAACCGCGCCCGTTGCCATCAGCGCTCGGACGGCCGCGTCGGATACGTACACATTCCCGATATGGGCACCGACGGGTTCGCCGAGTTCCACCGCGGCTTCCTGGCCGAGCACGACCGTGACGCGCTCATCGTCGACGTCCGCTTCAACGGCGGCGGCAACGTCTCGGCGCTGCTGCTGGAGAAGCTGGCCCGCCGCAGACTCGGCTACGACTATCCCCGCTGGGGTGATCCCGAGCCATACCCGCCGGAGTCGACGCGCGGTCCGCTGGTCGCCATCACCAACGAATGGGCCGGCTCCGACGGCGACATCTTCAGCCACACCTTCAAGCTGCGCGGCCTCGGCCCGCTCGTCGGCAAGCGAACCTGGGGCGGGGTCATCGGCATCTGGCCGCGGCACCGGCTGGCCGACGGCACTGTCACCACACAGCCAGAGTTCTCCTTCGCCTTCGACGACGTCGGCTGGCAGGTCGAGAACTACGGCACCGACCCGGACATCGAGATCGACATCACCCCGCAGGACTACGCGGCGGGCACGGACACCCAGCTCGAGAAGGCCATCGACGTGATACTCGGGCTGCTGGCCGAACACCCCCCACACACCCCGGATCCAACACATCGGCCACGGATGCAACCTTAAGAGGATTTGCAACGTCTATAGATCATGCGTGGGGTTAGTCCTCGGGGATGGACAGGACACTCCACCGAAGCGGGACAATAAGCCGGTGGCGAATTCGCACACATCGCCATTGGCCACTTGTGTAGTGACACTCTCGGTTCAAGGGGGACTTCTCAGGTGCGCGCACTGGCACGCAAGGGCAGGTCGGCGATGGTCCGGCTGTACAAGGGCTACAACCGCCGCAAGGTGCGCAAAGCGCCGCCGCCGTCCACGGACAAGGTCAGAATCCTGATCCTGCACGCGTACGGCATGGGCGGCACGATCAGGACCGTCTTCAACCTCGCCAGTTATCTGGCCGAGAACCACGACGTGGAGATCGTCAGCATCCTGAAGGAGGCCGAGGAGCCCTTCTTCCCGATCGACCCGCGGGTCAAGTTCCGCTTCCTGGACGACCGGCTGAACCCCGGCCCGGACCCGGTACGCGCGATGCTGTCGAAGCGGCCGAGCAAGCTCATCCCGCCGGAGGAGTCGGCGTTCCACCGCTTCAACCTGTGGACCGACCTGAAGCTGGCCCGCTACATCCGCTCGCTCGACACCGGGATCCTCATCTCCACCAGGCCCGGCCTCAACCTGGCGATGGCCCAGTTAGCGCTGCCGAGCGTCATCACCATCGGCCAGGAGCACGTCGCGCTGCGTACTCAGCCGGAGGCGGTGCAGGAGCTGATCAAGTGGCGCTACCGCCGCTTCGACGCGCTGGCCACCCTCACCAAGGCCGACCTGCGCGACTACCGCGCCGCCCTGCCCAAGAAGCCGAAGCGGCTGATCCGCATCCCCAACGCCGTGCCGCCGATGACCGGCGACGTGGCCAAGCTCGACTCCAAGGTCGTCATCGCCGTCGGCAGACTGACCCGCCTCAAGGGCTTCCACCGGCTCATCGTCGCCTGGGAGGAGGTCGCCAAGACCCACCCCGACTGGAAGCTGCGCATCTACGGCGCCGGCCCCCAGGAGGACAACCTGCGCCAGCAGGTGATCGACGCGGGTCTCGAGGGCCAGATCGAGCTGCCCGGCGCCACCTCCGACGTCGGCGCCGAGCTGGAGAAGGCGTCCGTCTTCGTGCTCAGCTCGCGCCACGAGGGCTTCCCGATGACCATCCTGGAGGCCATGGCCAAGGGGCTGGCCATCGTCAGCTTCAACAGCCCGCACGGGCCAAAGGAAATGATCACCGACGAGGTCGACGGGCTGCTGGTCAAGCCGCGTACCAACGCCAACCTCGCCACCTCGCTCCTGCGCGTCATCGAGGACGAGGAACTGCGCCGCCGCCTGGCGGCCGGGGCGCTGGAGACGGCGCGCACGTACGACGTGGACGTCATCGGCGCGCAGTGGGACGCCCTGTTCGAGGAGCTCCTGGCCCGCCGCAACGGCACCTACGTCAAGCCGACGCCGCCCACGCCCGCGGAACCGGCGTCGGCCGAACCGGCACCCGCGGAATCCGCACCGGCGCCGGCCGAGCCCGCGCAGACTCCGTGGTCCTCCTGACGGCCGGCTAAGCGCGGCTCGTCAGCTCGACCGGCTCCGCGATGACGTCCACCAGCGCCCCGTTGCGGTGGACCGTGATCGGCAGGGGCCGCCCGATCGCCTCGGCGAACATCAGCCGCTGCAAGCTCTGCGCGTCGCCCACCGGATGGCGGTCCGCGCTCAGCACCAGATCCCCCGCCCGCAGGCCGGCCCGGTCGGCGGGCGATCCGGGCATCACCTCCACCACCCGCAGCGCGCTGTCCTGCCCGGTCCGCCGGCGGAGCGGCTCGCTCAGCGGCGCCGGCGAGGTCACCAGTCCGAGGTAGGCCCGCCGTACCCGGCCGTCCTTGATCAGCGTGGCGATGATCCCCCGCGTCGTGCTGTTGACCGGCACGGCCAGCCCCACCCCGACGCCGGCCACGGCCGTGTTGACGCCGACCACCCGCGCCCGCGAGTCGGCCAGCGCTCCTCCCGAGTTGCCGGGGTTCAGGGCCGCGTCGGTCTGGATCACGTCCTCGATGAGGCGTACGGCCTGACCGCTCCGGGCCGGTAACGACCGTCCCAGTCCCGACACCACGCCGGCCGTCACCGAACCGGCCAGCCCCAGCGGGCTGCCCACCGCCACCACGAGCTGTCCCACCACCAGTTCGTCGCTGTCGCCCAGGACGGCGGGCTCCGGCGTGGGCACCTGCGCCCTGATCACCGCCAGATCCGACAGCGGATCGCGCCCCACCACCAGGAACTCACCCGACGACCCGTCGGCGAACGCCACCGTGCCCGCCCTCGAGGAGCCCACCACGTGCGCGTTCGTCAGCAGGAACCCGTCGGCCGTGAAGACCACCGCCGACCCGCTGCCCCGATCCGCCCGAACACTGGCCACCCTCGGCAGCAGCTCGGCCGCCACCGAGGAGACGACGCGAGAGTAATCATCCATGACGACACCCTTCTCAGTTGCTTACATCATTACTCCGCAACTGAGAAAACGGCCACCGCCCATGAAGATCCGCATCCGGATCAACAGGACCGCGCGCCACACACCCCTCTCTCTGCCGCCTCAAACCTCTCACTGTGTCAAACACCACAATGTCGGGAATTGATCTCTAGAGAACCTGTGCCCAAGAATCCCCGGAGGCGTACTTGAGCACAAAGGAAACGGTCGCCCTCCTGGCAGGGGGCGTCCTGGTCGTCTCCCTCGTCGGCGGCACCAAGACCAGCCCGGCCACCGCGGCCAGCCCCCTCACCAACACCAGCGGAACCCGCCCAGGACTCGCCCCCATCGCCACCGACGCCGACCGGGCCAGCGCCCGCACCCTCATCAAGCGGCTCCGGGTCAAGGGCCGCGGCCCCAAGACCGGCTACGAGCGCACCAGGTACGGCGACAACTGGGCCGACACCGCCACCGGCGTCCCGTACGCCCGCAACGGCTGCCGCACCCGCGACGACCTGCTCGCCCGCGACGGCCAGGACGTCAAGTATCGCCAGGGCTCCCGCTGCGAGGTCGTCTCCCTCGTCCTGACCGACCCCTACACCGGCCGGACCATCGACTGGCGCAAGGACCACGCCGACGAGATCCAGGTCGACCACGTCATCCCGCTCGCCTACGGCTGGCGGATGGGCACACCGCGCTGGTCGATGTCCAAGCGCGTGGACTTCGCCAACGACCCGCTCAACCTGCTGCCCGTCTACGGTGCCGCCAACGAGCAGAAGGACGCCTCAGGGCCGGCGGGCTGGCTGCCGCCGCAACACCGTATCCGCTGCGCCTACGTCACCCGCTTCGCGCAGGTCGCGCTCAAGTACGACCTGCCCGTCACCCGCGCGGACAAGAACGCCATGCTCGCCCAGTGCCGCTGACCGCCGCTCAGATGACCAGCGCCGCTCAGAGCACGTCGATCCACTCGAAGCCGTTCTTGAACGTCAGCTGGGCCAGGGCCCGCTGCCCCTGGGGGTTGGGGTGGAAATAGTCCCACTTGCTGATGTGGTCGAGCGTGAACGGGTAGGCGAACACCGCGCCCCCGTCCGTACGGCACGCGGTCCCCAGCGTCGCGCACGCCTCGGCGGCCTCGTGGTTGTAGGCCATCACGCGCGCCCGCACCCGGGCCCGCCGCGCCACGTCCGCGGGCTTGGCCGACGAAGGGGAGGCCAGCATCGTGGGGCAGATCCGGCCGAGCGTCCAGAACGTGCGCGCCAGCGCGTTGCTCTTGCCGACCTGCCACAACCGGCGCAGGTCGGGAATGCTGGCGAAGAACACCCTGACCCCCGGCACCCCGGCCCGCAACTCCGCCAGAGCCGCGTCGAGCCGCTGCCGGTAGACGCTTACGGGCGTCATGTCCTTCTCCGCCGGCTTGCAGGCGTCCTGAGCGCCGATAAGGATTGTGACGTATGTCGCCTTGGCGGTGATCGCCTGCTTCACCTGACCCATCAGGTCCGCGCTCGTCGACCCGGGCACCGCGAAGTTGCGGTTGTGCCCCGTGATCGTCCGGCTCAGCCCGGCCAGCCGCAGGTAGTGGCTGGTCACCTCGGCGTTGTCCCCCGCCGACCAGGAGCGGGAGGTGCACGAGACGTACCAGCCGCACGCGTTGAACCCCGCCGAGATCGAGTCTCCCAACGCCGCCATGGCCTCCGGGACAGGCTCCGCCGAGGACGACGCGTGTGCCGTACCGGAACCGAGAAGAACGAGGGCAGCGGCGAAGAGGGGTGCGAGACGAGTGATCATGCGGCCCAAAGTAGGGATGGGCGCGGAGGCCGACTATGTCGTCAAGGCAACATCTGCCATCTCGGGACCGTGTTCATATCGCTGCTTGACAGTCCTCATCCGATGAGGATGCTCCGAATATCATGCGGGTTCCCCCTTTATCTGGGTTCATTGACCGTAACCGGTCATTCACGGGGGTCCCAGTCGAACGTGTTCAGTTCCCGCATAGAGTGTCTGGGTGAGTGTCGCGCTCGGAACCACCCGCCCGCTACCGGTTCGCACCGCCCCCATAGGTGACCCCGGTGACCTGCTGGCCTCCCTGCCCCGGACCGCCGCCCCCTATGCCTGGATCCGGCACGGCGAAGGACTCGTCGGCTGGGGTGAGGCCGCACGGGTGGCCGTTCCCGCAGGTCCCGACCGGTTCGCCTGGGCGAGCCGGTGGCTCGCCGACCTGTTCGGCGACGCCCACATGGACGGCTATTTCGACGGCCCCGGTGGCATGCCCGGCGTCGGGCCCGTCGCCTTCGGCTCCTTCACCTTCGACGAGAACGCCGCCGGCTCCGTCCTCGTCGTGCCGCAGGCCGTGCTCGCCCGGCGTGCCGGCCGCGCCTGGCTCACCACCATCGGCGACGCGCGCCTCGAACCCCTCACGCCCGTACGCGATCCGGGCCGCATCAGTTACGGCGACGGCAGCCTGTCCGCCCCCGAATGGGAGCATGTCGTCGCCCAGGCCACCCGGCGCATCCGCGAGGGCGAGCTGGAGAAGGTCGTCCTGGCCCGCGACCTGATCGCCACGGCCGAGCGGCCGATCGACGTACGCCTCCTGCTCGACCGCCTCGCACAGCGCTATCCCGACTGCTACACCTTCTCCGTCGCCGGCCTGGTCGGCGCCACCCCCGAGCTGCTCATCCGGCGCACCGGCAAGGAGATCGAGTCGCTCGTCCTGGCCGGCACCACGCCCCGCGGCACCGGTCCGGCCGACGACCTGGCGCGCGGCGCGGCGCTGTTCGCCTCGGCCAAGGACCGGCACGAGCACGAGTGCGCGATCGCGTCCGTACGCGAGACGCTCGCCCCGCTGTGCTCGTCGCTGCAGACGCCCGACGAGCCTGAACTGCTCATGCTGCCCAACGTCCAGCACCTGGCCAGCCACGTGACCGGGCGCCTGGCCGACGGCGCGTCGGTGCTCGACGTGGTCGCCGCCATGCACCCGACCGCGGCCGTGGGCGGCACGCCCACCGACACCGCCATCAAGGTGATCCGGGAGCTGGAGGGGATGGACCGCGCGGGCTACGCGGGTCCGGTCGGGTGGATCGACGCGCACGGGGACGGGGAGTGGGGGATCGCGCTGCGGTCGGGGATCGTCCGGGGGCGCCGGGCGCGGCTGTTCGCGGGCGCCGGCATCATGGGCGACTCCGACCCGAGCTCCGAACTCGCCGAGGCGCAAGCGAAGTTCCGCGTCATGCAGTACGCCCTCGAGGGATGACGTGCTGGTTTCTTGTTACGGTCTAATTTTTTGTTACGGCAAGCCTGGGAAGACCCACCCGCCGTACGTGGCTGAGGGCCTCCAGGGACACGGCCGCTGAGCCCGCACAGGGCCGGCCGCCGTTACGGCCGCATTCTTAACCGGCTACGTGGATTCTGTTGCCCGGTGTCACCTGAGCCCTGCCCGCCGTCAGGGTGGCCAGCCAGTCCGTGAAGGCGGCCGTCTCGTCGTCCCCCACCGCCACTGTGAAGACGACCTTGCTGCCGTAGGACACCTCCCTGATGGGGTGTCTCGATGCCCGTAGGTCGTTCTCTATGCGGCCCGCCTGGTCGTGGGCCACTGTCACCTCGAAGAGCGTCGCCGGGATCATGCGGATCGGTACCGCCTGGTCCAGGGTCTCCGTCACCGCGGAGCTGTAGGCGCGGACCAGGCCACCGGCGCCCAGAAGGGTGCCGCCGAAGTAGCGGGTCACCACCGCCACCACATCGTTGAAGCCTCTGCCGGTCAGGGCCTGGAGCATGGGGGTGCCCGCCGTGCCGCCTGGTTCGCCGTCGTCGTCGCCCTTCCGGTCGTCGCCGATCACGTAGGCCGTGCAGTTGTGGGAGGCGCTCGGGTGCAGGTGACGGCGTTCGGCGATGAAGGCCGAGGCTTCCGCGGGCGTCCTCGCCGGGGCGAGCGCGCAGACGAAACGGGAGCGGCGGGCCTCCGTCTCGTGCTCGATGGCGGCGCTGAGAGTGAGGTAGGAGGACACGTCCACAGATTAGTGCTCACCGGACAGGCCGTCGGGGCGGGCTTCCCCCGTCCGGTCATGGGCTGCGACTGCTCTTCGTACCGATGCTTTCGGCTGATGCCGGCGCGGAGGGCGAGCCCACGCCACGGGGCTGGTCCATCTGCCGCCATTCACGGCGCAACCCGGTCAGCCCGATGGTGAGGAAGTAGGCCGCCCCGCACGCGACCAGCACCGGCGACAGTCCGGCGGCGGCCACCGCCGCGCCGGCCATGAGCCCGCCCAGCGGAATCCCGGCCCAGGCCAGCGAGTCTCCCAGCGCGTTGACCCGCCCCAGCAGCCGTCGCGGCACCCGCTCGAAGAGGATGGCGCCCAGAATCGGGTTGATGAGCCCGCAGCCGAGCCCGCTCACCGCGAACACGACCAGCATCACCCACACCGGCGCGTCCATCGCCAGGACCAGGAACCTCGGCGGCCCCGCCACCAGGAAGGCCACGAAGAACACCGCCCGCCGCCGCATCCGGTGCGCCACCGCGGCGGCCACCAGGCTCCCGCCGACCGCGGCCAATCCCATGGCGGCGCTGTTCAGCCCGATCACGGCCGGGCCATGGCCGGACTCCCGGGCCCACACCGGCACGAGTACCTGGGCGAACGCGGCGTCCAGCAGGTTCGTCACGGCGACCATGAGGGTGAGGGCCAGCAGCATCGGCTCGGCCCGCAGAAAGGCGACCCCCTCGGCGAATCGCCGCCAGTAGCCCCCCGCCTCCAGCACCGGGGCGGGGATCGGGGCGCCCGCGTACCGTGCCTGGGTGCGTGGCAGCGCCCACACGATGACGACGGAGCCGAGCGCGAAGCAGGCCCCGCTGAGCGCCAGCCCCACCAGCGGACCGGCCAGCGCCACCAGCGCCCCGCCCATCGCCGGACCCAAGGTGGCGGCCAGCCGTTCGGTCACGCCCGACAGGGCGGCGGCCCGCTCCAGCGGTATCCGGCCACGTTCGGCCGCCTCCGGCACCATGATCTCCTTGGCCAGATCGCCGGGCCCACGAGCCGCGCCGATCAGTGCCACCAGCCCGAGCAACGCCGGGAAGGCCAGCAGGTCGAGCGCGTGCAGCAGAGCCACGGCCCCGGCTCCGGCGGCGCTCACCACGTCGGCGACCCACGAGACCCGGCGCGGGCCCAGGTGATCGACCAGCGGCCCCGCGAGCAGCTTGACCAGGACGTACGGCGCCATCTCGCAGAAGGCCACGAGCCCGGTCATGGCGGCGCTGCCGGTCGTGACGAGCACGAACCACGGCAGCGCGATGGCCGACACCCGGGTGCCGGTCAGCGACATCGCCATGGCGGCCAGAACACCGGCCAGCGGGCGTAAGGACCGTCCGGTCGCAGGAGGAGTCATGACGGATCCACCTCCGATCCGTCCGGCTCCGGCAGCAGGTGCATGACCAGCGACACGCGCTCGGCACCCTCGGCCGTCTGCTCGGACGCGTCGCGCCGGTAACGGTCGATCACGGACAGCAGCTCCTCACGCATCCGCTCCGCCTCTTCCGGGGTGAGACGGAGCGCCCAGTGGCTGATGTCGAAGGCATCGAACCAGGGGCGGGGCATGGTCTGCAGTTCGTTCAGCGCGCGCTGTGTCAGCAGGCTGTGCGCGGCGGCCACGGAGCGCAGGTACGCCATCAGCGCCTCGGGCTCCTGCCTGGCCACGTCGCTGGAGGTCAGCCGGGTCACCTCGTGCACCGCGCGCCACCACCGCTCCCGCGCGTTCCCGCGTTCGGCGTCCTCCTCGACGAAGCCCGCCGCCGCCAGCCTGCGCAGGTGGTAGCTGGCCGTACCGGAGTTGACGCCGAGGCGCTCGGCCAGCCGGGTGGCCGTCGAAGGACCGTACTTGCGCAGCAACTGGACCAGCTCCACCCGCACCGGGTGAGCGAGGGCCCGCAAGCCCTTGGCATCGAGAACTACGACTGACGTCATGCCCCCACCCTAGATTGCCAACATCTCTTCGCAAAGAGTTCTTCGCGAAGAGATGTTGGCAATCGCTGGGCTCCGCCGCCGACGTGTTCGCGCTGGGAGGTCTGGCGCACGCGGCACACGTTCGGGCTCGGCGTCGTGGCGGGGGCGGCCGTGGCCGCCGCGGTGGTCGCGACGGCCGCCACGGCCGGGCTGATCAGGCCGGGCGCCGCCGACGGCACTCCGCTCGCCCAGCCCGCCGCGATCGTCACGGTCACCGGACAGGCACCCGCCCACCCGACGGAGAACGAGGACGACGTCAGATACGGCGCCGCCGGCCTCGCCGCGGACAAGATGGCCGTGCTCGACTCCAGACAGACCGGCACTCATCAGGCGCGCGTCGACAACACCAAGTACATGAGCACCTACGAACCCGACCAGGCCGAAGGCAGGCTCGTGTGCGTCTTCGGCCAGAACACGATCGGCCTCGTCAAGGTGACGAAGGTCAGCGAGGGTGACAGCAACTACATCACTATGGACCTGACAGTCTGGCAGCGCTGACGCCTACTCTTGAAGTCATGTCCGTGACGCCCTTGCGGGGCGGGCCGGCGCGCGAGGCCGAACTGCTCGGCGTCGTGCTCGATGTGCTGCGCGAAACCGGCTACGACCGGCTGACCATCGACGCCGTGGCCGCACGCGCGAAGGCGGGCAAGCACACCGTCTACCGGCGCTGGCCGTCCAAGGCGGAATTGGTGGTCGCGGCATTCGTCAACGCCGTCTCCACCACGCCGGTGGCGCCCGACACGGGTGAGCTGCGGGCCGATCTGCTCGGGCTGATGGAGTCGCTGGTGGGCGAGCTGGCCCGGCTGAGCGACGTCGTCGCCGGGCTGGTCGGGGAGATCCTGCACAACGCCGACCTGGCGCGCGCGGTGCAGCAGAACTACGTCGCGACGCGCCGCCGGTTGACGCTGGAGGTGTTCGAGCGGGCCTGGACCAGGGGCGAGCTGTCCCGCAGCGCCGACACCGACCTGCTGTGGCAGGTGGGCCCGGCGGTCCTGTTCTTCCGCGCGCTGGTGAGCGGCGAGCCCGTCGACAGCGAGCTGGCCCGGCGCCTCGTGGACCACGTCGTGCTACCCCTCGCACTCAACCGCCGGTAGCCTCCCCGCCACACCTGCCTACCCCCCAAGCCAAGCCCTCGCTTGGCCCGCCACTCCCCCAGCCCTGGCTCCGTTCTTCCTTCCTCCCCCGAAGGGGGTGCCCTTCCATGGGCCTCTGCCCCGAGGGACCACCTTCTTCCACCCCCTGAAGAGGATGTCCCTCCATAGGACCTCCGCCCCGACGGACCGCCCTCTCTCCACCCCCCGAAGGGGGTATCCCTCCAAAAGGACACCAGCCACCACGGACCGTCACACGGATGGAGCCCGGTTACGTGACAAACCACCCGGGAAACCATGGCTACCCTAGGTCCGCCGCCGGGCGCGATACGCGCTGGCCTTGGCGCGGTTCTGGCACGACAGCCCGCAGAACCGCCGCGAGGCGTTACGCGTCACGTCGAAGAAGACCAGCGAACACCCCTCCGCCTCGCACGACCGGAGCCGTACCCCCTGCCCCACCCCGATCACCATGGCCAGCGCCGTGCCGATGTCGGCGGCCCACGCGTCGACCAGTGAGGCTCCCGGCTGGTGGAAGGCCAGCATGGGCGGCTCTCCGCTCAGGTGGGCGACGGCCGCGTACCGTACCAGCAGCGCGTTGAGCGACGCGACGGAATCGGGACCGCCGCCGAAGACGGGCCGCAGCTCGGCGGCCACCTCCGCCAGGTGGTCGGCGTCGGCGGCGGTCAGCGCCCCGGCGGGCGGCCGCTCGAGGCGGGCCGTGGCATCGAGTACGGCGGCACGGCGCGCGGCCCCGCCGGCCGGCGGCTCAAGATCGCGCCCATGCGCCTCGCCCACGGCCAGTACGTTCACCAGGAGGACGGCGAGCTCCACCCACCGGCCAACATAACTGTCTATTTGCGTTTGACCAGTGATGCGCCAGGAGTCTATCGTCACTGTCATAGCTTACCTAGACAGTGAGGAATCGGCATGTCCATCGATGGCAGACTCGCCCGGCGCATGTGGCACCAGTTGGAGCCGATCCACGCGGCGCTGTACTTCTCCCCGCAGGCCTTCGAGGAGGCGGCGGCGATCGGCTACGACGTGGAGTCGCGCTGGCCGAGCTACTTCGCCTACCGCACCGCGCCGTTGGGCCGCGCGGGCACGAACCTGGCCTTCGCCACCTACTACAGCTTCAGCCCGCGGACGATCGCCGAACACGTTCCGGCCGTCTGGGACACCGCGAGTCCCGCAGAGGTGCTGCGCGCCCGCCATCGGGCCGTGGACCGTACCTATCGGACCCTGCTCGGCGACGGGGTCGGGGCGCTCGGCGAGGCCGCCGAGCTGGCCCGGCGGGTGGCGGAGAGCGTGACGGTGGGCGGACGGCCGTTCGCCGCGGCCAACCTGGACCTGTCCTGGCCCGATGAGCCGCACCTGGCGCTCTGGCACGCCGCCACCGTGCTGCGTGAGCACCGCGGCGACGGCCACCTGGTGGCACTGCAGGCGGCGGAGCTGGACCCGTGCGAGTCGCTGGTCTCCTTGGCCGCGGTCGGCGGCGCCCCGGTGGCCAACTTCGCCGGGCGCGGCTGGAGCGAGAGCGAGTGGGCCGGCGCCCAGGACCGGCTGGCCGGGCGCGGCCTGGTGGACACCGAGGGCCAGGCCACCGACCAGGGCCGGGCGCTGCGCGACCAGGTCGAGCGGATGACCGACGACCTGGCCGCCGAGCCGTGGCGGCAGCTGGGCGAGCAGCGCGCCGATCGGCTGGCTCAGCTCATCCAGCCCGTCCTGGGAGCCGTCTTCGAGGCGGGCATTCTCCCGATGACCAGCACGCTCGGCATCGCCACCGTGAAGGCCCCTGACTGACGGGCGCACCCTCCGCATTCGGCTGCGACGAGGGGCCGGAAGCGGTGAGGGTGATCCTCGCCGCCCTCACCCTGCGCAAACACGCGGGAAGTTTCGCCCGTTTGTGAAGCCCGTAGAATCCGCGTGTGAGTCGTGACGAGGAGGCCGTGCGCCACACGGTCGAGCGGATGGCGCGGATCTTCTCCGACTGGGGCTTGCCGCCCATGGCCGCGCGGGTGCTGTTCACGATGATGGCGGCCGAGGAGCGGACGCTGACGGCCGCCGAGCTCGGTGAGCGGCTCGGCGTCAGCCCGGCCGCCATATCCGGCGCGGTGCGTCTGCTCACGCAGATGCACCTGGTGGTGCGCGAGCCGGTGCCCGGATCCCGCCGCGACGTCTACCGCCTGCCCGACGACGCCTGGTACGAGCTCACGCTGACCAAGATGCCGATCTTCCGGCAGATCACCGGCGAGGCGTCGGCCGCGGTCGAGGCGGTCGGCGGCGACGGCACCGTGGCCGGCGCGAACCTGGCCAGAATGCGCGACTACTTCGAGTTCGTGGAGCGGGAGTTGCCCCAGCTCCTCGACAAATGGCGCGCACGCTGAGGAGCCGAACGCTAGCCCCTGCCGTACTTCTTGTGCACGGCCTGCTTGCTCACCCCGATCGCGTTGGCGATCTGCGCCCACGGTAGCCCGGCCACCCTGGCCCGGCGCACCTGCACCGCCTCCATGCGCTCGAGTTCGTGCCGCAAGGCAGTGGTGGCCTGCAGCGCCCGCAGCGGATCCTCGTCCTGCGCCTGCCGCATCAGCGTCGCCAGGTCGTTCGTCATCCCCTTAACGTAGTCCAGCGGGCCGTCATCGCGAATCCAGGACGAGCCTCAGGCCGAGGCCGATGAGGACGACGCCGGAGATCTGCTCCAACCGCCGCCTGACCGCCGGGCGGCCCAGAAACGCCTTGGCCTTGGCGACGGTCCAGATGAGCAGGCCGTACCAGAGCAGGTCCACGAGCACCCAGACGACGGCGAGCGTGACCAGGGTGAGCGGGACGTTCTGCCCGCGCGGCACGAACTGCGGCAGGAACGACATCGCGAACACCGCCGCCTTCGGGTTGGCCAGGCAGGTCCCGAATCCGGCCAGGAACGACCTGCGCCGCCCGCTGACCGCGTCCACCTCGACCGGCGGCGCGTCCTTGCGGCGGGCCTGCCAGAGCGACTGCGCGCCCATCACGACCAGCAGCACCGCGCCCGCGACGCGCATCACGTCGTAGGCCACCTGCGAGGCCAGCACCAGCGCCGACAGGCCGAACGCGGCGGCCAGCCCCCAGATCAGGATGCCGGCCTCGTTGCCCAGGGTGGCGGCCAGGCCGGAACCGCGCCCGGCCCGCAGGGTCTGTCTGAGAATGATCGCGGTACTCACCCCCGGAACCATCGCCACCAAGATGCACGCGCCAACGAATGCGATGAGATACATGTGGGGCATCGTGGCAGAATCTCCCGGATTCAGCCGTAGATTTTTCCGAGCTCCGCGATCGCCTCGGCCATCAGCGCGCGCAGTTCGGGCGGTCCGAGCACCTCGACGCTCGCCCCGAGCCGCAGCAGCAGCCAGCGGGCGTGCGTGAGCGACTCGATCGGTACGGTGAGCGTGCGCCAGCCCTCCGCGTCCGGCTCGCCGCCCTCGGCCAGCGCGGCGGTGACGACGTCGTTGCCCATCGTGTACGCGAGCAGGCTGTCGGTGCCGGGGGCGACCTTGATGACGGCCTCGGCGGTGTACATGCGTTCGCGGAACTCGCGCGAATAGTCCTGCCAGAAGTCGCCGAGGTCGAAGCCCTCGGGCCGGTCGAACCCGCCGGGCAGGGTCTCCAGCGTCAGAATGCGCGCCACCCGGTAGGTGCGCGGCGTCTGCCCGTCGGGGGCGGCGATCAGGTACCAGGAGCCGCCCTTGAGCACGAGCCCGTAGGGGTTCACCTCCCGCTCGACGTCCTGTTGGCCCCAGCGCCGGTAGGTCATCCGCAGCCGCCGCTGCTCCCAGACCGCCGCGGCCACCTCGCTGAGGTGCGGCACGTCGTCCGCGTCGCGGTACCAGCCGGGTACGTCCATCAGGAAGCGCTCGCGCATCCGGGAGGCGTGCGAGCGCGGCTCGGGCGGCAGCGCGGCCAGCAGTTTCAGCTCCGCGCTCGCCACCACCTCCGACAGCCCCAGCTCGGCCGCGGGCCCGGGAAGGCCGGCCAGGAACAGCGACGACGCCTCCTCTGCCGTCAGCCCGGTCAGCCGGGTGCGGTAGCCGTCGAGCAGTTGGTAGCCGCCCGCCGGACCGCGATCGGCGTAGACCGGAACGCCGGCGGCCGACAGCGCCTCGACGTCGCGATAGACGGTCCTGACCGACACCTCCAGCTCCGCGGCCAGGTCGGTGGCGGTCATCCGGCCGCGCGCCTGCAGGAGCAGCAGGAGGGAGAGCAGACGGCTGGCACGCATGACCCCCATTGTATTGCGCACATTATTCGTGTTTGTATGAACACATGGAACGTGTGATGTCCATCATGAACGCCCTCCGCACCCACGACAGCGTCTCGGTCGCCGAGCTGGCCGCCGAGCACGGCGTGTCGGAGATGACGATCCGCCGCGATCTGGACGAGCTGGCCCAGCAGGGCGTACTCCGCCGGGTCAGAGGCGGCGCTCTGTCGCTGCTGCTGCGCGGCGAGGAGCCGCCGTTCGGGGTGCGGGAGCGCGAGGCGGTCGAGACCAAGCAGCGGATCGGCGCCGAGGTGGCCGGGCTGATCGCCGACGGCGAGGCGGTGCTGCTCGACGGTGGCACGACCGCGCTGGAAGTGGCGCGCGCGCTGCTGGACCGCCGGCTCACCGTGCTGCCGCTGGCGCTCCAGTCGGTGTCACTGCTGGCCGCGGCGCCGCGCGTACGTCTGGTGCTGCCCGGCGGAGAGGTACGGCAGGGCGAGCTGAACTTCATGGGCCCCCTGACCGAGACCTCCATCAAGGCCCTGCGCTTCGACACGGCGGTGATCGGCTGCTGCGGACTGTCCGCCGAGCACGGGCTGACCGCCCACGACCTGCCGGAGGTGGCCGTCAAGCAGGCCGCCATCGCCGCCGCCAGGCGGGTGATCGTGGCGTGCGACTCGGGCAAGTTCGCCAGGACGGCGTTCGGCGCGGTCTGCCCGATCTCGCGGCTCGACGTGGTGGTGACCGACGACGGCATTCCGCGCGAGCAGCACGACGCCCTGGCGGCCGCCGGGGTCGCCGTCCGCCTCGTACAGGAGTCCCAGTGAAGCGGCCCCGAGTAGCCGTCCGTCTCGTCCAGGAGTCGCCGTTGAACCGCGCCCGAGTCACCGCCCGTCTCGCTCAGGAGTCGCCGTGAGCCGCGCCCGGGTCGCCGTTTATCTGCTGTTCTTCCTCGCCGGGGCCGCCGTGGGCACCTGGACGGCCCGGATTCCGGCCATCAAGGAGAACCTCGGGCTGAGCGACGGGCGGCTGAGCCTGGCGCTGCTGGCCATCGCCGCCGGAGCGGTGGTGGGCATGCAGGCGGTCGGCCGCCTCGTCGACCGCTACGGCAGCAGCCGCGTCATGATCCCGGCCGCGCTGCTCCAGGGAGTCGTGCTCGTCCTGCCCGCCTACGCCGCGAACCTGGGCACGCTGGCCGCGGCGCTGTTCGGGTTCGGCGTGGTGCACGGGGTGCTGGACGTCTCGATGAACGCCAACGCGGTGGAGGTGGAACGCGCCTGGGGACGGCCGATCATGTCGTCCTTCCACGCGGTGTTCAGCATCGGCGGGTTCGCCGGCGCCGCGGTCGGCGGACTGTTCGCGCACCTGGCGCTCTCCCCCGCCGTCACGTTCCTGTCCGTCGGGGCGGTGATCGCGCTCCTGGCCGCGTGGGCGGCGGCCTGGGCGCTACGCTCCCGCCCTGCCCCGGTGATCTCGGCCGACGGAGTACGCCCGGGGCTGCCCAAGGGCATCCTCTTCCTCGGCGTGCTGGCTTTCTGCTGCCTAGTGGGCGAGGGCGCGGCGGCCGACTGGAGCTCGGTCTACCTGCGGGAGGACCTGGCCGCGTCCGCGGGGTTCGCGGCGGCGGGATATGCGGCGTTCTCCATCATGATGACGGCGGGACGCCTGGCCGGGGACCGGCTGGCCGCCCGCTTCGGGCCGGTGGCGCTGGTGCGCGGGTGCGGGCTGCTGGCCGCCGCCGGGCTGGGACTGGCCCTGACGATCGGGCATCCGGTGGCGGCGGTGGCCGGGTTCGGGTGCTTCGGGGCGGGGTTGTCGTGCATCGTGCCGCAGGTGTTCTCCGCCGCCGGGCATCGTGACCCGGCGTTCGCGGGGCGGGCGCTGGCGAGGGTGGCGAGCATCGGCTATCTGGGGTTCCTGTCCGGGCCGGTGCTCATCGGGGGCATCGCCGAACTCTCCGGGCTGCCGCGGGCACTGGCCGTACCGGCGCTGCTGGCCGCGTTCGTGGCGCTGGCCGCGACCGCGCTACGCACTCGTACGACCGAGCCGGTCGGATCCTAAACGGTCGGGTCGGAACC
>NZ_JBEZFW010000010.1:0-134425 GCF_040649695.1 Nonomuraea sp. NPDC048901 | reverse complement strand
TCCGGTCGGGTCGGAACCGGTCGGGTCGGAACCGGTCGGGTCGGAACCGGTCGGGTCGGAACCGGTCGGGTCGGAACCGGTCGGGTCGGAACCGGTCGGGTCGGAACCGGTTGACGGTTGCCGGTCGGGTCCTAGCCGAACTGCTGCCAGCCCAGCCTGATCACCATGGCCACCACCACGCACAGCAGCACGACGCGGACGAAGCCCGTGCCGCGCTTGAGCGCCATGCGGGCGCCCAGCTGCGCGCCCGCCACGTTGCAGACGGCCATCCCCAGGCCCAGCCCCCACAGCAGGTGACCCTGCCAGCCGAACACGAACAGCGCGCCCAGGTTGGTCCCGGTATTGATGATCTTCGCCGAGGCGGAGGCCGACACGAAGTCGAGCCCGAGGATCGTGGTGAACGCGATGATCAGGAAGGTCCCCGTACCCGGCCCCATGATGCCGTCGTAGAAGGCGATGCCCACGCCCGCGATCGTCACCGCCGCCACGACGCGGCCGTTCGTCCGCAGATGGGGCTGCGGCACCGAGCCCATAGCCGGACGCAGCGTCACGAAGGCGGCCACACCGACCAGCACCGCCATCACGGCGGGGCGCAGCACCTCGGCCGAGATCGCGGCCGCTGCCAGGGCGCCCAGCCCGGCGCTGACCACGGCCAGCCCCACGCCGGGCAGCGCGACCGCCCGGTCCAGCTTCGTGGTGCGCGCGTAGGTCACGGCGGCCGAGGCGGTGCCGAAGACGGAGGAGAGCTTGTTGGTGGCCATCGCTTGTACGGGCGGTATGCCCGTCACCATCACCGCGGGCAACTGCACCAGCCCGCCACCACCCACGACGGCGTCGACCCAGCCCGCGCACAGGGCAGCCGCCAACACCAACACCACATGCTCCAGCGGCACGCCACTCCCCCGATTTCCCCCGAGAACCGCCAGAAGCGTATATGTCCTGCTTTCGCAGTAGGTCAGGTGGGATGCCCCTTTGGTCCCGAAGGGCGCGGGACGGCCGCTACACACCAGGCTCAAAGCAGGCCGCCCCGCGCGTCCTCGTCCTCGCCGTCGGTGGCCGCGTCCGCACTTCACGCGTCCGCACTTCAGCAGGCAGCCGCCGGCGGCCCGCCTCGGTGGCCGAGGTGCTCGGCCGCCACCCCGAGGTGGCCGACGTGGCCGTGGTCGGCCGGCCGAGGCGGCCGGCGGCCACTGCGTGCTTCAGCGGGCGTGGCTGCCAGCGTCCGGTTCCACGCCTCAGCGGGTGGTGGTCAGTGTCCGTTTCCGGGAGGCGTAGATGTCGTCGATCAGGTGGTACGAGCGTGCCTGCTCGGCGGTGAAGATCCGGTCCCGCTCGATGTCCTTCCTGACCTCCAGCTCCGTCCTGCCCGTGTGCCGGGCCAGCATGGCCTCCTGCTGGTCGCGCATGCGCAGGATCTCCCTGGCGTGGATCTCCATGTCGCTCGACTGGCCCCGGCCGCCCTCGGTGGCGGGCTGGTGCAGCAGGATGCGGGCGTGCGGCAGGGCGGCGCGCTTGCCGGGCGTGCCCGCCGCCAGCAGGACCGCGGCGGCCGAGGACGCCTCGCCGATGCAGACGGTGTGGATCTCCGGCCGGACGAACTGCATCGTGTCGTAGATCGCCGTCATGGCGGTGAACGAGCCGCCCGGCGAGTTGATGTACATGTTGATGTCCTGGTCGGGGTCGAGCGACTCCAGCGTCAGCAGCTGCGCCATCACGTCATTGGCGCTGGTGTCGTCGATCGGCGTGCCCACGAAGATGACCCGGTCCTCGAACAGCTTGTTGTACGGGTTCATCTCCTTGATGCCGTAAGAGGTGCGCTCGGTGAACGAGGGCAGCACGTAACGTCCGCTCATGTCAGTTCATCCCCTCGGCCAGGTGGTCGACGAATCCGTATTCGAGCGCCTCCTGCGCGGTGAACCAGCGGTCGCGGTCGGAGTCGGCCTGGATCTGCTCCAACGGCCGGCCGGTGTGCTGGGCGATGATCTCGGCCAGCCTGCGCTTGGTGTAGAGCAGGCTCTCCGCCTGGATCTGGATGTCGCTGGCCGAGCCGCCGATGCCGCCGAGCGGCTGGTGCATGACGATCCGCGCGTTGGGCAGCGCGTAGCGCTTGCCGGGGGCGCCGGCGCACAGCAGCAGCTGCCCCATGGAGGCGGCGAAGCCCATCGCGACCGTCGCGACGTCGCACGGGACGAACTGCATCATGTCGTAAAGAGCCATCCCAGCGGTCACCGATCCGCCGGGCGAATTGATGTAAAGCGTTATGTCCCGATTCGGGTCCTCAGCCGCCAGCAAAAGGAGCTCGCCGCACAGCCGATTGCATATCTCGTCGTCGACCTCCTGGCCGAGAACAAGGATGCGCTCCTTCAGCAGGCGCTGGCTTACCTGGTCAGGCCAGGCCGCGCGCTGGGTCTCCGTCATGGAATCGCCTTTCTCTCGAACTATTCAACGACGCTAGACCCGGACCGCCGGAATTCCAGCTCCTTTTCGCTGGGGGCGCATTTCTCTAAAGGCGCATTCCACCGAGAGCGAATAACCATCGACATACAATCGCGAGTGTGAGATGGAACCTGCCCCGGCGATGGGCGTGCCTGATCCTCGGCGGCGCGCTGCTGATGCCGTACATGATGGCCGGGGTCCTGACGTCGGGCCTGCTCCAGGGCCAGTCGGTCAATATGTTCCTGCCCGCCCAGCTCGGGGTGTTCGTGGCGGTGCTGCCGGTGGTGACGCTGACCGGGCTGTTCCTGCCGGTACGGGCGCTGGAGGTGAGCGCCGCCCAAGGGCTGCTCGGCGTCGGCGTGGAGACGCCGCCCAGGCAGGCGCGCCGGTCGTGGGAGGAACGGTGGCGCACGACCGCCTGGTACACCCTCCACCTGGGAGTCGGCGGCGTGGCGAGCGGGTTCACGCTGGCCGGGATTCCGTTCACGGTCTTCACGTTCGCGGTGCCGTTCGTCGGCGGGCCCGCGCGCCTACTGGGGTTCGACGTCGAGCCGGGCTGGGCGGCACTGGGCTGGCCGCTGCTCGGGCTGGTCGTGCTGGGCGCGGTGGTGCTGGTCGCGGCCGGTGGGGGCGCCCTGCTGGCCCGGCTGGCCCCCGCGCTGCTCGGCCCCACCCCGGGCGAACGACTGGCCGCGGCCGAGCGTCAGGCCCGTACGCTGGCCGAGCGCAACCGCCTGGCGCGCGAACTGCACGACTCCGTCGGTCACGCCCTGAGCGTCGTCACCCTCCAGGCTGCCGCGGCCGGGCGAGTGCTCGACCGCGACCCGGAGACGGCCAGGACGGCCCTGGCGGCCATCGAGCAATCGGCCCGCGCCGCCCTGGACGATCTCGACCACGTCCTCGGCGTCCTGCGCGACGGCTCCCCACCCCCGGAGGCCGGGCCGCCGCAGGCGACACTGGCCGATCTCGGCGACCTCGCCACCGCCACCGGCGCCGACGTGCGCCCCGAGGTGGGCGACCTGACCGGCGTGCCCGCCGTGGTCTCCAGGGAGGCCTACCGGATCGTCCAGGAAGCACTGACCAACGCCATCAAACACGGTCAGGGGCCGGTACGCCTGGCCGTCGCCGTACAGGACGACGACCTGAGAGTGGAGATCACCAACGGGACCGCCGCGACCGGCGCCCGGTTGGATGGTCGGTCAAGCGCACAGACCAGACAGACCCATCGGTCAAGCGCGCAGACCAAGCGGCCGGGCATGGAACCGGACAGCCGGTCGGCCGCCGGATCCGGCGGCCGGTCGGGTGGTCGGGGTGTGACCGGTATGGGGGAGCGTGTCCGGCTGCTGCGCGGCGATCTGGAGGCGGGACCGGTGGAGGGCGGCTGGCGCGTGTCCGTCCGGCTGCCACTACGGTCGGTTCCGTGACACCCCCATGGTCGGCCCCCTTATGGTCGACACCCTCATGGTTGACATCGCCATGGTCTGCGTCCCGGCGATCGGCACCGCCACGGTCGGCACAGCCACGGTCGGCGCCCCGGCGGGCGGCTCCCCGGCGGGCGACGTCCCGGCGGGCGGGCTCATGACGCTCAAGGTCGTGATCGCCGACGACGAGGACCTCATCCGGGCCGGTCTGCGGGTCATCATCGACGCCGAGCCGGGGCTGAGCGTGGTCGGCGAGGCCGGTGACGGTGCCGCGGTGGTGCCCGTGGTGCGCCGCGAGCGGCCCGACGTGGTCCTGATGGACGTACGCATGCCCGCCGTGGACGGCATCCAGGCCACCCGGCGCCTGGTGGCCATGGACGAGGCGCCCAAGGTGCTGGTGGTCACCACGTTCGAGAACGACGACTACGTCTACGAGGCGTTGCGGGCGGGCGCCAGCGGGTTCCTGCTCAAGCGGGCCAGGACCGACGAGCTGGTCCACGCGATCAAGCTGGTGGCGGCCGGGGAGTCGCTGCTGTTCCCGGCGGCGATCCGGACGCTGGCCGGCCGTCAGTCCCCTGCCGCCCGGCCCGCCTCGGTGCCCGGCATCGGGCGGCTGACGGGCCGCGAGGGTGACGTGCTGCGGCTGATGACCAGGGGGCTGTCCAACGGCGAGATCGCCGCCGAGCTGGTCGTCAGCCAGGAGACCGTCAAGACGCACGTCGGCAACGTGCTCACGAAGCTGGGCGCGCGAGACCGCACCCAGGCCGTGATCGCCGCCTACGAGTCGGGCTTCGTCTCGCCCCGTTGAGATCGCCCCGCTGAGATCACCCCGCCGAGATCTGGCCTCACCCGGCTAAGACGAAGCCTCGCCCCGCCGTACGAGCTGCGACAGCGGTAGTGCCGTGCTCTCCGCGACCGTCATCCCAGTGGCGGCCAGGTGTGCGTCCACCAGCCGCAACCCCACCGCATATCCTGCCATGTCCGGAATACCGCGAGGCTCCTGCCCGAACCGCGCCACGGTGGTGTCCCCCAGCACGTACGCGGACGTGAGGTGCATCCCCTCCAGATCGAAGTCGGCCATGATCTTCTCGTCGGCCCGCTCCAGCTCCTCGCCGCTGACCATCGACGACCACGGCCCCATGGCCTCGACCCCCGACAGCTCCCGTACGAACGCCTCCGCCAGCCCTTCGGAGATCACGTGCTCCCCCACCGTCGGGTGCCACGGCACGTTGGTGTAGCGCGCCTGGTGGTGGAACTCGTGGACGGCACAGTGCGCGATCCTGCCGATGATCTCCTCCGACGGCCAGCCGAGCAGGTACAGCAGGCCAGGCGAGCTGCCCATCCCGTAGTAGCCGCCCGTGACCTTCATCAGCTGCTCGCTGCCGGGATCGCCCAGCACGAACAGCACCCGCAACGACTCGGGCAGCTTGAGGTGGGACAGCCGATCGGCGGCCCGGTGCAGCTCGCCCTCGATCTGCCCCAGGACGTCCGCCTCCATCATGGCGTGGAGCGCGGGCAGATACCGCGGGTCCTCGGCGTCCACCCGGAAGCCGCTGCCCTGGTGGTGGATGTCGACGATGTCGCCAGGCACCGGGATGACCTGGCGGATGGGCTCGAGCAGCTCGCGCAGCAGGCCGGGGCGCCGCTCCAGCGGCTGCTCCAGCAGCTCGGCCATGGGCGTGAGCGTGTCTTGAACGATGAACTCCATGCCCACGGACGCTAGAGCCTCACGTAACGTGAGGCTCAAACCCATTAACAGCGGTCAGAGCGGCGAGCCGTCTCCCGTGTCCTCGCCGGGCGACGGCCCCGGCGTGCCCTGCCCGCTCTTGCTCGGCGCCGGCGTCTGGCTGGGCGTCGGCTGCTGCGGCTCCGGCGAGGCCGGCGTAGGGGGCGCCGTCGGCTGGAAGTTCGTCGGCGGCAGTGGCCTGGGCAGCGGCTCGGCGTCCTCCCTGCCCATGATCAGCAGCAACGCGATCACCGTGGCCAGCAGCAACAGCACGGCCAGCGCCAGCGCGGCCAGCAGCACCCGCCGGCGGGTCTCGGTGAGCGGCCGGCGGCCGCGCGGTTGGCCGGGCAGGGCGGGAGCGCGGTCGGTCAGCCAGTACGGCACGAAGTCCGGGCCGTGCGCCTGGCCGATGAGGGTGCCACCGACCATCACCGGCTCCAGGAACCACTCGGCCCCCGGTCGGCCCGGCGCGTACGGCACCGCTACCCAGGGCGCCGTGCCGGTCTCCATCGCCAGAACCTCCGGCGCGCCGTCCAGCACCGCGGCGCGCGTCTTGGTGGCCCGGCCGAGCCAGCCGCGCATGCCGGCGGGCGCGGCCTCGCGCATCACGGTCACGAACCGTTCGCGCGCGGCGGCGTCGAAGGCGGCGCCCCGGGTCAGCACGGCCAGGGAGACGGCGCGCCCGTCCGCCCCCTGCCCGAGGTAGACGAAACCGGCCGGCGCCGAGTGCAGGCGGGCCTGCACCACGAACGGCCCCAGCCGGGGCGGATCTCCGTACTGCAGCGGACTGGCCACGTTTGCCATGAAAGCACAGACCGGCGCCGTGCACGTTTGCGGGACGTTTGGTGGAATGGCGTCATGAGCGTCGCCGAAGATTTGCCAGACGAAACCGATGCGGCCGTGCTGCGTCAGACCCTTGACGAGGTCCGGCGGGTGATCGTCGGCCAGGACCACATGGTCGAGAGGCTGGTCGTCGCGTTGCTGGCCCGCGGTCACTGCCTGCTGGAAGGCGTGCCAGGCGTCGCCAAGACCCTCGCCGCGTCCACCTTGGCCACGGTGGTGGGCGGCACGTTCGCCCGGATCCAGTTCACCCCGGACCTGGTGCCGAGCGACATCGTCGGCACCCGCGTGTTCCATCCCTCCAACGAGAAGTTCGACGTCGAACTGGGTCCGGTGTTCGTCAACTTCCTGCTCGCCGATGAGATCAACCGGGCGCCCGCCAAGGTTCAGTCGGCGCTGCTGGAGGTGATGGCCGAGCGCCAGGTCACGCTGGCCGGGGTCACGCACCAGCTGCCCAAGCCGTTCATCGTGCTGGCCACCCAGAACCCGATCGAGTCCGAAGGCGTCTACCCGCTGCCCGAGGTGCAGCGCGACCGGTTCCTGTTCCGCGTACGGGTGCCGCACCCGAGCGCGCACGAGGAGCTGGAGATCCTGCACCGCATGAGCGTCACCCCGCCGACGCCCGAGCGCGTGCTGGACCCCACGCGGCTGATGGCGCTGCAGGAGGCGGCCGAGCAGATCTCGGTCCACCAGCTCGTCGCCGACTATGTCGTACGGCTGGTCATGTCCACTCGATCGCCCGCCGAGTACGGGCTGGGCCAGCTGGCCGACACCATCGAGATCGGCGTCAGCCCGCGCGCCACGCTCGGCCTGGTCTCCGCCGGGCGCGCCCTGGCCCTGCTGCGCGGCCGTGACTACCTGCTGCCCGACGACGTACGGGACGTGGCTGTCGACGTGATGTCGCACCGGCTGATGCTCACCTTCGACGCGCTGGCCGACGGCGTCGATCCCGAACAGGTCGTCCGGCAGATCCTGCACGCCGTACCGCCGCCCCTCGTCGTGTGGAACCAGAACCGATGACGGAAACGGAGCGCGGCCGATGAGGACGGCCGAGCAGGCGCTGCGGCGGCTGGAGCTGACGGTGACCCGGCGGCTCGACGGGCTGCTGCACGGCGCTCACCTGGGGCTGCTGCCGGGAACGGGCAGCGAGGCGGGCGACAGCCGCGTCTACGTGCCCGGCGAGGACGACGTGCGCCGGATGGACTGGGCGGTCACCGCCCGCACGACCGTGCCGCACGTCCGCGACCTGATCGCCGACCGCGAGCTGGAGACGTGGGCGCTGGCCGATCTGTCGCCCAGCATGGACTTCGGCACCGCCGAGAGTGACAAGCGCGACCTGGTGGTGGCCGCGGTGGGCGCGATCGGGTTCCTGTCCAGCCGGATGGGCGACCGGTTCGGGGCGCTGGTGCTGCACGACGAGTTCGTGCACCGGATGCCGGCGCGCACCGGGCGGCCCGCCCTGTACGGGCTGCTGCACTCGCTGATGGACGCGCCGCGCGGGCAGGCCGTACCCGACGCGCCCGACCTGGCGGAGGGCATCGACGTGCTGGCCGCCACCCGCAGGCGGCGCGGCATGCGGCTGATCGTGTCGGATTTCCTCGATGCCAAGCCCGAGCTCGACCCCGGCGCCGAGCGGCCCTGGGAGCGGCCGATCAAGCGATTGTCGGCCCGCCACCAGGTGCTGGCCGTGGAGATCATCGATCCGCGCGAGCTCGAACTCCCCGATGTGGGCCGGGTCGCGTTCGCCGACCCTGAGAGCGGGCACGTACGCGAAGTGCACCTTTCCCCTAAAGTACGCCGAGACTATGCCGAAGCTGCAGCACTGCAACGCGAAGGCACCAAGGCCGCGCTGCGCCGCGCCGGTGTGGCGCACCTGGTGCTGCGGACCGACAGGGACTGGGTGTTCGACATCGCGCAGTTCGTCCTCCGCCAGCGGCGCATGACCCATCTCGCCCATCGGAGGGCACGTGCGTAGCAGGACCAGCGTCGAACAGCGCGACAATGGCCCTGTGCCGAAGAAGGAGGCAGGGTGACCTTTCTGTCGCCGGCGTGGTTGTGGCTGTTCGCGGTGGTGGCGCTGCTCGTGGTCGGATACGTCGTGGCGCAGTTCGCCCGGCGCCGCTACACCGTGCGCTTCACCAACCTCGCGCTGCTCGACCTGGTCGCGCCCGCGGGCCCCGGCTGGCGGCGGCACGTGGCGCCGCTGCTGTTCCTGGCCATGATGTCGCTCCTGGTCATCGGCGCGGCCAAGCCGGCCGACCAGGTGAAGGTGCCGCGCGACCGGGCCACCATCATGATCGCGCTGGACGTGTCGCTGTCCATGGACGCCGACGACGTGCAGCCCAACAGGATCAGCGCCGCCAAGGCCGCCGCCCAGGCGTTCGCCAGGGAGCTGCCCGACCGCTTCAACGTCGGCGTGGTCTCCTTCGCCCGCTCGGCCAACGTGGTCATCGCCCCCACCACCGACCACCAGGCCGTCGTGACCGCGATCGGCAACCTGACCACCCGGCCGGGCACCGCGATCGGCGAGGCGGTGTTCAACTCGCTCGACTCCGTGCGCTCCTTCGACCAGCAGGCCGCCACCGACCCGCCACCGGCCGCGATCGTGCTGCTGTCCGACGGCGACAACACCTCGGGCCGGGGCGTCAACGAGGCCATCGACGCCGCCCAGCAGGCCCGGGTGCCGGTCTCCACCATCGCGTACGGCACGCAGGAGGGCACCGTCTCCATCGACGGCCGGCCGGTGAACGTGCCGGTCAACAAGCAGACCCTGCAGTCACTGTCCGACGGCACCAGCGGCCGGGCCTACGCCGCGGAGTCCGGCAGCGAGCTGCGTGACGTCTACGAGCAGATCGGCACCTCGCTCGGCTTCAAGCTGGTGGACCAGGAGGTCACCCAGTGGTTCATCGTGGCCGCCATCGTGGCCGGACTGCTGGTGGCGGGTGCCGCGGTCCTGTTCGGTGCCCGGATCCCGTAACGTTTTGGCACGTGGCCCACTACTTCTCCGAACAGCCGCGGACCGCGAGCCGGCCGGGCTCCGTCGACCTGGTGCTGCCCGACCTGCACCTGCGATTGGAGACCGACCGGGGGGTGTTCTCGCCCGAGCGGGTCGATCTCGGCACCCGCGTGCTGCTGGAGAGCGTCCCGCCGCCGCCACAGGAGGGCGACCTGCTCGACCTGGGCTGCGGCTACGGCCCGATCGCGCTGACCATGGCCTCGCGGGCGCCCGGCGCGACCGTCTGGGCCGTGGATGTGAACCGGCGCAGCGTGGAGCTCACGGCGCGCAATGCCCAGGCCGCGCGCCTTGACAAAGTAAGGTCGCTGCATATCGACGAGGTACCCGATGACGTGAAATTTCGGGCTATCTGGTCTAATCCCGCTATCCGTATTGGCAAGCCCGCCCTGCACGAGATGCTCACCCGCTGGCTCACCCGGCTGACGCCCGACGGCGTCGCCTACCTGGTCGTACAGAAGCACCTCGGCTCCGACTCGCTGCAGCGCTGGCTCGGCGAGCAGGGCTGGCAGGCCGGCCGCGCGGCCTCCCGCGCCGCCTACCGAATCCTGAAGGTAACCCGATGAGAAGGCAGCTGCGCCCCACCGACGTCAAGCGGCTCAACCGCACCTGGCGCAGAAACACCTCGAACCGGCTGTCGCTGATCCTCGAGTCGGTCACCGGCCCGTTCAACGTCGGCTCGATCTTCCGCAGCGCCGCCGCGTTCGGCGTCGACCAGATCTGGCTGGCGGGCAACGCCACCCCGCCGACCAACCCGAAGGCGGGCAAGACGGCGCTCGGCACCGAGCGGCTGGTCACCTGGCACGAGCCGGTCCCCGCCGTCGACGCCGTGAAGGCCGCCCGCGAGGACGGCTACTCCGTGCTGGCCATCGAACTGACCGCCGAGGCCGTGCCCCTGCACCGGGCCGACCTGGGCCGCGACGTGTGCCTGGTGGTCGGCAGCGAGGACCACGGCTGCTCACCGGCCCTGCTCGACGCCGTCGACGGGGTCTGCTACATCCCGCAGGTCGGGCGGGTCGGCTCGTTCAACGTCTCAGTGGCCGCCGCCATCGCGCTGGCCGAGGCCCGGCGCCAGGAATGGCAGAATCTCCCTGATTCGTAACCTTATTTTTCACCCACGGAAGGCATACTTCAGGACGTGCTCAGCCGCCGCTTCGCGTTTCTCGATCATCCGGGCCCGCTGGCCTTCGCGCATCGCGGGGGCGCCGCCGAGGGCGCCGAGAACTCCGTCGCGGCCTTCGAGCAGGCCGTCCGGCTGGGCTATCGCTACCTGGAGACCGACGCGCACGCCACGGCCGACGGCGTGCTGCTCGCCTTCCACGACCACACCCTCGACCGGGTCACCGACCGGCGCGGCCGCATCTCGGAGCTGCCCTACAGCACGGTCAGGCGGGCGCGCATCGGGGGTGTGCACGAGATCCCGCTGCTGGAGGATCTGCTCGGCGGCTGGCCGGAGATCCGCTTCAACATCGACGTGAAGGAGGCCGCCGCGATCGCGCCGCTCGCCGAGGCGGTCCGGCGCACCGGGGCCTACGACCGGATCTGCCTGACCTCCTTCTCCGACGAGCGCCTGGTGCTGGCCAGGGCCGCGCTCGGCCGGGAGGTCTGCTCGGCGCTCGGCCCGCGCGGCGTCGCCGCACTGCGCGCCGCCGCGTCCACCTCCGGCTACGGCCGGCTGCTGACCCGGCTCAAGCGCGCGGGCGTGCCCTGCGCGCAGGTGCCGGTGGGCTTCCGCGGCCTGCGCGTCACCACCGGCCGTCTCATCCGTACGGCGCACGCCATCGGCATGCAGGTGCACGTATGGACGATCAACGACCCCGCCCGCATGGAGCACCTGCTCGACCTCGGCGTCGACGGTGTCATGACCGACAACGTCACCGGCCTGCGTGACGTGCTGGAGCGTCGCGGCCTGTGGCATCCGGGCCGCATGGCCGCATAGGAGCGACACGACACATGCCCGTACCCGCACCCCCCGCGGCTCCCGACGACACCGCCGACTCTCCCTCGGCACGCAGGCGCGAACAACGCGGCTGGTACGTCTACGACTGGGCCAACTCCGCCTTCTACACCACGATCATCTCGGTCTTCCTCAGCCCGTACCTCATCTCGGTCGCCAGGACCGCGGCCTGCGCCAAGGACTTCCCCTCAATCGCGGCCGCCACCTGCTCGACCGACTTCGACAAGCTGGCCGAGGCCAACCCGGGCCTGGGCTACGTGGACGTGCTGGGCGCCGACATCAGACCGGCCGCGTTCTTCGGGCTGACGCTGACCGTGGCGGTGCTGCTGCAGATCCTCTTCCTGCCGGTCGTGGGCGCGCTGGCCGACCACACCGGGCGCAAGAAGGAGATGCTCGGCGGCTTCGCCTACGTGGGCGCGCTGGCCACCGTGGGCCTGTACTTCCTTGAGGGCGACCGCTACATGCTGGGCGGGGTGCTGTTCATCCTGGCCAACCTGGCCTACGGCTCGTCCGTGGTGGTTTACGACTCGTTCCTGCCGCAGATCTCCACCGCCGAGGAACGCGACCGCGTCTCCTCGCGCGGCTGGGCGATCGGCTACCTGGGCGGCGGCGTGCTGCTCGCGCTCAACCTGGTCCTCTACCTCAAGCACGAGAGCTTCGGGCTGGACGAGGGCATGTCGGTGCGGATCAGCATGATGTCGGCGGGCCTGTGGTGGGCGATCTTCACGATCGTCCCCCTGCTGAGACTGCGCAACCGGCCGGTCGCGGCCCACGAGAGCACGGCGCTGCGCTCTGTCGGCGGCAGCTTCAGGCAACTCGGCCGTACGCTGAGCGAGCTGCGCCAATATCCGCTGACGCTGCTGTTCCTGGTGGCCTACCTCGTCTACAACGACGGCGTGCAGACCGTCATCGGCAACAGCTCGGCCTTCGCCTCCGAGGCGCTCAAGCTGAGCAAGGAGACGCAGATCAGCGCGATCCTCATGGTGCAGTTCGTGGCGTTCTTCGGCGCGCTGCTGATGGGCTGGCTGGCCCGCCGGTTCGGCACCAAGCACACGGTGCTGGGCAGCCTGGTGGTGTGGACGGTGATCGTGCTGATCGCGTACTTCCTGCAGGAGAAGGCCGCCCTTCAGTTCTACCTGCTCGCGTTCGCCATCTCGATCGTGCTGGGCGGCACCCAGGCGCTGTCGCGCTCGCTGTTCTCGCTGGTGATCCCGAAGGGGCGGGAGGCCGAATACTTCAGCCTGCTGCAGATCAGCGACAAGGGGTCGGCGTTCATCGGCTCCCTGACGGTGACGATCGCGATCCAGCTCACCAACAGCTACCGGATCGCCATCATCTCGATGATTATCTTCTTCGTGATCGGCTTCGTCCTGCTGGCCATGGTCAACCTGCCGAAGGCCATCCGCGACGCGGGCAATGAGGTGCCCGCGCGGATCTGACGCCTTTGCCGTGTCTTACGGGGCCGCCTCGCCGTCTTGCGGGGCGGCCCCGTCGCGTCCGCCGGGGGCGAGCTCGTCGCGTCTGCCGGGGGCGGCGAGGACCATCGTGCCGGGCCCCTGAGCGGCGCCGGGGCCGCCTACGGCCCGCACCGTGTCCGCGTCGGCCCGCCCCCCGCAGTGCGGGCACGTCACGACCGGCGTGAACTGCTCGCCGCAGGAGTGCACCAGCAGCGCGGGCGGCCCGCCGGGCGGGGTCGCCCAGCGGTCCCCCCAGGCCATCAGCGTGAACAGCGCGGGCACGATGTCACGGCCCGCCTCGGTCAGCGTGTACGTGAAGCGCACCGGCCGTTCCTGATAGGGCCGCCGCTCCACCACCCCCGACTCCACCAGGCGCTCCAGCCGCCGCGTCAGCAGGTTGCGCGAGATGCCCAGATCCTCCGCGAGATCGTCGAACCGGCACACCCCCAGGAACAGATCCCGCAGGATCAACGGCGTCCACGGCTCGGCGACCACGCCGACGGCCTGAGCGATGGAGCAGTGCATCTCTCCGAACCTGTTCACGACCCCAGCATAGTGGGTTGATAAAGTGAACTCATGACAGTTCACATTCAGGACTCACCTGCCCGCGCCTACCGCGAGGCCGGCGAGGCGAAGAACGTCAACGCGATCATGTCCGCCCTGGCGCCGGACGTGATCTTCCACTCCCCCCTCAGCGCCACGGCGACCTTCCACGGCCAGGAGCAGGTACGCGACCTGTTCACGGCGGCGATGAGCGCCCTGTCCGATCTGCGCTACCACACGGACGTGGGCGACGAGCGAACCCGCATGCTCGCCGCCACCGCCCGCCTGGGCCGCCAGGAGATCGAGGAGTCGGCCCTGCTGCACCTCGACGACCAGGGCCTGATCAAGGAGATCACCATGTGGATCAGGCCGCTGCCGGGTCTGACCGCCATGATGGCCGCCCTCGGCCCCGCCCTGGCCAGGGCGACGGGCAAGCCGGGCCTGCCGCTACTGGTCGGCGCGGCCACGAAGCCACTGGCCGCGATGACCCGCCTCGGCGACCGCACCCTCGTACCCCTGCTCGCCAAGCGAGAGCACCGCTCTTGACATCAACGCTCCAAAGGGAGAGCATTGCTCACACAAGAGAGCAATGCCCTTCCCCTTTGGAGTGACCATGAACGCCCGGCTGACCTCTGCGGCCTTCGCCGCCGGCGGTGTGCTGTTCCTCATCTATCCGGCCGTGCGGCCGTTCGGCGACGACGCGGCCGCCATGGCGTCGGGCGCGTGGGTATACGGCCACCTGGCCGCCATGATCGGCTTCATCCTCACCGGGTTGGCCGTCCTGGGACTGCACCAGGTGCTGGGCGACCGGCTGTCGCTGCGGGCGGCGGCGGTGACGTGGATCGGCGCGGGCCTCACCTTGCCCTACTACGGCGCCGAGGACTTCGGGCTGAACGTCATCGCCCGCCGGTCGCTGCGCGACCACGCTCCGGCGCTGATGGAGCTGGCCGCGGAGTTCCGGTTCGGGCCGGTGGCGGTGACCATGTTCGCCGCCGGGCTCGCCCTGCTGGGCGTGGGGGCGGTCATGGCGGCGGTGGCCGTGTGGCGGTCCGGCACGCTGGCCAGGTGGAGCGGGGTGCCGTTCGCAGTGGGGTTCACGCTGTTCATCCCGCAGTTCTTCGGGCCGTACTCGCTGCGGATCGCGCACGGCGCGCTGATCGCCGTCGGCGGCCTCTGGCTGGCCGTCGCGCTGTGGCGCGCACGATCCACGGCGCCGATCTCCCCCGCCCACAGGCCCGCGGGCGCCCATCGGTGAAGGGCGCGACATCGGCGTGAGCGCTCGTCAGCGAAGGGCGCTACGTCGGTGAAGGCGCTAGGGGGACAGCAGGAGGGCCGGGTGGCCGATGACGCGTTCGATCACCACGCCGGCCGCGCCGAGCACCGCGGCGTTCCCCGCCAGCTCCGAGGCGACCACCGGCGGTACGGCGGTACGCAGCGAGCCGCTCCCCTCCCCCAGCGCGGCCTCGACCGCCGGGCCGATCCATGAGGCCAGCGGCGAGAAGATGCCGCCGAGGACGATCGCGCCGGGGTCGACCAGGTTGACGGCCGAGGCGAGGGTGGCGCCGAGTGCCCGGCCCGCGCCGTCGAGCGCGGCCAGCGCCCGCTGGTCCGAGCGTTCCAGCAGGTCAAGGAGCTCCCTGATCGGGCCGTCCGGCTTGGCCGCCGTGGTGGCCGTGACGGCGGGCAGCCCGGCGGCGCGCAGGATGGCGTCCTGACCGGCGATCTGCTCCAGGCAGCCGCGCCCGCCGCAGGTGCACGGCGCGCCGCCCGGCTCCACGACGAGGTGGCCGAGCTCGCCGGCGAACCCGTGCGTGCCGCGCAGCACCTGACCGTCCATGACGATGCCGGCGCCGATCCCGATCTCGCCCGAGACGTGGATGAAGCCGCCGTGCCGCGCGCCGTCGCCGAACCACAGCTCCGCCAGCGCGGCCAGGTTGGCCTCATTGTCGTGGGTGGCGGGGATCGGCAGGTCGGGCAGCGCGTCGCGGAGCAGGGTGCTGACCGGGACGTCGGTCCAGCCGAGGTTCGGGGCGCGGCGGACCAGGCCGTTCTCCCGATCGAGCAGGCCGGGGACGGCGACCGTCGCGCCCGCCACCGCCAGGCCCTGCCCGGCGGCCGCGGCGACGGCCTCGGCGGCCAGCCGCCCCAGCGAGGAGATCACCGACTCGGGCGCACGCCCCCGGTTGTCGAAGGTCACGAGCTGGTGGTAGCGGGTGCGCCGGCCCAGGTCCAGTACGCACGCGGCGAGGTAGTCGACGTTGATCTCCAGCCCGAGCGCGGCGGCGCCGTCGCCGTTGACCGAGACGGCGATCCCGGGCCGGCCGCGCTCGCCGCCCTGGACCAGCGCGCCGTCCTGGACCAGCCCGGCGCCTTCGAGCACCGCGAGCAGGTTGGAGACGGTGGTCTTGGTGAACCCGGTCTGCTCGGCGAGCCGGGCACGGGTGACCGGCTGGCAGCGTACGACCTGCTCCAGCACCACGGCGAGATTGCGTTCGCGCATGGTGGCGTGCCGGAGCGGCCCTTCCCTGGGTTTTGTCACAATCTAAGACTAATGGGTCTTCCTGGTGATTCGCTGGTCTGTTAGGCTATTTAATCCATACAGTTGACTAATATGGAGTCCTGGTGACAGAGGCACTGGTGGCCGGGGTCGACTCCTCGACTCAGTCGACGAAGATCGTGCTGTGCCGGGCCGGTGACGGCACAGTGGTCGACGAGTTCGCGGCCCCGCATCCCGACGGCACGGAGTGCCATCCCCACCATTGGGAGAGCGCGCTCGACAAGGGGCGGCACCTGCTGGAGCGGGCCGCGGCCGTCGCGGTGGCGGCCCAGCAGCACGGCATGGTCGCGCTCGACGGTTCCGGCGAGGTGGTGCGGCCCGCCCTGCTGTGGAACGACACGCGGTCGGCGCCGCAGGCCACCCGCCTGACCGCCGAGCTGGGCGGCCCGGCCCGGTGGGCCGAGCTGACCGGCAGCGTGCCCGTGGCCTCGTTCACGGTCACCAAGCTCCGCTGGCTGGCCGAGCACGAGCCGGAGTCGGCCGCCCGCACCGCGGCCGTGCTGCTGCCCCACGACTGGCTGACCTGGCGGCTGGGCGAGCGCCGGGCCTTCACGACCGACCGGGGCGACGCCTCGGGCACTGGATACTGGTCCCCGGCGACGGGAGAGTATCTGCCCGAGTTCGTGTCGGCCGCGATCGGTCACGAGGTCGAGCTGCCCCGTGTGGCCGCGCCGAACGAGATCGTCGGGCACCTGCCGGGCGGCGCCGCGATCGGGCCCGGCACCGGCGACAACATGGGCGCGGCGCTCGGGCTCGGGCTGCGGCCCGGCGACGTCGCGGTGTCCATCGGGACCTCGGGCACGGTGTTCGCGGTGAGCGAGGTGCCCGCCGCCGACGAGTCGGGGATGGTCGCCGGTTTCGCGGACGCGACCGGGCGCTTCATGCCGCTGCTGGCCACGCTCAACGCGGCCAGGATCCTCTCCTCGGCGGCCTCGATGATCGGCTGCTCGCTGGCGGAGCTGTCGGAGCTGGCGCTGGCCGCCCCGCCGGGCGCCGGCGGCCTCACGCTGCTGCCCTATCTCGACGGCGAGCGCACCCCGAACCGGCCGGACGCCTCGGGCACGCTCACCGGCCTGACCACCCGCAACGCCACGCGCGAGAACCTGGCGCGGGCGGCGGTCGAGGGGCTGCTGTCCTCCCTCGCCGACGCCATCGACCACCTGACCGCGCAGGGCGTACGACCGCGCCGCGTGCTGCTGATCGGCGGCGGCGCGAAGTCCGAGGCGGTGCGCCGCATCGCCCCCCAGATCTTCGGCAAGCCCGTCGCCGTCCCCGAGCCGGCCGAATACGTGGCGCTCGGCGCGGCCCGCCAGGCCGCCTGGGCGCTGGCCGGCACGCCCGAGCCGCCCGTCTGGACGGCCCAGCCGGTCCAGGAGTACGACGGGCCGCCCACTCCCCATGTCCGTGACCAGTACGCCGAGCTGCGCGACCGTACGGCCGGCTGGCAGCACCACCGAGAGGATCGATCATGAGCGTAGACCCCTACACGCCCACCCCCGAGGACCGCTTCTCCTTCGGCATCTGGACCGTCGGCTGGGCGGGAGTCGATGTGTTCGGACCGGCGACCAGGGCGCCCATGCCCGCCGACCGGGCCGTGCGCAAGCTCGCCGAGATCGGCGCGTACGGGGTGAACTTCCACGACAACGACGTGTTCGACTTCGACGGCCATGACCGCGACGAGCGGGTCGGCGCGTTCCGCAAGGCGCTGGAGGAGACCGGCCTGGTGGTCACCACGGCGACCACCAACCTGTTCTCGCACCCGATCTTCAAGGACGGGGCCTTCACCTCCAACGACCGCGACGTGCGCCGGTTCGCGCTGCGCAAGGTGATGGACAACATCGACCTGGCCGCCGAGCTGGGCGCGCAGGTCTACGTGTGCTGGGGAGGCAGGGAAGGCGCGGAGAGCGGCGCGGCCAAGGACGTCCAGGCGGCGCTCGACCGCTACAAGGAGGCCTTCGACGTGCTCGGCTCGTACGTGCTGGACCACAACTACGACCTCAAGTTCGCGATCGAGCCCAAGCCCAACGAGCCGAGGGGCGACATCCTGCTGCCCACCATCGGCCACGCGCTGGCGTTCATCAACGAGCTGGAGCACCCGGAGCTGGTCGGGCTCAACCCCGAGGTGGGCCACGAGGAGATGGCCGGGCTCAACTACGCGCACGGCATCGCGCAGGCGCTGTGGCACGGCAAGCTGTTCCACATCGACCTGAACGGGCAGAACGGCCCGCGCTACGACCAGGACTTCCGCTTCGGCGCCGGCAACGCCCGGGGCGCCTTCTGGACCGTTGATGTCCTGGAGTCCAACGGCTTCTCCGGCCCGATCCACTTCGACTTCAAGCCGCCGCGCACCGAGGACGACGAGGGCGTGTGGGTGTCGGCGGCGGCGTGCATGCGCAACTACCTGATCCTGCGGGAGAAGGTGCGGGCCTTCCGCGCCGACCCCGAGGTGCGGGAGGCGCTGGCGGCGGCCCGGCTCGACGAGCTGGCCGTGCCGACCCTCGCCGACGGGGAGAGCTGGCGCGACGTGCGCTCCTTCACCCCCGACATCGACGCGCTCGCCGCCCGCGGCGCCGCGTTCGAGCACCTGGACCAGCTCGCCATCGAGCACTTGTACGGCGTGCGCTAGACCCGCTGTCCCCCGCCGGTGGGCGCTCGTCCCCGGCGGGGCGGTCTTGTGGGCCCGCGTCCCTTGGCTACCGTCAGGCGCTACCGTCCCGCGACCACCACCCGGCCGATCGTGTCCCGGATTACAGGGAGCGAGCAAAGGGCGCCTTGCGGTCAGACCGATTCGCGAACTGTCTCAGGAACCACCATGGCCCTCACGTGGCCCGGAGCTCCAAAACGCCGACGGAAGCCCGGTTGCGGGCAACTCCTCGGGAAGAGAGCGATTGGATCACCCCGCAGGGGGGAATCCCATCACGGTACCAAGCGTTACACACCGTGGGAGACAGACCCCTCACGATGGGGGCCCTGTAGGAGGCATTTAAACATGGGCGAGCGCGCGCTTCGTGGCACCCGGCTCGGGGCAACCAGCTACGAGAACGACCGTAACACGGATCTGGCCCCGCGCCAGGACGTGTCCTACACCTGTCCCAAGGGCCATCGCTTCGAGGTTCCGCTTGCCGCCGAGGCCGAGATTCCCGCGACCTGGGAGTGCCGCATGTGCGGTGCTACCGCGGTTCGGGTCGACGGCGAGCAGCCGGAGTCGAAGAAGACGAAGCCCCCGCGGACGCACTGGGACATGCTCCTGGAGCGACGGTCCATCGAGGACCTGGAAGAGGTGCTCAACGAGAGGCTGGCGGTCCTGCGGGCCCAGCGTCGAAAGAGCGCCTGACACCTTCTCACGGTGAAAGCCCCCGGACACCTTGTCCGGGGGCTTCGCATTGCTCAGGGCCGGTCTCGTTTGCTCAGGGCCCGTCTCGTTTGCTCACGGCCCGTCTCGCGGCCAGTAGGGCTCGCCGGTCAGCAAGCCTTACCGGCCGTAGGGCGGCTCGCGGTCAGGACGGCTCGCGGTCTTCTCTGATCACTTCGCCGTGCACCACACCGGCGCCGCGCGCGTTGACGTGTCCGTCGACGGGCCCGCCGCCCGGCGCCGAGAAGAGGTGCGCGTACGGCGAGGCCGCCGCCATCTTCTTGACCCGGCGGTCGAAGAACCAGGACACCAGGCGCCGCATCGCCGGCCGCGTGACCGGCAGCACGCACAGGAACCCGAGGACGTCGCTCAGGAACCCCGGCGTCAGCAGCAGCGCGCCACCCACCAGGATCAGGCCGCCGTCGGCGAGCTCCTTGTCGGGCATCCGGCCGGACTGCAGCGCGTCCTGCAGCGCCCGCCACGCCCTGCGCCCCTCACGCCGTACCAGCCACGCGCCCAGCAGGCTGTCGGCGATGAGCAGGGCCACGGTCGTCCAGCCACCGATCACCGAGCCGACCTGGATCAGCAGCCAGATCTCCAGCACCGGGACGATCAGGAAGGCCAGGAAAAGCAGGAGCCGCATCGTCTTCCCCAATCCGCGCCCGCGACGTATCTACGCGACGTATCTGAAGGCGTACCCAAAGGACCGCGCACACGACGTACCTAAAAGACCGTGTACACAATGACAACGCCCGGCGCGCCCTAACCGTTCCGCCGCTACCTGAGGGTGGCCACAGGTTCTCAGCCGCGCTTGCCGCGCAGCCGGGCGGGCAGGCCGGACAGCCCCCAGACGGCGATGCGCCAGAACGACTCGGCCATGACGCGGCTGCTCATCTTGCTCGTGCCGACGGTCCGCTCCACGAAAGTGATCGGCACCTCGACCACCCGCAGGCCGTGCCTGGTCGTCCGCAGGGTGAGGTCGACCTGGAAGCAGTAGCCCTGCGACTCGACGTCGGCCAGCCCGATCTTCTCCAGCGTCGCGGCGCGATAGACGCGGAACCCGGCGGTCGCGTCGCGCACGGACATGCCGAGCATGAGCCGCGTGTAGATGTTGGCGCCCCTGGACAGGAGCTCGCGGGAGACGGGCCAGTTGACCACCTTGCCGCCGGGCACCCAGCGCGACCCGATCGACAGGTCGGCGCCGTCGCAGACCGCCTCCAGCAGCTTGTGCAGCTCCTCGGGCTGGTGGGAGCCGTCGGCGTCCATCTCCACCAGCACGTTGTAGCCCTCGTCGAGGCCCCAGCGGAACGCGGCGATGTAGGCGGCGCCCAGCCCTTCCTTGCCCGCCCGGTGCAGGACGTGGACGTGGTCGTCCTTGTCGGCCAGCTTGTCGGCGATCTCACCGGTGCCGTCGGGGCTGTTGTCGTCGACCACCAGCACGTGGGCGTCCGGCAGGGCGGTGCGCACCCGCTCGGTGATCAGCGGCAGGTTGTCGCGCTCGTTGTAGGTCGGTATGACGATGAGTATCCGGCCAAGAGTCTCCATGATCAGTCATTCCTCACCGGTCGCCTTGCGCCTGACACGCCACGCGGCGACCCCGGCGGCCGCCACTCCCATCAACGCCAGCGCCCACTCTGGCAACGCGCCGATCTGGGTCGCGACCGTCGCCTGGGTGCGCACGGGCACCTTCACCACGTTCATGTCCGCCACGAGCTCGCGGGTCTGCCAGGAGACCTTACCGTCAGGTGTGACATACGCCGAGATGCCGGTGGTGGCCGCCGTCACGACCGCCCTGTTGTGCTCGACGGCCCGCAGCTTCGACATGGCCAGCTGCTGCGGCGGCAGGTTGGACTCGGCGTAGGTGGCGTTGTTGGTCTGCACCACCAGCGGCGTGGCCCCCGTCTTGACGGTCCCGCGCACGGTGCCGTCGTAGGCCACCTCGTAACAGTTGACCGCGCCGATCGTCACCGGCCCCATCTTCAGGTCGCCCGGCTTGGTGCCCGGGACCGACTGCCTGCCCACCAGACCGGCCCGCTCCCACAGGGCCAGCACGAGCTCCTTGAAGGGTGTGTACTCGCCGAACGGCACCAGTTGCTGCTTGTCGTAGTAGGCGCCGGGTCCGGTCACCGGGTCCCAGACCAGGCTGCGGGTCGCGCGGTTCTCCTCGCCGATCGCCACGACCGCGCCGACCAGCGTGGGCACCCCGACGTCCTTCACGGAGTCGTCGATGATCTGGCGGGCGGTCGCGTCGCGGTAGGGATCGATGTCGGTGGAGTTCTCGGGGAGGACCACGATGTCGGGCTTGGCGAGTTTCCCGTCTCGTACGGCCTGCGCCAGCTTTTTGGTCTCGTTGGCATGATTTTTCAGGACAACGGCGGGTTCGTCGCCCATGACGTACATACCGCGGCCCGGCACGTTGCCCTGCACGATGCCGATGTTGACCGTCCGCCCCTCATCGCCCGGCCTCGGCACGGCCAGGGTCAGCAGGGGCACGACCAGAGCGAGCGAGAGCGGGACGAGCCGCCCGGTGACACGCCGGGCGTCCGGAGGCCGCCGCAGCAGCGTGTAGGCGAGCAGGGCCCCGCACAGCGCGACGGCGAACGACACGAGCGGCGCCCCGCCCAGCGCGGCGTACTCGGTGAACAGCGACTCGCCCTGGCTGAACGCCAGCCGCGCCCAGGGGAAGCCGCCGATGGGGAACAGCCCGCGCGCCCACTCCATGGCCACCCAGAGCCCGCCGAACCACAGCGGCCACAACCGCAGGCGGAACACCAGCGCGGCCAGGGCGGCCATCACGGCGTAGAACAGGCTCTCGACGCCGACCAGCATCAGCCAGACGTCGTCGCCGATCGCGCGCACCCAGGCCAGGGTGGGGAACAGGAACACGGCGGCGGCCAGATAGCCGAGCCAGGCGGCGCGCCGGGGGCGCACGCGGTAGAGGGCGGCGACGATCAGCGCGACGCCGAGCGGCGCGGCCGGCCACCAGTCGATGGGCGGAAAGGCGAGGAACAGCAGTCCCCCACCGGCCACAGCGGCGGCCACCCGGGCCATGAGCACCCGCCCGGACTCCCGAACCCCACGCCCTACGGGAACGGACCCACCGGGGACGGAAGCGGACGTATCGGGGACGGAAGCGGACCCACCGGGGACGGAAGCGGACGTACCAGACGGAGACGCGGACCCGTCCGAGGCCGGCACGGGCGTGCCGGACGGAGACGCGGGCGGAACGGGCGGGCCGGATTCGGGCGTGGTCGAGTCAGGGGTGTGCGGGGTTCCGCCGCCAGTGGGCGGTGGGCCCGTCTTGTCCTGCACCACGCGGGATTCTCCTCGCCGTTCGCACGCCTGCTTGCGAAAACGCTACCGCCCCCGGGCAGCGATTCGGCCCTCGCGGCACCCGGTGATCCGCAAATAGGGGTCCCAGGCGCTGGACGACCCAGGATAGGGGTCGGTGAGAACGGCGAGGAGCGGCTGCGAAAGGAGCGGCGGCGAAAGGAGCGGCAGGGTGATCCCGTGACCTGACGGGACCACCCGGCGCTGATGGCGATCCTGCGCACGAGAGGGAAGAGGGCCCGGAAACCCTTCGGACCGGACCCGTCTCGTCGGCGGCGAGCGCGGAATTCCGTTGTCTACTGGGCTCCCGGGCCCGTCCCGGGTCCAACCCCCCGCCCGGTTGGGGTGCCCCGACTCGACGGACCGACGGCCCTGCACCTGGCTGTGTGGACGGAGTCACGCTCCGTCACGGACGCAGGATCCGACGATGTCAGAGACGGCCAACCGGCCAAGTCCCGTGCTGGACTGCGCAGCAAACTACCGACTCCACCTCAGATGTCAACCGTGTCCCGATCAGCAGAAACATCAAGTTTCCGCAGGTAGGACATGCTTGCGTTGTCGCATTAAAGCGATCTAATGCCCATTTGTCGGCCCGGACGCGCGGCTTGGCAAGCCGCCCAGCGCCCCCGAAAGGAGGGCTGACAGCGGCCGCTCGTGGACGACGCCGAGCCGCTGGGTGGCCCGGGTGAGAGCGACATATAGGTCACTCAGGCCGCGCGGCGACTGCGAGGCTATCAGGTCCGGCTCGGCCACGATGACCGAATCGAACTCCAGCCCCTTCGCATCGGTCACACCGAGCACGGCCACGGGGGCGTCGAGCGCCGCGGTGCCCCGGGTGGCGCGGGAGGAGACCACGGCGGCCCCCTCCACCGTGTCGGAGATCACCTTGCCGAGCTCGCCGAGCAGCGTGTCGGGGACCACCACGGCGACCTTGCCGCCCTCCCCGACCTCGGCCTTGACCAGCTCCGGCAACTGCGACAGCGGCGCCGACCAGGGCTCGGCGCCGCTGTCGCGGACCGAGGCGGGCGCCTCGAGCGCCGGGTCGATGGTGGCCAGCACGCGGGCGGCGACCTCCATGAGCTCCACCGGCGTGCGGTAGTTGACGGTGAGCCGCTCCTGGCGCCAGCGACCCGCCACGTAGGGATCGAGCACCTGGTTCCACGAGCGGGCCCCGGCCATCGAGCCGGTCTGCGCGATGTCGCCGACGATCGTCATCGACCGGGTGGGCACCCGCCGCATGATCACCCGCCAGGCCATGGCCGACAGCTCCTGCGCCTCGTCCACGATCACGTGACCGTAGGCCCAGGCGCGGTCGGCGGCGGCCCGCTCGGCGGTGGTGAGGTAGGGCCCCTCGCCACGCTGGCGTTCGGCCAGGCGCTCGGCCTCCATGACGTCGGACAGACCCGTCAGTTCGAGCACCTCGCGGGCGTATGCGAGCTCGGCCTCACGCTCGTGCTCGGCCGCCTGCCGGGCCGCGGCGAGCTCCTCCTCGGCCTGCAGGGCGCTGGCGCGCAGCACCTGCTCGTCGATCTCGCCGAGCAGTTCGGCCGCCTCGTCGAGCAGCGGTACGTCGGACTCGGTCCACTCCCCTCCCTCACGCCGCAGCAGCGCGCGCTCCTGCGGGGTCAGGGCCGCGGCCGCGTAGTCGAGCCGCTCCGGCGCGCCGTACAGGCCGAGGAGCAGGCGCTGCGGGGTCAGGTACGGCCAGAGCCTGTTCAGGGCGGTCTTGACCGGCTGTTCGGTGCGCAGCTCCTCACGCAGGTCGGCCAGCTCGTCGTCGTCGATGAGGCCCTTGCCGAGCTTCTTGGCCGCCTGCCTGGCCAGGGCGTTGAGCAGCGACCTGACGAACACCGCGCGCGCCTGGTTGTGCGCCCGGCGCGAGCGGGTGGCCTTGTTCTTGGCCGATTCGAGCATGTTGCGGTCGATGGTGAGGGTGTAGCGGCCCAGGTTCAGCTCGACGGGCTTGCGGGGCACCCGCTGCCGGTCGCGTACGGCCCGCTCGATCACCTCGGCCATGCGGAGGTCGCCCTTGATCGCGGCCACCTCCGGCCGGTCCCTGGCGGTGGCCGTCAGGCCGGGATAGAGCTCGCCGACCGTCGACAGCAGCACGTCGGTCTCGCCCAGCGAGGGCAGCACCTGCTCGATGTAGCGCAGGAAGGTGAGGTTGGGGCCGAGGATCAGCACCCCGCGACGCTCAAGGCGCTCCCTGTGGGTGTAGAGGAGGTACGCGGCGCGGTGCAGGGCCACGACGGTCTTACCGGTGCCAGGACCGCCCTGGACGACCAGCACGCCGTTGAGGTCGGCGCGGATGACGCGGTCCTGCTCGGCCTGGATGGTGGCGACGATGTCGCGCATCCGGCCGGTGCGCCGCTCGTCGAGGGCGGCCAGCAGCGCGGCCTCGCCGTTGAGCGTGGCGCGGTCCTCGTCGGTCAGCGTGTCGAAGTCGAGCAGGTCGTCGTCGACGCCGATGACCGCGCGGCCCTTCGTCTGCAGGTGCCGCCTCCTGGTGAGGCCCATGGGCGCGGCCGGGGTGGCGCGGTAGAACGGCTGGGCCACGGGCGCGCGCCAGTCGATGAGCAACCGCTCCTGCTCGTCGTCGGTGATGCCGAGCTTGCCGATGTAGAGCCTGCCCTCGTCGACGTGATCGAGCCGGCCGAACACCAGCCCGCGCTCCACCGCCCAGAGCCGGGCCAGCCGGGCGGCGTACATGCCGGCGAACGTGTCGCGCTCCGACCTGTTCTGCTGCGTACCGACGGCGCCGGCGCCGAGCACCTCCTTCAGCTGGCTCTGGGTGCGTTCACGCAACGCGTCGAGGCGGGCATAGAGGCGGGCGACATACTCCTGCTCCCTTGCGAGCTCTGTTTGACGAGTTGCCGCCTGACCATTATTGTTGTTAATGGGACACTCCGGGCCATTCTGCTTGTTGTTACAACAAACGACGACATTAGCATGCCTGTTGAGGCACTCCCATCTTCCCGCGCGACATCCCGGCCCGCATCCGGTCACGGCTTGGTTTCACCCCTTGACCGAAACCCTCCGGGCCTCTTAGGTTCGCATCAAGTTAGGAAAGTTTCCTAACTTCGGGTCAAGGGGTGAAAGTTGAGCGGTCCGGTACCAGGTACTCCCAGTCTGCTCCGCGCCATCAATGATCGCGCGGCGTTGCAGGCCCTCCTGGAGCGCGGCCCGTTGACCCGCCCCGAGATCGGCACCCTGACCGGCCTGTCGAAGCCGACGGCCTCGCAACTGCTGTCCCGTCTGCAGGAGGCGGGTCTGGTGGTGCTCGACGGCATCAGGGAGGGGCTGCCCGGCCGTACCGCGGAGGTCTACCGGATCAACCCGGCGGCGGCCTACGTGGGCGCGCTGGACGTCACCCCCGCCCGGATCGAGGCCAGGGTCGCCGACATCACCGGCACGACCGTGGGCTCGTACACGCTGCCCACCCCGCGCCGGCCGGGCGGCGAGCTGGTCGCCAGGCTGCGCGCGGCCCTCGACGGCGCGGGCTCCCCCGGCCCGCTGCGGCGGGTGGTGATCGGCGTGCAGGCGGCGATCGACCCGTCCACCGGCCGGCTCGGCTACGCCACCGCCAAGGACATGCCGGGCTGGCAGATCGGCGACCTGGTGCCGACGCTCGCCAAGGGACTCGGCGTGCCGGTGTCGGTGGAGAACAACGTCAACCTGGTCGCGCTGGCCGAGATGGCGCACGGGGCCGCGCGTGGCGACTCCGACTTCGTGCTGCTGTGGGCCGACGAGGGCATCGGCTCGGCCATCGTGCTGGGCGGGCGGATGCACCGGGGCGCCACCGGCGGCGCGGGCGAGGTCGGCTACATGCCGACCCCGGGCGCGCCGACGGCCCGCGAGGCGGGACGCTACGCCAACCACGGCTACCAGGCGCTCACCGGCGGCCCGGCCGTGCTGAAGCTGCTGCGCTCGTACGGCGTGCGCGGCACGGACTTCCGCCAGGCCATCGCGAACGCGGTGCGCGCGGCGGACGACCACCAGACGGGCCAGAAGGCCGACGACGCGAGGGCGGGGCTGCGCGACATCGCCGCGCGGCTGGCGGTGGGCCTGGCCGCCATCACCTCCGTCATCGATCCCGGGCTCATCGTGCTGACCGGCGGCGTGGTGCTGTCGGGCGGCGAACCCCTGCGCGAGCTGGTCGAGCACGAGCTGCACGCGCTGACCATCCCGCGGCCCCGGCTGCGCCTGTCGTCCGTCGAAGGCAACCCCGTCCTCGCCGGCGCGCTCGACCTCGCCCTCGACCTCGTCCGCGACGAGGTCTTCGGCTCTACGGTCCCAACCCCCTGAGCTCCACAACCCACATGAGTAACGTCATGAGGAGGCACCCCCCGTGCGCTTCGTCCCCTTGGCGGCCGCAGGGCTCGCCGTCCTGACTCTGGCCGCGTGTACCGCGGGCAAAGAGGGCGGTCCTGCTCTCGGCTCCCAGTCCAAGCCCAGCGGCACAGCGCCGACCGCGCTGCCGGCCGCCTCCATCGAGCTGTGGCACGGATTCTCGGCGGACTCGGAGGTGAAGGCGTTCACCGACGCCATCGCCGGGTTCAACAAGAAGTACCCGCAGATCAAGGTCAAGCTGGTCAAGGGCGTACAGGACGAGCAGATCACCCAGGCCGTACGCGGTGGCCGCCCGCCGGACGTGGCCTCGTCCTTCACCACCGACTCGGTGGCGACCTGGTGCAAGAGCGGCGTCTTCCAGGACCTCAACCCGGTGATCAAGCAGGACGGCGTCGACCTGTCGGGCCTGCCGCCCGTCGTGAACGACTACACCCAGTACGAGGGCAAGCGGTGCGTGATGCCGCTGCTGACCGACGCGTACGGCCTCTACTACAACAAGGCCCTGATGAAGGGCAAGCAGCCGCCCAAGACGCTGTCGGAGCTGACCAGGCTGGCCAAGGAGCTCACGGTCCGCAACCCCGACGGCACCATCAAGGTCGCCGGGTTCATCCCGAGCGGCCAGTACTACGAGAACACCGCGGGTCACTGGGGCGCGATGGTCGGCGCCAAGTGGACCAACCCCGACGGCACCTCGGCGATCGGCTCCGACCCCGCCTGGAAGACGCTGCTGAACTGGCAGAAGGAGCTCGTCGACTGGTACGGCTACGCCAACCTGGACAAGTTCCGCAAGAGCCTGGGCGACGAGTTCTCCGGCAAGCACCCCTTCTACCAGGGCAAGGTCGCCATGGGCATCGACGGCGAGTGGCGGGTGGCCATGATCGCCAACGAGGCGCCGAAGCTCGACTACGGCACCGCCCCCATGCCGGTCGACGACGCCAAGCCCGACCTGTACGGCAGCGGCTTCACCGCGGGCACCGTGATCGGCGTGCCGAAGGGCGCCAAGAACCCCGAGGCCGCCTGGGCTCTGGTGAAGTACCTGACCACCGACACCGGCGCGCTGGTCACGCTGGCCAACGCGATCCGCAACGTGCCGACCACCAAGGCCGCGCTGGAGTCGCCCGAGCTGAAGAAGGACGAGCACTTCCAGACCTTCCTCGACATCTTCGCCAACCCGAAGACGAGCACGATCCCGGCGCACGTCAACAGCGTGTTCAACCAGGAGGCGCTGCAGGGGTTCATCACCTCGTGGGAGAAGGGCTCGGTCAAGGACCTGGACGCGGGGCTGAAGGGCGTGGACAAGACCATCGACGCCAAGTTCAAGCTGTCGGGCGGCTGAGGTGGCGGGCGTACCGCTCAGGCGCCGGGAGGGGTTCCGTGCCCTGCTGTGGCTGTCGCCGTGGCTGGTGGGGTTCGGGGTGTTCTTCGCCTATCCGCTGCTGGCGACCGTCTACTTCTCCTTCTTCAACTACGACCTGTTCTCGCTGAAGTTCAACGGCCTGGCCAACTACCGCTACTTCCTGCAGGACGAGCGGGCCTGGATCTCGATCGGGAACACGGCCTGGCTGGTGGTCGTCATGGTGCCCGCCCAGGTGCTGTTCGCCCTGGGCGTGGCGCAGCTGGTGACGAAGCTGAAGGCGGGCGTGGGGTTCTTCCGCACGGTGTTCTATCTGCCGTCGCTGGTGCCGGTGACGGCGGGGACGGTGGCGTTCGTCTTCCTGCTGAACCCGGCCACCGGCCCGGTCAACCGGATCCTCGCGCTGGTGGGGATCTCCGGGCCCGACTGGTTCGGCGACAAGGACTGGTCGAAGCCGGGGCTGACGTTGCTGGCCATGTGGGGCGTCGGCAACGTCATGGTGATCTTCCTTGCGGCGCTGCTGGACGTGCCCAAGCACCTGTACGAGGCGGCGGCCATCGACGGGGCCGGGGCGTGGCGGCAGTTCCGCAGCATCACGCTGCCGACGATCCGTCCCGTGCTGATGTTCTCGGCGGTGACCGGGGTCATCTACACGCTGCAGTACTTCACCCAGGCGATGATCGCCTCCCGGGTCGCGGCCGGCGTGACCGACGCGCCGGGCACCTCGTTCGTGCCCGGCTATCCGGAGATGTCGACGCTGACGCTGCCGCAGTGGCTGTTCCAGACGGGTTTCCGCGACTACGCGATGGGCTACGCCTGTGTGCTGGCGCTGGTGCTGTTCGCGGCGTCGATGGTGTTCACGCTGATCCTGCTGCGCCAGTTCCGCGGGTTCGAGGAGGTGGCCGAATGACCGCCACGCTGGTGGCGCGCCCCACGCGGGCCGCCGGACGGCGCGCCCGGGAGCGGCGTGGCCGTACCAGGAGGGTGCTGTACTGGATCGCCACGCACGCGGCGGCCGTCGCGCTGGGGATCGCGTTCATCGGGCCGCTGGTCTTCGTCCTGCTGACCGCGGTGATGAGCGACAACCAGACGCTCACCGACGAACTATGGCCGCACAGCTGGAACTGGGGCAACTTCGGCGAGGTGTTCGCCAAGTCGCCGATCCTGCTGTGGCTGCGCAACACGATGATCTACGCGGTGACCGGCACGCTGTTCACGCTGGTGTCGTCGATCCCGGTGGCCTACGCGCTGGCCCGGTTCCGCTTTCCGGGGCGCAGGCTGGCGTTCCTGCTGGTCATCACCATGATGATGCTGCCGCCCCAGGTGGTCGCGGTGCCGATCTACCTGATCTGGGCGCGGCTGGACCTGACCGGGACGCTGCTGCCGCTGATCCTGCCGATGCTGCTCGGCGACGCGTTCTCGATCTTCCTGCTGCGGCAGTTCCTGCTGTCGATCCCGCGCGAGTACACCGACGCGGCGCGGGTGGACGGCTGCACCGACTTCAGGACGCTCATCCGGGTGATCCTGCCGATGGCCCGGCCGGGCATCGCGGCGGTGGCGCTGTTCCAGTTCTTCTACTGCTGGAACGATTACTACGGGCCGCTGCTGTACGCCTCCACCAACCTCGACAGCTGGACCCTGTCGGTGGGGCTGGCCTCGTTCAAGGCGCTGCACAGCGTGCAGTGGAACCTGACCATGGCGGCGACGCTGCTCGTCATGGCACCGGTGATCATCGTGTTCTTCTTCGCCCAGAAGGTCTTCATCGAGGGCGTGACATTGACGGGAGTGAAGGGTTGAAACTGGCCGTGGTGGGGGGCGGCTCGACGTACACGCCCGAGCTGATCGACGGGTTCGCGCGGCTCCGCGACGAACTGCCGGTCTCGGAAATCGCACTCATAGATCCCGATTTATCGCGACTTGAGGTGGTTTCTGGGATGGCGCGCCGCATGCTGGCACATGCCGGGCATCCGGCCCGGGTGCTGGCCACCTCATCCGTCGAGGAGGGCGTGTCGGGGGCCCAGGTCGTCCTGTTCCAGCTGCGTGTGGGCGGGCAGGCGGCGCGCGACGTGGACGAGACGCTGCCGCTGCGCTGCGGCTGCGTGGGGCAGGAGACGACCGGCGCGGGCGGGCTGGCCAAGGCGCTGCGCACGGTGCCGGTCGTGCTGGAGATCGCCGAGAAGGTGCGTACGCACGCGCCGCAGGCATGGATCGTCGACTTCACCAACCCCGTCGGCATCGTCACCCGCGCGCTCCTGGACGCCGGGCACCGGGCGATCGGGCTGTGCAACGTGGCGATCGGCTTCCAGCGCCACGTCGCCGGCCTGCTGGGCGTGCCGCCGTCGCGGATCTCGCTCGGCCACGTGGGGCTCAACCACCTGACCTGGGAACGGGCCGTGTACCTGGACGGCGAGGACGTGCTGCCATCGCTGCTCGCCGAGCACGCGGAGTCGCTGGCCGACGGCCTGGGGCGCCCCGAACTGCTCCGCCGGCTCGGTGTGGTGCCGTCGTACTATTTACGCTATTTCTACGATCATGACGCGGTCGTGGAGGAACAGCGGGCCAAGCCGTCGCGCGCGGCCGAGGTCGCGGCGATGGAGACGAAGCTGCTGGAGATGTACGCCGACCCGTCGGTCGTCGAGAAGCCGGCGCTGCTGGGCGAGCGCGGCGGCGCCTACTACTCCGAGGCGGCGGTCGCACTGATCGCCTCCCTGCTCGGCGACCGTCCCGGCACCCATGTGGTGAACGTCCGCAACCACGGCACCCTGCCCTTCCTGGCCGACGAGACGGTGATCGAGGTGCCCGCGCACGTCACCGCCGACGGGGCCGCGCCGCTGCCGGTGCCGCCGGTCGAGCCGCTGTTCGCGGGGCTGATCGCGCACGTGTCCGCCTACGAGACGCTCGCCCTCGAGGCGGCCCTGCATGGCGGCGCGGACCGGGTACGCGACGCCCTGCTGGCCCATCCCCTGATCGGGCAGGACGCGACCGCCGAGGAGCTGACCGGCCTGCTGCTGGAGGCCAACCACGCCTACCTGCCGTGGACGACTCGCTGTGGCCAGGTGAGGTAGTGGAGCACCGCAGGCTCGTCCTCGCGGTCGACGGCGGCAACAGCAAGACCGACGTGGCGCTGGTCACGGAGGACGGCGATGTGCTGGCCACCGGCCGCGCGGGGCCGTTCGCGCCGCAGAGCGACGGGGTTCCGGCGGCGCTGGACGCGGTGGAGGAGGCGGTACGGCAGGCGCTCGCGCAACTGCCGCCGGACGGCGCCCTCGGCCCGGACGGCTCGCCGGACCCCTCCGCCGCCCCCTCCCCGGACCGTTCCGCTGATCGCTCGCCGGACCCCTCCCCGGCCCACTCTCCCGACCGGCCTGTTGCCGTGGGCCGGTTCGATCATGTGGCGGCCTATCTGGCGGGGGCCGATCTGCCAGTCGAGGAGGAGGCCCTGGCCCGCGAGTTCGCCCACCGGGGCTTCGGCCCGGACATCTCCGTCCGCAACGACACCTTCGCCCTGCTCCGGGCGGGCGCCTCGAACTCCTGGGGCGTGGCCGTGGTGTGCGGTGCGGGCATCAACGCGGTCGGCGTCTCCCCCACCGGCGAGGTGGCCCGCTTCCCCGCCCTCGGGCGCCTCAGCGGTGACTGGGGCGGCGGCCAGGGCGTCGCTGAGGAGGCGCTGTGGCACGCCGCCCGCGCCGAGGACGGTCGCGGTCCGGCGACCGCGCTGGCGGAGCTGTGCACGCGGCACTTCGGCGTACGCACGGTCGAGGAGCTGATCCTGGAGCTCCATTTCGGCCGCCTGGACGAAGGCCGCCTGCACGAGCTCACGCCGGGCGTCTTCGCCACGGCCGCGGCGGGCGACCCGATCGCCAGATCGCTGGTGGAACGCCAGGCGGAGGAGATCACCGTGCTGGCCGAGGTCTGCCTGCGCCGCCTGGACCTGCTGGAGACGCCCACGGAGGTGGTGCTGGGCGGCGGCATCCTCCGGGCCCGCGACCCGCTCCTCACGGCCCTCCTGGACGCCTCCTTCGCCGCCAGGGCGCCGCGGGCCAAGCTGGTGGTCGCCGACGTCCCGCCGATCGTCGGGGCCGCTCTCAACGGCCTGGAGCACCTGGGCGCGACGGACCTGGCCAAGACCCGCCTGCGCGCCCGCTACGAACAGACCTGACGGGCCCGCGAACCCGCCGCGCCTTGGCAGTGGCGCTTTGGGAGCGGGCCTGGACAGCGACCGGCCCTGGCGGTGAGGGCCCTCGCGGTGACGGGCCCTCGCGGTGGTCAGGACGCGGGAACCGGGCCGCCCGTGAGGAGTGTCTCGACGCGGGTGCGGACCTCCGGGGTGTCGAGGCCGCGGACCGTGAGGGTGGTGCGGCGCCGTACGACGTCGTCGACCGTCGCCGCCCACTCGTGGTCGCGCGCGTAGACCGCCTGCGCCCAGATGTCCGGCCCGTCCGGATGGATCCGCTCGCCCAGCGCGGGCGTGTCGCGGATGAGCCTGGCCAGGTCGAAGGCGATCGAGCCGTAGTGCGAGGCGAGGTGGCGGGCCACCAGCGGGTCCATCCGGGTGCCCGGCTCGCGGTCGGTCCACAGGCGCATCGCGACCGCGTCCGGGCTGGCCAGGCCGGGCAGCGGCATGGCGGGCAGGATGGCCGCGAGGTCGTCGCCGAGCGGGTGGCCCGGCAGGTGGGCGAGCATGTCGAGGACGAGCTTGCCGATGTGCCGATACGTGGTCCACTTGCCGCCCGCCACCGACAGCATGCCGCCCTTGCCCCGGCTGAGCACCGTCTCCCGCTTGGCCGACGACACGCCGCCGGGGCCGCCCGGCAGCACGCGCAGCCCGGCGAAGGCGTAGGTGATGTCCTCGCGCCGCAGTTGCGACTCGCGTACGGCGTGCCCGGCCTCGTCGAGGATCTGGGCCACGTCGGCGTCGGTGGCGCGCACGTCGGCGGGCTCGCCCTCGTAGGCCTCGTCGGTGGTGCCGAGCAGCAGGTGGTCCTCCCACGGGATGGCGAAGGACACACGGTATTTGTCGATCGGGGTGGTCAGGGCCGCCTTCCACGGCTCGTGGCGGCGCATGACCAGGTGGGCGCCCTTCGACAGGCGGATGCTCGGCGCGGCCCCGGGGTCCTCCATCCGACGAAGGTGGTCCACCCACGGGCCGGTGGCGTTCAGTACGAGGCCGGCCCCGATGCCGAACTCCGTACCGTCGAGCCGGTCGCGCAGCTCCGCCCCCGAGACCGTGCCGCCGCTCTCGCGCAGGCCGACGACCTCGGCGTGGTTGAGCACGACCGCGCCCGCGTCGACGGCGGCGCGCACGGTCATCACCGCGACCCGGCTGTCGTTCATCTGGTGGTCGCCGTAGACGGCGGCGGCGCGCAGCCCCTCGGAGCGGAGCGCGGGCACCCTGGCCAGCGCCTGGTGCGGGGTGATGACCCGGCCGAGCCCGTCGCCGAACACCGACAGCGCCGAGTAGAGGAACACCCCCGCGCCCAGCTTGGCGGCGCCGTGCGGGCCGCCCCGGTAGACCGGCACCACGAAGGAGAGCGGCTTGACCAGGTGGGGGGCGATGTCGCCGGCCAGCGCCCGGCGTTCGCGGTGGTTCTCGGCGACCAGCTTGACGTTGCCCGTCTGCAGGTAGCGCAGGCCGCCGTGGACGAGCTTGGAGGAGGCGCTGGAGGTGGCCCCGGCGAAGTCGCCGCCGTCGACCATGGCGACCCGCAGGCCCGCCTGGGCGGCCATCCAGGTGACGGAGGTCCCGAGGATCCCGCCGCCGATGACCAGCAGGTCGTAGGTGCCCCTGGACAGCTCCTCGCGGGTCTCGGCGCGGGAGGCGGTCGTGGTCATGGCGTGCTCCAGTCGAGGCTTCGGTCGATGGCCTTGCGCCAGTTGCGGTATTCGCGGTCGCGGACGTCCTGGCCGATCTTCGGCCGCCACTCGGCCGCCTTGTGCCAGTTGGCCCGCAGGCTGTCGGTATCGGGCCAGTAGCCGGTGGCCAGCCCGGCCGCGTACGCGGCGCCCAGGCAGGTGGTCTCCGACACCATCGGGCGTACGACGGGCACCGCGAGCACGTCGGCCAGGATCTGCATGAGCAGGTTGTTGGCGGTCATGCCGCCGTCTGCGCGCAGTGAGGTGAGCGCGAGCCCGGCGTCGGCGTTCATCGCGTCGACCACCTCGCGCGTCTGCCAGGCGGTCGCCTCCAGCACGGCCCGCGCGATGTGCCCCTTGGTGACGAACCCGGTCAGCCCGGCGATGACCCCGCGCGCGTCGGAGCGCCAGTGCGGGGCGAACAGGCCGGAGAACGCCGGGACGAAGTAGCAGCCGCCGTTGTCCTCGACGGTGCCCGCCAGGGTCTCGATCTCGGCGGCGCTGGAGATCAGGCCGAGGTTGTCGCGCAGCCACTGCACGAGCGAGCCGGTGACGGCGATCGAGCCCTCCAGCGCGTACGTGGCGGGGGCGTCGCCGATCTGATAACCGACGGTGGTGAGCAGCCCGTGCTTGGAGGCGACGGGCTCGGTGCCGGTGTTCATCAGCAGGAAGCTGCCGGAGCCGTAGGTGCTCTTGGTCTCGCCCGGCCCGAAGCACGTCTGGCCGAACAGCGCCGCCTGCTGGTCCCCCAGCGCCGCCGCCACCGGCACGCCGTCGCCGGTGGTGCCGTAGACCTCGGCGGAGGGGCGGATCTCCGGCAGCATCGCGCGTGGCACGCCGAGCGCGGCGAGCAGTTCGTCGTCCCAGCTCAGGGTGCGGAGGTTCATCAGCATCGTACGGCTGGCGTTGGTGACGTCGGTGACGTGGCGACCGGTCAGCCGCCAGATCAGCCAGCTGTCGACGGTGCCGAACAGCACGTCGCCGCGCTCGGCCCGCTCCCGCAGCCCAGGGGTCTCGTCGAGCAGCCACCGGATCTTCGGCCCGGCGAAGTAGGTGGCCAGCGGCAGCCCGGCCCTCTCACGGAAGAGCTGCTCGTGCTCGGACAGGGACCGGACCAGGGCGTCGGTACGGGTGTCCTGCCAGACGATCGCGTTGGCCACGGGCCGCCCGGTGTCGCGGTCCCACAGGACGGTGGTCTCGCGCTGGTTGGTGATGCCGAGAGCGACGAGCTGGCCGAAGTCGATGCCGCTGCCGGTGACGGCCTCGGCCACCACGCCCTGGACGGCCTCCCAGATCTCGGCGGCGTCGTGCTCGACCCAGCCGGGCCGGGGGAAGATCTGCCGGTGCTCCCGCTGCGCCACCGAGACGATCCGGCCGTCCTGGTCGAACACCATGCACCTGCTCGACGTGGTGCCCTGGTCGATGGCGGCGACGTAATGCGGTCCAGGCACGGCTTCCTCACTTCGATGTGTTCGGCATTACCGAACGGTTGCCCAAATCCTAGCTGCGGTCGGGCCGGGCGTGTCAACACGTCACCGGCTCAGGTCGCGGGTGATGGCGCGGGCGGCGTCGCGGACGTAGGAGACGATCGTGATGCTCGGCTCGCCGCCCTCGGCCAGCCGCTCGACCGCGCCTCTGACGCCGATGGCGCCGACGGTGACGCCGCGCGCGTCCCGGATGGGAGCGGCTATGGAGACCTCGCCCTCGACCAGCTCCTCCACGTCGCAGGCCCATCCCCGGCCGCGCACCAGCTCCAGCTCCTTGGCCAGGTCGTCGGCGCGGGTGAGGGTCCTGGGCGTGAAGGCGGCCAACCCCTCGGCGGCGAGCTCGCCGCCTGCCGCCGCACTGGGCGCTGTGGCGGACGGCATGCCGGGTGTTGCGCTGGGCGCTGTGGCGGACGCCGTACTGGGTGATGCCGTGGGTTCCGGGGCGGACGGCGCGTGGAATGCCGCGCCCACGTCGCCGTACGGGTCGTACGCCAGGAGGACCTTGCCCAGCGCGGTCGCGTGCGCGGGCAGCAGGGTGCCGACCTGCAGGACCTGCATGCTGTCGTCGGGCCTGAACACATGGTGGACCACCAGGACGCCGCCCTCGTGCGCGGTGCCGATCCACACGCTCTCCCTGCTGCGCCCGGCCAGCGCGTCGGCCCAGTTGAGCGAGCGGGTGCGCAGCACGTTGACGTCGAGGTAGCTGCTGCCCAGGTGCAGCAGCGTGCCGCCGAGCCGGTAACGGCCCGTGGCTTCGTCCTGCTCGACGAAGCCGACATGGACGAGCGTGCGCAGGATGCCGTGCAGGGTGCCCTTGGGCAGGCCCATCGCGCGGGCCAGCTCGGCCACGCCCAGCTCGCGCGGGCCGGAGGCGAGCAGCCTCAGTATGCCGGCGGCCCGTTCGACGGACTGGATGGTCTCTCCCACGCCCCACACCGTAGCGCAGTTCGGCAATGCCGAACAGATCCCGCTAGCTGCAGCGGGGGCCCGTCGTCGAACGAGGCGAGGCCATCCGGGTCTGGCGGCCCATCGTCGGACAGCGCGAGCCCGCCCAGGACCGGCAGCCCGTCGTCAGGCAGGGGAAGCCGGAGCGGGCGCCGGACCGTCGGCGCCGTCGCCCGCCACCTCGGGCGGCCGGTGCTCGTAGGGGGTGCTCAGCACGACGGTGGTGCGTGTGGAGACGTTCGCCGACGCGCGGATGTGCTGCAGCAGCTCCTCCAGTGCCAGCGGCGTGGCGACGCGCACCTTGAGGATGTAGCTCTCGTCGCCCGCCACGCTGTGGCATGCCTCGATCTCGGCCAGGTGGGCCAGCCGCTCGGGCGCGTCATCGGGGGCGGCAGGGTCGATCGGCTTGATGGACACGAACGCCGTCATCGGCAGCCCGATCGCGTCATAGTCGATGATCGCGGCATAGCCGCGCACGACTCCGCGTTTCTCCAGCCGGCGCACCCGCTGGTGCACCGCCGAGACCGAGAGCCCGGTCTCCCTGGCCAGATCGGTGAAGCTCATCCGGCCGTCCCTGGCGAGCAGCGTGACGATCTGGCGGTCGATCTCCTCCATCGGTCAAAGGTAGCCGGTGATGGTCACGACATGGTCCCGACCGGGGTGGCTCCCTGGCGCATGGCGTGCTCGACCAGCGTGATGAGCACTTCCCGGCCGGAGTCCTTCTTGCGGGCGTCGCAGCGCACGATCGGGATCTCCGGTTCGAGGCCGAGCGCCGACCGTACCTCGCCGACCGTGAAGGGGCGCGCGCCGTCGAAGCAGTTGAGCGCCACCACGAACGGCTGCCCGCGCCGCTCGAAGTAGTCGATGGCCGGGAAGGAGTCGGCCAGCCGCCGTGTGTCGGCCAGCACCACCGCCCCGAGGGCGCCCATCGCCAGCTCGTCCCAGACGAACCAGAAGCGTTCCTGGCCGGGCGTGCCGAACAGGTACAGCATGTAGTCGTCGCGGATCGTGATCCGGCCGAAGTCCATCGCCACGGTGGTGGTCGGCTTGGCCTCGACGCCCGACAGGTCGTCGATGTCCACGCCGATATGCGTGAGCGCTTCTTCCGTGCGCAGGGGACGGGTCTCGGAGACCGCGCCCACCATGGTGGTCTTGCCCACGCCGAACCCGCCCGCGATCAGAATCTTGATCGCGGTCGGCAACCGCCATCGATCAGAGCGACCGAAGTCCATCCAGCACCGCCTGTACATCCCTCCGCGGCCGTGCCGCGCATGCACAAATCCGCCCCGAGGAGCCGTGGTCAGTGGAACCTGTCAAGGCGCAGAGAAAAGGTCGAGCCACGTGCCTGGCATCGAGACACCCTAGCAACGCCACATATTCCACTCAAGCCACAATCATCCTCGGGAATCAATATGTCACGGTTTGTCGTATCTAGACCAGTTATTCGCATCCCGTTCATCCAAGGGTAAAGGCCCCTGTCATGGGAGGTTGCGAGACCGTAACGGCTTCAGAGGGCCTAGCCGGAAATACCGTACAAACCGGCGTTGAACCCGATCTGTCGCCGCAGGTAGGCGGCCGTGCGCGGACTGCGTTCGCGTACCGGCTTGAGCAGTTCCAGCGCCTCGCGCGCCAGCTTCCCCATCGCGTTCGTGACCTCGGTGTGGCTGACGCCGAGCATCAGCACGTTCAGGCCGCCCCAGCTGACGTCCCTGCGGTAGGAGGCGAGGTCGCCCAGCAGGTGCAGATAGCGCTGCACGTGCGCGCTGACGGCCCGCAGCTCCTCCAGATGGCGCCTGTCCCACTCGTCGCCCGCGTAGATCCAGTGCGACAGATCCACGAAGCAGGACCCCCGGCTGTCGGCGTTGTCCAGGTAACGGGCCAAGGTGGGGACGGCCCGGGTGTCACGCCACACCCACGCCCTGGCCATCGCGTCGAACATGCCGGCCAGCTGGTCGCGCCAGAGCGGGTGGAGGTCCTCGAAGTCCTTGACCGTCGCCAGCTCGTCGCGCAGGTCGGCCAGGAAGCGGGTGACCGCGGCCCGCGGCGCCGCGCCGTCGGCCACGTCCAGACAGTCGCGAATCAGCGCCTCCACCTGAGAACGCGTCGTCGTCGTGTGGTCCACCAGGCGGTCGACGGCCGACACCCAGAGCGACGTCCGGTTGACGATCTTGAGCGCTTCGGACGTGGCCCAGGGGGCGCTGAAGGCGCCGGTCAGCGCCAGCGCGGTGTAGAAGTCGGAGTCGAAGACCGCCCGTGGGAACAGCCCGCCGTACATCTGGGCGCAACGACGTAGATCCCGGCCGCACTCCGCGGCGAGCGCGCACGCCGAGCCCAGCTCGTACGCTTCTTTCAACTCGTCGTCCGGCATCCTAGAGCCGCTCGATCGGCATGCGGATCATGGGCGACGACCCCCCAAACCGGCATTTCTGCCGCTACTGGCGAATTTTCACATGATCATCCACATTTGATCAAGGTAAGGACACGGCCGCAGCACCCCCACAGTCACGCCGCACTGTCACCCCCACGTCATCCACCGTGTTCAGCATCCACCGTTCGGGCCGCTCTGTCAGCCATCCTTTCCGCCACTTGTGGGCCTGCTCCTCAGCCTCCTCAACCCGCCCCCTCAGTCCGCGCCTCAACCCGCCCCCTCAACCCGCCCCGATCGCGATGAACGAGACGTCGTCGCCGCGGGCCTCACTGAGTGCCTCCGCCAGGCCGAGCCCGCGCCGTAGCCCGTCGTGCAGAGCCACCATGACGGGCACGGCGGCCGCGTCGTTCACCGGGACGACACTCGCGACGATGCCGGCCGTACCGAGGTGGAGCAGCGCGGTGGCCGGCCCGAGCACCTCGTCGGCCCCGACCGCGGCCACCTGCCCGGAGTCGCAGCTCGACAGCACGAGCCGGTAGGGGGCGCGGCGGAGCCGTTCGAGGTCGTACACGGTGAGGGGGCCGTCGTCCAGCAGCAGCGAGGAGAAGGAGGGGCTGTCGGCCCGGAACGTCCCGTGCGCCGCCAGATGCGCGAGATGACACCCGTCGATGGCCCCCAGCACCCCCTGAGCCGTCGCCGAACCATCGGCCAGCACAGTGACCGGCCCGGCGGACCCAGTGGAGGACCCAATGGAGGACGCAGTGACAGACCTGGTGGCGGGGCCGGTGGTCGGTCCGGTGGCGGATCCGGTGGCCGGACCAGCGGCGGACCCGCTGGCAGGGCCTGTGGCAGGTCCGATGGCGAGGCCTGGGGCCGGACCAGCGGCTGGCCCTGCGGCTTCGGCGTACAGCGCGGCGATGGAGCGTACCTCGCCGTCGGCGTTCGCCACGCCGGGGCCGCGTACGAGCACCACGCCCCCGTCAGCGGGCGGGACGACCGACCTGGCGCGCAACCAGGCCGCCGCCGACGGCGCCACGCTGAAGGCCCGGCGCCGGAGCGCGGGCAGCAACCCCCACGGCGCCCCGTGCAACGTCGCGGGCGGCACCACGATTAGCGTCTCACAGGCTCGCGACCCGGCAGGGGCCGACCCACCGCCGGACCGCCCAAGGTCTGACGACCCGTCATCCGACCGCCCCAGGACTGACCGTCCGTCGCTCAGGCGGCCCGCTACAGGGCCCAGGAGGGCGCGTTCCAGTCGGGCTCCGAGGCGGGCGAGTTCGCTTGGGTCGGTGCGGCTCTGGTAGGCGAGCCGCCGCAGTCTCGAGCGGGCGAACTCGATCTCCGTGACGGCCGACGCGGCCGATCCCACCGTGAACCGGCGTACCCGCCCATCGCCGCACAGCAGCGCATGCAACACACCGTCGACGATCACGAGCTCGACCAACCGGCCGCCACCGATCGCCGCCAGGAGCTCTCCACCGCCGACAGCCGTCAGGAGCCGCCCGCCGCCGGGGGCCGACCCGTCGCCGCGATCATCCTCGCGACCGTCATCGCGACCGTCGACGCCGCGCACGCGCAGAGTCGCGGCGCGTACCCGTGCCTCCAGCCGGTCCCGGTCGCGTTCCAGCGTGGCCGCCGACGAGGCGCCCTCGGACCGTGCCCGGCCGAGCAGATGGTCGGTCTCGCGCAGCGCGGCGAGCTGGGCGAGCAGCCAGTGGTCGTCCGGCGGCCGTACGGGGGGCACGGCCAGCGAGGTCGCCCGCCATCGTTCGGTCCAGTCGAGCAACCTCCGGGGCCGCCCCGCGCGCAGCCAGTGCCGCTGGGCGAGCGTGACCAGCTCGGCCCCGTGGGCGGTCGCCAGGGCCCGCAGCTCCGGCGAACCGAACGCGAGGCGGTGTTCCTCGATCAGCGCCAGCCCGGCCCGGCAGGCATGCAGCAACCGCCGGGGCCGGTCGGCCGCCTCCGCACGCAGCGCCTCGGCCAGCCAGCCGCCCGCCCTGGCCGTCGCGGAGCCGCGGTGGCGGGCCCGCGCCGCCTGCGCCAGGTGCTGATCGGCCGCCCGCCGTCTGCCGAGCGCCAGCGCCGCACGGCCCGCGAGCAGGTGCGCCTGCCACACCTCAGGCGACCCGAGCTCCGCCAGCTTGACGGCCAGCCGCCGCGCCTCCGCCAACCGCCTCCGCTCCGCCATCCGCCTGGCCTCCGCCAGCGGCCTGGCGGGCGCCGCACCCCCGACCGCCTGCCCGACCACAGACTCGGAAGACACCGCACTTCCGGCCTCCCGCCCGACCACAGGACCGGAAGACACCGCCCGCCCAACCACAGGACCAGAAGGCATCACGCCCCCGGCCAAGGCCGTGTCTTCCGCGAGGGCCGCCTGGACCAGGATGAGCCGGGCATGCGCTGCCCACCAGGCGCGCCGCTGCCCCGCGAACAGGGTGCGTGCCTCCCCCGCCCGCGCGCGGGCCGTACCCGGATCGCCGGATAGCAGCGCCGCCCTGGCGGCGAGGAGCAGCAGTTCGGCCCGCATGGTCGCCTGCCCGCGCAGCCGGGCCAGGTGCCGCAGGGCCCCGTCGGCCTGCGCCAGGGCGTCGCGCGCGAGCCCGGCCGCCAGCAGCACCGCGCACCGGTCGGCGGCCAGGTCGAACATGGGTGTGCCGAGCGCCTGGAAGCCACGGTCGGCCTCGTCGAGGAGGTCCAGCGCGAGCGGCAGGTCACCCGCGCGGAAGGCGACGACGCCGCGGTTCTGGACGGCGACGACCGAGTCGTGTTCCTGGCTGGTGGTGGCGAACATCCGCTGCGCGACCCGGAAGTCCTCCTCCGCCAGGGTGACCGAGCCGCGCGCGAGCCGGACGTGCCCGCGCAGGGTCAGCGCACGGGCCGCCCACACGGTGTCGCCCGCGCCGAGCAGCGCCGGAGCGGCGATCTCGAGGTCGTCGAGCGCCTCGCCGTGCCGGCCGAGGATCCAGCGGGCGCCGGCCCGCCGGAACAGTACCCGCGCCCGGGTGGTGCCTAAAGAGAGGGCGGCGGCCGTGTCGAGGGCGGACAGGCCGGGCCTGGTGCGGCCGTGCTGGAGGAGCGCGATGCCGAGCGTGGCCAGCACGTCGGCCTCGCGGTCGGCCGAGCCGGAGCGCCGTGCCAGCCGTACCGCCTGCCGCAGCTCGCGGATCGCCGCGTCGAGGTCGCCGAACTCGCGGCGCAGGATGCCGATCGCCTGACGCGCTATCGAGCTCTCGTACGGCCCGCGGCCGTGGGCGAGCATGGCGGTGGCGGCCGTCATGGCCTGTCGCGGACGCGCGAACACCATGGCCAGCACATCGTGCGGATCATCCGGAATCCGGGAATCCCTCGCCGTTTCCCCAGACACGGAGTCGATGGTAGATGCGGGTCATCCGGGCGTCCACGCGGCACGTGTATCAGGAAGGGGGTGCGCCGCTCATACATGGCAGGCGCGCAGTCACCCATCGAGGAGGTCCCGAAAGATGAGCACACCACGCAACGGACGCGACATGCGTTTCTGGGAACAGCTCGAGATCCTCAACGACGCGCTGCCGTCGGGCAGGGTGGCGGTGGCCGGGCCGCAGGGCGCGACCCCGGACTCCGACGTCCTGCCGGAGTTCGCCTACCTCGCCGAGCACGTCCTGGTACGCGCGCCTGACGTGGAACGTGCCATCCAGGGCATTCAGGCGAGTCTCCCGTCGGCGGAGCCGGTCCGCGTGGTCTGGCCGCCGGACCGGGACGCGGGGCGGGTCACGGTACGCCGGCTGTCCATCGGATCACGGGACGTCTTCCGCGCCCTGGCCGTGCTCAGGCAGGCCAAGATCCCCGGCACGCTGGTCCACTTCGTCACGGTCTCGGGCGTCAACCTGTGCCCGGGCGACGAGCCGGTGCCCAGCGGCGAACCGCTCAAGCCGCCGATCGCGGGCCGCGACAGGGGTGAGAACGCGCACGTCACGGTGATCGACACCGGGCTGGTGCACGACTACCTCGACCACCAGTGGCTGGCGCAGAGCTCCGGCCAGCCGAACATCCCGATGGTCGACGGCGACGTCACCACCCTGGCCGAAGAGGTGGACGCCGACGGTTTCATCAAGCCGTACGTCGGCCATGGCACGTTCATCGCGGGCGTGCTGCGCTGCGTGGCGCCCAGTACGGACGTACGCGTCCTCAACGGCTTCCCGTACGGCGGCGCGGTCGAGGAGGACCAGCTGGGCCTGCTCCTGCTGCAGACGCTCGACACCCACGGCTGGCCCGACGTGCTGTCACTGTCGGCGGGCACCAGGACGAACGACGCCCAGGCGCTGCTCGGCCTGGCCGACTTCATCGACGAGCTGGCCACGCACCCCGAGACGCTGCTGGTGGCCGCGGCCGGCAACGACGGCGACACCGTCCCCTTCTGGCCGGCCGCGTTCGCCGCGGAGGCGGTGAACACCACCGGCGACGTGATCCTTTCGGTGGGCGCGCTGCGCGAGGACGGGCTCGGCCGGGCGTGCTTCAGCAACTACGGCGACTGGGTGACGGTGTACGCGCCGGGTGAGCGCCTGATCAACGCCTATACCTCGGGCGACTACGAGTACGACTACCCGCACAACACCACCTGCCGCTTCCACCCGGTCGTCCCGCTGTATCCGGGCTGTACCTGCGTCGCGCCGCTGGCGGAGGGGGACGTGGTCAAGTTCAGCGGGATCGCGCAGTGGAGCGGCACGTCGTTCGCCACGCCGTTCATCGCCGGACTCATCGCGGCGCGCATGTCGGAAGCCGGGGTGACGTCTCGGCAGGCGGCCGGGCAGCTCATCGCGGGACAGCTGGCGATACCCGATCTCAGTGGTTTTCTGCGATGACTCAACCACTCCCTGTTCTGGAGCGTCTCACGAAATATCATGCTCCAGGATGTTCCAGGACAGGGAAGGACCGCCGTGGACGAGACCGCAGCCCTCGTCAGAGCAGCCGCGGAAGGGGACTCCGGTGCCTGGAAGGAGCTCTACCAGCGCCTCAGCGGCCTGGTGTGGGCGGTGGCGCGCGCCTATCTCGTCAACGCGTCCGACGCGCAGGACGTCTGCCAGACGACGTGGTTCCGGCTGGCGGAGAACCTGACCCGGCTCAGGGACCCGGACAAGGTGGGGGCCTGGCTGGCCAGTACGGCCAGGCACGAGGCGCTGCGGGTGATCCGTGCGAGCGGGCGGGCCACGCCCATCAGCGACATGGGGCTGCTGGGGGCGGACATCGACGAGCGCTCCCCCGAGCGCCTGATGCTGGAGGCGGAGGAGGCCGTCGCCGAGGCCGAGCGCGCGCTGGTGGTGTGGGCCGCCTTCGAGGAGATGCCGGATCGCTGCCGCCGCCTGCTGCGGCTGCTGATCGCCTCTCCGCGCCCCACCTATCAGGAGATCGCGTCAGGATTGGGCATCGCGGTGGGCAGCATCGGCCCGATCAGGGCCCGCTGCCTCCAGCGACTCCGCACGCTGGTGGCGGAGCGCGGAGTGACCGGAATACGCAGGTGAGCTGAATGAACGATGAGAGCTTCGACCTGGAAGACCAGCTGGAAGCCGACCTGGAAGGCGATCCGGAAGGCAAGCTGGAAGATGAGCTTCGGGAGATCGCCGAGGTGCTCGACCCTGTCCCGCCCGCATTGCTCGAGGACGCCATGCAGGCGTTCACGCTGCGGACGCTCGACGCCGAGCTGGCCGCGCTCACCTTCGACTCCTGGGACGAGGAGCCCTCGGCCAGGGTCGTCAGGGGGGCGGGGCAGCCGCGGCTGCTCACGTTCGAGGCGGGCGGCGTGGCGGTGGAGCTGGAGGTCTCCGCGGCCCGCCTGGTGGGGCGGCTGTCGCCGGAGGGGCCCGCGGAGATCGGCCTCCAGCGGCCCGACGAGGTGCTTCTCGTACGCTCCGACGAGCTGGGCCGCTTCACCGCCGACGGTCTGGTCCGTGGCCCGCTCCGCCTCCGCGTCACCCCCGATGGAGGCGCGCCGATCGTCACCTCATGGACGCGCATATAACCAGATGTACGACGCCGCGCCGGTCCCCTCCTCCGGCGCGGCGTCGTGGCCTTCTCAGGCGTCGTGTTCCCCTCAGGCGTCGTGGCCTCAGGCGTCGTGGTCTCCTCAGCGGGGGGCGTCAGGCGCTCTCCTCCAGCGCGGCCAGCTTGGCGGCGAGCGCGACCCGGGAGCCGATGCCGAGCTTGGTGTAGATCTTGCCCAGGTGATACTCGACGGTCTTGACGCTGATCAGCAGCTCCCGGGCGATCTGCCGGTTGGTCAGGCCGTCGGAGACGAGCCTGGCCGTGCTGTACTCCTGAGGCGTCAGTCCCAGCCGTACGGTGCCCTGCTGTTCCAGGCCGCACGCCTCCAGCTCCTGCGCGCAGCCGGCCACGAGTGGGCGGGCCCCCAGCTGGGTGAAGACGGCCTCGGCGGCCCGCAGCCGGGCGGCGGCCGCCCTGCGTCTTCCGGTACGCCGCAATAACCGGCCCAGGTCCAGCAGGACGCGGGCCTCTTCCAGCGGGCAGCCGGCGCCCTCCAGCAAGCTCAGGGCGGCGGTGAAGCTCTCCTCGGCCTCCGCTGGAACGTTCCTGGCCGCCAAGAGCAGCCCGGAGAGCCGAGCCCGCCGCGCCCGCGCCCGCGCGCCGTCGCCGGGCAGGGTGGCGAGCTCGGCCTCGGCCTCGTCCAGGCGTCCCTCCGCGACCAGGGTCTCGATGAGCTGCGGCCGGTGGTCGGGGACGAACGGGTCGTCGGCGCCCGCCGGCGCGGCACCGGCACCGGCACCGGCACCGGCACCGGCACCGAGCAAACCCAGCGCCAGGTCCGCCTGGGTCTCGCCCATCACATTGCGCTGGCAGCGCGCGATGGCTCTGGCGGCGGTGGCGTGGGCGAGGGCCCGTTCGTGCTCCCCGAGCGCCGCCAGCGGGGCGACGCAGACGACGTGCAGGGTGGGCAGCAGCCAGCGCTGGCCGAGCCCCTCCGCCTCGGCCAGCGCCCGCTCCGCCCTGGTCACCGCGTCCGCCCAGCGCCCCTCGCAGTGCTCGGCCACGGCCAGCAGCGCGCCGCCGATCAGGCGGTGGTGCGGCAGCCCTGCCTCATCCCGCGCCGCGACGGCCCTGACCAGCACGTCGGCTGCCGCGCCCGCCTCGCCCTCCCGCAGAAACCCGACGGCCGCCTGGATGCCCTCTGCCGCAGGTCCGCCACCTAGGGCACCCGTGCTCGGCACCGGTACATCGTGCGGCCGGCCGGTCGCACTCAGGGTCGGCACGTCGAACAGCTGGCCGGTCGCGCTCGGGGCCAGCACCTCGTGCGGCCGGCCGGTCGTGCTCAGGGCCAGCACGTCGTACGGCCGGCCGGTCGTGCTCAGGGCCAGCACGTCGTACGGCCGGCCGGTCGTGCTCAGGGCCAGCACGTCGTACGGCCGGCCGGTCGTGCTCTGGATCGGCTGCTCGGCGGCCAGGCGGGCCCAGGTCGCCGCGGCGGCGCGATTCCCCCTGACCAGGTGCAGCCAGGCGAGCTGCTCGGCCGTGTCGGCGGCCAAGCGGGGTGAGCGGTTTCGCCACGCGGCGGCGAGCAGGTCGGCGGCCTCGTCGAGCCGACCGGCGGCCAGCGCGAGCCGTCCCAGGATGTAGCGGCGCACGGGCCGCGGATCGGCGTTGGGCACCGCGGCCAGCTCGGCCGCGCGGACGGCGTCGCCGCCCAGCAGCAGGTGCCTCAGCGCCGCGGTACGCAGCTCGTCGCGCCGGGCCGTGGACTCGCAGAGCCCGGCGGCCAGCTCCAGATGGGTGGCGGCGTCAAGCCAGAGGCCGTGCTGGGCCTCCTTGGCGGCGTACCTGGCCAGCTCCTCGGCAAGCTGCTCGTCCGGTTCACCCGCCGCGGCGGCTCGATGACGCAGGGCCGTACCGGTGTGCTCGACGAGCCGGGCGGCGGCCAGGTGCAGCCGTGCGCGGGTGCCCGCGCCGAGCGAGCCGTAGACAGTGGCCTGGGCGAGCGGGTCGGGGAAGGCGACGAAGCGTCCGGGGCGCTCGTCGAGCAGCCCGGCGTCGACCGCCTCTTCAAGCGCGGCCAGCGGCTCGCCGACGATCCCGGCCACGGAGGCGACCACATGCAGGGGATGGGGCTCGCCGAGCACGGCGCAGGCGGCGACGAGCGCGCGCGTCTCCGCACCGCACGCGCGCAGGCGGCGAGTGAAGGGCCGGGCGTAGGCGTCGGGAGCGGGCAGCCGGGCGCCCGGGTCGGCCAGCGTCGTCGGTGCGACGGTGGCGAGCAGTTCGCGGGCGTACAGCGGGTTGCCCGAGGTGTGCTCACACAGCCGCCGGGCGGTGCGCTCGGTCAGCGGGTCCGGCGTAAGCCCGGCCAGGTCGGCGGCGGACAGGCCGTCGAGGACGAGACGGAGCCCGCCGTCGCCGGTCAGCAGCCGCCGCAGCCCCTCCGGCAGCCACGCGGCGGCGGTGCCACGGCAGCTGACCACCACGAGGACGCGGCCGGTGCGCAGGCGGCGCAGCAGGTAGCCGAGCGCCCGCAGCGACGCCCTGTCGGCCCACTGGGCGTCGTCCACGAACACGACGACGGGCCCGTCGGCCTGCAGACGCCCGACCAGCTCGCACAGCGCCTCCCCCACGGACCACAGGTCCCGCGCCGCCGCGCCCCTGGTCGCCGCACTCCTGGTCGCCGCACCCGCCAAGCCGCTCCGCCTCAGCCTGGCGCTCCTCAGCCCGGTCCCCGGTAGCCCGATCCCCCGCAGTCCAGCCTCCCGCAGTCCGGCCCTCCCCAGCCCGGACCCCCTCAATCCGGCCCCCCTTGGTCCGGTCGCTGTCGGTCCTGTGCTCGCCGGCCCGGTGCCGTCCAGGACGGACCACGGCTGGTCGGCGAGCTGGCGGACGATCCCGTACCGCAGGTGCCGCTCGGCCTCGTCCCCGCTCGCCGCCAGCACCCGCACATTCGCCTCTCCACCGAGCGCCTGGCGGAGCAGCGCCGTCTTCCCGATGCCCTCGGGCCCCTCTATGACCATCCGCCGCACGGCGCCCTTGCCCGCGGCGCGCAATTCCCCGCGCACCAGGGCGAGCTCCGTTGCTCTCCCGACGAACATCCCCTCTCCCTCCGTTGCCCCTCGACTTCCCAGAGCACGCGCGGAGGCTTCTGATACACCTCTTTTCATCGCAAACCTGCAGCGAAGTGGCGGTAATCGCTTTCCAGTCGCCCGATGCGCGCAGCAGTCAGCGTTGTCCGCCGCTGAAAGGCATCATTAGTATTGGCGGGGTTTGGCCGACGGAGAGGGCGGTGGGGATGGCTGTCCTGATTCGTACCCGTGACGTGCCCGCCGCGCGCAGATACGAGGAGTGGCGGAGCATCGTCTGTGACACGCTCGGTCCCCTCGACATGCGGATGGATCCGGACGTGCCGCTGCGGGGCGCGATCGACGCGGGGCAGCTCGGTTCGGTGGGTGTCGGCGTCGTCCAGACCTCGACGCCGCACAGCGTTCACCGGACGCCTGGCATTATCCGCCGCGACAGCCCCGAGCTCTATCGGGTGGTGCTGGCCATGTCGGGCCGGCCGCTTCTGGCGCAGGACGGCCGGGAGGCGCAGCTCCGGCGTGGCGAGTTCGCGATCTACGACTTCGCGCGGCCGTACGAGCTGGCCTATGACTCGGCGGTGCATCTGGCGGTGTTCAGTTTCTCCCGGGAGATGCTGGCTCTGCCCGTCGATTCCATCGCGAGGCTCACAGCCGTTCCGATCACCACGGACGGCGGAACGGGTGCCCTCGCCGCACCGCTGCTGCGCAGGGTGGCGCTGGATCTGGAGACCTATCAGCCCGCCAGCGCGGCGCGGCTGTCCACCGTGGTGACGGACCTGGTCACCACGGCCGTCGCCGAACGCGCCGAGCGGAGCGACACGCTGCCGGTGGAGTCGCGATCACGAACGCTGCTGCTGCGTGTCCACACCTTCGTCGAACAGCACCTGGGCGAACCCGATCTCGACCCCGCCACCATCGCGGCCGCGCACCATGTGTCCGTGCGGCAGCTGCACCGGCTGTTCGAGACGCGGGACACCACGGTGGCCGCCTGGATCAGGCATCGGCGGCTTGAGCGATGCCGCAAGGACCTGGCCGACGCCGCCCTCCGGGACACCTCGGTGAGCGTGATCGCGGCCAGATGGGGGCTGCCCGACTCGGCGCACTTCAGCCGGTTGTTCCGGAACACGTACGGGCTGCCGCCTGCCGAGTATCGCCGCGCGCAGGGGAGCTGAAGGCCCTGGCACGGAAAGTCAATCGGACGGCGCCAGGGTGCAAGCGGCGCGGGCTCGCGATCAGCAGACTGAAGGTGTTCGCAAGACGCGGTGCTGAGGAAAGGACCCAGCGATGTCCACCACTCTGTTCGTCAACCTGCCGGTCAAGGACCTGGACCGGTCGAAGACGTTCTTCGGCGAGCTCGGCTTCCCCTTCTTCGGGGCGACCGATGACATGGCGTCCGTGGTGATCAGTGAGCAGACCCAGGTCATGCTCCTGACGGAGCCGACGTTCGCCTCCTACGCCAGGACGGAGGTCGCCGACCCGACCAAGAGCACACAGGTGATCATGGTTCTGGGCCTCGACAACCCCGCCCAGGTAGACGAGCTGGTCGACAAGGCGCTGGCGGCGGGTGCGACCGCCGTCGGTGAGCCGCTGAACGTCGCGGGCCGCTACCAGCGGGGCTTCGCCGACCTCGACGGTCACCACTGGTCCGCTCTGTGCCTGGCGACCCCTGAGGGCTGAGGGGCCCCTGCCATGAGCCATCCCGTGACCGGCAAGGTCACCTCGGCCGACGGCACGCCGATCGTCTTCGGCCGGTCCGGGACCGGACCGGCCGTCATCCTGGTCCACGGCGCGTTCACCGACCGGACCCATCCCACCCTGCGCGGCGTGGCCGAGGCGCTGGGGTCATGGTTCACCGTGTTCAACTACGACCGTCGCGGACGTGGCGAAAGCGGCGACACCCAGCCCTATGCCGTCGAGCGTGAGATCGAGGACCTGGCCGCCCTCATCGAGGCGGCGGGCGGGTCGGCCATGGTGTTCGGCGGCTCCTCGGGCGCCGCCCTGGCGCTGGCCGCCGCTCCGCGGCTGGCCATCGCGAAACTCGCCGTGTGGGAGCCGCCGTACCACGTCGACGACAGCGCACCCAGTCTGCCGTACGACTTCGCGGCTCGGCTGGAAGACCTGGTCAAGCGGGGCCGGCGCGCGGAGGCGGCCGAACTGTTCATGGTCGCGGCCGCCGAGGTCCCCGTCGAGGCGGTGGCCGCGATGCGTGTCCAGCCCTCCTGGCCGCAGTTGGAGGAGATCGCCCACACCTTGGCGTACGAGGCCGCCGTCCTGGGGCCGGGGAACGCCCTGCCCGCCGAGGTCCTCGCCTCGATCGCGCAACCCGTGCTCGTACTGACGGGTGGGGACAGCCCTCGGTGGATGGCCGAGGCGGGAAGAGCGGTCGCCGAAACCGTGCCCCGTACGGTCCACAGAATCCTGGAGGGCCAGACCCACAACGTGGCGCCTGAGTCTCTCGCCCCGGAACTGCTGGAATTCTTCACCATCGCCTGAAGAGCGCGCCCCGCTCGCCGCTCACCGGCCCGGCCCACGGGGCCGGTGAGCAGGCGTCACGGGACCGTCAGACGATCACCAGTTCCCGGGAGGTGACGTTCAGCCGCTCGCCCCCGGTCTCGGTGCACACCACGATGTCCTCGATGCGCGCCCCATGCCGGCCAGGCAGGTAGATGCCCGGCTCGACGGAGAAGGCGAAGCCCGGCTCCATCGGCTCGGCGTTGCCGGACACGATGTACGGCTCCTCGTGCGTCTCCACGCCGATCCCGTGCCCGGTGCGGTGGATGAAGTAGTCGCCGTAGCCCGCCTCGGCGATCAGGTCGCGGGCCGCCGCGTCGATCGACTCGCACGGCACGCCCGGACGTACGGCGGCGCAGGCGGCGTCCTGGGCGCGGCGCAGCACCTCGTAGTACTCGGCGAAGTCGGCCGGCGGGGCGCCGACGGAGTACGTACGGGTGGAGTCGGAGCAGTAGCCGCTGTGGAACTGCCCGCCGATGTCGACCACGACCGGCTCGCCCGCCTGGATGACCCGGTCGGACACCTCGTGGTGCGGGCTGGCGCCGTTGGGGCCCGAGGCGACGATGACGAAGTCGACCGTCTCGTGCCCGGCGGCCAGGATCGCCTCGGCGATGTCCCGGCCGACCTCACGTTCGGTGCGCCCGGCCCGCAGGAACTCCGGCACCCGCCGGTGCACCGAGTCGATCGCCTCCCCCGCCTCGCGCAGCGCCGCCACCTCGGCCGGGGACTTGCGCATCCGCAGCTCGCGCAGCACGCTCCCGGCCAGCACCTGCTCGGCCTCCGGCATGACCTCGCGGAAGCGCAGCGACGCCATCGCCCACATCCGGTCGGCCAGCCCCACCTTGGCCACCCGGCCGAGCCGCGCGGCGGCGATGCGGTAGGGGTCGTCGATCTCGTCCCACGCCATGAAGTCCAGGCCGAGCCGCGAGGCGGGCGAGGCCTGCGCGGCGGGCAGTTCGAGCCGGGGCACCATCATGTAGGGCTCGCCGGCGGCGGGAACCACCAGGCAGGTCAGCCGTTCGAGCGGCTTGGCGTCGTAGCCGCTCACGTAGCGCAGGTCGGGGCCAGGGGTGAGCAAAAGGGCGTCGAGGCCGGACTTCGCGGTGGCCTCCTGGACGGCGGCCAGCCGGGACACGGGATACAAGTCTGAGGACGTCACAGGCACAATCTACTCGGACCGCTCCTCCTAAAATCCGCGAAAAGCTCTCACAACGCGGTAAGCCATGGCTACACTCCGCCCACAGACAGTCACGTACTGTGGTGTCAATTGTCCCCTTCCACCCGCGTTTCGAGAGAGAGGCTCATGGTCGACGTCTGGGGTAGCCACCAGCGCCGCCCGATGAGTGCGGCCGACCTGGTCCGGCAACTCGCGGAGCCGCCCGCGGCCGAGCGCGACGCCGAGATGCTCGCCGTACGCCTGGCGCACGCCGAACGCCTCGGCAACATGGGCTGGGCCGAATGGAACCTCCACACCGGGACGGCCACCTGGTCCGACCACGTCTACCTGATCTTCGGACGGGACCGGGAGGATGGGCCGATCCGCCTGCCCGACCTGGCGGCGCACGTCGAGCCCGGCGACCTGGGCGCGCTCGACCAGCTCCTGTGGAGCGTCGTGCAGGGCGTGGAGCCGGTGCAGGCGGAGTTCCGCATCCGGCGGGGCGGCGAGCTGCGCAACATACGGGTCGTGCTGGAGCCGCTGATGGCGCCCGGCGGGCCGGAGGGCGTGCACGGCGTGGTCCAGGACATCACCGGCCGCCGCCGCGCCGAGCGCATCATGTCGGAGTCGCGCCGCCAGTTGCTGGAGGCCCGCGAGAAGGCGGCCGAGGAGCGCCACGTGATGCTGGCGCTGCGCGAGGCGATCCTGCCCAAGCCGGTCGGCTGCCTCGACCTGCCGTGCACCCGGATCGCGGTCCGTTACGTGCCGGCCGAGAAGACCTCGAACCTGGGCGGCGACTGGTTCGAGGCCGCGGCGCTGCCCGACGGCCGGGTGCTGCTGGCGATCGGCGACGTCTCAGGCCACGGCCTGCCCGCCATCGCGCACATGGCGCAGCTCCGCCACGCCCTCATCGGCCTGACGATGACCGGCGAGCCGCCGAACCGGCTGCTGGCCTGGCTGAACGAGCTGGTCATGCACCGGCTGCACGAGACCACGGCGACCGCGGTGATCGGGCACCTCGACACCGCGAGCCGGGTCTTCACCTGGAGCCAGGCGGGCAACCTGGCGCCGATCCTGGTCCGCGACGGCGTGGCGGGCCCGCTGGGCCAGCCGAAGGGCGTCCTGCTCGGCGCGACCGACCAGCCGTACGGCCTGGCCACCACGCGGCTGCGCGACGGGGACGTGCTGCTGCTGTTCACGGACGGTCTGGTGGAGCGGCGCACCCGCGACATCGACGAGGGCCTGGCGCTGGCCACGGCGGCGGCCTGCGAGCTGCCGGGCCGCGACCTGGACGCCGGGCTGGACCGGCTGCTGGCCGGCATCGGCGGCCCCAACCCGGAGGACGACGCCTGCCTGCTCGCGGTGGGGCTGGGCGGAGGGCTGGGCGAGAGCTGAGCGGGGCTGGGAGTCCGAGCCGGGAGTGGGCGGCCGACCTGCGGAGGTGCGACCATAGGCGGGTGCTGATGCTTCTCGACACCCCGTCGCTGTACTTCCGCGCCTTCTACGGCATCCCGGAGTCGATCACCGCGCCCGACGGCTCGCCGGTGAACGCGGTGCGCGGCCTCATCGACATGATCGCCACCCTGGTGCGCCACCACTCCCCCACCGAGCTGGTCGCCACGATGGACGCCGACTGGCGCCCCGCCTTCCGGGTGGCCGCCATCCCGACGTACAAGGCGCACCGGGTCGCCCACGGCGACGTCGAGGAGGTGCCCGACGCGCTGGTGCCGCAGATCGCGGTCATCGAGCAGGTGCTCGACGCGCTCGGCATCGCCCGGCTGGAGGCGCCCGGCTACGAGGCCGACGACGTGATCGGCACGCTGACCCACCGCGCCGGCGGGGCGGTCGACATCGTGACGGGCGACCGCGACCTGTTCCAGCTGGTCGACGACGCCCGCCCGGTGCGCGTCCTGTACACCGTGCGGGGCATCCGCAACCTGCAGACGGTCGACGAGGCGTTCGTGACGGGCAAGTACGGCATTCCCGGCCGTACCTATGCCGACTTCGCGACCCTGCGCGGCGATCCCAGTGACGGCCTGCCGGGCGTGGCGGGCGTCGGCGAGAAGACGGCGGCCGCGCTCATCACCCGGTTCGGCTCGCTCGGCGCGCTGCTCGACGCCCTCGACGCGGGCGCCACGGACGGCTTCCCGGCGGGCAGCCGCACCAAGCTGGCCGCCGCCCGCGACTACCTGCGGGTCGCCCCCGCCGTGGTGGCGGTCGCCTCGGACGCGCCGCTGCCCGAGGCCGACCTGACGCTCCCGCAGAAGCCCCGCGACCCCGACTCCCTCGTACGGCTGGCCGACCAGTACGGCCTCGACAGCCCCCTCAACCGCCTGCTGGAGGCGCTCGGCCAGGCATGACCGCGCGTCAGGCCCCCACGGCCACGCCGAGGAGCTCATGCGGAGCAGGCCGAGGAGTCTGTGACGATAGGTTGCTCTTGTGACGAACATCCGGGTACCCAGCGACGTCCCCGCCCGCCTAGACGACGGGTTCGAGCGGATCCGGCGGGAGCAGCGGCTGCCCGGCGAGTTCCCGAGAGCCGTGCTGGAGGAGGCCGACTGGGTGGCGTCGGTGCCCAGGTTCGGCGGCAAGGACATGACGGAGCTGCCGTTCGTCACCATCGACCCGCTCGGCTCGATGGACCTCGACCAGGCCGTCCACCTGGAGCGGCTGCGCGGCGGCTACCGCGTCTGGTACGCGATCGCCGACGTCGGCGCGTTCGTACGGCCGGGCGGCGCGATCGACGCCGAGGCGCGCACCCGGGGCGAGACCGTCTACCTGCCCGCGAGCAAGGTACCGCTGCACCCGAAGGTGCTGTCGGAGGACGCGGCCAGCCTGCTGCCCGGCGTGACCCGCCCGGCCGCGGTGTGGCGGATCGACCTGGACGCGGAGGGCCGCACGGTCGGCGCCGACGTACAACGGGGCCTGGTACGCAGCCGCGAGCGGCTCGACTACGCCTACGTGCAGGCGGCCATCGACACCGACACCGCGGGCGGCGCGCTGGGTCTGCTGGCCGAGATCGGCAGGCTGCGGCTGGAGCTCGAACGCGAGCGCGGCGGCGTCACCCTGCCCACCCCGGAGCAGGAGGTGGTGCCCGACGGCGACGGCTACCGCCTCGGATACCGGCTGCCGCTTCCCGCCGAGGCGTGGAACGCGCAGATCTCCCTGCTCACCGGCATGGCGGCGGCCTCGATGATGCTCGACGCGGAGATCGGCGTGCTGCGCGTGCTGCCGGCGCCGCGCTCCGGCGACCTGGACAAGGTACGCCGGGTGGCCGACGCGCTGGGCGTCCCGTGGCCCGGCGGCGCCTCCTACGGCGAAGTGGTCCACGACCTGGATCCGAAGAACCCGCAGCAGGCGGCGTTCCTGCACGAGTCGAGGGTGCTGCTGCGCGGCGCCGGCTACGTGGCCTTCAACGGCGAGCCGCCGAAGCTGGCCGAGCACGCCGCGGTGGCCGCGCCGTACGCGCACGTCACGGCGCCGCTGCGGCGCCTGGTCGACCGCTACGCGACGGAGATCTGCCTGGCGATCGCCGCGGGCGAGCCGGTGCCGCAGGACGTGGCGGAGGCGCTGACGGGCCTGCCGGAGATCATGTCCGGGACCGGCCGCCGCGCGGGCGCGGTGGAGCGCGCCTGCGTGGACCTGGTGGAGGCGTTCCTGCTGCGTGACCGCGTGGGCCAGGCGTTCGACGCGATGGTGATCGACGTCGACGAGCGCCGCGAGGGCGGCCAGGTCCAGATCGCCGACCCGGCGGTGATCGCCCGCTGCGACGGCCCGCTCCCCCTGGGCGAGCAGGTCTCGGTACGCCTGACCCAGGCCGACCCGGCCACCCGCGAGGTCCGCTTCGCCCTGGCGTAACAGAGCAGTGCCCCTGGCGTGACGGAGCCGCGCACGGGAGACCTCGCACGCGGCTCCATGAGTTCCGGCTACCGCTTGAGGGGCTTCCAGGCTGCCCCCAGCCCCATCAGGTGCAGCGCGACGCAGAGCAGTCCGGCGGTGCTGAGGGTGGTGGCCGTGAGCACGCCGCCCACGGCAACGTTGGCGATCTCGAAGATCAGCGCGAGCAGGAACAGCACCGCGGCGATGAGAGCGAACATGGCGACCTCCGGCTTGTCAAAACCCGCTTCGACCTGGGCATTTCCATACCGAATCGCCCGGAAACTGACTACACGGTGACGTTGCGTATACAGCCCACTACATCACCTTGACCGGACGGTCAGTCGGCCAGGAAGGCCCTGGCCAACAGGACGCACGTCACGGCGCCCGGCCCCGTAAACCGCAGGAGCGTGCCCCTGGACGGGGGCCCGCCCCGTATGGCGGGTGGGGCCCACCGTGCTCTGCCGTAAAGCAGGGAAAAAGAGCTGTAACAGATCAAGACAGGGAGGAGTACGCAACAACCCCCCGGCGCATGGCGTCCATGGCTTTGGCGGCGGTTTGCTTGATCTTGCTCCCCTGCGGAGCGGCGTGCCCCAGCTGGCCGAGCAGGTCCATCAGCTGCTTCACCCAGCGCACGAAGTCACCCGCCGCCAGCTCGTTGCCGTTGATGCCGTCCATGAGCACCGCGTCGAGGCTGTGCCCCTTGGTCCAGCGGAACGCCGCCCACGCGAACCCCAGGTCGGGCTCGCGGATCGTGGACAGCCCGTGGTCGGACTCGATGCCCTCCAGCTCGCCCCAGAGCCGCATCATGGCCGTCAGCGCGTCCTGTGCCCGCCCGGCGGGGATCTTGGGGCGGCGGGCGTCGTCGGCGTTGCGCGACTCGAAGACGAGCGCCGACACGCACGCCGCCAGCTCCGCCGGATCCAGCTGCTCCCACAGCCCGCTGCGCAGGCACTCGGCGGTGAGCAGGTCGAGCTCGGTGTAGAGGCGGCCCAGGCGGCGGCCCTCGTCGGTGACGGCCTCGTCGTGCAGGTAGCCGAGCTGCTCCAGCACCGAGCAGATCCGGTCGAAGGTGCGGGAGATGACGTGCGAGCGGCCCTCGACGCGCCGCCGCAGCCCCTCGGTCTCGCGCTGCAGCTTGTGGTAGCGCTCGGCCCAGCGGGCGTGGTCCTCCCGCTCGTCGCAGCCGTGGCACGGGTGCTGGCGGATCCGCCGGCGCAGCTCGTTGATCTCCTCGTCCTCGACGGCGTGGTCGCGGGCCCTGGTGGGCTTGCCCAGGTCGCGGTCGCCGATCTTGGCCAGCAGCGTGGAGACGAGGTTGGCGCGCTCCTTCGGCGAGCGGCCGTTGAAGTTCTTCGGCATGCGCAGCTTCTCGATCGGCTCGACCGGGACGGGGAAGTCGGCCGGGTCGAGCTTCTTGACCTGCTTGCCGATCGTCAGGACCAGCGGGCTGGGGCCGGTGCCGCGCGGGTTGCGGCCCGGGTCGAGCACGATCGCCAGCCCGGCCCGGCGCCCGCCCGGCACGCGGATGACGTCGCCGGGCTGCAGCGCCTCCAGCGACTTGACGGCCGCGGCCCGGCGCGCGGCGCCGCGCTGCTTGGACAGCTCGGCCTCGCGGTCGGTCAGGCGGCGGCGCAGCGCCGCGTACTCGGGGAAGTCGCCCAGGTGGCAGGTCATCGCCTCCTGGTAGCCCTCCAGCGCCTCCTCGTGCTTGCGCAGCTGCTTGGCCAGCCCGACGACCGCCCGGTCGGCCTGGAACTGGGCGAAGGACTCCTCCAGCAGCGTGCGGGCGCGCTCGCGGCCGAACTGGCCGACCAGGTTGACGGCCATGTTGTACGAGGGCTGGAAGCTGGAGCGCAGCGGATAGGTGCGGGTCCCCGCGAGCCCGGCGACCGACAACGGATCCATGCCGGGCTGCCAGAGCACCACGGCGTGGCCTTCGACGTCGATGCCCCGCCGCCCGGCCCGGCCGGTGAGCTGGGTGTATTCGCCCGGGGTGAGGTCGGCGTGCGTCTCGCCGTTCCACTTGTCGAGCTTCTCGATGACCACGCTGCGGGCGGGCATGTTGATGCCGAGCGCCAGCGTCTCGGTGGCGAAGACCGCCTTGACCAGGCCGCGGGTGAACAGCTCCTCGACGACCTCCTTGAAGGCCGGCAGCATGCCCGCGTGGTGGGCGGCCAGGCCGCGCTCCAGGCAGTCGCGCCACTCCAGGTAGCCGAGAACGGACAGGTCCTCGTCGGGCAGGTGCGCGGTGCGCTCGTCGACGAGCTGCCGGATCTCGTGCCGCTCCCGCTCGTCGGTGAGCCGGATGCCGGCGTGCAGGCACTGCAGGACGGCCGCGTCGCAGCCGGCGCGGGAGAAGATGAAGGTGATCGCGGGCAGCAGCGCCTCGGAGTCGAGCTTCTCGATCACCTGGGCGCGGTCCGGCGGGCGCGAACGCTGCGGCCGGCCGTAGCCGCGCCGGCCGCGCCCGGCGGTCAGCCGCTCGGTGTCGCGGGTCACCCGCATGAGCGTGGGGTTGATGCGCGGCGTCAGGTCGTCGGTCATGAACAGGTCGTAGATGCGGTTGCCGATCATCATGTGCTGCCACAGCGGCACCGGCCGGTGCTCGTCGACGATGACCGTGGTGTCGCCGCGTACCTCGCCCAGCCACTCGCCGAACTCCTCGGCGTTGCTGACCGTCGCCGACAGCGCCGCCAGCCGGACCGACTCGGGCAGGTGGATGATGACCTCTTCCCAGACGGCGCCGCGGAAGCGATCGGCCAGGTAGTGGACCTCGTCCATGACCACGTAGCCCAGCCCGCCCAGCGTGGCCGAGCCGGCGTAGAGCATGTTGCGCAGCACCTCGGTCGTCATGACGACGATCGGGGCCTCGCCGTTGACGCTGTTGTCGCCGGTCAGCAGCCCGACCTTGGCCGTGCCGTAGCGCTTGACCAGGTCGTTGTACTTCTGGTTGGACAGCGCCTTGATCGGAGTGGTGTAGAAGCACTTGCGCCCCTGCTCCAGGGCCAGGTGGACGGCGAACTCGCCGACCACCGTCTTGCCGGAGCCGGTGGGGGCGGCCACCAGCACGCCGTCGCCCGCTTCCAGAGCGCGGCAGCCGTCGACCTGGAAGTCGTCGAGCTCGAAGTCGTAGAGGCCCCGGAACGATCCGAGAGCGGCTCCGTCGTCCCCGTATTTCTCGCGGAAGGCCGCGTACCGCTCCGCTGGACTCGTCATACCCGTCACCCTACCGAAATCGCTATTCCGGTCCGTCCCGGCTAGCCCGCCAGATAGTCGCCCAGGCCCCCGCGCAGCAGGTCGAAACCGGCGTTGGCCGCGGCGACCGCGTCGGGGTATGCCTCCTCTGCGCTCTGCCCGAGGTAGATGCGCCGGCTGTTCTGCACCTGCAGGGTGCGCAGCAGCGCGTAGAGCTGCCCGGCGGCGAACGGCGCGCGCGGGTCGCCGGGCCGCTCCCGCTCGATGGCCTCGGTCATCGCCGCCTCGGCCGCGATGTGGAACATCAGCAGCCTGGCCGCCAGCGAGGGCGTCTTCCTGAACAGCTGCAGCTGTGCCGTGTAGGCCGGAGCGTCGTCGAGCCCGGTCTCGGGGGCGTGGCGGGCCAGCCGCTCCAGGAACTCGCGGCGCGCCCCCTCGACCAGCGACTCACCCGGCCGCCGGCCGCTCACCATCTGGGCGATGTCGTTGAAGCCCTCCCCCATCACGTCGAGGACGATGTCCTCTTTCGTGGGGAAGTAGTTGAAGACGGTCATCTTGGAGACTCCCGCGCGCTCGGCGATCTCCAGAACCGACACCTCGGCGAATCCACGCTGGGTGAACAGCTCCATCGCCGTGTTGTGGATCTTCTGCCGGGTCTCCCGTTTCTTGCGCTCGCGCAACCCCTCTTCCACAGCGCCCATCCTAACGGAGTTGACTAGGTCTAAATTTTGACCCAGTCTATGAATATGACCGAAGCGCAGAAACGGATCGCCATGGTCGGCGTGCTCCTCACGCTCATCCTGGCCGTGCTGGACCAGAACATCGTCGCGACCGCGTCCTGGTCGATCGTCCGCGAGCTCGACCCCGTCCACGGCCTGGAGCGGCTGCCCTGGCTGGTGACCGCCTACTCCCTGGCCGCCACCGCCGCCCTGCCGCTGTACGGCAAGCTGTGCGACGTCTACGGCGCCAAGCACGTCTATCTGGGCGCCGTGGGCCTGTTCCTGGCCGGGTCCGCGCTGTGCGCGCTGGCTCAGGACATGGGGCAGCTGATCGCCTTCCGCGCGGTGCAGGGACTCGGCGGCGGCGGCCTGATGAGCGTCACCATGATCGTCGCCGCCCACCTCACCCCGCCCCAGCAGCGGGCCTCGGCGGGCGGCGCGGGCGGCCTCATCGCCGGACTCGGCCTGGTGGCGGGCCCGCTGCTGGGCGGCGTGTTCACCGACCACGCCACCTGGCGCTGGATCTTCTACCTCAACCTGCCGGTCGGCCTGTTCGTCCTGGTGTCGGCCGCCATCGCGATCAGGCTCGGCGACGGCGGGCTGCGCCACCGCATCGACTATCCGGGAGCGGCGCTGATCGCGGCGGCGGCCTGCCTGCTGCTGCTGGTCGTCGAGTGGGGCGGCAAGACCTATGCCTGGGACTCGGCCACGATCCTGTCGCTCACCGGCCTGGACGTGGTGCTGTTCGCCGCGTTCGCCTGGCGCCAGCTCACCGCGGCGGAGCCGATCCTGCCCTTCTCCATGTTCCGCCAGCCGACGCTCAGGATCGCCCTGCCGCTGCAGCTCCTGACCGGCCTCGGCATGGCGGGCGGCATCTTCTACACGGTCATCTACCTGCAGGTGGTGGCCGGCGTCAAAGCCACCGAGTCGGGGCTGTACCTCATCCCGATGGCGATCGGCATGGTCGTGTCGGGCACGATCTCCGGCGTGCTCATCGGGCGCGGTCGCGACACCAAGCCGTTCCTGGTCGCGGGCATGGCCTGCGTGACGGCCGCGATGGTGCTGCTGAGCCGCCTGGAGACGGACACGTCCGCCTGGACGCTGCGCTTGGACCTGTTCGTGATGGGCGTCGGGTTCGGCATGGTGCTGGGCATCGTCGTCATGCTGGTGCAGAACTCGGCGCCGCGGTCCCAGCTCGGCGTGGCCACCACGTCGATCCGCTTCGTCCAGGTGCTCGGCTCGGCGCTGGGCACGGCCATCTTCGGCATCGTGCTGAACCGGGTCACTGAGTCGCGCCTGCCGCCCGGAACCCGGGCGGGGAGCCTGGCGAGGGCGGTGCCGCCGCAGGCGCGTGAGCGGGTGGTGGACGCGCTGCTGTCAGGTGTGCACGTGGTGTTCCTGTCGGCGGCGGGCGTGATGGCCCTCGCCGTACTGCTCGCCGTGTTCCTCAGGACCAGCCCCCCGCTGCCCGCCGACCCGCCCGCTCCGCAACGGGTCGGGGTCTGACCTCTGGTACGGCCCACGCGCCTTTACCTTGTAGATCTCAGGTGATGACCCGCAGCGCCCCTGGCTGGATCTCGCACGTGATCGGGCTCGGCCCGATCCGCTCCCCGTCGGCGTAGGCCACCACGCCGGGCGCCTCCAGCCGGACGCTCCGCACCCGCCTGACGGACACGGCCTGGTGAGAGACGTGCGAGCCCCGGTAGACGCTCGGGAAGACCCGGACGAACTCGGCCGTCGACACCGCCTCCAGGATCATCACGTCGAGCAGCCCGTCGTCCGGCCGGGCGTCGGGGCAGACCCGCATCCCGGCGCCGTAGGAGGAGGTGTTGCCCACCGCGACCAGCATGGCCTCCCGCCCGATCGGCTCGCCGTCGTCGAAGGTGACGCGGAAGGGTATGGGCCGGAAGCGCCGCAGCTCCTGGACGGTGGCCAGCAGGTATCTGGCCATCCCCGGCGGCCAGGTGAGCCCGTTGGCCCGCTCGTTCACCCGGGAGTCGAACCCGCAGCACACCACCCCGGCGAACAGCTCATCGGCCCGGCCCGCGCGTACACGGGCGGCGTCGATCAGGCGGGAGCGGCCGCGCAGCACCGTACGGGCCGCCGCGATCGGGTCCTTGCGCGGCACGCCCAGGGCGGTGGCGATGTCGTTGCCGGTGCCCGCGGGGATGATGCCGAGCGGCACGTCCGTGCCGGCGACGGCCTGCACGGCCAGGTGGACCAGGCCGTCGCCGCCGAAGGCCACCAGGGCGTCGGGGCGCTCGGCCACGGCGGCGCAGGCGCGCTCCAGCGCGTCGGCCGCGCTGTCACCGACGATCACCGACACCTCGGCGCCGCCCGCCCGCAGGCGCCGGGCCACGGGTCCGAGCAGGCGCACCGTCCGGCCGCCTCGGGCGGCGGGGTTGACGAGCAGGACGAGTTGAGGGGCCACGCCCGGAACTTATCGCCTATCGGTCCGCTTCGGAATCCTGTTCCAGCGGTGACGCCTCGTCGTCGGACAGGTGGGAGAAGTCCTCGCCGGCGGGCAGTCGCCGCTCGCGTACGTACATGAACAACTCGGCCGCCGCGAACAGCACGACCATGGGCGCGGCCAGAGCCATCATCGCGATCGGCTCACCACCGGGGGTGATGACGGCGCCGAACACGAACATGAGGAAGATGACCATGCGGCGGTGCTTCGCCACCGTGGCGTGCGACAGCACCCCGATGAGATTGAGGAACACCAGGAAGAGTGGCAGCTCGAACGACACCCCGAAGATGGCGATCATGATCAGGACATAGTCGAGATAGTCGTCGATCCCGATGGTGGCGACCGTGTCCTCGAGCGAGAAGCTCAACAGGAAGCCCAGGCTGGTGTGCATGATCAGGTAGGCCAGCACCGCGCCCAGGGCGAACAGCGGGATGGCCAGGATCAGGAACACGACCGTGTAGCGCTTCTCGCTGCGGTAGAGCGCGGGCGTGACGAACGCCCAGATCTGGTAGAGCCAGACCGGCGACGCCAGCACCAGGCCGATCATCGCCGACACCTTCAGCGTGATGAAGAACGACTGGAAGATGCCGCTGTAGACCAGACTGCAGTGGCCCTTGACGAGCTGCTGCGACTGGAGGGTGTCGCAGTAGGGGGCCTTGAGGATCGCCCATACAGGGTCGAAGAAGAACCAGCCGATGATGATGCCGACGACCACCGCGATCGTCGCGACGAGCAGCCGGTTACGCAACTCCCGCAGGTGATCCATGAGCGGCATGCGGCCCTCGGGATCGCGGGCCGAACCTTCTCCGCTCGACTTCTTGAGCAGCGCCATCTAGCAGTCCCAGGAGTGCGAGGAGGGGCAGGGTCAGGCTTTCTTGTCGGCGCTGGCACGCAGCTTGGCGGCCTGCTCCTCCAGCTGGCGAGCCTGCTCCTCCACCGACAGCGCGGGCGCGGCCTGGATGGGCTGCGGAGGCGCGGGCTGCGGCTGGGCGGGCGTCTGCGTCGCCGTCTCGACCGTGGCCGGCCGGTCGTCGTAGTCGTCTTCGCGCAGCTTGGCCGTCTCCGACTTGAAGATGCGCATCGACCTGCCGAGGCCCCTGGCCATCTCCGGCAGCTTCTTAGCACCGAACAGCAGGACGAGCACGCCGGCAATGATCAGAAGCTCAGTGGGTCCGAGGTTTCCCATGAAACGTCCTTTTTGAGCGAGTGCTGTTTCAGCCACGATCGTACGCTGCCGGAGGGTTGGTCTCATCCCCCCGGTGCCTCAATCTGGCCTGCCTCGGCTCGAGCTGGGCCCGCGCCTCGGCTACTTCACTGCTCAGACTACGCGCGGCGGACAGGAGTCGTACACCCGCGAACCCAAGCGCGGCCAGCCCGGCGACGCCGAGCCCGGCCGCCACGAAGATCCAGGTCATGTCCGGTGAGCGTAGCGGCTCAGAGCCCGCTCGGCCTCCTCCCGCACCCGCTCGGCCATCGCGGGCGGCGAGAGCACCCTGCCGGTGTCGCCGAGGCGCAGCGCCAGCTTGAGCAGCCAGTCCTCGTCGCGGGCCCGCAGCGCCACCCGCAGCCGCCCCTCGCCCAGCTCGGTGACCTCCTCGCACGGGTAGTACTCGGCCACCCAGCGTCCGGCGGCGGTCACCTCCAGCTCGACCAGCTCGTCGGTGGGCGAGGGCCGGAACACGCCCTGCGCCACGTCGATCGGCTCGGCCTCGGCGGGCGGGTCGGCGGCCACCTCGAGCACGTCGACGCCGAGCATCCGGTCCAACCGGAACAGCCGCATCGCCTCGGCCCGATAGCACCAGCACTCCAGGTAGGTGCGGCCGTCGACGACGACCAGCCGCATGGGGTCGACCTCGCGCGGCGTCACCTCGTCGCGGCCCGGCACGTAGTAGCGCAGCGACAGGCGGCGCCGCCTGGTCAGCCCCTCGCGCACGCGCAGCAGCGCGTCGGGGGTGGCGTCGACGTCGACCGCGACCTGGCTGCTGACGGCCGCCGCGCCCTCCCCGGCGGCCCGCTCCAGCTTGGCGACCACCCGGGGCAGCGCGTCACCGGGCACCTCGGCCAGTTCCGGCATGGCGGCGAGCATGCGCAACGCGACCAGCAGCGCGCTGGCCTCGTCGATGCCCAGCCGCAGCGGCCGGGCGATGGTGTCGGCGTTGTCGATGAGGATCTCGCCGCCGTCCCACGACACGTCGATCAGGTCGCCGGGCGTGTGGCCCGGCAGCCCGCACATCCACACCAGCTGCAGGTCGTCGATGAGCTGCTTCTCGCTCAGCCCGAACACCCCGGCCACCTCGCCGAGCTGCGCGCCCGGGTGCGACATCAGGTACGGCACCAGCGCGAGCAGCCTCGGCAGCCGGTCGGCGGATCCACTCACGCCAGCGCTCCCTTCAGTCGGCGGATGACGGCCTCGCGGGCGTCGGGCGGCCCGACCACCTCGACGTCGGCGCCCAGGCTGGCCATCCAGCCGGCCAGCCGTTCGGGGTCGGTGAAGCCCAGCTCGACCTCATCCCACCCGTCCGAGCCGGCCCGCACGGCCGTGGACAGCTGCCGCAGCCCCTCGCAGGCGCCCACCCGTACGCGGATGACGGCCGTGCGCCCCTCGACCGGCTCCTCGGGGAAGCCGACCATGGCCCGCAGGTCGACGCCGGGCGGCACCTCGACCGAGCCGGGGCGGCCGACGGTGGCGACCTGCCCGGTGATGCGGCTGAGCCGGAAGGCGCGCGGCGCGTCGCGGCCGCGGTCGAACCCGGCGAGGTACCAGCGGCCCCGGCGGCTGACCACACCCCAGGGCTCGACCGTGCGGCTGCGCACGCTCTCGCTGCCGGCGCTGCGGTAGTCGAAGCGCACCAGGCGCCGGTCGCGTACGGCGTCCCACAGCGCGGGGAAGGCCGGGTCGCGGGTGTCCAGGCGCAGCTCCAGCGCTCCGGCGCCGATGGTCTCGTCGGTGGCCACGCCGCCCGCGCGCAGCTTGAGCAGCGCCCCGGAGGCGGCCTCGGCGAGGCTGGCGCGCTGCCACACCTGCGCGGCCAGGCCGAGCACGGCGGCCTCGTCGGCCTCCAGGGTGATCTCCGGCAGCTCGTAGGACTGGCGCTCGATGCGGTAGCCGGGCTCGTCCTCCCACGGGTCGCGCACCACGTCGATGGGGATGCCGATCTCGCGCAGCTCGTTCTTGTCGCGCTCGAACATCCGCTGGAACGCCTCGTCGCCGTCCCGGTCATAGCCGGGGACGGCCTGGCGGATCTGCTCGGCCGACAAAGGGCGGCGGGTGGCGAGCAGGCAGATCACCAGGTTCAGCAATCGCTCGGTCTTGCGGCGCGACATCCTGCCTCACTCCTCCTTCAACGACGCTACCCTGCCCGAGTGATCAGATGGCGCAAGGGCGAGGTCGTGCGGATCCGGCGCGAGTGGCCGGGAGCCATGGAACTGGACGTCGCCGTCTCCGGAGGGGACCACCAGCCGGGCGTCGAACCCGGCGGGACGTACCGGGCACTGGCCTATCCGCTCCTGGTGGGCCGTCCGGAACCCGGCGACGAGGTCCTGCTCAACACGACGGCACTCGCGATGGGTCTCGGTACGGGAGGTTACGCCATGGTGGTGGCAGTCCCGAACCGTTTACCGGAAGATCCGCAGGGACCCGGGCACCTGGTGAAGGCCCGCTACACCCCGTTGCAGGCCACCGTGCTCGGCGCCGACGAGCAGGACTCGCCCTTCCACGAGGTCCTGCGCGAGGCCGACTCGGTCGACGGCATGCCGGTGGTGGTCGCCGACCTGCACTCGGCCCTGGCGCCGATCCTGTGCGGCCTGTACGAGGCGCGCCCGGGCGTACGCGTCGCCTACGTGATGCAGGACGGCGGCGCACTGCCCGCCTGGTTCTCGATGGCCTGCGCGAAGTTGCGGGAGATCGACTGGCTGGCCGGGGTGGTGACGGTGGGACAGGCGTTCGGCGGCGACGTCGAGGCGGTGACCGTCCATACCGGCCTGCTGGCCGCCAGGCACGTGCTGGAGGCCGACGTGGCGATCGTCACGCAGGGGCCCGGCAACCTCGGCACGGGCACGCGGTGGGGTTTCTCGGGCGTCTCGGCGGGCGAGGCGGTCAACGCCGCCGCGGTGCTGCGCGGGCGCCCGGTGGCGGCGCTGCGGGTGAGCGAGGGCGACCTGCGCGAGCGCCACCTCGGCGTCTCGCACCACTCGCTGACCGCCTACGGCCGCGTCGCGCTGGCTCCGGCGCGGGTGGCGGTGCCGCTGCTGCCCGGGGAGTTCGGGGAACGGGTCAGGGACCAGTCCGAGCTGCTGGCCGTCCGGCACGAGCTGGTGCCGGTGCCGGTCGGCGGCCTGCACGAGGCGCTGCGCGACTCGCCGGTCAGGCTCTCGACGATGGGCCGGTCCCTGGAGGAGGACCTGGCCTACTTCCTGGCCTCGGCCGCGGCGGGCAGGTGCGCGGCCTCGCTGCTGTCATAGGAGTCCTTGTACGTGAACGCCTCGGGGCTGGGTCCCTCGGCCTTGAGGCGTTCCAGGCGCGCCATGCCCTCGGCGAGGGTCGGGATGTGACCCTCGGGGATCCACCACATCACCATGTACGGCTCGGCCATCCGCAGGAACCACTCCCTGCGGCGGCGCAGCACGTCCAGATGGGCGCTGCGGTAGACGAAGTTCCACAGTGAGTCGAGCGACTCCCACACCGAGAAGTTGAGCAGCAGGTGGTCGCCGTACTCGTGCGTGAGGGTCGCGGTCGGATCCTCGTCGCTCTCTTTCATCCGCCACACGAATCCCGGATAGCCGTCGGCGAGGGTGTTGACGGGCTCCAGCGCGGCGACGAACTCGGCCAGCTCGGGGCTGTCGATCGGGGCGCGCATGTGGGCGATGTTCAGCTCGGCTAGATGCATGACGCTCAGCACACCACCCCTCGTCCTTCTATGTCAATCTTCTTTTGTTTTAGAAAGCGTTACGCAGCACTCGCCCGGCCGCGGATCCAGCCGGGCCCGCCCGGGATCGTCGCCGAGCCCTTCGAGCACCCCCCGGCACAGGGCCAGGTTCATGGAGCACACGAGCAGCGGCTGCTCGTGGCTCAGCACGTGGAAGGGGCAGTTGCGCATCCGCAGCGTGCCGCCTTCGGCGTAGGGCTCGTAACCCCGCTCACGCAGCACCGCCTCGACGGGCTCACTGCGCCCCCGGCCCAGCCGCTCCCCCGCCGCGCGCGCCGCCTTCTCGGCCGCCTCCTCGGCGCCGAGGGAGTCGACGACCTCGGCCAGCACCGAGGCGAGCGCCACGTAGTCACGCGGCGGCAGACTCACCGACCGCTCTCCCCCGGCCCTGCGGTAGACCTTCGCGGGCCGCCCGCTGCCTGGGCCCTTCTTCTCCTGCTGTCTGAAGGCGCTCTCCAGCAGCCCGGCGTCGACGAGCTTGTCCAGGTGGTGCCCGGCCAGCGTCCTGGACACCCCGGTGATCTCGGCCGCCTCTCCCCGGCCCAGGTCGCCGCCGCTGCCCGCCACAGCCTCGTACAGGCTGCGCCGCACCGGATCGTGCAGCAGCGCCAGGGCCTCGAGGTCGTCATCGCTCACAGCGGGAGTCTAGGCGCCCCTCTCCACCACGGACCGCACCGCCATCTCCCGCTGGCGGCCGTACCGCCATCTCCCGGCGCAGGCCGCACCCCCTAGGCTTCTCCCCGTGAGCGAACCCTCCCCCCTTCTCACCGCCTACGACCGCACCAGGTTGCGCGTCCCGGAGCACCCCGCCGACGGGCTCGCGTACGAGATGGACGGCCCGCTGCTGCGCGTCACCGGCAGGTTCCGCGGCTTCGTCGAGGGCCCGCCCGTGCTCGGCGTCGAAGGCGACCGGCTGGACGCGCTGATCGCCCGCCAGCGCGACCACTTCGCGGCCCGCGGCGAGGCCGTGGAGTGGAAGACCCGTGCCCACGATCTGCCCGCCGACCTGCCGGACCGGCTCGTCCGCGCGGGCTTCGCGCCGGAGGAGCGGGAGACGGTGCTGGTCGGCGTCGCCAAGGAGATGCTGGACGCGCCGCCCCTGACCGCGGGCGTGACCATCCGGCAGGTGACCGCCGACGCCGACCTGCGGGCCATCGCCGCCATGGAGTCGGCCGTCTGGGGCGAGGACTGGAGCTGGCTGGGCGAGGACCTGATCCAGCGGGTCACGACCGATCCCGGCGGCATCGCCGTACTGGTGGCCGAGGCGGACGGCCGGGTCGTGTCGGCCGCCTGGCTGGTGCACATGCCCGGCACCGGCTTCGCCGGGCTCTGGGGCGGCTCCACGCTGCCGGAGTGGCGGGGGCGCGGCATCTACCGCGCGCTGGTCGCCCGGCGCGCCCAGCTCGCCGTGGCGGCCGGGGTGGACCATCTCCAGGTGGACGCCTCGGACGACAGCCGGCCGATCCTGGCACGCCTGGGCTTCCACACGGTGACCACGACCACGCCGTACGTCTGGACGCCCTGACCCCGCCCCGTTCGCTCCAGCACACGACAAGGACCATCACAGCAGACCGTCAGGACATCTCGGCAGGCCGCCAGGACGTCTCAGTAGGCGGCCAGGACGTCCACCACGAAGACCAGCGTGTCGGCGGCGCGGATGCCGAAGGCGGGCTGGCCCGTGGGCCCGTACCCGTAGGCGGGCGGGACGATCATCAGCACGCGGCTGCCGACCGGGACGCCCACCAACGCCCGGTCCCAGCCCTTGATCACACTGCCGTCGCCGATCGTGAACGCCTTCGGCTGCCCGGTGCTCCAGGTGGCGTCGAAGATCCGCCGCTGCCCCCAGACGGCCCCCTCGTACTGGGTGACCAGCAGTTGCCCCGCTCGCGTCCGGCGGCCCGTCCCCTTGGCCAGCACCTTGGCGGCGAACCGGCGGGGCGGCGCGGTCGCGGGCACCGAGAGCCCCGGCCGGGCGCCGCCGGTCACCCGCACGCCCGCCAGCGACCCGGCCCGCCCCTTGACCGAGGCGTTCTTCGGGTGCGCACCGAGGATGTCGATCACGTAGAACAGGTCGTCGCCCGAGCCGACCCCCTGCGGCGGGTTCGCGCCGAAGCCGTCGGCCGGCGGGATGGCGGCGATCACCCTGCTGCCCACCTTGCGGCCCCGCAACGCCAGGTCCAGGCCGGGCATCAGCCGGCCGACCGGGAAGGCGGCGGGGGCGCCGCGGTTGAAGCTGGAGTCGACGAGCCGGTTCTCCCCGCCGTCCCAGACGTGCGCGGTGTACTGGACGATCGCCACGTCGTCCTTGCCCAGCGGCGCGCCCTTGCCCTCGGTGAGCTGGTCCACCTGCAGCCCCGCCGCCGGCTTGCCGGCCGGGAAGACGATCGTGGGCTTGGCGCCGAACCGGCCGCCCACCTTCAGCTCGGGATCGCCCGTCTCGGTGCCGGTGCAGGCCGTCAGCAGGGCCAGCGGTAACAGCAGCACGGCGGTACGGCGGCGCATCGGACCCCTCCCGAGCGGGCGGCCCGGCGACGGTGTCGTCGCCGGGCCCGGAGATGCTACCGCGTTATCAGATCACCCGTCAGTAAGCCGACAGTACGTCCACCACGAACACCAGCGTGCTGTTGGCCGGGATGCCGTTCTGCTCCTGCTTGCCGTAACCGAGGTCCGGCGGGATGCTCATCACGACCCGGCTGCCGACCGGAACCCCGGCCAGGCCCTTCTGCCAGCCCTGGATCACGTTAGCGAGCGGGAACGAGGCCGGCTCACCCTTGGTCCAGCTGGAGTCGAAGACCTTGTCGGTGCCCCAGATCTTGCCCGTGTAGTGGGCGACCACGGTCTGGCCTTCCTTGACCTTCGCGCCGGTGCCCTGGATCACGGTCTTGACCACGAGGTCCTTGGACGGCTTGTCCTTGGTCTTGGTGGTCAGCTCGGGCGCCTTGTCACCACCCGGGTTGACGACCTTGACACCCTTGATGCTCTCGCCGACCTCCTTGCCGGTGGCCGCCTTCAGCGCCGCGGGCGGCGCCCCGACCACGTCCACGACGAACACCTTCGTCGGCTGCGGCTGCTGGCCCTGCTGCTGCTGAGCGGCGTCGGCGGCCAGCACGGCCAGCACCCGGCCGCCGTGCTTGACCTTGGAGAAGCCGTCCTGCAGCACCTGCGGCAGCTGCTGGTCGACCGCGATGGTCTCCGGCGCCTTGGAGTCGTAGGAGGAGCCTTGGAAGGCGTTCTGCTTGCCGTCCCAGTTGTAGACGGTCAGGTTGATGATGATCTTGTCGCCGCTCTTCACCTGCGGGCCCGTGCCAGGGGTCAGCACCTCGTAGGAGGACTTGGTGGCGGGCGAGCCGGCGGGGAAGGTCACCGTGGGCTTGGCGCCCACATTGCCGGTGACCTGCACCTTGCCCGGAGCGCTGCTCGCGGTGGCGGCGGCTCCGTTGGCACCCGAGTCGGAGCCGCCGCACGCGGCGGCGAAGAAGATCAAAGGCACGGCGGCCAGAGCGGCCAGAGCGCGGCGCATGGATTTCCCTCGGAAAGACGTCAGATTCGCGTCACCCTATCCGACAACGAAGTAGGGCCGTGGTAAACCAGTCGCTACATTCCGGCGATGAGCTTGTCCACCCGCTCGTCGACGCTGCGGAACGGGTCCTTGCACAGCACCGTGCGCTGCGCCTGGTCGTTCAGCTTGAGATGCACCCAGTCGACGGTGAAGTCGCGCCGCTTCTCCTGCGCCTTCCGGATGAACTCACCCCGCAGCCGCGCCCTGGTCGTCTGCGGCGGCACCGACTTGGCCTCGAAGATCTTCAGGTCGGACGCCACCCGCTCCACCGAGCCGCGCTTCTGCAGCAGGTAGAACAGGCCGCGCTTGCGGTGCACGTCGTGATAGGCCAGGTCGAGCTGCGCCACCCTCGGCGACGACAGCGGCAGGTCGTACTTCTTGCGGTAACGCTCGATGAGCTGGTATTTCGTCACCCAGTCGATCTCGCGCGCCACCAGGTCGAGGTTGCCGGTCTCGACCGCGTGCAGCGTCCGCTCCCACAGCTCCAGCACCCGGCGCGCGATCGGGTCGCCGCCCCGCCGGTCGACGAAGTCCTTGGCCTTCGACAGGTATTCCTGCTGGATCTCCAGGCTCGACGCCTCACGGCCGTTGGCCAGCCGCACCCGGCGCCGCCCGGTCATGTCGTGCGACACCTCGCGGATGGCCCTGATCGGGTTCTCCAGCGACAGGTCGCGCATCACCGTGCCCGCCTCGATCATGCGCAGCACCAGGTCGGTGGCGCCGACCTTGAGCAGCATGGTGGCCTCGCTCATGTTCGAGTCGCCGACGATGACGTGCAGACGGCGGAACCGCTCGGCGTCGGCGTGTGGCTCGTCGCGCGTGTTGATGATCGGCCTGGACCGGGTCGTCGCCGAGGAGACGCCCTCCCAGATGTGCTCGGCCCGCTGCGACACGCAGTAGACCGCGCCGCGCGGCGTCTGCAGCACCTTGCCCGCGCCGCAGATGATCTGCCGGGTGACCAGGAACGGGATCAGCACGTCGGCCAGCCGGCCGAACTCGCCGTGCCTGCCGACCAGGTAGTTCTCGTGACAGCCGTAGGAGTTTCCCGCGGAGTCGGTGTTGTTCTTGAAGAGGTAGATGTCACCGGCGATGCCCTCTTCGCGCAGCCGCTTCTCGGCGTCGACGAGGAGTCCCTCGAGGATGCGCTCGCCGGCCTTGTCGTGGGTGACGAGTTCGATGACGTTGTCACACTCGGGTGTTGCGTACTCAGGATGGCTGCCCACGTCGAGGTAAAGACGTGCGCCGTTGCGGAGGAAGACGTTGCTCGATCGGCCCCAGGACACGACCCGCCGGAACAGGTAGCGCGCGACCTCGTCGGGGGACAGCCTGCGCTGTCCCCTGAACGTGCAGGTCACGCCGTACTCGTTCTCCAGCCCGAAGATGCGACGATCCATCACCTCACACTATGCCCACGGATCGTCAAGCGGGAGAGATCTTCCCCGTGTTTCCCTCGCGGGCTTCCGTCCGTCTCGCGAGGCGGCCCCGCCGGATGGTCACACCGGCGTCATTTTCCGCTCGTACTGCCGCTTGGGGCGTCAGGGGGTGTAGATCTCCTGGACCTGGACGATCTCGCCCTTGTAGACCGTGATCAGCGACGGGTGGGCGTTGCCCTTGTGCCGCTTGATCAGGACCGACCGCGAGCAGCGCTTGCTGCCGAGAGCGTCCTTCTTGCCGACCGTGAGGTCGCCTTCGGCCACCTTGCAGCCGAACGCCGACAGGAACACCACGTTCTTGGCGATCCGCGAGGAGTAGGCCATCGAGTCACCCTCGGGCGGGGTGACGAACTGCCCCTCCGTCATGGTGCCCTTCTTCCACTTGACCGGCGTGTACTCGGCGGTGTCACCGCTGAGGTGCGTGATCAGGCCACGCAGGATGCCGTCGTGGCGGGGGGAGATGTGCTTGGTGAAGTCGTGCTTCGGGTCGGCCTGGAAGGTCGTGCCGAAGGTCTTGGGCGCCTTGAACTTGGGCAGGCCCGTGGTGGCGGCGTTCGCGGCGGTGGCGGCCGTAAGGACGACGGTCGCGGCGGCGGCGCCGGCGAGGAGGGTACGCATCGGGTTCTTCACGCCTTCTGAGATCCTTGTTCCCGCTCGACGGTTCGCCCAAATACGTGTGAACCAGGTCACACTCCCCAGGACTCGCGGGCCGTCTCGTGCCGGCGTCCGCCCGATCCCCTGTCCAGCCGGGCGGACGCCGGCCCTGTACGACAAAAAGCTCGGACGGGCGAAGATCGCCCGCCCGAGCAAGACGAGATCAGAGCACCCGAGCCACGCACTGCCGGAGCGTTGGCCATCGGATCATTGGCCATGGCCGGCCGCGCACTCCCGGAGCGTTGGCCATCGGCTCATCGCGCGCTCCCGGAGGCGGTGGCCTAGAGCGGCGGCGAGCCGTCGTCGACGTCGCCCTCAGGACCGGTCGGAGGCGGGGTGTCGGAGCCGGCGTCGGATTCGAGCGGAGAGCCGCCGGCGGCGGGCGGAGTGGCAGCGGGCGGGGTGGCGGCGAGGAGACGCTCCAGGCGCGGCCCCGCGAGCCGCTGGAACTTGCGGTGCTCGCGGTTGCGGTCCAGCACCGCCACCTCCAGCTGCCCCACCGGCGGGCGTTCCCCACCGGGCTCCGTGAGCGCCATCAGCGCCACCTCCAGCGCGGCGGCCAGTGGCATGCCCTCGCGGTAGCCCTCCTTCAGCCGCGTCGCCACCGCCTCCGCCTGGCCGCCCATCGCCGCGAAGCCGTGCTCGTCGAAGACCGACCCGTCGAACGTCAGCCGGTAGATCGCGTCACCCTCCGGCGTGTCACCCACCTCGGCCACCACGACCTCCACCTCGAGCGACTTGATCGACTCGGTGAAGATGCGGCCCAGGTTGGAGGCGTAGAGGTTGGCCAGCCCACGACCCGTCACATCGGAGCGGTCGTAGGTGTAGCCGTTGATGTCGGCGTAGCGGATGCCGCCCAGCCGGAGCTCCTCGAACTCGTTGTAACGACCCACCGCCGCGAACCCGATGCGGTCGTAGATCTCACTGACCTTGTGCAGCGCCCGCGACGGGTTGGGCGCGACGAACAGGATGCCGTCCTCGTACTGCAGCACGACGACGCTGCGACCCCGCGCGATGCCTTTGCGCGCGTAGTCGGCCTTGTCCCGCATGATCTGCTCAGGGGACGCATATCCAAAAGGCATGGACACGGAAGGGGTCCTTTCTAGCGCAGCGGGGCGATGGGGCCGTCAGGGGAGATGAGGCGCAGCTCGAGCATCTGCTCGACGTAGCCGGCCACCTCGTCGTCCGACAACCGGCGGAAGCCGTCGGCGTCGATCACCGAGACGATCGGCCAGATCTTCCGCGTCACATCGGGCCCGCCGGTGGCCGAATCGTCGTCCGCCGCGTCGTACAGCGACTGGATCAACGCCATCACCGTGTCGTCCGCCGACATCCCATCGCGGTAGAGCTTCTTCAGCGCCCCCCGCGCGAAAATCGAACCGGAACCGATCGCGTCGAACCGGTCACGCTCGTAGGGGCCGCCCGCCACGTCGTAGCTGAAGATCCGCCCGCCGTCGCGCTCCGCGTCATAGGCGGCGAACAGCGGCACCACCACCAGCCCCTGCATCGCCATGCCGAGATTGCCGCGGATCATCGCGGCCAGCCGGTTGGCCTTGCCGTTGACCGATAGCGTGCGGCCCTCCAGCTTCTCGTAGTGCTCCAGCTCGACCCGGTAGAGCCTGGCCATCTCGATGCCCGTGCTGGCCGTGCCGGCGATGCCCATGCACGAATAATCGTCGGTCCTGAACACCTTCTCCACGTCACGCTGAGAAATGATGTTGCCGGACGTCGCCCGCCGGTCGCCCGCCATGACCACGCCACCCGCGAACGTGGCGGCGACGATCGTGGTCGCGTGCGGAACCTGGTCGCCGATCGGCGTGGCCAGAATCTCACCACGCACCGGAAGCAGCCCTGGCGCGCGCGAACCGACGAACTCGGTGAACGAGGAACTTCCGGTGTTGTGGAAAAGCTGGTCCATCAAGCCGACGGGCAGATCCCTGTGCGATGCCACGCGACTCCCTCCCAAACGTCACTGTCCCTAAAGGGGACCCTACTCATGTTGCGTCGCTGTCTGCACTTCCCACGATCAGCCCACGGCGAACCGGTCACCAGATCGTTTCTTTACGCCCAGTAGAGGCCGTGCGATTGTCGGTATGTCTGCACGTCCTGAACAGGAGGCCGACATGCGACTCCCCAGCCGACCTGCGGTGATCGCGGCTCTCGCCATCGTGTCCCTCTGCTCCTGCGGGAGCGGCGCGCCCGCAGGAGGGGAGGGCATCACCCTCGTCATCACCGCCAACTCCATCTCCGGCGGCAAGAACTCCGAGTCCGCCGACTGGATCAAGCGATGGGTGATCCCCGGCTTCGAGCAGACCCACCACAACGTCAAGGTGCTCTTCCAGCCCAGCGGGGTCGACGACGAGCAGTACAAGACCAAGATCGCGCTCGACCTCAAGTCCAAGGCCGGAGCCGACGTCATCGACCTCGACGGCATCTGGGTCGGCGAGTTCGCCCAGGCCGGCTACATCAAGCCGCTGGTCGAGTTGGGCGGGCCCGCCGTCGACTCCTGGGAGGGCTGGTCGCAGATCCCGCAGGCCGTACAGGGGCTCGGCGTCTTCGACGGCAAGAAGTACGGCCTGCCCCAGGGCACCGACGGGCGCGTCCTGTTCTACAACAAGACCCTGTTCAAGAAGGCCGGCCTGCCCGACCCATGGCAGCCGACGAGCTGGGAGGACATCCTGACGGCCGGCGGCAGGCTGAAGGCCGCGGGCGTGCCCACCCCCATCCAGATCAACGCCGGCACCGCGATGGGCGAGGCCACCACCATGCAGGGCGTGCTCCCCCTCCTCGCCGCCGCCGGGTCCGAGATCTACGCCGACGGCAAGTGGACCGGCGCCACCCGGGCCATGAAGGACGTCCTCGGCTTCTACCAGCGGCTCTACGCCTCCGGGCTCAGCGACCCCAAACTGCAGCAGGAGGCCAAGGGCCGCGACAAGTCCTTCGCCCAGTTCGCCGCCGGCAAGATCGGCATCCTGGCCGAGAGCGACTACTTCTGGCGATCCGTCATCGAGCCGAAGGCCGGGGTCGCCCCCATGGCCGACCGCGACTCGGCCGTCGGCTACGCCGAGATCCCCGCCAAGAACCCCGGCGGCGCCATCCGCGGCCAGGACTTCGCCAGCATGTCGGGCGGCGCCGTACGAGTGCTGAACCCCTTCTCCAAGAACCCCAAGCTGGCCTGGGAACTGCTCGCGTTCATGCACTCCGCGGCGGCCACCAAGTCGCAGCTGGCCGGACAGGCCCGGATCAGCTCCCGCGGCGACGTCAACAGCGAGGTCCTCACCGCCGACCCGATGCTGAAGTACATCGCCGACAAGGTGCTGCCCATCACCGCCTACCGCCCCGGCCTCGCCGTCTACCCCCAGGTCTCCGTCGCCCTCCAGGAGGCCACCGCGGCGATCGTCAGCGGCAAAACCGCCGACGAGGCGGCCGCCGCCTACCAGACCAAGCTGGAAGAACTGGTAGGCGGCGCGGACCACGTCGCCGGGTGAGAGCGCCATGAACCGTGAGGGAGCGCCTGGGCCTGGACTGAGGAACGCAGGGAGCGAAGCGACCGGAGAGACGAGGGAAGGCACAGGACCCCAGCGACCGAACCGCGATCCGAAGGATCGCCATGGATACTGACGCGGCGGGGCTCGGCAGGACGCGAGCGGCCGGGTTCATCCTGCCCGCCCTCGTCCTCATCGCCGTCTTCCTCGTCTTCCCCGCCCTCTGGACGATCTACCTCGGGCTCACCGACTATCGCCTCACCGGCCTGGCCGCCGCCGACCCCCAGGTCGTCGGCCTGGACAACTACATCACCACGCTGACCGACCCACGCTTCCTCAGCTCGCTGTGGCTCACCGTCGTCTACGTCGGCGGCTCGGCCGTCCTCGGCCAGGCCGGGCTCGGCTTCACCCTCGCCTGGCTGCTGCGTACGCGCCGCGGGCCGCTACGACGGGCCGTCGAAGGCGTCGTCCTGCTGTCGTGGATCCTGCCCAGCACGGTCGTCGGCTTCCTCTGGTTCGCCCTGCTCGACCGCGACGACGGCACGCTCAACGCGCTCCTGCGCACGCCCGGCCTGGGCTGGCTGCTGGACTACCCGCTGCCGTCCATCATCGTCTTCAACATCTGGCGCGGCACCGCCTTCTCGATGATGCTGTACGCCGCCGCGCTGGAGAACGTGCCACCCTCGCACCTGGAGACCGCCCGCCTGGCCGGCGCCTCCGTGCCGCAGCAACTGCGCGACGTCGTCTTCCCGCTCATCCGGCGGCACGTGCTGACCAACCTGCTGCTGATCAGCCTCTGGACCTTCAACGACTTCACCCCGTTCGTCCTCACCGGCGGCGGGCCGGAAGGACGCTCGGAGATCCTGCCCGTCTACGTCTACAACATCGCCCTCAAAGGCGGCGAACTCGGCGTGGGCGCCGCCGTGTCCTTCCTCATCCTGCTCATCAACCTCGTCTTCGCCCTGGCGTACCTGCGGCTGCTGCGCGGCCGGCGCCGCACGGCGGGAAGGCCACCGGCATGATCCGGCACACCATCGGACGGCTCGCCGCCACCATGTTCATCGCCATCGTCCTGGCCTTCTTCGCGCTGCCCATGCTCTGGCTGGCCAGCGCCCCCTTCGACGCCACCCCAGCGATCACCACCTCCATCCCGGACTTCACCCTGCGCAACTTCGCCGCCATCCTGGACAACCCCTACGCCCTCGGCTCCATCCGCAACTCCCTCATCCAGGGCGGCGGCGCCGCCGCGCTCGTCGTCGTCCTGGCCGCACTCGCCGCCTACGCCCTGTCCAGGGTCCGCGTCCCCGGCCGCGACGTGCTGCTCTATCTGCTCCTGCTGCTGTCGTCCGTCGTCACCGGCACCGCCGCCATGGTGCCCATCTTCGAACTCGCCACCAGGCTCGACCTCATCGACACCCACCTCGGCGTCATCCTCGTCGTCTCCGGCGGCCTGCTGCCCGCCGCCATCTTCATCCTCAAGGACTTCATGGACGAGACGCCGACCACCTACGAGGAGTCGGCGCGCGTCTTCGGCGCCTCATCCCTGCAGATCCTGCGGCACATCGTGATCCCCCTCGTACGGCCCGGCCTGGCCACCATCGCCGTCTGGGCGCTGGCCAGCGTGTGGGGCGGATTCCTGTTCCAGTTCATCCTGCTGCGCGACCCCGACAAGGCCCCCGGCTCGGTCATCCTCTACACCCTCTACACCGAGGGCGGCTCACCCAGACTCGAGCTCATCTCCACCTTCTCACTGCTCTACTCGCTCCCGGTGGTGGCGATGTACCTGTTCGTCTCCCAGCGGTACGGCTTCCGCTTCCACGGAGGGATCAAACGGTGATCTCGCTGCACGGCCTCACCAAGGTGTTCCCCGGCGGAGTACGCGCCCTCGACGGTCTCGACCTCACCATCGCCGACGGCGAGTTCTTCGCCCTGCTCGGCCCGTCGGGCTGCGGCAAGACCACCCTCCTGCGCACCGCCGCTGTCCAACCTCGACGCCCGGCTCCGTCTCGACGCCCGTACCTTCCTCAAGCGCCTGCAGCGCGAGCTCGCCCGTCACTACCGTCTTCGTCACCCACGACCAGGCCGAGGCCCTCGCCCTGGCCGACCGCATCGCCGTCATGTCCCACGGCCGGATGACCCAGGTCGGCACCCCCGCCGAGGTGTTCCAGCGCCCCGCCACCCCCTTCGTGGCCGCCTTCATCGGCTCCACCCCCATGAACCTGCTGCCCGGCCAGATCACCTCCGGCACCCTCCACGTCGCCGGCGCCACCCTCCCCGCCCCCGCGGGCATCGCCGGCGGAGATCTCGTGTACGGAGCGCGGCCCGAATATCTGGAACTCCTGCTCCAAGCCCGCCCCGACGCCTTCCCCGGCACCGTCTCCGTCCTGGAGAACCTCGGCACCAGCACCCTGGTCACCCTCGGGACGGACGACGCCCTCATCCAGGCCGTCGTCCCCGAAGGCGAAGAACCCCCATCGGCGCCCCCGCCTGGGCACTCCCCCGCCGCTCCCTCCTCTACCGCGACGGCCGCCTGCTCTGAGAGAGGTGTCCACCGGGGTCCGGGTCCCGCACGTCCTAATGACCTCTCGCACGATGATCGGGGCTGGTGTAGAGAGGTAGTGGGCGGGACCTGCTGACAGGCTGACTCAAGTGATGGTCGTTTCCCTGAATTGCGGCGGGTGGACGGGGAACGCGCCGAGGGCGGCAGAACGTCAGAGTCGTTCCCGGCCGCTCGGGTGGTTGATCTCCAGCCATGTCGGCAGGGACAGCGGCTCGCCGAACCGGGCCCAGACCGCGCTGGAGTCGACGATCTGCGGCCGGGTGTCCAGCAGTGCCCCCATCTGCATCTGTCGGGCGAGGACCGCGTTGAACGGCCTGGTCAGCGGGCTCATCACGCGGAGCATCCCGACTGGCATCTTGTTCTCACCCTTGATCTTCAGGCCCAGCGAGGCCGCGATGAGCTCGTTGACCTTCGTGAGCGGTAGCGCCTCGGGGCCGCCGAGGTCGGCGGACCAGCCTTCGCCGGGGCGCATGGCGAGCGCGGCGGCGACCTTGGCGACGTCCTTGCCGGCTACCCATGAGACCGGGTTGGTGCCCGAGCCGAATACGGTGGCCTTCCCCTGCTTAGTGATCGACTCGGTGAGCATCTCCACCCAGGTGTCCATCAGGTGGGTGGGCCGCAGGATCGAGTACGGCAGGCCGCTGGTGCGCAGTAAACGCTCGGCCTCGAACTTGAGCCGGAAGAACTCGACGGGGCTGTCGGCGTGGGCGCTGGCGGAGGAGATGTAGACGAAGTTCTCGACCGCGGTGTCGCGTGCGACGCCGATGAGGCTGGGGATCCCGGCGCCCTCAATGCCCTTGGGGCCGTTGTTCCCCTTGCCGTTGCCGCCCTGGACGGTGCAGACGATCGCCTCGGCCCCGGTCGCGGCTCGGACCAGCGTGCGCCGGTCGTGCACGTCGCCCGCGACAACCTCAACGCCCTGGACCGCGTTCGCCGTGGCCGGATCGCGGGTGACGACGCGCACTGCCTTTGCCTCCTGGCGGAGTTGTTCCACGATCTGACGGCCGAGTCTGCCCGTCCCGCCGAACACGACGATCATGCTGTTCCCCTAACGATGTTCATAGATCTAACATTGTTAGGAATTAGACCGGCGATAGGATGTCGGCGTCAAGAGAGAGGACGCATCGTGACGACGAAGACCCAGCCCGAACCAAGCGCCAGCAAGAAGCGGCGTGAGCGGGAGCGGGAGGAGATGCGCGCCCGACTGCTGGAGGCAGCCCGGGTCATCGCCTCCCAGGAAGGCTGGAACGCAGTCACGATCCGCCGCATCGCCGGCAAGCTCGAATACAGCGCGCCGATTCTGTACCAGCACTTCTCCAATAAGGAGGATCTGCTGGTCGAGCTGATGATGCTCGGCTTCGCCGAACTCGCTGAGCAACTGCGCCTGGCGGCGGAGGGCTCCCCTGAGGGGCGGCTGGTCGCGATGGCCGAGGCGTACTGGGCGTTCGCGTTCGCCTCCCCGGAGCTCTACCAGGCGATGAACGGCATGGATGGGGTGCCGTTCGGCACAGCCGAGACCCCACGGGAGGCCAAGAACGCCTTTCGTATCTTCCGCCTCGCGTTGCAGGGCATCGCGCAGATGCGGGGCGCCGAGTTGGCCGATCCCCCCGGCGCGGTCGACACGATCTGGGCCTTCCTGCACGGCTGCGTCTCGCTGGCGATGGCGGGCAGGATTGCCGGCGGAACGGAGCGCTGCAGAACGCTTATGTTGAACGCCCTGGAGCCGATGTTCGCTGCTCAACTGAGCATTTCAGGCAGATCTTGATCTTGGCAGTCGAGGCGGGATCTGTCTCAAGTAGATCGCGGGTCCCAAGCCCACGCTGGTCTTCGTCGACCGGGTACTGGCGACCTTGGCGTTCCTGCGCACCGGACTGCCGGTCACTGCCTTGGCCGCGTTGTATGGCGTGCACCGCTCCACCATCGACCGGGCCATCGGCCGAGTGCGGCCGTTGCTGGCCGGACGCGGCTATGCCACCCCGCAGGGAGTGCGCCTGCACACCCTGGCCGATGTGTCGGCCTACGCCCATTCCAACGGGATCAAGCCGCGCATTGACGGCAGCGAGCTCCAAGTCCGCCGTCCCCAAGCCGGCAAGCCGGGACGCCGACGTCCAGGTGGAGATGGACAGCGGCTACCGCGGCCTGCATAACGCTCACCCCGACAAGGTCAGCGTCCCACCGAAAAGACCCGGCAAAGACGCCCCGCCCGAGATCATCGCTGCCTTCGAGCAAGCCCGCCGCCAACAGTCCTCCGAACGCATATGCGTCGAGCACGCCATCGCCGAAAGCAAGAAATGGGCCGTCCTACTGCGCTGGACCGGAGAACGTGACGATCTAAAGGAGACCATCCGGGCCATCGGTGCCCTGGTCTCCGACCGCGCCGCCGAACGTCACGGGGGGTGATCCCCCATCACCCGAACACCTCAGGCAAGGCCGTCTTGATCCCTATCGTGCTCGAGGTCGTAACTCTGAGAGACGCGACGACCAGGGACTGGGGCCCGTCTGAGAGACGCGTCCACCAGGGACTGGGTGCTGCACGTCCTACTCTGAGAGACATGTCCATCAAGGACTGGGTCCTGCATGTCGACCTCGACCAGTTCATCGCCGCCGTCGAGATCCTGCGCCACCCCGAACTCCGCGGCAGACCCGTCGTGGTCGGCGGCTCCGGCGACCCCACCCAGCCGCGCACCGTCGCCGCCACCGCCACCTACGAAGCCCGCGAACACGGCGTCCACTCCGGCATGCCGCTCCGCACCGCGCTCAAACGGTGCCCTGACGCCGTCTTCCTGCCCAGTGACCCGCCCGCCTACGAGGCCGCGTCCGAGCGCGTCATGGCCACGCTGCGCGGGTTTCCCGTCCTGGTGGAGATCTGGGGCTGGGACGAGGCGTTCATCGGCGCCCGGACCGACGACCCCGAGGCGCTGGCCACCGCCCTCCAGCAGGCCGTCCTGGCCGAAACCGCCCTGTCCTGCTCCGTCGGTATCGGCGACAACAAGCACCAGGCCAAACTCGCCTCCGCCTTCGCCAAACCCGCCGGGATCTACCGTCTCACCGGCGACAACTGGGCCGAGGTCATGAACGACCGGCCCACCGACGCGCTCTGGGGCATCGGCGCCAAGATCGCCAAAAAGCTCGCCGACCTGGGACTCGACACGGTCGCCCAGCTCGCCGCCGCCGACCCCGCCGACCTGGCCCGCCGCTTCGGCCCCGCCAACGGCCCCTGGTATCGCTATCTCGCCCTCGGCAAGGGCGAAGCCGAGGTCGTCACCACTCCCTGGGTCGCCCGAGGGCACAGCCGCGAGATCACCTTCCCGAACGACCTCACCGACAGAACCGAAATATCCACCCACATAGCGACACTGGCCCGACAGGTCGCCTCAGACGCGACCGCCGCGGGACGAGTGATCGTCCGTGTCTCGGTAAAGGTGCGATTCGCGCCCTTCCTCACCCGCACCCGCCAGTCGAAGCTCCCCTCACCCACCACCGACGCGGCCGAGCTGTCCCGTGCCGCCCTCACCGTGCTCGACCGCTTCGACCTCAACCGGCCGGTCCGCCTCCTCGGCGTGGCCGTCGAATACGCCCCACCGGATCAGACCCGGACCGCTCGCTCATAGAACTCGGACCGCATCTCCTCATCGGCGCGGATGAACTCCTGGATCTCCTCCTCAGACACATCCTCGATGTCCTGCCACTCCACCGTCGCCTCGATGTAGGCCAGCGCCCGCCACGCCACACCCGGATCGTCCCTGAACTGGCCGATGCCGGTGTTGCACGGCAGGCAGAGCGCGTAGCGCACATCGCCCGTGCGGTGACAGTGATCGACATGCTCGGGCGAACGGTCCCAGCAGACCACGCACAACCCGTACTGATCGACCACCATGCGCTCGACATCGTCATGCCGCATGCCGTAACGCTGGGTCAGGTGGTAAGTCCTGGTCGGCGCCACCGACTCCGGACGCCGCTGCGGCGGGATCACGAACTCGGGCCAGAGGATCTCCCCGTCCAGATAGAGGGCGGCGAGTTCGAGCAACACGGTGTTGTCACCGAAATGCCCCAGCCCGTTGTTGCAGTTGAAACAGAGAACCCCCCGCACCAGGCCGCTCTGGTGGCAGTGGTCGACGAACGCGCCGGGGACCACCTGACAGATAGCACATAGCCCATTCTGCTGGGCAAGCATGCACTCTTGCAGTACCGCGCAAGCCCATCGCTCATCCGCTTGTTCAGCCCAAACTCAGAGACCTCTTTCACCTCCTTACAGTCCGGACACCACTTCACTCCCTCAGGCGTTTCCACCCCATTCCCCCCGATTTTGATGTCCGCTTTGCCCTACTCTCCGCCCTTTTGGACGTAGCTGCGCACGAACTCCTCTGCGTTCTCTTCGAGAACTTCGTCGATTTCGTCCAGAATCGCGTCGACATCGTCGGTGAGCTTCTCCTGGCGCTCCTGCACGTCCGGCGCCGCCGAAGCCTCGGTCTCCTCGACCTCGCTCTCGCGCCGACCGGCCTGCTTCTGGCCACCCGTGTCCTTGCTTGCCATGTCCTACCTACCTCCGCTTGGGGGACTGCTCTCTAGGCATATCTTCCCCGAACCGGGCGACATTTCGCGCCCAAGGCCCCGCGATCTTGCCGACTTGACTAGATAGTTCCCCTATCCAATAATGAGGCCCCTGTCCCACAGGAGGTTTCGATGTCCCCCTCGTCCCTGAGCACGGCAGGTGTGCTTCTCATCACAGTCCCGGCGGTGGCCTTCGGCGGTGTCTCGCTGCTGACGTTCCTCATGCGGAACGTGCCCGGCTACAACGACAACCCGGTGCGCCGCAGTCTCTGGCGGGCGGGTCACGCTCACGCGGGCGTGCTGGTGCTGTTCAGCCTCGTGGCGATGCTCTACGTGGATCAGGCGGATCTTTCGGACGGCCTGAAGAGCCTGGTCCGCATCCTCATCGTGGCCGCCCCGATCCTCATGCCGCTCGGTTTCTTCCTGTCGGTGGTCCGTCCCAGCGACACCAAGCCGAGCAAGCTCATCGGGCTGACGGTGGTGGGCGGCGCGGCGCTGGCGGTGGGCACGCTGACGCTGGGCATCGGCCTGCTCTGACCGGACGCCTCCGGGGGCCGGGAAACCCGGGCGCCGGAAGTCTGGGAGCCGGAAGTCTTGGGCTGGAAGAACACCCATGGCCGGGCGCGCGACGTGAGGCGGCCCGGCCCGGAGACGTACGGCGGCTAGTCTCCGCCGGTGAGGGCGGCGACCAGGTCGGCGGCGGTACGGCAGCGGTCGAAGAGTTCGCCCACGTGGGCCTTGGTGCCGCGCAGTGGTTCGAGGGTCGGTACGCGCTGGAGGGATTCGCGGCCCGGGATGTCGAAGATGACCGAGTCCCATGAGGCGGCCGCGACGGACTCGCTGTATTGGCGCAGGCAGCGGCCGCGGAAGTAGGCGCGGGTGTCCGTGGGTGGGTTCTCGACGGCGCGCTGGACGTCGTCCTCGGTGACCAGGCGCTGCATGCGTCCGCGGGCGACGAGGCGGTTGTAGAGGCCGCGGTCGGGGCGGATGTCGGAGTATTGCAGGTCGACGAGTTGCAGCCGGGGGTGGGACCAGGTGAGCGAGTCGCGGGTGCGGTAGCCCTCGAGGAGTTCGAGTTTGGCGACCCAGTCGAGTTCGCGGGAGAGCTGCATGGGGTCTTCGGCCAGGCGGGTGAGGACGGATTCCCAGCGGTCGAGGATGTCCTTGTTCATCTCTTCCTGGGCGGTGCCGCGTTCCTCGACGTACTTGCGGGCCTGCTCGAGATATTCCATCTGCAGCTGGATGGCGGTGAGCTTGCGGCCGTCGCGCAGGGGGATCTCGTAGCGGCAGGTGGGGTCGTGGGAGACCGCGCGCAGGGCTTGTACGGGGTTCTCGACGGCGAGGTCGCGGCTGAGGAAGCCGTCTTCGATCATGGCGAGGACGAGGGCGGTGGAGCCCAACTTCAGGTATGTCGAAATTTCCGACATGTTGGCGTCGCCGATGATCACGTGCAGCCGCCGGTACTTCTCCGGATCGGCGTGCGGCTCGTCCCTGGTGTTGATGATCGGCCGCTTGAGCGTGGTCTCCAGGCCCACCTCGACCTCGAAGAAGTCGGCCCGCTGGCTGATCTGGAAGCCTTCGCCGCGCGAGTCCTGTCCGATGCCGACCTTGCCCGCGCCCACGACGACCTGGCGGGAGACGAAGAACGGGGTGAGGTGGCGGACGATGTCGGCGAAGGGGGTGGCGCGCCGCATGAGGTAGTTCTCGTGGCAGCCGTAGCTGGCGCCCTTGGCGTCGGTGTTGTTCTTGTAGAGCTGGATGGGCGCGTTGGACGGGATCGCGGAGGCCCGCTGGGCGGCGTCGTACATGACGCGTTCGCCGGCCTTGTCCCAGATGACGGCGGCGCGCGGGTTGGTGCATTCGGGGGTGGAGTATTCGGGGTGGGCGTGGTCGACGTAGAGCCTGGCGCCGTTGGTGAGAATGACGTTGGCGAGGCCGAGGTCCTCGTCGGTGAGCTGGCTGGGGTCGGCGACCTCTCTGGCCAGGTCGAAGCCGCGGGCGTCGCGCAGCGGGTTCTCCTCTTCGAAGTCCCACCTCGCCCTGCGCGCCCTGGCGGCGGAGGCCGCCAGGTAGGCGTTCACCACCTGCGAGGAGGTGACCATCGCGTTGGCGCCTGGCTGACCTGGTACGGAGATGCCGTACTCGGTCTCGATGCCCATCACCCGACGCACCGTCATGCAACACCCTCTGTTCGTCCGGATCTGCCTATCCGCCGTTTATATGCCCGAGCCTATGCCCTTCACAGTGCCCCAGGGTCACAGAGTTATGGCACCGCAGTCTTTTCCACCTTTACGGCGGGAACTGGGGGGGTTTGTGGACGCGCGCGGGGCTTAAGAAGACGCTGGATGGGGCGTTCGGCGAGGGAGTAGACAAGGTAGGACAGGAGCACGGCCGCGAGCGTGGTGGTGAGGGCGGTGGCCCAGGGGGCCATTCTGGTGGCCAGGATGGGGATGAGAGCCACGGCGACGACCGAGTGGAAGAGGTAGAGCGGGTAGGTCGTCGCGCCGAGCGCAGTGAGCGTTCTGGACGGTCGCAGCCGGAACACGCCGAGGGCGACGAACGACATCGCGGCGAAGATGACCGTGATGGTGATGATCACGCTGAGGTCGCTGACGGGCATGCTCTTGAATCCGGCGACCTTGATCCGGCCGTGGACGCGTTCGAGCGCGGAGTGCACCGCCAGGACGTAGCCGCAGGCGACGTAGAGCCAGGGCAGCACGGCGTTGCGGTGTTTGTGGATGAGATAGAGGGCCATGCCGGCGGCGAAGTAGGGAGCGTAGCGGGGCATGACGATCTCGTTGAGCACCTCGTTGCCGAGCAGTTCGGCGCCGAGCGCGGCGGCCAGCCAGACACCGGCGAAGATCAGGACGCGACCGTAGGTGACACCGATGATCACGAGGATGGCCATGAGGAGATAGAAGCGGAGTTCGGCCCAGAGGGACCAGTAGACGCCGCTGGCGTCCAGGACCTTGAACAGCCGCTGGAACATACTGGCGTTCACCAGATACTCGCCAGGCGAAAGCTTGGGGTCGAGCACCTTGGTGCCGGTGAGGCCGTAGAGAGCGGCGACGGCGGCGAGGCTGAGCCAGTAGGCCGGGTAGAGGCGGACGAACCTGCTCCGGGCGAACGCGCCGAGCCCCCTCCCCCACGCGCTCATGAGGATGACGAAGCCGCTGATGACGAAGAATAACTCCACGCCCAGGATGCCGAGCCCGGCGAACGGGGCGACGGCGGGGAAGAGCTCGGCGGGCCGGTCTCCCCAGACGGAGGCGAACGCGATCAGGTAGTGGAAGGCCAGCACCGCGAGGGCGGCGACGAACCTGAGCAGATCGAGTTCGGCCAGCCGGCCTTCTCCGGATGAGCGCCTCGGCCGGTTGGGTGGTTGCACGCCCTGTTGGACGGCACAACGATCACTTTGGTTCCGTTGGTCCCAATTTTCACACGGGTCCCTCGGCGACGCGGAGAAGATGGGGCGGCATGAGAAGGGGCCGCGCGGAGATCCGCGCGGCCCTTCTCAGCAGCCTCTTACAGGTATTGGCCGGTGTTGGCGACGGTGTCGATGGAGCGACCCGCCTCCGCGCCCTGCTTGCCCGACACGAGCGTGCGGATGTAGACGATCCGCTCGCCCTTCTTGCCGGAGATGCGGGCCCAGTCGTCCGGGTTGGTGGTGTTGGGCAGGTCCTCGTTCTCGGAGAACTCGTCCACGCAGGCCGTGAGCAGGTGCTGCACCCGCAGGCCCTTCTGGCCGCTCTCGAGGAACTGCTTGATGGCCATCTTCTTGCCCCGGTCGACGATGTTCTGGATCATCGCGCCGGAGTTGAAGTCCTTGAAGTAGAGGACTTCCTTGTCGCCGTTGGCGTAGGTCACCTCGAGGAAGCGGTTCTCTTCGCTCTCGGTGTACATGCGCTCCACGACGCTCTGGATCATGCCGTGAATGGTGCCCTCGCGGGAACCGCTGTGCTCGGCGAGGTCGTCGGGGTGCAGCGGCAGCTCGGAGATGAGGTACTTGGAGAAGATGTCCTTCGCCGCTTCGGCGTCGGGCCGCTCGATCTTGATCTTGACGTCCAGGCGGCCGGGCCGCAGGATCGCCGGGTCGATCATGTCCTCGCGGTTGGAGGCGCCGATGACGATGACGTTTTCCAGGCCCTCGACACCGTCGATCTCCGAAAGGAGCTGGGGAACGATGGTGTTCTCGACGTCCGAGGAGACGCCGGAGCCTCGGGTGCGGAAGATCGAGTCCATCTCGTCGAAGAACACGATCACCGGGGTGCCCTCTGAGGCCTTCTCGCGAGCCCGCTGGAAGACCAGGCGGATGTGCCGCTCGGTCTCGCCGACGTACTTGTTGAGCAGCTCGGGGCCCTTGATGTTGAGGAAGAAGCTCTTGCCTTCCTGGCCGGTGCGCTCCGCGACCTGCTTGGCCAGGGAGTTGGCGACGGCCTTGGCGATGAGCGTCTTGCCGCAGCCGGGCGGGCCGTAGAGCAGAACGCCCTTGGGGGGGCGCAGCTTGTGCTCGCGGAACAGGTCGGCGTGCAGGTAGGGCAGCTCGATGGCGTCCCTGATCTGCTCGATCTGCCGCATCAGGCCACCGATCTCCTCGTAGGAGATGTCGGGGACCTCTTCGAGCACGAGCTCTTCGACTTCGGACTTGGGAATCCGCTCGTAGACGTAGCCCGAGCGGGGTTCGAGCAACAGCGAGTCGCCCGCCCTGATCGGCTGCCCGACCAGTGACTCGGCGAGACGCACGACGCGCTCCTCGTCCGCGTGCGAGATGACCAGTGCGCGCTGCCCCTGGTCGAGGAGCTCTTTGAGCATCACGATCTCGCCGACCTCTTCGTAGCCGAGGGCTTCGACCACGTTGAGCGCCTCGTTCAGCATGACCTCCTGGCCACGCCGGAGCGAGTCGACGTCGACGGCGGGGCTGACGTTCACCCGCAGCTTGCGGCCGCCGGTGAACACCTCGATCGTGCCGTCTTCTCTGGCCTCCAGGAAGGTGCCGAACCCGGATGGCGGTTGTGCCAGCCGGTCGACTTCTTCCTTGAGGGCAACGATCTGATCCCTGGCCTCCTTGAGTGTGGCGACCAGGCGCTCGTTCTGGCCGGTGACGGCCGCGAGGTTCGCCTGCGCCTCGTGGAGACGCTCTTCAAGGACTCTGGCCTGACGGGGTGACTCGGCCAGCTTCCGCCTCAGCGCGGTGATCTCCTCTTGGAGGAAGGAGACCTGTGTTGAAAGATCAGCGACCTCCCGTTCGCGCTGCGCGGCTCGAGCCTCAGCATCATCGCGAGCTGCCACGCCCCGTCACCTCCTTCCCAGTCGAGGGCGACTACTAAGGACCTTACCTATCTCGGGCCCCTCCGTAACCTGGCCGGGCAGTGTTCGTCGTGTGACATTCAGTGTTCGGCGAATAATCCCTAATAGTGCGTTTAATACTGGCAGCATAGGAACACGGCGATCTGTTCCCGTGTCACGCACCAACGCACCCTCGTGGCCAAATTGTCATAGTTCCTCAGTGGTCCCCTTCGGTCGTCGGCGGCGTGGTGGCGGTGCCACACCGTCCGCCATGCGACGGGCGCTGACGAGGAAACCGGTGTGGCCGATCATCCGATGATCCGGTCTTACCGCGAGCCCTTCGACATGCCAGTCGCGAACCAGGGTCTCCCACGCATGGGGCTCGGTGAAACTCCCGTGATCGCGAATCGCCTCGACAGTCTTGGACATCTGGGTCGTCGTGGCCACGTAGCAGCAGATGACGCCACCCGGTGTGAGGGCCTTGGCGGCGGCGTCGACGCACTCCCAGGGAGCGAGCATGTCGAGGATGACGCGGTCGACGTCCACCTCGTCGATCGAGGCGACCAGGTCGCCGACGACGAGCCGCCAGGTGTCGTCCATGGGGCCGCCGTAGAACTTCTCCACGTTCTTGCGCGCGACGTCGGCGAACTCCTCACGCCGCTCGTAGGAGGTGACGTGACCTTCGGGGCCCACGGCGCGCAGCAGGAAGCAGGTCAGCGCGCCGGAGCCGACCCCCGCCTCGATCACCCGGGCGCCGGGGAAGACGTCGGCCATGCCGACGATCTGCGCGGCGTCCTTGGGGTAGATCACGGCGGCGCCGCGCGGCATGGCCAGAGTGTAGTCCTGCAGCAGGTGACGGAAGGCGAGATATTGGGTGCCGCCGGAGGAGCGCACCACGGAGCCTTCGGGCTGCCCGATCAGGTCGCTGTGGGGGATGGCGCCCTTGTGCGTGTGGAAGACGCCGTCCTCTTTGAGCGTGATCGTGTGGCGCTTGTTCTTGGGGTCGGTGAGCTGCACCTGATCCCCCGCCTGGAACGGCCCATGCCTGCGGAAACCCATGTCGGCAAGGTTATAGGGCTTTCGAGCACGCCTTGACGCGCGATATCTATGAGGGATGTTCCCCCGTGAGGTGATCTCTACCGGTCCCCTGGTGTTGCGACGTCCCGCCGATTCCGACGCCGAGGCGATCGTACGCGCGTGTGACGACCCGGTGACGGCCCGGTTTCTGTACACCCTGCCGTCGCCGTACACGTTGCAGGACGCGCGCGCCTACCTGCGGGCGGCGGAGGCGAAGTGGGCGGACGGCGGCGCCGAGTTCACGATCACCGAGAACGGCCACTACGTCGGTGCCATCGGCGTCCAGCCGCCCGATCCGTGGGGCGTGGCGGCGATCGGCTACCTGGCCGCGCCGTGGGCGCGCGGCAAGGGCGTGGTGAGCCGGGCGACGCGGGCGGTGACCGAGTGGCTGTTCGACCATGGCGTCGAGCGCGTGGAGTTGCACGCCGCCGTGGAGAACATCGCCAGCCTGCGAGTCGCCTACAAGGCCGGTTTCCAGGAGGAGGGGCGCAGGCGTGACGCCAAGGTCGGGCGTGACGGGCGCCGCACCGACATCATCACGTTCGCCCGGATCCGGCGCGACTCCGGCCTGGCGGCCGAGTCCTACCTGCCGTTCTTCGACGGCGGCGAGCTGAGCGACGGGGTGGTACGGCTGACACCGATGGAGGTGGCCGACGCCCCCGAGTTCCACGCGATGATGCGGGAGCCGAGTGTGGCCGCCTACGCGGTCGGGCCGCGTACCACGCTGGAGGACAACGAGCGGCGCTGCCGCTACACCGGCTACTGGTGGGTGTCTGGGCAGCGGATCGAGCTGGCGATCAAGGATGCCGTCTCCGGGAGGTTCGCGGGGCACGTGCAACTGGTGCAGGTGGTGCCGCTGATCGGGCAGGGCATGATCGGATATTCGCTGCGGTCGGAGTTCCGGGGCAGAGGGTTCATGACGCGGGCCGTGCGACTGCTGGTGGACTGGGCCTTCGCCAACACCCAGCTGCACCGGATCGTGGCCGGGACCGAGGTGGGCAACAAGGCTTCGCAGCGGGTGCTGGAGCGGTCGGGCTTCGTCCAGGAGTCGACGCAACGCGAGCTGTTCCCCAGGGAGGACGGGACCCGGTCGGACGAGCTGGAGTGGCTCCGCCTGCGCCCCCGCTGACCGGAAATCCCGATTTCCAGTTGGGGTCTGGTCAAGTGACACGGCGACGGCGAGACTCGGGGTCACCGCCCTTGAGATACGCGTGATCATACTGCGCGATCTCACTTCCCCCTCCTCTGAGGGATACAGCGATGACTTACAACCGTGTCGACGTCGCCATGCGCGAACTCATCGCCTCGTTCTCCTGCCTGGAGCCCGCGGGACTGATCGACAGGCTGAGCGGGACCGCCGCGGCGGTCACCGGAACGGCCTACGCGGGATTCGTACGGGTGGACGCGCTACGGGAGGTCGCCCAGGCCGTCAATGTGCACGCGCCCCCGGTCGATCCGCTGCGGGTACGCCCGTGGCTGCAGGAGTCCGGGGTGCTCAAGACGCTCGCCACGCGGTCCGTCCGGCTGTTGATCGTGCCGGACGCGTCGATGGGCGAGCCCGGTTTCTTGGCCATGCCGGTGCCGCTCGCCACGAGGGAGCACGTGTTCCTGTGGGTGGCGGGGCGCCGGTTCGGGGAGCCGGAGGAGCACCTGCTGAGCCGCTTCGCCACCGCCTCGGGCCGGGCTCTGGAGGCCGCCAGCGGGCTCGAGGCGGCCATCCGGCTGTTACGCGGCGTGCAGGCGTTCTCCCGCGGATGACGGGTGCCGCCGGGCCGGGTTCGGTACGGGCCGGATCGCAAGAATGCGGATGACCTACGGGTGAGTCCGATTGGGTACGGCGGCCGTTTCCGTGCTGCGGTTCCAGGAGATTCTTCGCCGCTTTTCTATGCCCAAACTTGGAAATTACGGGATTTCCACAGAACGGGTGAAGGCGGCCTTCCGGACGCCTGCGGCGGGGTCGCGGCTCGCGCGGCCCCGCTGCTCAGGGGCTCTCCCCGGCGATCGGCGGCCCGGAGGCCCGGATCAGCGCTTGACCTGGCGAATAGCCGGCCTGCTTGCCGCGGAAGCGGCTTTGCGGACCGCCTAGTTCGTACACCCGCGGCGACCGCCGGGCACCGCGGTAATCGTCGGCATATTTCACATCTTGCCGCCCTAGGGAACGAGGAGTGTGCCCGCGCCAATGTCGCATCGCCGACGCGATCACGCATCAGCGGCACCACTCCGCTGACAGCGCGTCAGTTGCCGCTCCGCCACCGGCGCGTGTCAGCCGCCGCTCCCCGACCGGCGTGTGTCAGCTGTGCTGTGCGACCGGCGCGCGTCAGCCCGTCCTCTGCTGAGACGCCCAGTGACCGGCCGGCTCCGCGACCACTGCGCGTCAGACGTCTTGCCCGAGCATGGCGCTTGTCGCCTCGTCGACGATGTCACCCATCGCGCGTTGCGCCTCCGCGGGGTCGCCGGCCTGGATCGCCTGGGCCACCTCCGCGTGCCGGCGGATCGCCGCCGGCTCCGGGAAGGCCGGCATCAGGTGGTGGTGCGTACGAGCCGCCAGCACCTCCGTGACCACCGTGGTGAGCGCGCCGAGCATGTCGTTGCCCGAGGCTTCGAGCAGCGTCCGGTGGAACAGGATGTCGGCGGCCAGGTAGGACTCCAGGTCGCCGGACCTGCCGTGGACGGCCATCCGCATGACCGCCTCCGTCAACCGGCCGCACTGCTCGGGGGTGGCATGGGTGGCGGCGAGCGCGGCGGCGACGGGTTCGGCGCCGCGGCGGAGCTCGCCGAGGGAGCGGAGCAGCGAGGCGCGTTCGCCGCTGTCGAGCCGCCAGCGGATGACGCGGGGGTCGAACAAATTCCAGGAGGTCCTGGGCGACACCGTGATGCCGACGCGCCGGCGGCTGCTGACCAGGCCCATCGACTCCAGGACTCGTACGGCCTCGCGCACGACCGTACGAGACACCCCGAACCTGGCCTCCAGCTGCTCGATCCTGAGCACCTGACCGGTGGCGTAGTCGCCCGCGACCACGAGGGCGCCCAGCTCGCCGAGCACGCTGCGGTGCAGACTCTCGTCCGTGACGCCCCTGCTCACACGCCTCACATGCTTCAAAAGTATGATTTATTCGACTTCTCAGCTTGATTGATATGACGCAAGCTGTCTAGTCTGACGCGCATCCGAGCCCGAGAGGTTGCCCCGTATGGACGACTCACCCCGCCCGCAGCTCATCGTCGTGATGGGGGTGACGGGATGCGGCAAGTCCACCGTCGGCGCCGCGCTCGCCGAACGCCTCGGGGTGCCGTTCGCCGACGCCGACGACTTCCACAGCCCCGCGAACGTCGCCAAGATGACCGCCGGAATGCCGCTCGACGACGCCGACCGGCTGCCATGGCTGCGCGCGGTGGGCGCCTGGCTCGCCGAGCGCGCCGGCACCGGGGCCGTGATGGCGTGCTCGGCGCTGAAGCGCCGCTACCGCGACCTGCTGCGGGAGGCCGCCCCCGAGGTGAGCTTCCTGCACCTCGACGGCGACATCGACATGATCAGGAAGCGGGTGGCGCACCGGCCCGGGCACTTCATGCCCGAGTCACTGGTGACCTCGCAGTTCGCGGCCCTCGAACCACTCGGCCCCGACGAACGCGGCGTCGCCCTCGACCTGTCACTGCCGGTCGACGACCTGGTGAACGCCTATCTCGCCCGTACGACCTCGTGAACGCCCACTCTCGGCCGGACGGCCTCCTGAACGCGCACCTCAGCCGTGCGACCTCCTGAACGCGCACCTCAGCCGTACGACCCCCTGACCGCACCCTGCGCGACGTCCGGCACGCTCCTGGCCGACCGGCGTCGGCCGCCCGGAAATGAGCCAGATCCGCGACCGAAAGCGAGACGGCACGGCCGAAGCGGATAGGGCTGAGGACGCGAGGGCCCAGGTACGAGAAGCCCCGGACCGGAGAGGTCCCAGGAGCGGGAAGCCCCAGAGACGCGAGGGCCCAGGAGCGAGAAGCCCCAAGGCGAGAGGACCGACGTCGCCTTCCTGAAGGCCCTCCTGAAGGCCCTCAGCCCTGGGCGGCCAGCGGGTGGCGCACGGGGGCCCGGCGCACGGGCCCATTGGCGCACGGAGGCCTAGCGCACAGGCCCATTGGCGCACGGCGGCGGCTCCGTCTACGGCCGGTGGCGGGTGATGCACGGCGGCGGCTTGCGCGTCGGCGGGCGGTGCACGGTGGCGGGTCACAGCAGAGCGCCCGCACTCCCACCAGGAGTACGGGCGTTCAGCAAGATTCGGGAAGGTTCAGGACGAAGGGCTCATCCCCGGTGGGCCTCGAAGCGCATCGTGCGGGAGACGCCGACGCGGACCGTGGTGCCCGGGACGATGGTGACGGGCTCGTTGGGCGGGATGTCATAGAAGTTGGGGTCACCGGGCGGCTGGATCTGGGTGCCGTTGACCGACCCCAGGTCGACGAGGTTGACGTCCCAGCCGTCGAGCGCCACCCGCAGATGCCTGCGGGAGACCGACCCGTCGGGGCTGGTCACCTTGGCGGGCCTGGCCGTGCCGCCCGCCACCTCCGGCGCGCGCTCGGGGTCGCGTCCCAGCAGGTAGTCGCTCTCCAGCGGCAGCGCGGTGCCGTCGTCGAGGATGAGGACGCCCAGCGGGGGCCGGGGCCCCTTGTACGGCACGAGGGTGCGCTGGACGAGCGCGATGCCGCAGACCGCGCAGTAGGGCACGCGTGGGTCGTTGAAGTGGTCGTTCTTGCAGTCGACGCCGTAGACGAGCTGCCGGTCGCCGTGCTCCTCCTGGGCGGGCGGAGGCGGCGGCTGCTCGAACAGCTCGCGGGGCTGTTCGAAGTGCTCCCGTGGCTGGTCGTAGGGGGAAGAGGGCTGCTCGAAATGTTCGCGGGGCTGGTCGTACTGCTCACGCGGCTGGTCGTAGGGGGAAGAGGGCTGCTCGTACTCGGGCATCGTGCCGTTGCCGGAGTGCGCGGGTGCGGGCTCGTCGTAGGTGGGGAACCCGCTCGGCTGCTCGGCCGGGGGCGGCGGGTCCGGCACCGCAGACAGGAACGGCGGCTGCTGCTCCAGCGCGGGAGGCGGCGGCTGCGGCCCTGAGGCGGACTGGGGGCCCGACAGCGGCTGCGGGCCTGACAAAGGCTGCGGGCCCGAGGGTCCGGCCGCCGAGGGGGTGGCGGGCTGGTCGTTGCCCGACAGCGGATAGGGGGCCATCTGCACCGGAGGCGGCACGACCAGGTCGGGCTCGAAGTGCAGGGCGGTGTTGGGCAGTTCGCTGGTCAGCGGCCTGGACTGCGCCGCGGGCCGCTCGGCGACCTCACCGAAGTCGCCCATCAGCCCGCCGCCGTGCACCACGCCGCCGTCGAAGCTGACCGCGGGATGCGGCTCGCCCCCGCCGGGCAGGCTCAGCGAGACGCGTTGGACCGGCCCGTTGATGAGCCGGTCGGCCCAGGTCAGCGAGTCGCTGCCGGCCAGCCGGGTCTCGCCGGAGGCCGTGGTGACCGTGGCCGAGGCGGAGCCGCTGACCAGGACGGCCACGCCGCCGTCGACCGGTCCCGCGACCGCGCAGGTGGCGGGGTCGCCGGTCATGTTGGCCGCGAGCACCTGAGCGGCGCGCCTGGCCAGCGCTCTGCCGTCGCCCCCGGCGGCGGCCGTCTCGCGTAGTGCCTTGAGCAGTTCATCGGCCGCGGCCTCGGCCGCGTCGCACACCAGCAACAGCCCGCCCAGATAGGCGACCAGCCCATCTCCGGGAAGCGGACGTACCGCCCCGAAGCCCTGGCCCGTCATGACTCCTCCTTCATGACGACCGCGCTGCGCTCATCGGTGCCCTCGCTGCGCTCGGTCACTCAATTCTCCTCCCCGGAAGCCGGCGTTATCACGGCACCCGCACTGCCGTGCCGGCCACCAGCCATACGCATACCCATACGGCGAGGCGGCGTCGCGGCCGCCCCCGTCTCGATTCGGTGAACCGGTGGACCGGTGGACCGCAATAAACCTGGCCGGACAGAACACTATCGGCCAGCCGTCTCATCCTCGAACCGCCGGGTGCGATCCGGAATCACCTGATCACTGGACACGACACTAGCCGGGGGCTGCCGGTTATACGAGTGGGACATATCAGACGCCGCTGAAGACGCGGTTGACGTCGGCCGTGGCGAGCACGCCGTAGATCTCGCCGCCGCGCTCCACGAGCAGGTATTCGCCGGCCGGGGACTCGCGCATGGCGTCGATGAGCGCCTCTCCCGTCAGGTCGGCGGCCAGCACCATGGACGGCTCCAGCGACTTGGCCATGGAGCCGGCGTTCACCCAGGGGCGGCGGTGCTCGGGAGTGGCCTGTACGGACGCTTCGTGCACGATCGCGACGGGGCGGCCCTCATGATCGACGACGACGAGGGCGCCGGCCCGCTTCTCGGCGGCCTGGCGCAGCGCCTCCGACAGCGGTGTCTCGGCGACGACGGGGATCGCCCTGCGGGCCAGGGTACGGGCGTTGACCTGGGGGATCCTGGCGCGGATGCGGGCCACGCGCAGCGACTGGGTGGCGCCGAGCCAGATGAAGGAGGCCAGCACCAGCGGCCACAGCACGTCGCGAAGGTCCACTTCCTGCCCGCTCATCAGCGGCGCGGCGATCGGCACGACCACCAGCAGCACGGCCAGTACCCTGCCGCCCCAGGCGGCGGCGATGGTGCCGGAGCCGGCGTTGCTGGTCAGCTTCCAGACGCCGGCGCGCAGCATCCGGCCGCCGTCGAGCGGCAGCCCGGGCAGCAGGTTGAACACGCCGACGATGAGGTTGGCCAGCCAGAGCTGCCAGATCAGTACCTCAGGGATGCCGCCGCCGTTGATCAGGAAGACGTCGGCGGCCAGGCCGATCCCGGCCAGGCCGAGCGACAGGGCCGGGCCGGCGGCGGCGACCATGAACTCCTTGCCGGGGGTCGGCGGCTCCTTCTCGATCTCCGACACGCCGCCGAGCAGGTAGAGGGTGATCCGGCGGACCGGCAGGCCGTAGGACTTGGCCAGCACGCTGTGGGCCAGCTCGTGCAGCAGGACCGAGACGTAGAGGAGTACGGCGAAGACGAAGGCGACGGCGTAGGCCGCTGTGGCGTCGAGCTCGGGCAGCATGGCCCGCACCTGATCACCGAACATCCAGGTGATGAAGGCCGCGACGATGAACCACGTCCACGACACGTAAACCGGGATGCCGAACGGCTTTCCCATCCGAAGACCGGAAAATTCCTGCTGCGGGCTCTGCTCGCTCACCGCGCTCCTTGCCGTTCATTACGTGCTGTCCGCTGCCTTGATGCTACGCGCCGGACGAGGTGCTCCCGGCTTCGCGGGCCCTATTCTGTCGGGCTCTTGACCTAGAGTGCGGTGCATGACGTTGACCGAACCGGTGATCATCGGAGCCCTCTCCCCCTCCCGGGCGGGCGACTTCATGACCTGTCCGTTGCTCTATCGCTTCCGCGTGATCGACCAGTTGCCGGAGAAGCCCTCGGCGGCCGCCGTGCGCGGCACGGTGATCCACGCGGTCCTGGAGCGCCTGTACGACCTGCCCGCGCCGCGTCGTTCGGTGGAGGCGGCGCTGGAGCTGCTGGAGCCGCAGTGGGAGCGGCTGCTGTCCGATGATCCGCACTACGCCGAGATGTTCGCCGATGACGAGGAGCAGGCGACCTGGCTGGCGCAGGCGCGGGGGATGCTGGAGCGCTATTTCACGCTGGAGGACCCGACGCGGCTGGAGCCCGCCGAGCGGGAGCTCTATGTGGAGGCGGTCCTCGACGGCGGCCTCATGCTGCGCGGCTACGTCGACCGGCTCGACGTGGCGCCGACCGGCGAGGTGCGGGTCGTCGACTACAAGACCGGCAGCGCGCCGGGCCCCGACTTCGAGGCCAAGGCGCTGTTCCAGATGAAGTTCTACGCGCTGGTGCTGTGGCGGCTGCGCGGCCAGGTGCCCAGGCTGCTGCAGCTGGTCTACCTGGGCGGTGGCGGCGAGGTGCTGCGGTACGCGCCGGACGAGGCCGATCTGCTGGCCACCGAGCGCAAGGTGCGGGCGCTGTGGACGGCGATCGAGCGGTCGCTGGAGACGGGCGAGTGGCGGGCGCGGCGCAGCCGCCTGTGCGACTGGTGCGACCACCAGGCGATCTGCCCGGAGTTCGGCGGCACCCCGCCGCCGGTGCCGGACCGGCAGCCGGGCGACACCGTACGGAGCAACCGCCGGGCGGCCACGGACGAGCTGTAGGAGTCCGGCTCTCCTCCCTTGGGAGGAGGTTCCGGGCTCTCACCTGGACCTACAGTGAAGCGGTGCGCATCGATCGGGCCAGGTTCCACGACACCCTGTTCGCCGTGGCGCTGGCCGCGGTCTCGGTCTGGCTCTTCCTGTCCGCCGATTCGGCGTTGCTGGAGCCCGGTGGTGGGCAGGCGGTCGGCGAGACGCGGGGCGCCGACCCGTTCGGCGCCGTGCTGGTGCTGCTGGCGTGCGCGCCGGTCGCCGTACGCAGGCGCTGGCCGCTGGCGACGTTGTGCGCGGGGCTGCTGCCCGAGACGCTGCTGACCGGGCTGGGTTACGGTTCCGGCGTGGCGGCGGCGCCGGTGCTGGTGCTGCTCTACTCGGTGGCCTCCCTCCGGGGGCTGGCCGTGGCGCTGTGCGCGCTGCTGCTGTCGTTCCTGGCCTACGCGTTCGCCGGGGCGCTGAGCCCGGTCACCGGCGGCAACTGGAGTGAGCACCTGGTGGCGTTCATCGTGCTGCTCGCGGTCTGGGGGGCCGGGCGGAGCCTGCGGCTGCGCCGCGCGTACCTGGAGGAGCTGAAGGACCGCGCGGCCCGGCTGGAGCGCGCCTACGCGGCCGACACGCGGGCCGCGCGGGCCGAGGAGCGGTCGAGGATAGCCCGCGAGCTGCACGACGTCGTGGCCCATCACGTGAGCGTGATGACGGTGCAGGCGGCGGCCGCGCGCCGGGTGCTGGCCGCCGATCCCGACATGGCGCGTGAGGCGTTGTCGGCCATCGAGCACACGGGCCGGATGGCGATGAGCGAGATGCGCAACATCGTGGGCGTGCTGCGTACCGACGCCCGGGCCGAGCTGGGGCCGCAGCCCGGGATGGACGATCTGCCGGCGCTGGTGGAGCAGATGCGGGAGGCGGGGCTGGCCACGCGGCTGTCGGTCGAGGGCGATGCCCGGCCGATTCCCGCCGGGGTGGATCTGGCCGCCTACCGGCTGATCCAGGAGGGTCTGACCAACAGCCTGCGGCACGCGGGCGCGGGTGCCAAGGCGGTGGTGACCGTATGCCATGGTCCGCGTGAGCTGGACGTGCGGGTGGAGGACGACGGGCGGGGGCCGGCGAGCCTCTCCGGGCCGCCAGGGCATGGTTTGGTGGGCATTCGCGAGCGAGTTGCCCTCTATGGTGGAATCCTCAGCATCGGTCCGCGACCGGGGGGCGGTTTCGAGGTGCGCGCGAGGTTCCCGTTGAAGGACTCACCATGACGATCAGGGTGCTGCTGGTGGACGACCAGCCGCTGCTGCGCACCGGTTTCCGGCTGATACTCGAGGCCGAGTCCGACATCACGGTGGTGGGGCAGGCCGGTGACGGCAAGGACGCGCAGGAGCAGACGCGGGCGTTGCTGCCCGACGTCGTGCTGATGGACATCCGGATGCCCGGGGTCGACGGCATCGAGGCGACGCGCAGGATCGTGCGGGAGGCGGCGCCGACGGCGCACGTGCCGAAGGTGCTGGTGCTGACGACGTTCGACCTGGACGAGTACATCGTGGAGGCGCTGCGGGCGGGCGCCTCCGGGTTCCTGCTGAAGGATGTGCCGCCGGACGAGCTGGTGCAGGCGATCCGGGTGGTGGCGGCGGGCGACGCGATCGTGGCGCCGAGCGTGACCCGCCGGCTGCTGGACCGCTTCTCCAAGCGGCTGCCGTCGGCGTACGAGCAGGCGACCCCGGCGCGGCTCGACCGGCTGACCGAGCGGGAGCTGGAGGTGCTGCGGCTGATCGCCAAGGGGATGTCGAACGCGGAGATCGCCCGGAAGCTGGTGGTCAGCGAGACGACGGTCAAGACGCACGTCGGCAACGTCCTCACCAAGCTGGGCCTGCGCGACCGCGTGCAGGCGGTCGTCCTCGCCTATGAGACCGGCCTCGCGACACCGGGTGCCGCTTCCTGATCTTCACCGTGACGGCCGCCGGCCGCCGATCTGGTGGTGGCGGCATCCGCTGATCCAAAGGAGACCGGTCGGCGGTGGGGCTCCCATCCGCCGACCGGCGTCAGGAGGTCGTGGCGGCAGTCTCCGGCGCCTGGGCGGGGGCGTTCTCCGGGAAGTGGCAGGCCACCCGGTGACCGCTGGCCAGCTCCTCCAGGGGCGGCTCCACCGTCTTGCAGATGTCCTGGGCCTTCCAGCACCGGGTGTGGAAGCGGCAGGCCGGTGGCGGGTTGAGCGGGCTGGGGACGTCGCCCGTCAGCCTGATGCGGTCGCCGTCCGCGCGGGCCTTGGGATCCGGGATCGGGACCGCCGACAGCAGCGCGTTGGTGTAGGGGTGCATGGGGCTGCTGTAGAGGCGCTTGCGGTCGGCGATCTCCACGATCTTGCCGAGGTACATCACCGCGACCCGGTCGCTGATGTGGCGGACCACCGACAGGTCGTGGGCGATGACCACGTAGGTGAGGTCCAGCTCGTTCTGCAGGTCCTCCAGGAGGTTGACCACCTGGGCCTGGATCGAGACGTCCAGCGCCGAGACCGGCTCGTCGGCGATGATCAGCTTGGGCTTCAGCGCGAGTGTGCGGGCGATGCCGATGCGCTGGCGCTGGCCGCCCGAGAACTCGTGGGGATAGCGGTTGTAGTGCTCCGGGTTGAGCCCGACCAGCTGGAGGATGTCCTGGACGGCCTTCTTGATCCCTTGCTCGGTCTGCACGCCCTGGATGCGGAACGGGGCGCCGACGATGGTGCCGACCGTGTGGCGGGGGTTGAGCGAGGAGAAGGGGTCCTGGAAGATCATCTGCATGTCGCGGCGGAGCGGCCGCAGCTTGCCCTGACTCATGTGGGTGATGTCGCGGCCCTCGAAGACGACCTTGCCCGCGGTCGGCTCCAGCAGCCTGGTCACCAGCCGGCCGGTGGTGGACTTGCCGCAGCCCGACTCCCCCACCAGGCCGAGCGTCTCACCCTTGAACACGTCGAAGCTGATCCCGTCGACCGCCTTGACGGCCCCGACCTGGCGCTTGAGCAGGCCCTTGGTCACCGGGAAGTGCTTCTCCAGGTCCTGGACGGAAAGAAGCGGCTCGTTCGAGGTGGTCACTGCGTCTCCAGCACTGGCTTGACTTCGTTCTCCCACAGCGTCCGCCGCTGCGTCCTGCTCAGGTGGCAGCGCACCAGGTGGCCGGGGTCGGTGTTGATCAAGGCAGGGATCTCCGCCTTGGACTGACCGTCGGTCTGGTCGGAGTAGGGGCAGCGGGGGTGGAAGGCGCAGCCCGATGGCACGTTGATCAGCGACGGCGGGGTGCCCTTGACGGGCAGGAGCCGTTCGGTGGGCTCCCGGTCGAGCCGGGGCATCGAGCCCAGCAGTCCCCAGGTGTAGGGGTGCTCGGGCCGGTAGAAGATGTCCTCGGCCGAGCCGTACTCGATGCACTTGCCCGCGTACATGACCAGGATGTCGTTGGACAGCTCGGCCACCACGCCCAGGTCGTGGGTGATGATGATCAGCGCGGAGTTGAACTCACGCTGCAGGTCGCGCATCAGGTCGAGGATCTGCGCCTGCACGGTCACGTCGAGCGCGGTGGTCGGCTCGTCGGCGATGAGCAGCTCGGGGTCGCACGACAGCGCCATCGCGATCATGGCGCGCTGGCGCATGCCGCCGGAGAACTCGTGCGGGTAGGAGTCGACCCGGCGCTTGGGCTCGGGGATGCCGACCCGGCCCAGCATGTCGATGGCGTGCTTGCGGGCCACGCTCTTGGAGACCTTGTGGTGGAGGCGGTACGCCTCGATGATCTGGTCGCCCACCGTGTAGAAGGGGTGCATCGACGACAGCGGGTCCTGGAAGATCATCGCCATCTTGCGGCCGCGCAGCCGGCGTACGTGCTCCTGCGAGGCGGTGATGAGGTCTTCGCCGTCGAGCCAGATCTCGCCGGAGACGTTGGCGCTCTTGCCGCGGTGCAGGCCGAGGATGCCCAGGCTGGTGACCGACTTGCCCGACCCGGACTCGCCGACGATGCCCAGGGTCTTGCCGCGTTCGAGGCTGAAGGACAGCCCGTCGACGGACTTGACCACGCCGTCGTCGGTCGAGAAGTGGATCTTCAGGTCCTTGACGTCGAGAAAGGGGCTCTCGCTCACGTCAGCCTCACTCTCGGGTCAACCACCGCGTAGAGCAGGTCGACGATCAGGTTGGCCAGGATGATGAAGATCGCCGCGGTCAGCGTGACGCCCATCACCTGGGGGAGGTCGTTGTTGTTGATGGCGTCGACCGCGTACTTGCCGATGCCGGGCAGCGAGAAGGTGCTCTCGGTCAGCACCGCGCCGCCGAGCAGCAGGCCCAGGTCGAGGCCGAACATGGTCATCACGGGCGTGAGCGTGGCACGCAGGCCGTGTTTGACCACCACCATGCGTTCGGGCAGGCCCTTGGCCCGCGCCGTGCGGATGTAGTCCTCCGACATGGTCTCCAGCATGCCCGCCCTGGTGAGCCGGGCGTAACCGGCGGCGTACAGGAAGGCCAGCGTCACCCACGGCAGGATGAGGTTGTTCGCCCAGGTGAGCGGGTCTTCCGAGAACGGCACCCAGTCGGCGACGTCGCCGACCAGGCCGAGCTGGTCGCGGAAGATGGCCAGCGACACGATGCCGGTGAAGAAGATGGGCAGCGACACGCCCGCCAGGGCCACACCCATCGAGAGGCGGTCGAAGAAGCTGCCGCGCCGCAGCGCCGACAGCACGCCCGTCGAGACGCCGAACACCACCCACACCACGGCGGCGCCGAGCGCCAGTGACAGGGTGATCGGCAGCCGGTCGAGCAGGTCGGGCAGCACCGGGTTCTGGGTGACGTAGGAGTAGCCGAGGCACGGGGCGGGGCAGTGCTCGACGCCGGGACCGTAGTTGCGGTCGACACCGACGAAGATGCCCTTCACGAACCGCCCGTACTGCACGACCAGCGGGTCGTTGAAGCCCAGCCTGACGGCGGCCTCGTGGATCATCTGGTCGTTGGCGGCCTTGCCCACATAGCGGGAAGCGAGGTCGTCAGCGGACATCCCGGCGAGCCGCGGGACGAGAAAGAAGATGGCGAACGTCGCGATGCTCACCACGAAGAGCAGCATGACGGCCGCTATCAACCGTCTGATGATGTATGTGGCCACTGATCTCGGCTATGGCGGCCGGGCCTTGTGGGCCCGGCCGCCGAAGCCTTCACCTGCTTTCGACGAACGTTCCGGAGGTTTTCCCGGACCGGGTTACTGGGTGCTCAGCGTCAGGAACTCGTACATCCCGAAGTTCTGGCTGACGAACGCGTTCTTCAGCGTCGGCGGCCGGTAGAACAGGCCGTGCGCCCAGACGTAGGGCAGGATGAACGCGTCGTCCATGACCTTCTTGTCGACCGAGGCCCAGATCGAGTTGCGCTTGGTGGCGTCCTGCTCGGCCGCGGCCTGGTCGACCAGCTTGTCGATCTCCGGGTCCTTCACGCCGAGGTTGGTGTTACCGGCGGCGCGGATGACGCGGCTGTCGACGATCTGCTGGAAGAAGCCGAAGCCCTCGGGGTAGTCGGCGCCCCAGCCGTAGACCATGAGGCCCAGGCCGTTCTTCTTGGCGAAGTCGGGCTTGCCGGCGTACAGCTTGAAGTAGTCACCCTGCGGGAAGCCCTTGACCTCCAGCTTGATGCCCACGCGGCCGAGCGACTGCTGCAGCGACTCGGCGGTCTGCTTCTCCGCCGCGCGCTCGACGCGGAAGGAGATGGTGGTGCTGAAGCCGTTGGGCTGGCCGCAGGCCTTCAGCTCTTCCTTCGCCTTGTTCACGTCGCCGCCGGGGTTGGCCTCGACGCCGTAGAGGTCGTTCTTCTCGTAACCGGTCATCTTCGACGGCATGAGGCTGAGGGCGATCTCGCCACCGGCGTCGGGACCACCGTAGGCGCCCTGGATCGCGGAGCGGTCGGCGGCGTACAGCACGGCCTTGCGGCAGTGGATGTTGTCCAGCGGCGGCACGTCGGCGTTGAGGTTGGTGAACCAGGTGCGGTCGAGCGGCGCGGAGTCGGCGTACTGCTTGACCTTGTCGTCGGTCAGGACGGTCTTGCGGGCGTTGGCCCCCACGCCGGTGCTGTTGATCTTGACGTCGATCTTGCCCGAGAGCAGGCGCTGGTCGAGGTCGTCCTCGTTCTGGCCGAGCAGCACCTCGATCGAGTCGTTGAGCTGCTTGCGGTTGGGGTCGGTCGCCGCGTCCCAGTTGGGGTTCTTGACCAGCTCGATGCGCTTGCCGAGCTCGTGGGCCTTGAACATGTACGGGCCGGTCGCGACCGGGTGCTCCTTGTACTTGGTGCCCGTGTCCTTGGCCGCCGGCACCGGGGCCGTCGACGGGAGCATGGCGAAGTAGTCGAAGCCGCCGTAGGCCTTCTTCAGATGGAAGACGACCGTCTGGTCATCGGGCGTCTCGACGCCCTTCCAGGAGTCGAGCTTGTCCTTCATCTTGTACGGGCCGGTGTAGTCGCCGTTGTCGAGCCAGTCGTTGAAGTAGGTCGGGCCGCTGGGCAGGATCTCCTTGTCCAGCGAGCGGGCCACGGCGTACTTCACGTCCTTGGACGTGATCGGGGTGCCGTCCTCGAACTTGATGCCCTTGCGCAGCGTGTACGTCCAGGTCTTGCCGCCGTCGCTGGCCTTGCCGAGGCCCTCGGCCAGGTCACCGACGAGCTCGAGGCCCTCCTTGCCCGGCACCGGCTTGAACATGGTCAGCGCGCGCGTGTAAAGGCGAGAGAAGTTCCAGGCGTAGCCGTAGTACTGGTCGCCGGGGTCAACCGAGTCGAAGTCGCCCGGCATGCCCATGTGGAGCGTGCCGCCCGTCTTGTCGGACGGGTTGACGACCTGCGTCACTCCGGCGTTGTACTGGCTGGCGGGCGCCTCGGCGGTGGCACCGCCGGTCTTCTTGGCAGAGCCGCCGCCACCACACGCGGAGACGGCCAGGGCGAGAGCAGCGGTGATCGCGACCGCCGACGCCATGGATTTTATCTTCATCGACCTGACACACCCCTTGTAACTAGGAGTCCAAAATTTGCGGGATAACTCACGAGGTCATCGAGCCTTGGGATCGAAGGCGTCCCTCAGGCCGTCGCCGAGCAGGTTGAACGCCAGCACGGTGACGAAGATCGCGAGGCCGGGGAAGAGCATGAAGTTGGGCGCCACGTCGTAGTTGTGGACCGCCTCGGCCAGCATGCCTCCCCACGTCGGGGTCGGCGGGCGTACGCCCACGCCGAGGAAGGACAGCGCGGCCTCGAACAGGATGTTCGACGGGATCAGCAGCGTCGAGTAGACCAGGATCGGGGCCAGCAGGTTCGGCAGGATCTCCTTGAACAGGATGATGTGGTTGCGCGCGCCCAGGCTCCTGGAGGCGTCGACGAACTCCCGTTCACGCAGAGATAGCGTCTGACCTCGGATGATACGCCCGATATAGGGCCAGTTGAAGAAGCCGATGATGAACACGAGCAGGCTGATCCGCAGCGTGTCACCTGACATCCCGAACGCCTTGTCGGGGATCACCCCGCCGAGCGCCAGCGCGAACACCAGCAGCGGGAAGGCGAGGAAGATGTCCATGAGCCGGCTGATGATCGTGTCGATCCAGCCGCCGAAGAAACCGGCGATCATGCCGAACACGGTGCCGAGCAGGACGCAGAGCAGCGTCGCGAAGAACGCGATGAGCAGTGAGATGCGCGCGCCGTAGAGGATCCGGCTGAACAGGTCGCGGCCGGTGGTGGGCTCGACCCCGAACAGGAAGTCGGAGCTGATGCCGCCGAACGTGCCGAGCGGCGCCTGGATGGCCGGGTCGATCTTCTCCCGGTGCCATTCCGCCGGCGGGTGGCCGAACCACGACACCAGCAGCGGCGCGAAGATGGCGACGAGGATCAGCACGACGATGACGATGCCGCCGATCATGGCGATCTTGTCGCGCTTCAGCCGCATCCATGCGATCTGGCCAAGGGAACGCCCTCGGATGACTGAGGAGTCCGCGCCCTCCAGAACGGTTTCCGGTCCGGCTTCGATAGCCGAGCCCGGAACATCGAGCGGTGCGGTCATGCCAATGGCCCCCTGGATGCCAGACGACGTCGTCCGAGTGGGCGGCGGTCCCGATCAGGTTATGCGCCGCGCTGGTGAAGTCGCTAGTCGCGTCCTCAGGAGGCAGAATCTATGGCCTGAGCTGGTATGACCAGCCCCTCAGGGCGGGATGTGGCTCAACTGTGATTGACGCGAAACTCATTCGTATCGATCTTGGGAAGTTTGTCTACACCCCGTCCCGGTTGCGTCTCGGAACTGTGACACACCTCGGATCAGCTGATGCCCCTGCGCTTGAGAATATCCTCGATGTCGGAGAAGTCATCGTCGTTGTTCTTCTTCGCCGCCGCCGCGGCAGGCTTTCCTGCAGGCCGCGCCGCTGTCTGTCCTGTAGTCTCTCCGGCCGGCTGCCCCGCCCTTTGGCCGACAGCGCGCTGCTGCGGCGCGGCCGGGGCCTCCGCGGCCTTGCCCGGCTTGCCGTCGCGCGCCAGCTTCAGCTTCCGTCCGCGCATGAACCCCGACGCCACGAACAGCACCACGGACAACCCGGTCACGGCGACGCCCGCCCAGACAAGGGGGTTGAAGATCAGGCTCGTCACGAAACTCACGATGGTGGCGCCGATGGTCCACAACGACTGCAACGCGCCGGTCAGGTAGGCGGCCAGCGGGAGCAGCGCCCACGCGGCCATCCTCATGCCGGCCGCCGCGCCTCTGCGCCGGAAGGCCAGGAAACTGAGCACCAGCCCCGCGATGGTCACTCCGGCGCACAGCGGCAACCAGTAGATCTGCTCAAAAGTCATTTCGCCGCCCCTTTGTTATGTGGCTGTGCTCTCCATCCTGGCACGCTCCCTCCCGCCGTCCCTCCTCCCCAAGTACCGGCCCTCCCTTAGGGGATCGGCTTGCCTTCGGTTGGGGGTCGCCCTCTTGCCGGGGTGAAAGCTTTACTTTTTTGTACGGCAAGCATGGGGAACCCGCCACCCGCCGCACGGGGCGGAGGGCCTCCAGGAATACGGCCTCTGACCGGATGGTGGCCGGCCGCCGTTACGCGCGCTCCTCGGTTTCGACGGACCCTCAGCCGGAGGCGCGGCCAGGGAATCGGCCCGCTCGGACCGCCGCCCTGTTCAGGGGGATCGGCCCGTACAGGGGGATCGGCCCGTACAGGGGGATCGGCCCGTACAGAGGAATCAGCTGGGTCAGGGGATCAACGCGCGGAGGGTGGGGATCGTGACGTCCGTCAGGGACGGAACCACGAGGCGGCCGGGAGCCGGGTCGATGGGCAGGAGGCTGGGGACCCCTACGACCGCGCAGCCCGCGGCTGTGGCGGCGGCCACGCCGTTGGGCGAGTCCTCCAGGACGACACAGCGCACCGGGTCGACGCCCAGCAGCTCGGCCGCCGTCAGGTAGGGCTCGGGGTCGGGCTTGGTGCGAGTCACGTCGTCGGCCGTCACGATGGCGTCGAACCGGTCACGGCCGACGCCCTTGAGCACCGCGTCGGCGATCTCCCTGAGCGACGAGGTCACCAGGGCGACCGGGATGCCCTCCTCGCGTACGGCGTCGAGCAGTTCGGAGGCGCCGGGCATGAGCTCCACGCCGTCCGCCAGGCGGGCCACCATGCCGTCGATCATCCACTCGCGCAGGTCCTCCGGAGAGACGGACGAGCCGGAGACGGCGAGCATGTAGGCGACGGTGCGTTCCATGGAGCCGCCGACGAGGTGCGCCTGGTGATCGAGCGTCCACTCGCCGCCGAGCCGCGCCATCACCTCGGTCTCGATCTCCAGCCACACCTTCTCGCTGTCGACCAGCAACCCGTCCATGTCGAAGAAGACGGCTTCCATGCATCCCCCGATCAGTTCGTGTACGGCACCGCGACGGCACCCCGTCCCGCCATTCTCACCGCCGACGAGAAGATCGCGAGCGCCGGGGCCTCACCCACGGGCGTGACCGAGAGCGAGGCCGGACGAGCGCCCCACAGCGCCCAGAGGCCGCCCGGATGAGCGGCGCTCGGGCCGAATCAGACGTTGAAAGTACTCAGACGTTGAAGTATTTCGCCTCCGGGTGGTGGGCGACCAGGGCGGAAGTGGCCTGCTCCGGGTGGAGCTGGAACTCCTCCGACAGCGTGACCCCGATCCGCTCTGGGTCCAGGAGCTGGAACAGCTGCACCTGGTCCTCGAGGTTGGGGCAGGCCGGGTAGCCGAAGGAGTAGCGGCAGCCCTGGATGTTGACCTTGAGCATGTCGTCCAGCGACTCCTCGCCGCCGATCCCCCACTCGGCGCGGACCCGGGCGTGCCAGTATTCGGCCAGCGCCTCGGTGAGCTGCACCGACAGCCCGTGCAGCTCCAGGTAGTCACGGTAGGCGTCCTTGGCGAACAGCTCGGCCGTCGCCTCGGAGATCTTGCCGCCCATCGTGGCGACCTGGAAGCCGACCACGTCCACCTCGCCCGACTCGCGCGAGCGGAAGAAGTCGGACAGGCACAGGTGCCGGTCACGGCGCTGGCGCGGGAAGGCGAAGCGGGTGCGCTCGTCTCCGGCCTCGTCGAGGATGATCAGCGAGTCGCCCTCGCTGACGCACGGGAAGTAGCCGTAGACGACGGCCGCCTCCAGCAGCCCCTCGGTCTGGATGCGGTCGAGCCACATGCGCAGCCGCGGCCGTCCCTCGGTCTCGACGAGTTCGTCGTAGCCGGGGCCGTCACCGCCGCGCGTGGGCTTGAGGCCCCACTGCCCGAGGAAGAGCGCCCGCTCGTCGAGGAAGGCGGAGTAGTCGCTCAGCGAGATGCCCTTGACGATGCGGTCGCCCTGGAAGGGCGGCACCGGCACCCGGTTGTCGGCGGCCACGTCGGAGCGCGCGGGCAGCTCCTCCTCCGGCGTGCGGGTCAGGACGGCGCCGGTCTTGACCCGGCGCTCGCGCAGCGGCGGCAGCGTGGCCCCGGCGACGCCGCGCTTGACGGCCATGAAGGAGTCCATGAGCCGCAGCCCCTCGAAGGCGTCGCGGGCGTAGCGGACCTCGCCGGCGAACAGCTCGGCCAGGTCTTGCTCGACGTAGGCGCGGGTGAGGGCGGCGCCGCCGAGCAGCACCGGGTAGCGATCGGAGATGCCCCTGGAGTTCATCTCCTCCAGGTTCTCCTTCATGATGACCGTCGACTTCACCAGAAGGCCGGACATGCCGATGACGTCGGCCTTCTGCTCGTCGGCCGCCTCCAGGATCGCCGAGACCGGCTGCTTGATGCCGAGGTTGACCACCTGGTAGCCGTTGTTGGACAGGATGATGTCGACCAGGTTCTTGCCGATGTCGTGCACGTCGCCCTTGACCGTGGCCAGCACGATGCGGCCCTTCGTCTCACCCTCGACACGGTCCATGTGCGGTTCGAGGTAGGCGACGGCGGTCTTCATCACCTCGGCCGACTGCAGCACGAACGGCAGCTGCATCTGCCCGGAGCCGAACAGCTCGCCGACCGTCTTCATGCCGTCGAGCAGCACGTTGTTGATGATCTCCAGGGCGGGCCGCTGCTCCAGGGCGGCGTCGAGGTCGGCCTCCAGCCCCTTCTTCTCGCCGTCGATGATGCGCCGCTTGAGCCGCTCCCACAGCGGCAGCGCCGCCAGCTCCTCGGCCTTGCCCTCACGCAGCGCCGTCGCGTCGACGCCCTCGAACATGTCGATGAAGCGCTGCAGCGGGTCGTAGCCCTCGCGGCGGCGGTCGTAGACCATGTCGAGCGCGACCTGACGCTGATCGTCGGGGATGCGCGACATCGGCAGGATCTTGGAGGCGTGGACGATGGCCGAGTCGAGACCGGCGTTGACGCACTCGTTGAGGAACACCGAGTTGAGCACCATGCGCGAGGCCGGGTTGATGCCGAAGGAGATGTTGGACAGGCCCAGCGTGGTCTGCACGTCGGGGTAGCGGCGCTTGAGCTCGCGGATGCCCTCGATGGTCTCCAGGCCGTCGCGGCGGCTCTCCTCCATGCCGGTGGCGATGGTGAAGGTGAGGCAGTCGACGATGATGTCGGACACCTGCATGCCCCAGTTGGCGACCAGGTCGTCGATGGTCTCGCTCGCGATGCGTACCTTCTCGGCCGCCGTGCGGGCCTGGCCGTTCTCGTCGATGCACATGACCACGACGGCGGCGCCGTGCTCGCGTACGGCCGTCATCGTCTTGTGGAAGCGTGAGTCGGGGCCGCGCCCGTCCTCGTAGTTGACCGAGTTGACCACCGCGCGCCCACCGAGCATCTCCAGGCCGGCCCGCAGCACCTCCGACTCGGTCGAGTCGAGCATGATCGGCAGCGTGGAGGCGGTGGCCAGCCGGAACGCCAGCTCCTTCATGTCGGCCACGCCGTCGCGGCCCACGTAGTCGACGCACAGGTCGAGCAGGTGGGCGCCGCCGCGGGCCTGCTCGCGGGCCATCTCCACGCAGTCGTCCCAGCGGCCTTCGAGCATGGCCTCACGGAAGGCCTTGGAGCCGTTGGTGTTGCACCGCTCGCCGATGGCCAGGTAGGAGGTGTCCTGGCGGAACGGCACGGTCTGGTAGAGCGAGGAGGCGCCCGGCTCGGGGTGCGGGCGGCGCGCGACCGGCTGTTTGCCGCGTACGCGGTCGACGACCTTGCGCAGGTGCTCGGGGGTGGTGCCGCAGCAGCCGCCGACCAGCGACAGGCCGTAGTCGCGGGTGAAGGTCTCGTGCGCGTCGGCGAGCTCGTCGGCGCCGAGCGGATAGTACGCGCCGTCGGAGGTCAGCACCGGCAGGCCGGCGTTGGGCATGCACGAGAGCTTCAGCCGGGAGTGCCGGGCCAGGTAGCGCAGGTGCTCGCTCATCTCGGCCGGGCCGGTGGCGCAGTTGAGGCCGATCAGGTCGACGCCGAGCGGCTCGATCGCGGTCAGCGCGGCGCCGATCTCGGAGCCCAGCAGCATGGCGCCGTTGGTCTCGATCGTCACCTGGGCGATGATCGGCACGTCGCGCCCGGACTCCTCGGCGGCCCGCTTGGCGCCGATGACGGCGGCCTTGACCTGGAGCAGGTCCTGGCAGGTCTCGATGATCAACGCGTCGGCGCCGCCCGCGATCAGGCCCGCCGCGTTTTCGCGGTAGGACTCGCGCAGCTTGTGGTAGGGCAGGTGCCCCAGGGTCGGCAGCTTGGTGCCGGGACCCATCGAGCCGAGCACGAAGCGCGGCTGCTCGGGCGTCGACCAGTGGTCGGCCCGCTCGCGCGCGATCCTGGCGCCCGCCTCGGAGTATTCGAAGACCCGCTCGGGGATGTCGTATTCGCCCAGGGCCGCCAGGTTGGCGCCGAAGGTGTTGGTCTCCACGCAGTCGACGCCCACGGCGAAGTAGGCGTCGTGAACGCCGCTCACGATGTCGGGACGGGTGACGTTCAGCACCTCGTTGCAGCCCTCGTGACCTTCGAAGTCGTCGAGGGTGGGGTCCTGGGCCTGCAACATCGTCCCCATCGCCCCGTCGGCGACGATCACTCGCTGGGACAACACTTCACGGAAGGACGGGGAGCTGCTCATGGGCTAGAGCTTATCGGCTGTGCAGAAAGGCTTGAGCGGACGGCTATTCTGCCAAGAAGACAATTTGACCAAATGTCTAATAGGGGTTCCCGATGGCCTACCGCACCGTGCTGGCCGGCACCGACGGCTCCGCCTCCTCCTTCCGCGCCGTCTCCGCGGCGGCGTCCCTGGCCGGCGCGACCGGCGCCACCCTCGTCCTGGCGTGCGCGTACCTGCCCATGCGGGCCGGCGAGCGGGCCGCCGCCGCGGACCGGCTCGGCGACCTGGCCTACAAGGTGAGCGGCTCCACCCCCGCCGACGACGCCCTGAGGGCCGCCCGCGAGCACGCCGTCGCCGCCGGCGCGACCGAGGTCGTCCTGGCGGCGGAGGAGGGCGACGCGGTCGACGTACTCATCACGCTGGCCGCCGCGCACGAGGCGGACCTGCTGGTCGTCGGCAACCGCGGGCTCAACAGCCTGGCGGGGCGGCTGCTCGGCTCGGTGCCCTCGCACGTGGCCCACCGCGCCTCCTGCGACGTGCTGATCGTCCACAGCACCCCCGGCGGCCGCGCCTGACCCCGTACTGAGTGCGAGCGTCCGGCTTTCTCCGCGCCTGGCCCTCACCCCGTACCGAGTCCGAGCATCCGGCTTTCTCCGCGCCTGACCCTCACCCGTACCGAGTGCGAGCGCCTGACCTGAGGGCGCCCGGGCCGTCGGCGCGTGGCGGCGTCTGACCGGTCGCTCCGCGACGATGACTGATCATCGTTACTCCGTGACATGACCGCCTCCTCACCGCATAGGCTTAGCTGGACAGCGGAGAGAGGAGGCGACACGTGATCGAGTTCGAAAGGCTCCCCGAGCTCGTCGACCCGGTGCTCATAGCCGCGTTCGAAGGGTGGAACGACGCCGGCGAGGCATCCAGTGGTGTGATCGCCCACCTCGAGTCCGCCTGGAAGGCGGAGCCGCTGGTCGAGCTGGATCCCGACGACTACTACGACTTCCAGGTCACCCGGCCCGTCGTGGAGATGGGCGACGGGCTGACCCGCTCCATCATCTGGCCGACGACGCGGCTGCTGCGCGCCCGGCCGCCGGGCGTCGAGCGTGACGTGGTGCTGCTGCGCGGCATCGAGCCCAACATGCGGTGGCGGTCGTTCTGCGCCGACATCATCGAGGTCTGCCGCGAGCTCGGCGTCGAGCTGGCCGTGATGCTCGGCGCGCTGCTCAACGACTCGCCGCACACCCGCCCCGTGCCGATCCTGGGCGGCGCCACGGACGAAAACCTGGCCCGCTCGACCAACCTGGAGCTGAGCCGCTACGAGGGTCCCACGGGCATCGTGGGCGTGCTCCAGCAGTCGTTCGGCGACGCCGGCCTCGACGCCGTCTCGCTGTGGGCGTCGGTGCCGCACTACGTGGCCCAGCCGCCCAACCCTAAGGCCACGCTGGCGCTGCTGCGCCGCCTCGAAGACCTCCTGGAGATCCCGATGCCGCTCGGCGATCTCGACGAGGAGGCCCGCGCCTGGGAGAACGGCGTGGACGAGCTCGCCTCCCAGGACAGCGAGGTGGCCGAATACGTCAAGGAGCTCGAGGAGCGCAAGGACGCCGCCGAGCTGCCCGAGGCCAGCGGCGACGCGATCGCCGCCGAGTTCGAGCGCTACCTGCGGCGCCGGGACCGCGACACTGACAGCTGACTCGCAGCCTTTGTTTACCGAACTTTCTGGAAGTTTCAGGTAATAATCAGTAGCTATACAACTTTGCACCAAGTTGGAACCCCAGGACCGGCTCGTCACGAGGACCCCGGCCGCGAATGCCACGTTGCATGCACCTACCCACACGAACCTCTCCACGCGAACCTCCCGACGTGAACCTCCCCACGCGAACCTCCCCATGTGACTGCGCACGTTAGGCCAACCATGGCGACTTCCCACGTAGACCCGCACCAGAGGAGTCAGGACACCCGGCGACGCATCCTGGAGATGGCGCTCTCTCTCAGGGATGACCGTCCCGGCGGCTCCGTGGACCATTTCCTCGCCCTGCTGCAGGACCGGCTCCCGCTCTGGCTCAGCATCCTGCACGGACTGTCCCACCGCGTCGGGAGGGGCAGCGTCACCGACAACCTGCTGCCCATCGTGCGGGCGGGCATCGACTACTACACGGATGTGCAGGCCGTGGCGCTGCCGGCGTTCACCTCGCCGTCCGTCACCGTCCGCTTCCGGCAGGCCGTACGCGATCACGGACTCGGGCCGATGGCGGAGATCCTCCCGCTGGCCGCCTACCTGGAGGGCGAGCAGCGTCTGGGACGGGTGGCCGCCGGCGTCGACCCGGAGGGCACCGCCCGGCTGCTGCTGGCGGGGTGCTTCCACCACGCCTACATCGAGATGTTCGTGGGCGCCGACGCGGGGCCGTCCCGGGACGCCGGCGCTCAGGAGATCGTCCGCGAACTCCGCCTCGAACCCACGCCTGCCTGACACTCCCCCGGCTGCACCGCCCACCCTCCCTACCGACCACCGACCACGGCGTCCGTCGACCATGGCGTCCGTCGGGATCGCACGTGCCGGAGTTGCGGCGTCGGGGATCGTGGGAGGCGGAGTCGGGGCCCCGAAATCGCGGGCGCCGGATCACGTCTGTCCGAATCGCGTCTGTCAGGGATCCCGAACGCCGGATCACGTCCGTCCGAATCACGTCCCTCGGGATCGCGAGCGCCGGGACCGCGGGCGTCGCGGCCGTGAGCGCTGCGGCCGTGAGTGCGCGGCCGTGGGTGCGCGGCCGTGGGTGTCCCGGGCCCTGAAGTGTCATGGCCGGGGACGCCGTCGGCGGCGGGTGAGCCGAACTAAGCGGTCTGTACGGCGCTCCAGGTGTTCGGTACGGCCGCCCGGGTCGTCGTCTGGTCGAAGCGGTGCCAGATCAGCTCCACCACGGCCGGGTCGGCTCCCAGCGGATCACTGACCAGGTCCGCGCCCGCCTCCGCCAGGCGGCCGTGGAAGAAGCCGGGCGCCAGCAGGTACGAGGCGACCGCCAGGCGCGACGCCGGACCCGATCGGAGGCGTTCCACGGCCTCGCCTGGCAACGGACCCGACCTGAGACGTTCCACGGCCTCGCCGAGTGACGGGCTGCCCGCCGAGGTGAACGCGGCCGTTACCGGGCGGCCCAGCCGTACCGCCAGCAGGTGGGCGGCGGCACGGACGTCGGCGAGCCCGGCCGGGTCCGAGGAGCCCGCCGCGCCCAGGATGACCGTGTCGGCGGGGCCCAGTCCCGCGCGGGCCAGCTTGCGGGCGAGCGCGGTGGTGAGCAGCCGGTGCGGGCCGAGCGGCGGCGCGACGAGCGCGTCAGGGCGGTGCTCGGCGACGACGTTCGGCAGGTCGATGTGCACGTGGTAGCCGCCGGCGAGCAGCAGCGGCACCACGACCACAGGCCCGGGGACGGCGGGCAGCACGTCGGCCAGCAGGGGCGAGCTGATCTCCAGGTAGCTCAACTCCACGCGCTGCCGGGGCCGCGCCCGCCTGACCGCCGCCGCCAGGTCGGCCAGAGACCGCTCCCCCGCCGCACTCCGCGTCCCATGCGCGGCCAGAACCAACGTGGGCACGGCCGAACCGACCCGCACAGAAGCAGCCGACACCGACGCGCTCGAACCGACCCGCACCGACACGACCGGCACCGAAGCGCTCGAACCAGCCCCCGCAGCCTCAACCGACGCCAAAGCGCTCGAAGAGGCCTCTGCCGACGCGACCGGCACCAACGCGCTCGAACCGACCTGTGCGGCCGCGCCCGGAATCGGCGCGCCAGAAGCGGGAGTGGCCCGCGGCGACGACGTCACAGGGACGCCGTCTCGTGGCTGCAGGCGAGCCGGTAACCACGCTTGACCACCGTCTCGACGATCCCGGCGGGCCCCAGGGCGCGCCGCAGCCGCGTGATCGCCATCTCGACCGCGTGCTCCGCCGAGTCGCGCGACAGGCTGCCCGGCAGCACGGTACGCAGGTCGGTGCGGGAGACCACATTGCCGGGCTTGTCGGCCAGGCGCTTGAGCACGGCCATCGGCGCGGGCGGCAGCGGCCTGAGCTCGCCGTCGACGACCACCGCGTGCCCGCGGATCTCCAGCCGGTGCCCGCCCGCCACGAGCCGGGTGACGCCGTGTTCGGGCAGGTGCCTGGCCAGTGCCCTGGCCAGGGCGCCGAGGCGGGACCTTTCGGGCTGCAGGGTAGGTACGCCACGCGTGACCAGCGGCCCGGCGGTGACCGGCCCGACGCAGGCCGCCACGACGCGGTCGCCGAACGCCGCCAGCAACTGTTCCTCCAGCCCCTCGGCGCGGGCGGCGCCGAGCATGGCGTGTACGGCGGGCGCGCTGGTGAAGGCCACGGCGTCCACGGCGCCGGAGAGCGTCTGGGTGATGAGGCGGCGCAGCGGCGATGGGTCGCGGTACGGCAGCCACCGGTAGACCGGGATCTCGATCACCTCGGCCCCGGCCTCCCGCAGCACCTCGACGAACTCCGTCAGCGGCTCGCCGTGCTGCTGCACCGCGATGCGGCGGCCGTGCAGATCCTGGGCCAGGAGGTACTGCTTGACCTCCTCGCAGGACTCGGTGGCGGGGGTCCAGTGGTCGTTCAGCCCGGCGGCGCGCACCGCTCCCCTGGCTTTGGGGCCGCGGGTGAGCAGGCGGGCCTTGGTCAGGTGGTCGGCCAGGTCGGCCGACAGGCCCCAACCCTCGGCCGCCGCCATCCAGCCGCGGAAGCCGACGCCGGTGGTGATCACCACGTCGTCCACCGGGCCGGCCAGGCTGAGCCGGGTGGCGGCCAGCAGGTCGGAGTCCTCGGAGAGCGGCACCAGCCTGATGGCGGGCGCGCTCACCACCCGTGCGCCGCGCCGTTCGAGCAGCGCGCCGAACTCTTCGCGCCGCCGGGTGGCGGTCACGCCGACGGTGAAGCCGGACAGCGCGTCCGGCGCCGTCTCCAGCTCACGCGCCGGGTCGTCGAGGGGAAGCGCGTTCACGCGGACACCCCCCGTGGTGGTGGGCTTGGCCGGGCCCCGAGCGCCCGGCCAAACATCACAGGTCCATGAGCCGGAAGTGAGATCACAGATGAGATAGTGCTTTCGGGCGGTTTCGCCGCTGGGTCTCCTTTGTTACCGCTGTGCTACAACCCAGAACCGTTACCGCGGTGCTACAACCCAGAACCCTGGCGGTTGATCCCGAAGGCGCGTGGGAAGCACCACCGCAGACCACGCGGCCTATCGGGGAGTTGCGGTGACAGTCCGCCCTATTCGCATGTTCAGCGATCCGGTGCTCCGCTCGGTGGCGGCGCCGGTTCACGACTTCGACCGCGAACTCCGGGGGCTGGTGAAGTCCCTGACCGCGACGATGCGCGCGGGAGCCGGCCGCGCCGGGCTGGCCGCGCCCCAGATCGGAGTGCCGCTACGCGTGATCGTCTATTCCTACGACGGCAAGTCGGGATGCCTGGTCAATCCACGGCTGGAGCTGTCGGAGCGGCGTGTCACGGCTGACGAGGCGTGCCTGTCGGCGCCGGGCCTGTGGTGGCCGCTGGAACGTTCGTACATGGTGACGGCTCGGGGCCGCGACGCCTTCGGCAAGGGCGTGACCGTGCGGGCGCTGGGTGTGCTGGCCAGAGTGCTGCAGCACGAGGTCGACCACCTCGACGGCGTGCTGTTCAGCGACCACCTCGAGGACGGCGAGCGCCAACGCTTTCTCGCCGAGGTGATGTCAGGATGATCTCCCGTCGTTGCGACGGGTCGGTGCCGCCCCAGACGCCGTAGGCCTGTCCGGTGCTGAGCGCGTAGTCGAGACAGGGCTCACGTACCGGGCAGTCGCGGCAGATGACTTTCGCGCGCTCCGCTTCGGCGTGGCCCAGCCCCTCGGGCGAGATCGGGAAGAACAATTCCGGGTCTTCGACCAGGCAGGCGGCCTTATGCGACCAATCTATTGGCATCATGCCAAATGGCCCTACCCATCACTTTTCCGGTCATACATCCTCAAGAAGGCGATCCCAATCGGCCAGGAACCTGGGCAGCCCGTAACGGGCCAGCGCGGCGGCGCGGGCCGCCTTGCCGGTCTGAGCGGCGAGCTCCGGGTCCTCGACGAAGCCTCTGAGCGCCTCGGCCAGGACGTCCACCCGGGTCGAGAGCACGCCCGCGTCGAGCGGCACCGCCTCGACGGCCTCGGTGACGGCCAGCGCGACGACCGGCAGGCCGAGCGTCATCGCCTCGATGAGGGCCAGCCCGAGAGAGGTCCACCGGTAGGGATGCAGGTAGACGCGCCGCCTGGCCAGCTCGGCGTGCATCCGCGCCTGCGGCAGGTCGTAGGCCCCGTACGGCAGGCCGTCCACCCCCATGCCGAACAGGTCGAGCGGCACCTCGGCGGCGAAGCGGGGCAGCAGGTCGGTCCCCGCCACCCGGGTGCGCCGGACCGGCTCGTTCACCACCACGCCGGCCCTGGGCAGCTCCCCGGTGTAGAGGTGGCCGGGGTCGGGGATGCCGTGCTCGATAACCCGGGTGGGCGCCCTGCCGCTGTCCCAGAACAGCTCGTTGAAGTGGGTGACGTGCACCAGCGTGAGGTCGGCGCGGCCGGCGAGCGGATGGCGGGTGCGCGGCACGTCGCCCGCGGGCGTGTTGTGCTCCACGTAGACGCCCGGCACGTCGCGGCCGAGCCACTCGCGGGCCAGCTCGGGCTCGTGCGGGCGCTGGTAGACGGCGACGTCGATGTGCTCCTCGCGCAGCCGGTCCCAGGCCACCTCGCGGGCGCGCTCCGGCCAGTCGAAGGTCCTCGCCCGTCCCCGGCCGTCCGGTCCCCGGCCGGGGACGAGCGGAAGCACGTAGTCGTGCTCGCCGCGTACGAAGGAGCTGGTCCACGAGCCGTGCACATGCCAGTGCAGGATCCTCACCAACGGCTCCAGCCCACCAGCGGCGACCAGACCGCGGCGCCCGCGCTCACGCGGGCCGCCTCGCCGGCCTGGGCGACGGCGCTCAGCACGCGATCCGCCACGTCGGACAGGTCCTCGGCCACCTCGGCGGCCTGCTGGATCTCCTCCCTGCGGGTCTCGCCGGTCGGCACCAGGATGCCCCTGGCACCCGCCGCCTTGGCCGCCTCCATGTCCCTGCCGATGTCGCCCACCACGACGCAGTCGCGCGGGCTGACGTCGAGGACGGCCGCCGCCCTGATCACCAGGCCCGGCGCGGGCTTGCGGCAGGTGCAGCCGTCGGAGTCGTCGTGCACGCAGATGGCCCACGCGTCGAACGGGCCGAGGAGCTCCTCGACCCTGGCGTTCACCTGATCCATCTCATCCGGCGAGAGCAACCCCTTGGCCACGCCCGACTGGTTGGTGACGACCGCCACCGGCACGTCGGCCCGGCGCAGCCGCACCAACGCCTCCAGCGCGCCCGGCATCGGCTCGACCCTGGCGGGGTCGCCGTTGTAGGGGACGTCCTTGATCAGGGTCCCGTCCCGGTCGAAGAGCACCGCTCCGGGACGTCGTTGTTCGAACAACTTTCACCTCCGTCGCGCTGTCAGCCAGCTACCCGAGGGCCCTCTCCACAAACAACTACTCAGCGTGACCAACCGCAGGACCGTCAGCCCGTTTTCGCACTACAGAGGGGTTGGCCAGGTTTGAGAGCCGCTTCTCTCGGTAGCCACTCCCTACGTCCCGGGGGAGGAACGTAATGAGATTTCTCGGCATCAACGCGATATTTCATGATCCGGCCGCCGCCCTGGTCGCCGACGGGCGGATCGTCGCCGCCGCGGAGGAGGAACGGTTCAGCCGCCGCAAGCACGGCAAGCGCCCGCTGCCCTTCTCGGCGTGGGAGCTGCCGGAGCAGGCGGCCGCCTGGTGCCTGCGCGAGGCGGGTCTCCATCCCGAGGATCTGGACGCGGTCGCCTATTCCTACGACCCGTCGCTGGTCCGCCAGCGCCCCGACGGCGACTGGGAGGACCTGCGCACCAGGTACGCCGTGCGGGTGCCGAACTTCCTGGCCACCGCCCTGCCCGGCCTCGACCCCGCCCAGGTGCGCTACGTCCCCCACCACGTGGCGCACGCCGCCTCGGCCGGGCTCGCCTCGCCCTACCGGGACTGCGCGGTGCTGGTCTGTGACGGGCGCGGCGAGAACGTCTCGCACCTGGCCGGCCGCTACCGCGACGGCGAGCTGGAGGTGCTGGCCGCGCAGGAGTTGCCGCACTCTCTGGGGCTGATGTACGAGGACGTCACCGAGCACCTGGGCTTCCTGCGCTCCTGCGACGAGTACAAGGTGATGGCCCTGGCCTCCTACGGCCGGCCGCGCCACCTGGAGTCGCTGCGCGAGTTCGTCCGGACGACCGGCGACGGCGGCTTCCGTACCGACCCCGTCGACTGGAACACCTACGCCAAGGCCCTGCCTCGGGGCGCCCCGTGGACCGCCGACCACGCCGACCTGGCCGCCAGCGTGCAGGCGCGGCTGGAGGAGGTGCTGCTGGAGCTGATCGGCTGGCTGCACGAGCGCACCGGCGAGCGGCGGCTGGCCCTGGCCGGCGGCGTCGCGCTGAACTGCGTGGCCAACTCCCGGCTGCTGGCCGAGGGGCCGTTCGAGGAGATGTGGGTCCAGCCGGCCGCCGGGGACTCCGGCACCGCGCTGGGCGGCGCGCTGCACCTGGCGCGGGCGTACGGGGAGCCGGCCGCGCCCATGCCCGGGGCCGACCTGGGGCGCGGCTTCACCGACGAGGAGCTCGGCGCCTGGCTGGAGGTGGCGCGGGTGCCGTACTCGCGGCCCGCCGACCTGGCCGCCGCGGTCGCCGCCGAGCTGGCCGCCGACCGGATCGTCGCCTGGTTCCAGGGCCGCTCGGAGTACGGCCCGCGGGCGCTGGGCCGCCGCTCGCTGCTCGCCCATCCCGGGTTCCCGTACAACACCGAGCGGCTGAACGACGTGAAGGGCAGGGAGCAGTTCCGGCCGATCGCGCCCATGGTGCTCGACTCGCGGGCCGCGGAGATCTTCGGGCGGGGGCCGGTGCCCTCGCCGTACATGCTGTTCGTGCACGACGTCCATCCGGACTGGCGGGAGCGCATACCGGCAGTGGTGCACGTGGACGGGACCGCGCGCATCCAGACGGTCTCGCCCGCGGCGGATCCGCTGCTGGCCAGGATGCTGACCTGTTTCGAGTCCCGTACGGGCCTGCCGGTGGTGGTCAACACCAGCCTGAACACGGCGGGACGGCCCATGGTGGACGATCCGCGTGACGCGCTGGAATGCTTCGGGTCCTCGCCGGTCGAGGTGCTGGCCCTGGGGCCGTACCTGGTGCGGCGCGGGCAGGTGTTCGCGTCGTGATCACCGTGGTGGTCCCCACGATCGGACGGCCCAGCCTGGGCGCCACGCTGGCGGCCGTGGGCACCCGGCTGCCGGTCATCGTGGTGGACGACCGTCCAGCGAGCCGGGCGGGCCCGCTCGAGGTGCCCGAGCGCGTACGGGTCGTGCGGTCGTGGGGCCGGGGGTCCGCGGCGGCGCGCAACGCAGGGTGGCGGGCAGCGGACACGCCGTGGGTCGCCTTCCTCGACGACGACGTGGTCCCGCGGCCGGGCTGGGCCGAGGCCGTGTGGGCGGACCTCGCGGAGCTGACCGATGACGTGGCGGGCAGCCAGGGCCGCGTCGAGGTGCCGCTGCCGCCCGGCCGCCGGCCGACGGACGCCGAGCGGAACACCGCCGGGCTGTCCGCCGCGGAGTGGATCACCGCCGACATGGCCTACCGCAGGAGCGCCCTGGAGGCGACCGGCGGGTTCGACGAACGCTTCCCCCGCGCCTACCGGGAGGACGCCGACCTCGCGCTGCGCATGCTCAGCGCGGGGCACCGGCTGGTCAGGGGCGAGCGGGTGACGGTCCACCCGGTACGCGACGACGGGTTCTGGTCGAGCGTGCGGTTCCAGCGCGGCAACGCCGACGACGCGCTCATGCGGCGGCTGCACGGGCCGTCGTGGCGGGCGGCGCTGGGCGGCGCGCCGGGCCGGCTGCGCCGCCACGCCCTCACCACCGGCCTCGGCTGCACCGCGGCCACCCTGACGGCGGCCACCCTGACGGCGGCCTGGGCGGCCCGTAACAGGGACCAGGCCGGGCGAAAACGGCGCCTAAGCGTGCCGCCCGTGCGGGGGCGGCGCCTGACCGTACCGACCATGCGGGGGCGGCGCCTGACCGTGCCGGCCGGGCGGAGGCGGCGCTCGACCGTGCCGGCCGGGCCGGGGCCCTTGGCCGTGATCGCGGCTCTGGCCGCCGCCGGGTGGGCCGTGCTGAGCGCCGAGTTCGCCTGGGCGCGGATCGCGCCGGGGCCGCGGACCCCCGCGGAGGTCCTGCGGATGGCCGTCACCAGCGTGGCGATACCGCCGACCGCCTGCGCGCACCGGCTGCGAGGGGAATGGAGGGTCCGGCGATGAATGTACCGGGCGCCCTAACGACGTCGGCCACGGCGACCGAGCCGACCGCGCGCCAGGAGCCGACCGTGAACCGGGAGCCGACCACGAACCAGGAGCCGACCGCGTGCCAGGAGCCGACCACGAACCGGAAGCCGTCCAACAACCGGGAGCCGTCCACGCGCCGACAGCCTCCAGGAGGCGGGCCGGACCGGGGCCGGGTGCTCGTGGCCCGGCTGGACGACGCGGGCGACGTGCTGCTCGCCGGCCCCGCCGTACGCGCCGTACGGGCGGGCGCGCGCGAGGTGGTGCTGCTGGCCGGGCCGCGCGGCAGGGCCGCCGCCGAGTTGCTGCCCGGCGTCGACCAGGTGATCGAGTGGCGGGCGCCGTGGATCGACCACGACCCGCCGCCGGTGGACATGGACCGGGTCAATGAGCTGGTCCAGCAGGTCACAGGGGTGGACGAGGCGCTGATCCTGACCTCGTTCCACCAGTCGGCGCTGCCGCTCGCCCTGCTGCTGCGGCTGGCCGGCGTACGGCGGATCTCGGCGATCAGCGAGGACTACCCGGGCTCGCTCCTGGACGTCCGTCACGTGGTGGACGAGAGCCGCGACGTGCCCGAGGCGGAGCGGATGCTCGCGCTCGCGCGGGCGGCCGGGTTCGAATTGCCGCCCGATGATCAGGGAAAACTCGCTGTCCGGCGCCCCCTTCCGGATATCGGGCACGTTATCGGGAACCTTGTAGATACCGGCACAGGCGCCGGCGAAGGCGCGTACGTAGTGGTGCACCCGGGGACGTCAGCTCCCGCCAGGACCTGGCCTGCCGAACAGCATCGGCAGGCGGTCCGGGAGCTGGCCGAAGACGGGCACCGGGTCGTCGTGACAGGCAAGGAGCGCGAGCTCACCGCCTATGTCGCCCACGATGTTGCGGTCGACCTCGGCGGAAGAACGACGCTTTCACAGCTGGCAGCCCTCATTGAGCGGGCCGGCGTGCTCGTGGCGGGAAACACCGGCCCCGCGCACCTGGCAGCCGCGGTCGGTACGCCTGTCGTGAGCTTGTTCGCCCCGGTCGTCCCCTCTGCCCGGTGGGCCCCCTACGGAGTGCCCACGGTGCTCCTCGGCGATCAGCGAGCCCTCTGCCGGGACACCAGGGCACGCGAGTGCCCGATCCCCGGGCACCCATGTCTGTCACAGGTGACAAGCGAGCAGGTGGTCAAGGCAGTGAGGGAGCTGACCAGTGAATGTCGATCTGATCTCTGAACACGCGGACCCCCTGGCCGCGATCGGCAGCGTCGACTCAGGTGGCCAGAACGTCTACGTCGCCGCGCTGGCCGTCGCGCTGGGAGAGCGCGGGCACACGGTCGTCGTCCACACCCGCCGCTCCGATCCGGCCCAGCCGGACTCGGCGCCCCTGGCGCCCGGCGTCACGGTCGAGTACGTCACGGCCGGGCCCGCGGTTCCGATCCCGAAGGACGATCTCCCGCTGTACATGCCGGAGTTCACCGACCGCCTCGCCGACCGCTGGGCCGTGCGCCGGCCCGACGTCGCGCACGCGCACTTCTGGATGAGCGGGCAGGCGGCCCTGCAGGCCACCGAGGACGTGCCGGTGGTGCAGACCTTCCACGCGCTGGGCACGGTCAAGCGGCGCTGGCAGGGCCGCGCGGACACCAGCCCCGCACACCGCCTGGCGACCGAGCGCGAGATCGGCGCCCACGCCGACAGAGTGATCGCCACCTGCGGCGACGAGGTGAACGAGCTGCGCGCGATGGGCGTGCCCGAGCAGCGCGTCGCGGTCGTGCCGTGCGGCGTCGACCTGACCGAGTTCTGCCCCCGCGGCCCGGTCGCGCCGCGCCTGGCGGTGGGCGCCCGGCGTCCGATGGTGCTCAGCATCGGCCGCCAGGTGCCGCGCAAGGGCGTCGACACCGTGATCCAGGCCATGCGCGGGCTCCCCGGGGCCGACCTGGTGATCGCCGGCGGTCAGCGGGACGGCGAGGAGGCGGCGCGGCTGCGCGAGCTGGCGGCCGGATACGGCGTCGGCGACCGGGTGCACGTGATCGGCAGCGTCCCCCGCGAGCGGGTCCCCGCGCTCATGCGCTCGGCGGACGTGGTGGTCTGCGTGCCCTGGTACGAGCCGTTCGGCATGGTGGCGGTCGAGGCGATGGCGTGCGGCGTGCCGGTCGTCGCCTCCGCGGTCGGCGGCCACCTCGACACGGTCGCGGGCTGCGGCGTGCTGGTGCCGCCCCGCCGCCCGCGCGCGCTGGCCAGGGCCCTGCGCGACCTGCTCGCCGACGAGGACCGGCGCCGGGCGCTGGGCGCGGCCGGGGCACGCCGCGCCCAGGAGAGGTACGGCTGGGCCCGCGTCGCGCAGCAGACCGAGGCCGTGTACACGCAGGTGATCGACGGCAAGGTAGGCCGCCTCGCCGCTCTTGGGGGCTGAACGAGCTGAACTATGGGGGCTGAACATGGACACGCATCTGGAGAAACTCTGGTGGGCCCTGTCGAGGGTCGACGACCACGCGGCCACGGTCCGCGCGTGGGGCGGCAAGCTCGCGGGGGTGCTGGGCGCCGGAGGCAGGCTGCTGGCCTGCGGCAACGGCGGCTCGGCGGCCGAGGCGCAGCACCTCACGGCCGAGCTGGTCGGCCGGTTCCGGGCCGACAGGCCGCCGTACTCGGCGATAGCGCTGCACGCCGACACCTCGTCGATGACGGCGATCGCCAACGACTTCGGCGCCGAGGAGGTGTACGCCCGGCAGGTACGCGCGCACGGCCGTCCCGGAGACGTCCTGGTGTGCCTGTCCACCAGCGGCGGCAGCGGCAACGTGCTGGCCGCGGCACTGGCCGCGCAGGAGCGGGGGGTGATCGCGTGGGCGATGACCGGGCCGGCCCCGAACCCGCTGGCCGCCCTGTGCGACGAGGCCGTCGCCGTGCCCGCCGAGGAGGTGTGCACCGTACAGGAGGTGCATCTCGCCATGATCCACCTCCTGTGCGACGCGGTCGAGGAGGCCCTATGAGGGGACCCCTGGTCGTCGTCGGCGACACTCTGCTCGACCTTGACATCGAGGGCGAGACCGAACGGCTCTGCCCCGACGCGCCCGTCCCCGTACTGGACGTCGCCGCCGAGCGCGCCCGCCCGGGAGGCGCGGGGCTGGCCGCGCTGCTGGCCGCCCGCGACGGCGCCGAGGTCGTGCTGATCACCGCCATAGGCGACGACCCGCCGGGCCGCCGCCTGTGCGGGCTGCTGTCGGCGGAGGTCGATCTCGTACGCCTCCCGCTGCGCGGCGGCACGGTGCGCAAGACCAGGGTGCGGGCCAGGGACCAGACGCTGCTCAGGATGGACACGGGCAACGGCCGAGCCGGGTACGCCCCCGGCTCCCAGACGGCCGAGGCCCTCGGCCGCGCCGCCGTGGTACTGGTCTCCGACTACGGACGGGGCGTCGCCGGGGTGGCGCGCGGGCTGCTGCGCGCGGCCGAGGCGCCGATCGTGTGGGACCCGCATCCCAGGGGCGAGGAGCCGGTGCCCGGCTGCGCGCTGCTGACGCCCAGCGAGCCGGAGGCCAGGCAGCTCTGCTCGCACCCGTACCACGGGCCGGACCAGGCGGCCCGCCACCTGCTGCGCGACCTGCGCGCCCAGGCGGTGGCCGTCACGCTTGGTCCCCGGGGCGCCGCCCTGGCGCTGCGGGGCGGCGGCCCGGCCAGGCGGGTGCCCGCGCCGGTCCTCGCCTCCGTCCGGGACGTGTGCGGGGCCGGCGACCGCTTCGCCGGCGCCGCGGCTCTCGCGCTGGGCGGCGGCGCGGCCGCCCAGCAGGCGGTCACGACCGGCGTGGCCGCGGCCTCGCGCTTCATCGAACGCGGCGGTGCCGCCTCCGTCGGCGGCGCCGAGCGCGGGCCCGGCGCCCGCCTGGCCGAGCAGCGGCTCGGCGACCGGCCGCGCACCGCGCTGGAGGTGGCCGAGCTGACCCACGCGAACGGCGGGCGGTTGATCGCCACCGGCGGCTGTTTCGACCTGCTGCACGCGGGGCACGTGAGCCTGCTGCGGCGGGCCAGGGCGCTCGGCGACGCGCTCGTCGTCTGCGTCAACTCCGACGAGTCGGTGCGCAGGCTGAAGGGCCCCACCAGGCCCGTCGTGGACGCGCGCGACCGCGTCGAGGTGCTCAGGGCGCTCGGCTGCGTGGACGCGGTGCTGGTGTTCGAGGAGGACACACCCGCCGCCGTCATCGAGCGGCTCCGCCCCGACGTGTGGGTGAAGGGCGGCGACTACGAGGGCGACGTGCTGCCCGAGTCCGCCGTGCTGCGGCGGCTCGGCGCCGAGACCGTCGTGCTCAGCACCTTGCCGGGACGGTCGACGACCAACCTCATCAGGGAGATCCGATGAACATATTGATCACTGGAGGTGCCTCCGGGCTCGGCCTGGCGACGGCCGAGGCGGTGCGCAAGGAGGGCTGGCGGCCGCTGGTCGTGGACGTGCGGGAGCCCGAGCAGGACGTCGAGCACGCGATCGCCGACCTGGCCGACCGGGCGCGAGCCGAGCGGGCCGTCACGGAGCTGGCCGAGCGGGCCGGCGGTCTCGACGCCGTGGTCACCGCCGCCGGGATCGACGCCTGCGGGCGGCTGGCCGAGGTCCCCGCCGACGACTGGGACCGGGTGATCATGGTCAATCTGCTGGGCACGGCCTCGGTCGTACGGGCGGCGCTGCCCTACCTGACGCGCTCCCGCGGCAAGGTCGTCACCTGCGCCTCGACGCTCGGGCTGCGCCCGCTGAGCGACGCGTCCGCCTATTGCGCCTCGAAGTTCGGCGTCGTCGGGTTCACCCGCGCCCTGGCCGTCGAGCTGCGCGGGCAGGTGGGGGTGACGCTGCTGATCCCCGGCGGCATGCGGACCGGCTTCTTCGACGGCCGTCCCGAACAGTACCGGCCGGGGCCCGAGGCGGGCCTGAACAACCCCGCCGACGTCGCCCAGACCATCGTCTTCGCCCTCACCCAGCCCGCCGGATGCGAGGTGAGAGAGCTCGTCGTCTGCCCTTCCACGGAGACGTCATGGCCCTAGAACTCCTCGCGCTGCGCGGGCTGGGCCTGGGGGACCTGCTCACGGCCGTACCCGCGCTGCGCGCCCTGCGCCAGGGCTTCCCCGAGCACCGGATCACGCTGGCCGCGCCCGCCGGGCTCGGCCCCCTGCTGCCCCTGACCGGGGCCGTGGACGCGCAGATCGACGTGTCGGGCCCCGGTCCGGTCGCGTTCGACCGGCCGGACATCGCGGTCAACCTGCACGGCCGGGGCCCGCAGAGCGTCGGGGCGCTGCGGCGTACCGATCCGGGACGGCTGATCAGCCACGGCACCGGGCCGCCGTGGCGCGACGGCGTGCACGAGGTGCGGCGCTGGTGCGACCTGCTGCGGTGGTACGGCATCGAGGCCGATCCGGCGGATCTGACGCTCGGCCTCTCCGACCGGACGGGACCCGTGATCGTGCACCCGGGGGCCGCCTACCCGGCGCGGCGCTGGCCGCCCGAGCGGTTCGCGCGCGTCGCCGCCGCCTTGGGCGACGTGGTCGTCACGGGGAACGCGGCCGAGGTGCCGCTGGCCCGCGAGGTGGCCGAGCTGGCGGGGCTGCCGCCGGAGCGGATGCTGGCCGGGCGTACCGACCTGGCGGGGCTGATCGAGCTGGTCGGCAGGGCCCGGCTGGTGGTCTGCGGCGACACGGGCGTCGCCCATCTGGCGACGGCGTTCTGCGTGCCGTCGGTGGTGCTGTTCGGGCCGGTCTCGCCCGCGCGGTGGGGCCCGCCGCCGGGGTGGCGGCACGTGGCGCTGTGGGCGGGCCGCAACGGCGACCCGCACGGCGCGGCGCCCGACCCGGGTCTGCTGAGGATCGAAGTCTCCGAAGTCGTCGACGCCGCCTTGGAGGTCACGTCATGAGGGCATTGGTCACCGGCGGCGCCGGGTTCCTGGGCTCCTACCTCTGCGAGCGGCTGCTGGACGAAGGGGCGCAGGTGGTCTGCATGGACAGTTTCCTCACCGGCGGGCCGCGCAACGTCGAGCACCTGATCGACCGGCCGGCCTTCCGGATCATCGAGTGCGACCTGACCGGGTATGTGCACGTACCCGATCGGCTCGACCTCGTCCTGCACTTCGCTTCCGCGGCCTCGCCCGCCGACTACCTGCGCTATCCGATCGAGACGCTGCGGGTGGGCAGCGTCGGCACCCTCCACGCGCTGGGGCTGGCCCGTGAGAAGGGCGCCCGGTTCGTGCTGGCCTCCACCAGCGAGGTGTACGGCGACCCGCTCGAACACCCGCAGCGGGAGACGTACTGGGGCAACGTCAACCCCGTCGGGCCACGCAGCGTCTACGACGAGGCCAAGCGCTTCGCCGAGTCGCTGACCACCGCCTACCGCCACTCACGCGGCACCGACACCGGCATCGTGCGCATCTTCAACACCTACGGCCCGCGCATGCGGCCGTTCGACGGCCGGGCGATACCGACGTTCATCAGGCAGGCGCTGCTCGGCGAGCCGATCACGATCACCGGGGACGGCACGCAGACCCGCTCCATCTGCTACGTCGACGACACGGTGGCGGGCATCCTGGCCATGGCCGGCAGCGACTTCGCCGGGCCGGTCAACATCGGCAATCCGGATGAGCTGACCATGATAGAACTGGCCGCGCTGATCAAGGAGCTGACCGGGTCGTCGTCGCCGATCGAGTTCATCGACCGACCGGCGGACGATCCCCGGGTGCGCCGCCCCGACACGTCGCTGGCGGCGGAACGGCTGGGCTGGCGGGCCGTGGTCCCGGCGGCGGAGGGGCTGCGCCGGACGATCGACTGGCTCGCGGCGGAGCTGTCCGCCGACGAGCCGCTGGCCCGGCTGAGCACCTGAACGACTAGAGTGCGACGCCCAGCAGGGCGTCGATCAGGTCGCGGGCCAGGGCCGCCGCCGCCGGGTCCGAGCCGCCCTCGGACAGGGCTCGCTCGACCCATGCGTCGACGGCGGCCAGCGCGCCCGGGGTGTCGAGGTCGTCGGCGAGCCGTTCGCGCACCTCGGCCAGCAACCGGCCCGCCTCTGGCGCGGTGGCGAGCCCGGCCGCCGAGCGCCACTTGGCGAGGCGGGCCTCGGCCGCGGCGAGCTGGGCCGGGACGTACTCCCAGTCCTCGCGGTAGTGGTGGGCGAGCAGCACGAGCCGGATCGCCATCGGGTCGTGCCGGCCCCGCAGCTTGGAGACGAAGACCAGGTTGCCCTTGGACTTCGACATCTTCTCGCCGTCGAGCGCCACCATCCCGGCGTGGGTGTAGAACTTGGCGAACGGCCACTCCCCGGTGGCCGCGTGCCCCTCGGAGGCGCCGCACTCGTGGTGGGGGAAGATCAGGTCGCTGCCGCCGCCCGCGACGTCGTAGCCGGCGCCCAGGTTGTCGAGGGCGATCGCGGTGCACTCGATGTGCCAGCCGGGCCGGCCGCGGCCGAGTGCCGACTCCCATGACGGCTCGCCGGGCCGCTCGGCCCGCCACAGCAGCCAGTCGAGCGGGTGGCGCTTGCCGGGCCGGTCGGGGTCGCCGCCGCGCTCGCCGAACAGCTCGACCATGAGCTCCTCGCTGTAGCCGGACACCTGCCCGAACTTGGGCGCGTCCGCCACGCTGAAGTAGACGTCGCCGTCGAGGTCGTACGTGACGCCCTTGGCCGCCAGCTTGGCGATGAGCTCGGCCACCCGGCCGACAACCTCGGTCACGCCGACGTACTCGCGCGGCGGCACGATGCGCAGCGCCTCCATGTCGGTGCGGAACAGCTCGATCTCCCGTTCGGCCAGGTCCTGCCAGCTGACCCCGGTCTGCTCGGCCCGCTCCAGGAGCGGGTCGTCGACGTCGGTGGCGTTCTGGGTGTAGTGGACCTCGTGGCCCATGTCGCGCCACACCCTGCCGACCATGTCGAAGGCCAGGTAGGTGTTGGCGTGGCCCAGGTGGGTGGCGTCGTAGGGGGTGATGCCGCAGACGTACATGCGGGCGGTCTGACCCGGGTCGCTCTGCCGGACCTGCCCGGCCGCCGTGTCGTAGAGCCGCAGTGGGACGCTCTCACCGGGAAGCGCGGGAATGGCGGGGGCAGACCACGATCTCATGCCTTTGAGCCTATCCGTCCAGAATCAGCGGTCAGGTCCGTGAACTCGTACGTCACGCCCTCCGCCGCCAGTGTGACCAGGGTCACCGACAGCGAGGCGAAGACGCGGCCGTCGGGCAGCTCGTGCCGGATGATCAGGGCCGCCGGGTCGGAGGAGGGGGCGGCGGCGATGAGCTCGCGCCAGTCCGCGGCGCTCTCGAAGCGCGGCCGGAAGGCGGCCACCCGTTCGTCTTCCGGGTTGAGACCGGTGTTGACGATCATGCTGGTGCCGTCGGGGACCTCGGAGGCGCTGAGCCGTTCCCCGTCCCAGCTGAACAGCCGCACCCGCGTCAGGTCGGCGAGCAGCAGGTGAAAGGGGTCGTAGAAGGTCAGGTCGACATCGGGCAGGTCATTGGCCGCGACGGCGAGGAGCGGCAGGTCGCCGCGGGAGATCTTGGTGGCCTCGGCCGCGGGCCGTCCGTGCCCGTTGAGGAGGGCGGCGGCGCGGCGCCGGGCGGGGTCGACGGCCAGCCAGGTGCCGCCCGCCTTGAGGTCGCGCCCGCCCACCACGCCGCGGTGTTCGGGCCAGTGCTCTCCCGGCCCTTCCCAGGGCCGGTCGGCGAACTCGTCTCGCACGCCCATCAGCGTCAGCGGCTGACCCGTCTTCACGATCACCGTGCACATAGGGCAAAGCGTAGTAAACGGTTTTCCATGAGCGGCCGGGGGATGGCCAGTTGACGCGTCGGTCTACATGGGCGGCCACGGGATGGCCGGCCACTCGCGGGAGGGGTAGGGGTGCAGGCCGGTCTCCAGCAGCCGCCTGATCCGGTTCCAGGTCGCCTCGACCTCGGCGAGCGTGAGCAACTCGCGCAGCCTGCGGCCGAGCTGACCCGACTCGATGTCGCGCTCCAGCTTGGTCAGCGTGGTCACGGCGTCGCGGGCCAGCGGCTTGCCCCGCCACTGCCAGAGCACGGTACGTAGTTTGTCCTCGGCGGAGAAGCAGACGCCGTGGTCGACCCCGTAGACGTGGCCGGTGGGCAGCGGCAGCAGGTGGCCGCCCTTGCGGTCGGCGTTGTTGACCACCGCGTCGAACACCGCCATCCGCCGCACCACCGGGTTGCGGCTGCGTACGAGGCGCATGAGGTCGACCTCACGCTCGGTGTCGATCCACAGCTGGCACATGCCTGGACCGAACGGGCCCTCCCGGAGGACGGTCGGCGGCACGATCTGCCAGCCGGTCGCCTGGGAGACCTCGAACGCCGCGACCTCGCGGGCGGCCAGTGTGCCGTCGGGGAAGTCCCAGAGCGGGCGCTCGCCGCGTACGGGTTTGTAGACGCAGGCGGCGGTGCGCTCACCGAGCGTGATCGAGCAGTAGAGCGTCATGTTGGTCGCCTCGACGAGGCGGCCCGCCACTTCCAGGCGGCCGTCGCGCAGCAGCTTGAGCGCCTCCTCGTCCTCCATGGGCGACGGGTGCGACGGCGGCCTCGTAGCCGGTTCGCTCTCCGGAGCGCTCATGATGTCGCCTCACCCCCGCGATAGCCGTTGAGGCGGACGCAGACGTGTCCCTCGGGGTCGAGTGGCTGCCCGCAAAGGGGACAGGCCGGTCGGCCCGCAGCGACGAGCTGGAGCGCCCGCTGGGTGAACGCACGGGCGACCCCGGCGCTGATCCGCACCCGCAGCATGGCGGGCTCGGGTGCTTCGACGGCTTCCTCGTCGATGATCTCCTGCGCTTCGATCACCACCTGTGAAGTATCGGGATCCCAGGCCAGTGCCATGGTGCCGACCCTGAAGTCCTCCGTGACAGGCACCTCTAGGGGCTTGTCGTCCGTCAGGTCGGCGGGCGCCATGGCGGGCACGTGCGCGGTGCCCCCGCTGCGGCGCAGCACCTCGTCGAGCAGCTCGTCCAGCCTGCCCGCGAGCGCCGCCACCTGCAGCTTCTCCAGCGCTACCGTGGTCAGTCTGCCCTCGGCTCTGGCCTGCAGAAAGAAGGCTCGCGCGCCCGGTTGCCCCAAGGCACCGGCCACGAACCTCTCTGGTGGGTCGTAGTCGAAGACCGGCATAGCCTGACCTTACGTGGTTCCGGGTCCACCGCCGACGGCGGCATCGCTCCCGGAGAGTTTTTCTCCCCCGTCTTTCTCCTCCGAATCCTCGGGAAGCTGCAATTCCCCCATATCGTTAAGCCTGAGAACAAAGGGGCGCAAGGGGGCATAGCGAATGACGGTGAGAGCTCCGGGATCTGCAGTTATCCGCTGAAATTGATCCAGGTGGAGCCCCAGCGCGTCGGCGACGATGGCCTTGATCACGTCTCCGTGGCTGCACGCCAGGTAGACTCCCTTCTCCCCCAGGCGTTGATTCCACTCCCGTACGGCGGCCACGGCCCTGTGTTGCATTTCCGTCAAGGCCTCCCCTTCCGGAAATGTCACCGCGCTGGGGTGCGCCTGCACCACCTGCCACAACGGCTCCTTCGCCAGTTCCTTGAGTGGCCGCCCCGTCCACGCTCCGTAACCGCACTCCACGAACCGCTCATCGGTCTGTACGGCCATGCCGCGCCCCTCGGCGACGGCCTGGGCCGTCTCCTGGCAGCGTTCGAGCGGGCTGGAGACGATGGCGTCGAGCCGGACGCCCGCGATGCGCCCGGCCAGCGCCGCGGCCTGCGCCCGGCCCGCCTCGCTCAGATGCACTCCGGGAGTGCGGCCGGCCAGCACCGGCCCGGTGAGTGCGGTGAGCCCGTGGCGGGCGAGAAGGAGGGTGGTCACCGACCAAGTGTCGCAGGCGTGGATCACGGCGTTTGACGCACCCGGGCGGTAACCTGGCGGGATCATGGAGCAGCGCTATGTCGGCCGGAGCGGCCTGTCGGTGTCCCGCCTGGGGCTCGGCACGATGACCTGGGGGCGTGACACCAGCGCCGACGACGCGGCGGCGCAGCTGCGCACCTTCATGAGCGCGGGCGGCACCCTGGTCGACACGGCCGACGTCTACACGGGCGGCGACGCCGAGCGGCTGCTCGGCCGGCTGCTGCGCGACTCGGTGCCGCGCTCGGAGCTGGTGATCTCGACCAAGGCGGTGGTGACGCCGTCGGGCCGCCGGCCGCGTGACGCCTCCAGGCGCCATCTGATCGCCGCGGTCGACGACTCACTCAACCGCCTGGGCCTCGACTACATCGATCTCTGGCAGCTGCACACCTACGACGCCGAGGTGCCGCTGGAGGAGACGATGGCGGCGCTCGACGCGATCGTCTCCTCGGGCCGGGCCGTCTACGCCGGCGTCTGCGACTACGCCGGCTGGCAGCTGGCCGCCGCCGCGGTCATGCAGCGGGCGATCCCGGGCCGCATCCCGATCACCTCCGCCCAGGCCGAATACTCTCTGCTGGCCCGCGAGCCGGAGCGCGAGCTGCTGCCCGCCGCCGAGCACGTGGGCGCGGGCGTGATGGCCTGGTCGCCGCTCGGCAGGGGGGTTCTGACGGGGAAGTACCGAACGGGCATCCCGGCCGATTCGCGGGCCGCTACGCCACATTTCGCCGATTTTGTCCGCCCGTATCTCGACGAACGCAGCCGTCGTGTGGTCGAATCCGTGATGACCGCGGCCGACGGGCTCGGGGTCTCGCCGCTGGCGGTGGCGCTCTCATGGGTTCGCGACCAGCCGGGCGTGGCCTCCGCTATCGTCGGTGCCCGTACGCACGCTCAGCTCGCCGGCGCACTGAACGCCGAGGACGTGGTGTTGCCGCGAGAGATACGTGAGGCCCTGGATGACGTGTCGTCGCTCGACTGAGAGCGAACGAGAGTCATGCTCGCGTGTCACGCGTCGATACCGAATCGCAACTTTAGCCGGAAAACGCCTGCGACACACCGTCGATGTCCATAAAGATTTCCCCCGTAAGCGACGCAGGAGGGGACGGATGGGCAGCAGGACCGCGATCTCGGCTGGAGCTCTCGCGCTGGCGCTGGCCGCGATCCCGGTCGTCTCCTCGCCCGCGCTGGCCGAGGCGGTCGACTGCAAACGCGGCGACGGGCTGCTGTCCGGGGTGACGAACGGCCTGTGCGACGTCGTGGAAGCGGTCACCGGCACGGTCGACAGCCTCACGGGCGACAAGCTCAAACCCGTGACGAAGAAGGTCGGCGGCACTGCCGACGATCTTCTCGGCACGGTGGGCGACGCGGTCCCGACGACGATCCCCACCAGGTCGGGGCAGCCCCAGCCGACTCCCTCGGACCAGGAACTGCTGCCCAACACCCTCAGCGAGGTCTGCCTCCCCGTGCTGGCCTGCGAGCATCAGGACGCCCAGCAGCGCAACAAGGACCCCGAACACGTCCTGGAGACCCCGTCCCCCGAGGACTCCGCCAAGCCCACTCCGACGGCGAAGCCGAACAAGCGGGAGAAGAAGGACTCGACGACGACCCTCCCGACGGACGGCCCGACACCGCCCGAGACCGATCCCCGCGAGCCGGACACGACCGCGAGCCCGATCAAGATCCAGACGGCTGACACCGACGAGCCGCGTATCGACCTCCTGTGGCCCAACCCCTTCGCCCAGGACCTCACGGCTCCCCTGCGCGACCAGCCGATCATCCGCCCGTCGAAGCCCGCCTCGGACGTCCTGGGCACCTCCTTGACGATCGCCTTGCTGACCTCGGCGATCCTGGCGACCCGCATCGTCCAGCAGCGCCGCCAGCGCACGGAGCAGCCGGACTCGATCCCCTTCGAGCCGGCCAGAGCGAACAACGGCCGCCGCCACCGCCTGGCTTAGTGGCCTTGCCTGGAAGTCTCTCGGGGTTGACTTTCGGATCTGGTGTGGTCAGTCCGTGAGGGGGGTCACGTAGAGGTCGCAGGCCAGGTCGAG
>NZ_JBEZFW010000009.1:160299-479503 GCF_040649695.1 Nonomuraea sp. NPDC048901 | reverse complement strand
GGGGCAGGCCCCACTCTCCCACTCGGGGGGGGGGGGCGGGCCCCCCCCCCCCCCCCCGCCCTCTGTCGTCTTCTTGCTGACGGCTCTACCTGCCGACGGCTCTACTCGCTGACGGCTCTACTTGCTGACGGCCTTGCGGAAGAACCGGATCGAGAGCAGCGCGGTCACCAGGGTCCCGCCGACCAGCGCGAGCATGAACGCCCACTGCGGCATATGCGGCATGACCGGTGTCAGTACGGCGCGCAACGCCTCGCTGAGGTAGACGATCGGGTTGAGCAACACGAGAGCCTGAAGCCAGGGGAGGTTGCCGAGCGCGGCCCAGGGATAGTAGACGCAGCCCAGCATCAGCGCCGGCATCATGATCACGGTGAAGAGCAGGTTGAACTGGGTGGGGTCGATGATCGTCCCCAGTAGCAGGCCCAGGCACGACGACAGCAGCGCCCCCGAGACGACGACGGCGGCGAACAGCGGCCAGCTCGTCACCAGCAGCACCGGCGACTCCCCGGGAGCGTGGGTGAAGTAGAGAACCGGGAAGACACAGATCGCGGCGAGCAGCGCCTGTATCGCGCCCGAGGTGATCTTCTGGAGAGCGAGCGCCCAGAGCGGGATGGGGGCCAGCAGCCGGTCCTCGATCTCGCGCGGGAAGGACATCTGCGAGATGAGCGGCACCGAGACGCCCATGATGCCGGCGTAGATCATCGTGGTGGCGAGGATGCCAGGGATCATGATCGTGCTGTAGGAGACGCCACCGGCGGCCGGGGAGAGCTGGGCCGCCGGCAGGACGTACGAGAAGACGAACATGAACAGCAGCGGCTGCACCAGCACCCGCGACAGGAACGTGAACCACTGCTTGCGCAGCACGACCCTGGCGTCCCTGGCCAGCATCGCCCAGAAGGTGTGGGCCCCGCCCAGGCGCCGCGTCTCCTCAGCGGGCGGCGCGATGTCCAATGTGGTCATTGCGGTACTCCCTTCCGGTCAGCGCCAGGAAGACGCTCTCCAGGCTCGGGCGCAGGGTGGTGATGTCCAGCAGGTCGGCGCCGTGCGCGGCGCCGATGTCGATCAACTCCCGCAACAGGCCTTCTGGCCGGGTGGTGACGACGCGGATCTGCGCCCCCGAGACCGTCACCGCGCTGACGCCCTCGCGCCCGAGCAGGGCCCGCGGCTCGCCGGGCGGCGGTACGTCGTAGGTGGCGGTGATGACGGTGTCGCCGTGGGATTTCTTGAGCGCGTCGACGGTGTCGCAGGCCAGCACCCGCCCCTTGTCGATGATGGCCACCCGCTCGCACAGCGCCTCGGCCTCCTCCAGGTGATGGGTGGTCAGCAGGACCGTCTGGCCGCTCGCGTGCATCTCCCGCAGCACACCCCACAGATCGATCCTGGTCTGCGGGTCGATGCCGGCGGTGGGCTCGTCGAGGAAGAGCACCTCGGGGCGGTTGATCAGGGTACGGGCGATCATCATGCGGCGCATCTGGCCGCCCGACAGCTGTGCCGCCTCCGCGTCGCGCCTGTCTGCCAGCTCGAACTGCTCCAGGAGCAGCTCGGCGCGGGCCCGCGCCGCCCGCCGGGACAGCCCGACATAGCGGCCGCGGAACTCCAGATTGTCGATGACGCTCAGCTCGCGGTCCAGGGTGTTGAATTGCCCCATGACGCCGATCCTGCGCTTGACCTCCAGCGGGTCGCGGCTGACGTCGAAGCCTGACACCCTCGCGACGCCGCCGCTGGGGGTCACCAGCGTGGTCAGCATGCCGATCGTCGTGGACTTGCCCGCGCCGTTGGGCCCGAGCAGCCCGAAGAACTCCCCACGCCCGACCTCCAGGTCGACGCCGCATACGGCGTGCACCTCGCCGGACGGTGGGGTGTAGGTCTTGCGAAGGTCCCGCGCCTCGATGGCGGACATCGACGTCACGACAGGACCTCCACCAGTCCGGCCCGGCCGTCCACGGTGACGAGCTGGCCGTCGCGCAGCAGCCGGGTGGCGTTGCCGGTCGCGACGACGGCGGGCACGCCGTGCTCCCTGGCGATGATCGCCGGGTGGGAGAGCAGCCCGCCGCTGTCGGTGACCAGCGCGCCGACACTGCCGAACAGCATCGACCACTGCGGCGTGGTCTCCGGGCAGACCAGCACGTCACCCGGCTCGAGCTTGGCGAAGTCGGCCTCGCTGACCAGGATCCTGACCGGCCCCGTGTAGCGCCCGGCCGAGGCGGCCACGCCGCGCAGCAGGACGCCCGGGCTCTGTTCCGGGCGTTCGGAGCCGACCCGGTAGGCGGCGTCGACCCAGCGCATGGGGGCCAGCGCGGCGTGATCGTCGGCGTCCAGCCCGGCCATCGTCTCGGCCACCGGGGGAAGCGTGGGCGGGTCCCCGTAGGACTGGGGCCCCATGTGCATGGCGGCCCATGCCACGCGCGCCGTCTCGGCGGCGACCAGCTCGCCTCGCGGCCGGCCGTCGGCGACGGCCGAGCGCACCTCGTCCAGGTTCAGCATGAACACCTCGGCCTCCTCGGAGATCTGGCCACGCAGGGCGAGGCGACGGCCCGTCTCCAGCAGGCCGAGCCGGAACAGGCCCCAGGCGGTGTGGGCATGGAAGGCCGTGTCGTCCCTGAGCGGGTAGGCGATGAGCGCGCGCTCCAGCAGCCGGTCGAACCGGGCGACCGTGTCGCTCCCGGAATCGTCCCCAGGGGTGGCGAGCCGGGCGTGGGCCTCGGCGACCGCCTTCTTCCGTGCCCTGGCCGCCTCAGTGCCCGCGGCGGTGCCGGGGGCCTCGAGCTGGGCGGCCACCAGGCGCAGCAGGGAAGCGGGGCGTTCGGCCATGGTGGGCTCGGCCAGGTCGGCGCCGAGGCAGCGCAGGCCGTACACGTCCATGAACGCCCGCACCCGGGCGGCGAACTCGGGATCGGCGGCGAGGACCCGGTCGGCCTCCGCCTCCTGGAGCAGCAAGTCCCGGACGGCGGGCTTACCGCGGGCCAAGGCCGCCAGGCCGGACAGCTCGCGCGCGGGTTCGCTGGTCTTGCCCGGCGTCCCGGACACCAGCACGAGAACCTGGGCGACGTCCCAGCCGAGCAGTTCCTCGCAGACGGCACCGAGCTCGCCCCAGACCAGGCTGGATGCGCCGCCCACCAGAAAGTGCAGACGTTGCGCCTCGGCGGCCAGTTCGTGCAGCGCGGCCAGCCGGTCGAGCAGCTCGGTGTCGGTCAGCGCCGCCAGGTCGGTCCGCTTCGCGCGGTCGATGCCCGCGGCGATCTCCGGCTCCCAGGTGTCGTGCCAGGAGCTGACGAGCTGCCAGGGTTCGTCGGCGCGCAGGGCCGCCGCGATCCGGGTGAGGCGCTTCAGGATGGCTTCGGGCTCGTGGATGAGAGCGATCCTGACGTAGGACCAGCCCTCGATGCTGCGCACCTGTACGCGGTCCGCGACAGCGAACCTGAACAGCTCGGTGCTGAAGTCATTGACGGCCTGGATCAGAGTGCAGACGTTCATCGGGGACAGCGGCTTGAGCGAGTACTCGCCACGCGTCCAGAATCCGGGCGGCGGCGCTGATCCGTTCGGTGCCCCCGTGTCGCCGAGAGTGGTGATCGGACGGGCCTGCAGCAGCGCCACCGCGCCGCCGTACCAGGCCCACTCCACGTCCACCGGCACCCCCGCCCACGCCTCGACCCTGGCGACCAGGTCGGCGACGGCCGCGACCTCCTTCTCACCGAGCGCGTTCTCGGACTCCGCGGTCCGCGTGGGCCTGCCTTCGCGTACGGACCACTCGTCGGGCGTGGCCTGCCCCGAGACCAGCCGCTCCCCCAGCCCCGCGACCACGCTCACCAGCGTCTCGTCCCGGTCGCCTGTGACGGGATTGGCGCTGAAGGCCACCCCAGCCGCCTCGGCGGGAACCATGCGCTGCACCAGCACGGCCATCGAGGGCTCCCGGTCACCCCGGTAGGCGGCGACCCGGTCATGGAAGGCCGAGGCCCAGCAGGTCCGCACCGCGTCCAGCAGCGCGTCGTGCCCCGTGACGTCGAGCACCGTGTCGTACATCCCCGCGTACGAGCGGCCGGGGAGGTCCTCGTCGGCGGAGGAGGAGCGCACGGCGACGGGGCCGCCGCCGAGCGCGTCGTAGGCCGCGCACAGGGCATCGGCGACCTCACGGGGGACCCCGCCTTCCGGCAGCGCTCCCTCCCCCGCAGCTCCCTCCGCCACAGCTCCCTTCGCCACAACTCCTTCCTCCAGCGCGAGGGCCAGCGCACGCGTGGTGAGTACGAACCCGCCGGGCACGAGAAAACCCGCGGCCATGAGCCCGCCCAAGGTGGCCGCTTTGGTGCCGACCTGGGCGGAGGTGGCCCCACCCAGGTCGGCCAAGGCGAGCGTCAGCGTGCCGGAACTCACCCGACCGGCTTCCGCAGGGCGGCCGTCTGCGTCATCACCGGGTACACCTTCGAGATCAAGAGCTCGGGCAGCAGGTCCACGACCCGCTCGAAGTCGAACTCGGGGAAACCGAGCAGCTCGCGCGGGTCGCCGGCGACCAGGTCCAGGCCTGAGCGCTCGACCAGGGCGTGGACGTCCTGGTTGATGCCCCACACGTTCCTGGTCATGACCCCGAACGGCTTGAGGTCCAGGAACAGGTCGACGGTCAGCAGCAGCATCCCGCCCGGACGCAGCAGCTTGACGCAGTGGTCGATGATCTCCAGCGTCTCGGCGGCGTCCAGGTGTTCGAGGACCGACAGGCAGAAGATCCGATCGAAGCTCTCGACCCCGAGGTCGGCGTCCTGGATCCGCTCGGCGACGAGCTTGACCGAGGTGCCGAAGGTGTTGTTGAGCACCTGGTGCCGGTTGGGGGTCAGCAGGATGTAGCCGGGGTCGCTCCAGTCGTTGTAGTCGCTCCTGGCCGTGGGATCGACGTTGACGACGTCGTGCCCCTCCATGCCGGCCACGAACTGGAAGCCGCTGGCGCCGCCGCCGATGTCGAGCAGCCGCTTGGGCGAGTCGAGCTCGGCCGTGAGGTAGGCCCACGGGTATTCGTAGATGCGCGTGTGGCTGGCGGGCTGGAAGGCGAACGGGCCGAAGTCAGGGCCGCTCGGGTTGTGCTGGGCGGCCCGGACGTCCTGTGTGGGATGCCCGCCCGCGGCCAGGCGCCGACCGGCGGCGTGGCCGAACGGGGCGCCCCAGCGCTCGTTCCACTTGCGGTAGTCCTCGGGAAGTTGCTTTCTGCCGATCATGCGGATCTACCTTTCGGGATCACTTTCGGGATCAGGAGTGAGCCGGCGCGTGCGGTGAGCGGGCGGCGAGATCCTCCAGCACGCCCACGATCTCCGTGGGGGCCTGCTGGCTCACCGCCTCGTCGTGCAGGCTGCGCACGGAGGCGCGCAGTTCCTCGTCATCGAGCAGCCGCCGCACATGGGCGCGTACCGCTTCGGGATCGGCGTCTTCGGGCATCAGCACGATGCCGCCGCCCGCTCCCGCGAGGCGGGCGGCGTTGAAGGCGTGGTCGGGGAACTGCGGCACGATCAGTTGTGGCACGCCGCAGACCAGGCTGGTCATGGTGGTGCCCGTGCCGCCTTGATGGACGATGGCGTCGCAGGTCGGCAGGAGCATGTGCAGCGGCAGGGACTCCACCAGCCTGACACCCGCCGGAAGGTCCCCCACCAGGGCCGCGTGCCCGGGGGCGACGGTCGCCACGACCTCCACGTCGAGCTCGGCGATGGCCCGCAGCATCGTGCCGGCCAGGACCATGTTCGGGTTGAGCCTGCCCAGGGTGGTGCCCCAGGTAACACAGACACGAGGCCGCTCGGCCGGCTCCAGCAGCCAGTCCGGCATGACTCCCGGGCCGTTGTAGGGGATGTAGCGGATGAGCTGCCGGGGGTACTCCGATGGGACCTGCATGCGCGGCGGGCACGGGTCGACGGTCAACGCGCCGATCGGGTCGACGGGGGCGGAGATCCCCAGCCTCTTGCGCAGCGGCTCCAGCAGCTCCACCTCCAGTTCCCGCGCCGGGTAGGCGATGTCGGGCGCCTTGAGATGGCGGACGTTGGGCACGCCGAGCGCGGCCGCGGTCAGCGGTCCCGCGAACCCCGACGGGGTGTGCACCACCAGGTCGGGCCGCCAGGCGCGGCCGAAATCGACGAGGTCGTCCACCATGGCCTCAGCGAGGTCCACGAAGATCCGCAGGGCCGCCTTGCCCTTGCCCTTGCGCAGCTCGCGCCAGCGCTCGGGAGTCATCTCCGCTGTTCCGTCGATGCCCATCTGCTGGCGTACGGTCTCCACGAAGTCGATGTCCTTGCCCACGCTGACCGCGGGCAGACCCGAGTTGACGATCGGGTCGATGATCCCCGGCTGCCCGGCGACCCGGACCTCATGCCCGGCGTTGCGCAGGGCCCAGGCCAGCGGGACCATCGGGAAGTAATGCGGGCTCCACGCCCAGGTGGTGAACAACACGCGCATAGGGCGACCACTCCCTCGGGTGACATGTGCTGTCACGGTCGCAGCGAGCGTTCGCGATCCGCTCGAGTATCGATGAGCCGGGGTGCCTCAACCGATCCAGGATCGGCTCACGAGGGGCCGGTCCCACGCTGACGGCCAACCCTCATCGCACCATCGACAGGAGCGCCTCATGCGGGTCCTCTTCACGACGTACGCCGCGGCCTCGCACTACTTTCCGATGGTGCCGCTGGGCTGGGCCCTGCGCCTGGCCGGGCACGAGGTGCGGGTCGCCGCCCAGCCGTCCTTCGCCGCGCGGATCGCCGAGGCCGGGCTGCAGCCGGTCGCCTCGGGCACCGACGCCGACCCGGGCGCCGCCTGGCTCGGCCTGGACCTGACCGTCAGGGGCGACCCCGCGGGCGGCGCCGATGAGCGGACGGCGCGGACGATGACGATGTTCCGGCTCGCGGCCGAGGCGATCGTGGACGACGTGGTCGCCATCGCGCGGGAGTGGCCGGCCGACCTGGTGGTGTTCGAGCCGCGCGAGTACGCCGGACCCGCGGCGGCGCGGGCGCTCGGCATCCCCTCGGTGAGACTCCCCTACGGGATCGACCACACCTCGCCGCGGCGGGGCGCCGAGTGGCCGCTGCTGGCGCCGCTGTGGGAGCGGCTGGGGCTGACCGGCGTCGACGCGGCGGGGACGGCGACGCTGTGCCCGTGCCCGCCCAGCCTGCAGATTCCCGGCCTGCCCGAGCGGTGGCGGATGCGCTACATCCCGCACAACGGGCGCACCCACGCGCCGGCCTGGCTGCACGAGGGCGGACCCAGGGTCTGCGTCACCTGGGGCACCTCGCTGGCCCAGGCCCGAGGGAATCTGGAGCCGCTGGAGGAACTGCTGCGCGCCCTGGCCGGCGTGGACGGCGAGATCGTGCTCGCGGTGGACCCCGCCCAGCGTGAGCTGCTCGGTGACCTGCCTCCAGGGGTCAGGGTCGCCTGCGGCGTCCCGCTGAACCTGCTGCTGCCGACCTGTGCCGCCGTCGTCCACCAGGGCGGAGCGGGCACCACGATGACGGCCGCCGCGTGCGGCGTCCCCCAGCTCGTCGTGCCCGTCAAGGGCGACCAGCTGGTCAACGCCGAGCGCGTGGCCGCGCGCGGCGTCGGCCTGTCAGTGCCCTACCCCCAGCTGGACGCCGCCGAGGCGAGGCAGGCGGTACGAGTCCTGCTGAGCGACCAGTCGGTACGGCGGGCCGCCCTCGAGGTGGCGGCGGAGAACGCCGCCCAGCCGAGTCCGGCCGAGGCGGTGACCACCCTCACCGAGCTGGCCGGCGCATACGCAGGTGCCTGAGCCGGCGCATGCTGGTCGGCGCCCGAGCCGGCGGCTGACTAGACAAGACCCAGGATCGGCCCGACGGTCTCCAGGAGCTCCATGGCGAACAGCCGGAACAGCACGGGGATCTGGTAGCCGATGTCGCCGTTGGGCAGGCCCTGCTCGACGGCGGTGTGCAGGAACTGCCTGATGACCAGGCTGTCGAGCGTGCTGTCCACGAGCTGTCTGTCGCCCTCCAGCATCGACGCGGCCGCGCCAAGAGTGAAGATGGAGGTCTTGGCCGCCGCCAGGGTGAGCACGGCCGACCGCTCGACATCGTCGAGTTCCTGGTAGCTGGAGGCGATCTCCGCGCGGATGTCGAGGTCCTCGGTGCGCAGCTCGCTGAGCCTGTCGCACTCGTCGCTGAGCCGTACGACCAGCTTGTCCAGCGTCCAGTGCGGCGCGGCGACCAGGCGGTCGGCCGCCGTACGGATGGCCAGCGGCCACAGCCCGCACATCGTGACGATATCGACGGCGGCCTCGGGCTCAGCGGCCACTCGTTCCTTCCCGACGATGTTGCCGAGCATCTCCACCGCCTCCTCGACGGTGAGCAGGCCGATGCGCAGGTGGTCGGCTCCCGCCAGCCCGGTCAGCACGGAGCGGCTGGTGACCACGACCGCCCAGTGCGGGCCGCTCGGCAGGAGCGGCCGTAACAAGGCGGCGGAGGTGGCGTTCTCGAGCAGCAACAGTCCCGCCCGGTTGGCACCCCAGGCCCTGAAGAGCTGCTCACGACCGCGCAGGCTGCTGGGGATCAGATCGGGGCGCACTCCGACCGTCCGCAGGAACCCGGCGAGCACCTCGGCGGGATCGGCCGGCCCGGTGTCGCCGGCCAGGTCGGCGTAGAGCTGGCAGTCGGGGAACCGGTCTCTCACCCGGTGGGCGGCCCTGCTGGCGAGCACCGACTTGCCGATGCCCGCCGACCCCGTCAGCACGACCACCCTCGGGGCGGTCTCGCGCGGGGTGAGCAGCCTGTCCAGGTCGGCCAAATCATCGTTTCTTCCCGCGAAGTCGCCGATGTCCGGCGGAAGCTGCGCGAGCTGCACGTTCTGCAGGATCGTGCCACCCCACGTACGGGCCTGCACGGGAGGCTGCAGCGAAGGCGCGTCGGACAGCACTTCCTGGTGCAGGCGCCGCAGGGCGGGGGACGGGTCGAGCCCGAGCTCCCGGTTGAGCGAGCAGCGCAACTCGTGGTAGACCTCCAGCGCGGTGGAGCGCCGGTCGGACCGGTAGAGCGCGATCATCAGCTTGGCGTAGAGATCCTCGTGCAGCGGGTTCTCGGCGACCAGCGCGCGCAACTCGCTGACCAGCTCGTGATGCCGCCCCAGCTGCAGGTCGGCTTCGACGCGCAGGACCAGCGCGCGCAACATGGCCTCGTCGATCCTGGCGACCTGCGCGGAGAGCAGCGCCCCGCGCTGCACGTCGGGCAGCGCGCTCCCCCTGCACAGGCGAAGGGCGGAGTGGAGCGCGGTGGAGGCCTCCTCGACCTGGCCCGTGTCCAGAGCCGCCCGCCCCCTGGCCAGGAGCTTCTCGAACACGGTCAGGTCGAGGTCGTCGGGCGAGATGGCGGCCACATAGCCGAGTGGCTTGGTGATGAGGATGTCGTCGGCGTGCTGTCCCGCGTGCACGGCGAACAGTTTGCGGACCTGGTAGACGTACGTCTGGAGGGTAGTGACCGCGCTCTTGGGCGGCGACTCGCCCCAGATCTCCTCGATCAGCGTACTGACCGGCACGACGCGGTTGCGATGGGTCACCAGCAGAGCGAGCACGGTACGCTGCTTGAGCGCACTCGGCGTCAGCACTTTATCGCCCTCAGTGACCTCAAGTGGACCCAGCACACGGAATTGCATATGCCACCAGCCTTCGCTTGACCCGCCAAGCGCCAGGCGTCTCCACGGGCGGCAGCAAGCTCCAACGCCTCCGGTAGCCGGAAGGGCAAGCCACGATCATCCGGCCCGAGACAGTGCTACGAAGACCCCGAGAACCACCTGAGACTCGACGCGAATTCCCCGTTAGGGCGAAGCCTTTCAGCTCGCCCTCCGGCCTGCGCCACCTCCGACATACGGCGCCAGAGGCGCTCTGACTAAGTCACATCGAGCAACATATAGAAGCATGTTATTGAAAGTCCAGGGTTTGTGACAGCATCTGAACATAAATCCGGACAGGCCGCCGAAGCTGGCTATTCCCTGGCAACTCTGCCGCGGGCCGCGTCCACAACGAAGCGGGTCGACCTGGCAATGTTTCCGAAAGTGACGAGTGCGTCACCGTTAGGCTGTCAAGAATTGCCCAACATTCCAAAGAACATTGTCAACAGTCATTGGGGACAGTCCAGAACCGCGTTATGTGTCACTTAACGGATGAGGCGCCTACCGTCCGCAACCAGGGCCCCTTGCGGCGCGGGCGAGCCGGCGCCGCCGGATCACCCGCGCCCCAGGAGGCCCTGGAGCTGCTCGGCGCCGACGGGATCGGCGGACCGACGCCTACCTGGCACCACACGACACAATGATCAACAATGCGAGCTATGTTCCGTTTGTCTGACATAACACTTCTTATGACCGATAGTCGGATTGTCGCACCTCAAGTCGATCTCTACCGATCCTCGAGCGGCGAGACGCAGAGTCACAAGGAAGGACGTCCCCAACAATCTTCTCGCGCCGCCAATCGAGCGAGGCGGAGAATATGACAATTGCTCACATCCGGTAAGGTAACCGGCTGTTAACAAAGGGCGTGCGATGTCCCTGAAAATCATCGGAAAATTTTTCTGGACGAAATCCCGGGCATTCGCCCGCTATTTGACGACAGGTCTGGCGGCGATTGGCCACTCCCATTATTCATGGTCGGGGGACTGGATGCCTCCCGAGGAGGCGATGGTCCCCGGGCACCCTGAGCGTCTCGTATCGCACCTGCGGCCCTCCGACGAGGAGAGGCGACTCTGGGCCCAGTTCGGCAACGCCCCCGATGAGGCCCGATGGTGAAAGGGACCTGGGCGCGCTGCGAGAGCTGCCGCACCCCCGTGTACGACCGGCGGCTGGCCCGCACTTTGCAGGTGTGCCCCGAATGCGGGCACCACGGGCGGCTCGACGCCCGCCACCGCCTTGAGCTGCTGTTCGACGACGGGGAGTGGAAGGAACTGCCGGCACCGCCCGACGCCGACGACCCGCTGGACTTCACCGACATCCGCCCCTACCGCGAGCGCCTGGAACAGGCACGCGAGTCGACAGGGCTGGATGAGGCGATCGTCTGCGCGACGGGCACGATCATGGGGCGTCCCCTCGTCGCGGGCGCGATGGACTTCCGTTTCCTCGGCGGCAGCCTGGGCGGCGGCGTCGGTGAGCGCATCGAGCGGGCGGCGCGACAGGCCCTGAACGACCGGATCCCGCTGATCCTCATCAGCGCCTCGGGCGGGGCGCGCATGCAGGAGGGGGCCCTGGCCCTCATGCAGATGGTCAAGACCAGCCAGGCCCTGACCAGGCTGGACGAGGCGGGAATCCTGACGATCTCGCTGGTCACCGACCCTACCTACGGCGGTGTCGCCGCCTCCTTCGCCGCGCTCGCCGACGTGATCCTGGCCGAGCCGAGGGCGCGCATGGGCTTCGCGGGGCCGCGCGTGATCGAGCAGACGATCGGCCATCGGCTGCCCGATGGCTTCCAGACGGCGGAGTTCCTGCTGGAGCATGGCCTGATCGACGCCATCGTGCCGCGCGCCGAGCTGCGCGAGGTCATCGGGCGGCTGCTCGCCACCGCCGACGGCGAGCGACCTCCCCGTGTGCCGTGCGCGAGGGTCAGCCGGGTCATGGGCCGCCCTGACGACGCCGATCTGTGGCGGGCCGTGCAACTCGCCAGGGATCCCGGCAGGCCCACCGCGCTCGACCACGTGGACGCCATCGTGGACGGGTTCCAGGAACTGCGTGGCGACCGCGCCTCCGGCGACTGCCCGGCGATCATCGGCGGCGTCGGCGACCTGGCCGGGCGGCCGATCGTGGTGATCGGCGTCCAGAAAGGCCACGACCTGCGTGAGCGGATCGCCCGCAACTTCGGGATGCCCTCGCCCGCCGGTTACCGCAAGGCGAGGCGGTTGCTGCGGCTGGCCGCCAAGCTGCGGCTGCCCGTGCTGACGCTCGTCGACACGCCGGGGGCCCATCCCGGGCAGGAGGCCGAGGAGCGCGGCCAGGCCTTCGCCATCGCGGAGAACCTCCGTCTGATGTCCGGACTGCCGGTTCCCATCGTCAGCGTCATCACCGGTGAGGGAGGCAGCGGCGGAGCTCTCGCGCTGGCGGTGGCCGACCGGGTGCTGGCCCTGGAGAACGCCGTCTATTCGGTGATCAGCCCCGAGGGCTGTGCCAGCATCCTGTGGCGTGACCCGGCCGCCGCGCCGCGCGCCGCCGCGGCCCTGCAGCTCGGGGCGCACGGGCTGCTACGACACCGCATCGTCGATGCCGTCATCCCCGAACCGCCCGGCGGCGCCCACACCGATCCGCAGGCCACCTCCATGGCCGTCAAGGACGCGGTCGCCGCTCATCTGGACGAGCTTGCAGAGCTGGAGCCCGCCGTACTGGTAGAGGAGCGCCGCAGGCGCTTCTCCCTGTACGGGGGCCCGGGAACGGGAGACTTCCATGACTGACACACCACCAACTGACACACCACCGCAGGACTCAGCGGCCACGGGAGCCCTGGCAACGTTGCGGCATCACCTCATCGGGATTCTGGACGCCACCCGCGACCGCCCCGTGGCGCACCTGCGGCTCGCCTTCTCCGGCGCCGAGGTGGAGCTGGCCTGGCCCGCCACGCCTTCCACCGATCCGCCCGCCGTCCCTTCCGCCGATCCGCCCGCCACCCCTGCCACCGTGTCCGGACACGCGGTCGCCGCCCCGCTCGTCGGCACCTTCTACGCGGCGCCCGCCCCGGGAGAGAAGCCGTTCGTCCAGGTGGGCGACTACGTCGTCGCCGGTCAGCAGCTCGGCATCCTCGAGGCGATGAAGCTGATGAACAGGATCGACGCCGACGTGGCCGGCCATGTGGCCATGGCCTGCGTCATCGACGGCACACCCGTCGAGTACGGCCAGGAGTTGTTCGTCATCATCCCGGAAACCTCCTGAGCGCCATGTTCAAGACCATACTCGTGGCCAACCGCGGGGAGATCGCGCTGCGGATCGTCCGCACCTGCAAGGAACTCGGCATCAGGGTCGCCGTCGCGCACTCCACAGCCGACGCGGACTCACCCGCCGTACGGCTGGCCGACCAGGCCGTCCAGATCGGCCCCGCGCCCGCGCGTCACAGCTACCTGAACATCCCCGCCGTCATCGAGGCCGCCAGGCTCTGCGGCGCGAACGCCATCCACCCGGGGTATGGCTTCCTGTCCGAGGATCCCGACTTCGCCGAGGTCTGCGCCGACCACGACCTCACCTTCATCGGCCCGTCTCCGCGGGTGCTGTCCACCCTGGGCGACAAGGTCCACTCGCGTACCGCCGTGGTGGGCGCCGGGCTCCCCGTGCTGCCGGGCAGCCGTACCGCGACCTCGACGGCCGTGCAGGCCCAGGAGGCGGCCGACCATCTGGGTTACCCGGTCATCATCAAGGCCAGCGCCGGCGGTGGCGGGCGCGGCATGGCCGTGGTCGACCATCCGCGCGAGCTGTCCGGAGCCTTCGCCAGGACCAGGGCCGAGGCGCGGTCCCTGTTCGGTGACGACCGCGTCTACGTGGAGCGCTACCTGCGATCCAGCCGCCACGTCGAGGTTCAGGTCCTGGCCGACCAGCACGGCGGCGTCGTCCATCTGGGTGAGCGAGACTGTTCGGTCCAGCGCAGGCGGCAGAAGCTGCTGGAAGAGACGCCTTCGCCAGGGCTGCCGGCCTGCCTGCTCGACGGGATGACCTCCGCCGCGACGCACGCCGCCCGTGTCCTGGGATTGACCGGAGCCGCCACGTTCGAGTTCCTCGTGGAGAAGGACGGCTTCTACTTCATGGAGGCCAACTGCCGGCTGCAGGTGGAACATCCGGTGACCGAGATGGTCACCGGGATCGACCTGGTGCGTGAGCAGATCCTGATCGCGGCCGGGGAGCCGCTGTCGCTCACCCAGGACGACGTGGCGCCGCGGGGGGTGGCCGTCGAGTGCCGCGTCAACGCCGAGGACCCGGCGCGGGCCTTCATGCCGACGCCCGGGGTGCTGGACACCTTCGTCCCGCCCGGCGGTCCCTTCACCAGGGTCGACACGCACGGCCACGCCGGACAGCGGATCAGTCCCGAGTACGACTCACTGCTGGCCAAGGTCGTCGTGTGGGCGCCCGGCAGGGAGGCCGCCCTGCGCCGGATGGACCGGGCCCTCGCGGAGTTCCGGATCGAGGGCGCGGGCCTCCACACGACCGCCGGCTTCCTGCGGCAGGTCATCGACCATCCCGCCTTCGCGGCGGGCACCCACTCGACAACGCTGGTCGAGGAGATGCTCGACCAGTTCGGCGACCGCTCCGAAAGGCATTAGAGACATGCGCGTTCTGGTCACGGGAGGAGCCGGGTTCATCGGGACCCGCATCGTGGAGGCCCTGCGGGAGCAAGGTCACGAGGTGCGGGTCCTGGACGCCCTGCTGCCGGCCGTACACGGGGGACGGCTGCCCGACTTCCCCGACGACGTGGAGTTCATCCATGGGGACGTCCGCGATCCCGGCACCGTGGAGGCGGCGATAAGCGGGGTCGATGTCGTGTGCCACCAGGCCGCGATGGTGGGCCGCGGGCACCACATCTCCGACGCGCCGGAGTACGCGTCGATCAACGACATGGGCACGGCGATCCTGCTGGCCGCGATGACGAAGGCGGGAATGGGCAGGCTCGTCTTCGCCAGCTCCGTGGTCATCTACGGTGAGGGCGTCTACACCTGTGCCGAGCACGGCCGCGTGTCGCCGGGGCCGCGCTCGCCCGCCGACGTGGCCGAGGGCCGCTTCGACCCGCTCTGCCCCCGCTGCGGGTCCACGACGGCGCCCGCCGATCTCGACGAGGACGACCGGCTGGCCCCGCTCAATGTGTACGGTGCGACCAAGCTGGCCCAGGAGCACCTGGTGGGAGCATGGGCCAGGGAGACCGGCGGCACGGCGGTGGCGCTGCGCTACCACCAGGTGTACGGCCCCGGCATGTCACACGACTCCCCCTACTCCGGGGTCACCTGCGTCTTCCGCTCGGTCCTGCAGAACGGGCAGGCCATCGAGCTGTTCGAAGACGGCGCGATGCGCAGGGACTTCATCCACGTCCGCGACATCGCGCTGGCCAATGTGGCCGCGATAGGGGTGGACCGCCCGGGGTTCCGCGCCTACAACGTGGCGACGGGAGCGCCCAGGACGGTCGGGCAGCTCGCCCACACTCTTACCGACCTGTCGGGAGGCCCCGCGCCGGTGATCACCGGCCGCTGCCGCTTCGACGATGTGCGCCACCTCGTGGCCTCCCCCGCCCGCCTCAGGAGCGAGCTCGGCTGGGCCCCCACTGTGGCCTTCGAGGACGGCATGAAGGAGTTCGCCACCGCCCCCATGCGAACCTGAGAACCACGGGCCGGGGAGACGACCAGGGCCGCCTGAGAGCTGCGGCCCTGGTCGTCAGGCTCTTGGAATCGCGGAGTCTCCGGCGGACAGGGATGTGACGAGGGACTCGGCCTCGGCCAGGCAGCGGTCGGCCAGGCGCCGGGCCTCGGGTTCGGTGAGCACGTCGGAGCGGTAGCGCAGCATGGCACGAGGCCGCGGCGCGGGCCAGACCTCGAAGGCCACGTCACTGCGTTCGCGGGCGGGCCCGATGCGCTCGCCCTCGCAGGTGATGCCGGGCAGCTCGATCCGGCCCGGTGCGTAGTCGTGCATGGCGAAGCGGACCTGGAGCAGCGGGTGCCGGGGTGCGTCGGCCGGCGGGTCGTAGAACCTGTCGATCGGCACGACCGGCGAGGAGACCGCCGCGCGCAGGCCGTCGGCGACTGCTCTGACCGCCGCCATCGGATGGGCGGAGAGCCCGGGGAAGCGCAGGGTGATGAGAGAGGCGAAGCAGCCGATCACGTCTTCGGTCTCGGGGATGGACCTGGCGGCCACGGGCACCGTCACGGGGAAGTCGTCCGCGCCGGTGTGGGCGCGCAGCGCGCGAACGTAGGCGGCCAGGAACAGCGCCGTCACGGTGCCGCCCGCGAGCGCCGCGGCCCGCGCCGCCCGTTCCAGCAGGCTCTGGTCGATCGCCAGGACGAGCTCGGCCGCGGGACCGACCTCGTCGGCCGGGCCGGGCAGCGGCAACGCGGGCATCCCCGCCAGGTGGTCGGCCCAGAAACGGCACGCGTCGTCGTAGCGGGGCGCCGCCCACCGCTCCTGCTTGGCGATCACGCGGTGGAAGGAGGTCGGGACGCGGTCCGGCGGACGGCGGCCCGCGACCAGGTCGGCGTAGACCTGGCCCACGTCCCGCCAGAACAGGACTTCCGACCAGCCGTCGAACCCCGAGTGGTGCGCCGACAGCACCAGCAGGTGATCATCGGTGCCCAGCGGGATGAGCAGCACCCCGAGCGGGGTTTCGCGCCCGATGTGGTAGCGGCGCCGGGCGAAGGCCGTGGCCAGCTGCCGCGCCGCCGCCAGGTCGCCCGCCGGCTCGGCGACGGTGAACACGGAGGGCAGGGACGCGGGGTCGAGGATCTCGATGGCCGGTCTGCGTCGTACGGCCGGCAGCCGGGTATGCAGCGACTCGTGCCAGCCGACCACGGTGTCGACGGCGGCGGCCAGGGCCGCTCGGTCCAGCGGCCCGCGCAGCCGATACTCCATGCCGATCAGCGCCTGGTCGTGCTCGGGGCTGAGCCACTCGCTGAGCCAGAATCTGTACTGGTTGAGCGGTAGCCCGTCGAGCCAGTCCGGGCTGCCGTCCTCCGCCTCCGCGCAGGTCATGGAACCCGGGTGCAGGAGCTTGGCGATCCGCGCCGGGGTACGGCGCTCCAGTATGTCGGCGGCGGCGATGACCTGCCCCAGCCTGACCCGGATCCGGTTGGCCAGCCGTACGGCGGTGAGCGAGGTGCCGCCCCTGACGAACAGGTCGTCCCCCTGGCCGATCGGCCGGTCCAGCAGGTCACCGGCGAGCTCCATGATCGTCCGCAGCTCGGGGCCGATCGGCGCGGGGTTGTCCCGCTCCTGCTCGGCGGCGCCGCCGGCGTCGTCAGGATCGGGGAGCAGGCCGGGCAGCGCGGCGTAGTCCACCTTGCCGTTGGCCAGCAGCGGCAGCGCCGCGAGCGGGACCAGCGTGTCGGGGACGAACGCCTCGGGCAGGCGGCTCAGCAGGTCCTCGCGCAGGGCCTTCGGGCCGACCCGGGTGCCGGCGTCGGTGGTGTAGCAGGCGGCCAGCCGTACCGGCACCCGCGTGCCCGCGGGCAGGGCGAACGCGGCGGCGCGCCCGACCCCTGGGACGCGCTCGATGACGTGCTCGACCTCGCCGAGCTCGATGCGGAAGCCGCGCAGCTTGATCTGGCGGTCGCGGCGGCCGGCGAAGACCAGGTCGCCTGAGTCGTCGATCCTGGCCAGGTCGCCGGTCAGGTAGACCCGTCGCGGCTCGCCGTCCAGCTCGAGTGTGGGGAAGCGGTCGGCGGTGGCCTCGGGATCACCGAGGTAGCCGATGGCCAGTCCGTCGCCGCCGATCGCGATCTCACCGAGCTCACCGGGGGCACTCAGCCGCCCTTCCGCGTCCAGCAGGTACACCGTCGTGTTGGCCACGGGACGGCCGATCGGCACATCCTCTCCCTCCTCGGCGCTGGTCACCAGGTGGGCGGTGGCGCAGATGGAGCTCTCGACGGGTCCGTAGGCGTGGACCAGGCGCATCCCTGGGTGCTCGCGCACGCCCGCGGCGAAATGCCGGCCCGAGGCGCGCTCGCCGCCGGTGACCATGAGCTCGATGCCGTCCAGGCAGCGGGGGTCGTCGTCGAGGGCCGCGTTGAACAGCACGGCGGGCAGGGCCAGCACGTTGACGCCCTGGGCGACCGCGTCGCGGATGCCCGCGGCTGTCAGGTGCCCCTCCTCGTGCAGCATGCAGAATCCGCCGCGCATCAGCGGGACCCACAGTTCCATCGCGAACACGTCCCAGGCGACGGACGCGCTCTGCAGCGAGTTCATCGGCCCGTCCAGGGTGTGCAGCGGGTCGAGCGCGGTACGGATCACGCCTCGGTGCGGCGCCAGCACGGCCTTGGGGGTGCCGGTGCTGCCCGAGGTGAGGAAGACGCAGCAGGGGTCGGTCCCCGAGCCGCGCTCGGGTGGCTCGGCGGGCGGCAGGCGCCAGCCCTCGCGTAGCAGCGTGGCGGCGGTGACGACGCCGTGGCGCAATGTCCCGCCCGCGCCGGTGATCTCCACGCGGGGGGTGACCAGGTCGGTGAGCTGCTCGTAGCGGGCCCGCGGCCAGTCTGGAGGGACCGCCGCGTAGGCCGCGCCTCTCTTCAGTACGGCCAGCAGCGCCGCGACCATGCGGGGGCCGCGCCGCATCCTGACCGGCACCACGTCGCCGGGGCCGACGCCGCGCTTGGCCAGCGCCCCCGCCATCGTCTCGGCGTCGACGACGAGGTCGGCGTAGGAGGTCTCCTGGCCGCGCCAGCGCAGAGCAGGGGCGGCGGGGTGCAGCGAGGCCTGCCGGTCGATCCATTCGTCGATGTGCTCGCCGTGCTCGTAGGAGACGACGGGCCCGCGCAGCACCGGTGCCCCGTCACTCATGCGCACCCGCCGCCGCTTCGCGCTCGGCCAGCTCGATGAGGACCGCGGCGTCCAGATCGCCGTCGCCCGAGGCGATGACGGCGGCGAAGCGCTCGGCCGCGCGTTCCGCGACCGGGAGGGCGACGCCCAGCTCGGCGGCGGCCGCCATACCCAGGCGCAGGTCCTTCTCCATCAATCTGGCTCTGAAGGCGGCGGGTTCGTAGCGGCGTTCGCGCATGATGCCGGCGCGGAAGGCCATCACCTTGGAGCTGAAGCCACTGGCGGCGATCGCGTCCAGCAGCAGCTCGCGGGAGATCCCGGCCCGCACGCCGTAGACGACGGCTTCGGCGAGAGAGGCGACCTGCGCGCCGAGCAGCAGGTTGAAGACGAGCTTGAAGGCAGCGGCCTGACCTGTGGGCCCGAGATGGATCACCTCCTTGCCCAGCGCGTCCAGCACGGGGCGCGCCACCGCGACGTCCTCCGCCTCCCCCGCGGTGAGCACCCGCAGCTCGCCCGCGCGCGCCTGCGACGGATTGCCCAGCAGGCTCGCCTCGACGAAGCGCCGTCCGGCGGCGACGACCCGCCCGGCCAGGAGCCGGGAGTAGCCGGGCGACACGGTGGAGGTGTTGACGATCACGGCGTCCGGCTTCACCTCCGCCAGCACCCGCGCGGTCAGGACGGCGTCGACGGCGGCCTCGTCGCTGAGGCAGAGCAGGACCAGCTCGGCGCCGGCCGCGGCCTCCGGGGGCGAGGCCGCCACGACCGCCCCGGCGAGGGACTCGGCCCGCCCGGCAGTCCGGTTGTGGACCGTGACGGGGAATCCCGCCGCCAGCAACCGGTGGGCCAGGCCCGCTCCCATCCCGCCCAGGCCGATGACGGCGATCACGCCGTCGTCTCCTTCGCCGGCTCGGCCGACAGCTGGGAGATGCAGCGCATCAGGCTCGCCGAGAAGTGCCGCTTGAACCCCTCGGTGGTACCGGTGTCGCGGGGGCCGGCGAGGTAGGGCTTGAGCTTCTCCTCGATCAGGTGCACGCCCTTGTGCCCGGCCATGTGCCTGGCCACGTGCTCGATCGCGCCCTCATAGTGGATGAACCTGACGAGGGTCGCGTCGTTGATGAACACGGCCGTGCCGAGCAGGCGGCCGGCGATCTTGCCTTCCTCGTCGCGCAGTTCGGGAGTGTCGACGCGCTGGAAGTCGGCGAAGATGGCCGCGATCTCGTCCTCGTGGCCGGGCTTGACGTTGTAGGTGATGGCTGCGTAGGGCATGGCCCCTCCTCCGCTAGATGCCGCCGTCGACGGTCAGGGTGGTGCCTGTCAGGTAGGCCGACAGGTCGCCCGCCAGGTAGAGGGAGGCGGCGGCCACCTCTTCCGGGCGGCCCAGGCGGCCCAGGGCCGTCATGCTCTTGATGCGCTCGACGACGGGCGGCGGCAGCGGATCGCCACCTCCGGTGTCGATGATCCCGGGTGCCACGGCGTTGACCCGGATGTCGCGAGGTCCCAGCTCCTTGCACAGGGAGCGGGTCAGGCCGAATATCCCGGCCTTGGCCGCGGTGTAGTGGGAGCGTCCCGGTACGCCCCGCAGCGCGGCCGATGCCGCGACGTTGACGATCGCCGAGCCTGGGCCGAGCAGCGGCAGGCATGCCTGGGTGACCCGGAAGACCGAGGTCAAATCCAGCCCGAGTACGCGCTGCCATTCCAGCTCGTCCAGGTCCGCCAAGCGGCTGTGACCGTCTACACCCGCGTTGTTGATCACGGCGTCCAGCCCGCCGAACTCCGTACGGCACTCGGCGGCCAGGCGGGCGACGTCGTCGGCTCTTGTCAGGTCGGCCCGGACGATCCGGTGCGGGGTGCCCAGTTTGGCCGAGAGGGCGGCGGCGGCCGCCTCGTCGGCGTGGAAGCAGGTCACCACGCGGGCTCCGGCCCGCGCGGCGGCCAGCACCGTGGCTCTGCCGACCCCCCTGGTGCCTCCCGTCACAAGCAGGCGCTTGCCTGCCAGAGCAGTGTCCATCGCTCTCTCGCCCATGACTCTCTCGTCCATCACTCCTCCTCGCCCATCGCTCTCTCGTCCATAACTCCTCCTCGAGCTCATGTGTGTGGCGAGGCCACCGTGGCGATGGCCATGCAGGCCAGGGCGAGCAGGGCCAGCCCGGTGCGGAGCAGGTTCAGTGCGCGCCACCTGCGCCGCAGGTCGGTCAGGCGCGAGTGCGGCACGTCCCGCTCCGGCGACTTCACCAGGCGGTTGATGGGCACGTTGCCCAGGTGCGAGACCAGGGACACGGCCAGCAGCAGCACGGCGGCCAGCGTGAACGGCAGGCGCTGCGGCCAGCCGGCCGTAAGGGTGGCCCGCGCCGCGGCGGCGAGGGTCGTGCCGATGACGATGATCGGCATGGTGGGGTCGTAGTTGCGGCCGACGAGCCGGTGCACCTGGATGTAGGTGTCGGGGGGCAGCGCGGCGAAGGTGGGCACGATGCTCAGCGCGACGCAGAACAGCACGCCCGCGGTGACGCCGCTCCCGACGAGCGCGAGAACGTCCAGTACGGCGAGCACGTGAAGACCTCCGTCAGGTACTCCGTGAAAGGCGGCTCAGTAGAAAGCGACGACCTCGTAGATGCCGTAGCGATCCTGGCGTCGCTGGTCCTGGTAGGGGCGCAACGGCGCGGTGCTCTGGCGGTGGGTCGAGCCCTCCTCCCAGACGCGGAAGGCCTCCAGGCTCTCCCACTCGCTCATCACCACGAAGGTGCCGGGGTCCAGGAGCGAGTGCATGAGCTCGTTGCCCAGCAGTCCCGGGGTGCCGGCGAGTTCCTCGCTGATCTGCCGGTACGCCTGCTCCAGCCCCGACGGCCCGGACTCGGGGGCCACGGTGTGCAGCAGGACCCGCAGTCTGTTGCTCATGACCGCCGCGCCGCGCCGGCCAGATCGTGGACGACGTGCATGGTCGTCATCGAACCGCTGGACCGGTAGGGATGCAGCCGGCCGCGGTGCCGTAGGTGCGCCTCGCTGCGCTCGTAGGCGCGGAACGGCTCCTCCCCGACCCAGTCGCTGACGATGTAGTAGACGCCGTCCTCTTCCGCGCTGCGGGACAGCCACTGGCCGAGGTTGGCGGGCTGGCCGGTGATGGTGGCCGCGCTGTCGTGCCAGACCTTCTCGAACTCCGCCCCCTTGCCGGGGAGCACCTCCATGCGGAGCATCACTCGAAAGACGTCAGCGCTCATGCTCAAATCCCTCCGTCCACGTGGATGGTCTCGCCGGTGACATAGCCGGCCTGGTCGCCCGCCAGGAACAGCACGGGCCCCGCCACCTCTTCGGGGGTGCCGAGCCTGCCCAGCGCGGTGAGCCCCTCGTAACGCTGCCTGACCGGCTCGGGCAGGGTGCCGTCCCCCGGGTCGATGACGCCCGGCGAGACGAGGTTGACGCGGATCCCGCGTGGTCCCAGCTCCTTGGCCAGCGAGCGGACCAGCCCGACCAGGCCCGCCTTGGCGGCGGTGTAGTGAGCGCGCTGGGGGATGCCGACGAAGGCCGAGCGCGAGCCGATGCCGATGACCGAGGCGCCCTCACCCAGCAGCGGCAGTGCCTGCCGTACGAGGCGGTACATCGAGGTCAGGTTGGTGTCCAGCACCCGCTGCCACTCCTCGACCGCGAGTTCGCCGAAGGGCACGTGGCTGATGGTGCCGGCGTTGCTGACGAGCACGTCCAGGCCGCCCAGGTACGTCCCGCACTCGTCGATGAGCGCGGCGACGTCGCCGGCGTCCGTCACATCGGCGCGCACCACCTTGTGTTCGCCCAGCTCGTCCAGCTCGGCGGCCAGGAGCTTCGCGGCGTCCTCGTCGCTGCGGTAGCAGGTGACCAGCCGCGCCCCGGCCCGCGCCAGCGCCAGCGCCAGGCCATGGCCGATGCCCCGGGTGCCACCGGTCAGCAGGACTCTCTTGCCATCGAGTCGCATGTCTCCTCCAAAGATGATCAGGTCAGGACTGCCGCGCCGACGGCGTTGGCCGCGAGTGCGGCGACCATCAGCACGGTGCGGACCAGGTTCCAGTTGCGCCAGCGCAGCCGAGGGTCGCGCTCGCCCCAGTCGGCGGGGCAGGCCTCGGGGTCCAGTGCCATCACATAGCGGTTGATCGGTACGGCTTTCGCCACCGAGATCACGATCACCGCGCCGATCAGTGCCGCGGCCGCCCCGAAGAGCAGCCGCGGCACCGGCTGCCCGGTCATGACCGCCATGACCAGGTCCAGCAGCAGGGTGGCCAGGTTGATGGCGGGCACCGCGGGGTCGTAGCGCGGCCACAGGAACTGCACGAGGCGCACGTAGCCGCCGTAGGGCAGGGTCAGCATGAGCGGTGCCAGGCCCACGGCCGTGCAGAACATGTCACCGGCCGCGAGGCCGTTGCCCAGCAGCGCCACCGGGAGCAGGAACCTGATCACGGGTCAGCCCGCCGCCGCGTCGGTCTCGATGATCTTCTTGATGCGCTCGAGCTGGACGACGCTGTTGCCGTTGACCCGCTCGGCCATGTCGCCGTCGCCCAGCGGAGCGTTCGCCTTCATCTCGAAGTCCTGCACCCAGCGCAACAGGACGCCTTCCTGGGTCTGCAGGTACTCCCAGAACAGGTTCATGTACTTGAAGGGGCCGGTCTCCACCCGGTAGGACCTGGTGGTGCGCGTCACGGGGTCGAGGGTGCGCTGGGACACCCAGCTCCACACCATGCCGTTGTGGTCGGGGTGCATGGTGAGCCGGAACCTGATCACGTCGCCCTGGCGCTCCAGCACCTCGGCCGAGGCGTACTCACTGAACAGCGACGGCCAGGACTCCACATCGTTGGTCCGGTCCCAGACCAGGTCCATGGGTGCGGAGATAAGGATGGAATTGTCGGTGTGTACGGCCATATGTCAGCCCGCCTGAATCTGTGCGTTGACAATCTGTGCGTTGACGTAGTGGATGATCGTGCGTGGCGTGTCGAGCTCAGCGAACGCGGCGTCGTCGATGGTGATGCTGGTCTCCCGCTCGATCAGCGAGGCGATCTGCAGCATCGCCAGGGAGTCGTAGCCGAGGTTGGCGATATGGATGTCGTTGATGTCGCCTTCGAAGTCGAGGGATTCCTCGACGCCGCAGGAACGCATGATCACGCGTAGGTCGTCGAGCGTGAAACCCGGCATCTGTTGCCTTTCTCATCAGGCGGCCGCCGTGACGACGACCGCGGAGTTGAATCCGCCGAAACCCCTGGCCAGGACGAGCGCGCGGCGCACCGGCGCCGGCCTGGTCTCGGTGACGAGATCGAGGCCGGCGCAGGCGGGAGCGAGCTCGCGCACCCCGACGGTCGGCGGGATCACGCCGTCGCGGATCGACAGCAGGGCCGCTGCCAGATCAAGCGGTGCGCCGCCGCCGTACAGGCGGCCGAGCATGGTCTTGGGCGCGGTCACCGGGACACCTCGCGGCCCGAACAGCCGCGTGATGGCCTCGGCCTCGGCCCGGTCGAGTTCGGGAACGGCCGCGGCGTCGGCGAAGACCACGTCCACCTGCTCGGGCGTGATCTGCGCGCGCTGGAGAGCCAGCTCGGCCGCGCGGTACAACGTGGGGCGCCCGCCGCTGCCCGGGGGCGGGTCGAAGGTGGCGGCGTGACCGGCGACCCGGCCGTAGACCTGCGGCGCGTGGCGTTCTCTGGCCTCCTGCTCGGGTTCGACGATGAGGATCGCGCCGCCCTCGCCCGGGATGTGGCCGCAGGCGTCCACATCGAAGGGCAGGTAGGCGGAGCCGGGGTCGTCGCGGTGGCTGAGGCGGCCGCCCGAGAGCTGGCAGACCAGCGCGTACGGGCTGAGCGGGGCCTCGGTACCACCGGTGACGACCAGCCGCGACCCCGAGCGGAGCGCGCTCACCGCCTGCGCCAGCGCGTCCAGCCCGCCGGCCTGCTCGGCCACGACGACCCCGCAGGGGCCGCGCATGCCGTGCCTGATGGAGATCTGGCCCGTGGTGGCGGCGTAGAACCAGGCGATCGACTGGTAGGTGCTCACCCGCTGCGGGCCGTGCCGCCACAGGTCGGCGATCTCGCGCTGGCCGAACTCGTTGCCGCCCGAGGAGCTGGCGGTGATCACGGCCAGCCCGTACTCGTCCAATCCGGCCAGGTCCTCGGCGCTCAGGCCCGCGTCGGCGAGCGCCGCCTGAGCCGCGTACAAGCTGAGCTGCGTCCAGCGGTCGGTCTGGGCGACCAGCCGGCTGGGCAGGCGTTCGGCGGCGGTGAAGTCGGCGACCTCGCCGGCCAGCCGTACCGGGTAGTCGCCCGCCTCGAAGCGGCTGATGGGGCCGATGCCGCTGGTGCCGGCCAGAACGGCGGCCCAGTGGGCGTCCACGCCCGTGCCGTTGGGCGCGACGACGCCCAACCCGGTGACGACGGCGTTCATTCCGCCCGCCCGGGGGCGGTCAGCAGCATGGCGCTCTGGAAACCGCCGAACCCGCTGCCCACGGTCAGCACGGTGTCCATGCTGACCTCGCGCGCGGTGAGCGGCGTGTAGTCCAGGTCGCATTCGGGGTCGGCGACGCGCAGGTTGGCCGTGGGCGGGACGACCTGATGTTCCAGGGCGAGGACACACGCGGCGATCTCGATGGAGCCGATCGCGCCGAGCGAGTGGCCGACCATGGACTTGATCGAGCTGATCGGGACGCGGTAGGCGTGCTCGCCGAGGCTGTGCTTGAAGGCCGCCGTCTCGTGCCGGTCGTTCTGGCGGGTGCCAGAACCGTGGGCGTTGATGTAGCCGATGTCGGTGGGATCCACCCTGGCGTGCCGCAGGGCGCCCCTGATCGCCTCGGCCATCTCTCGGCCGTCGGGCCGCAGGCCGGTCATGTGGAAGGCGTTGCTCCTGTTGGCGAAGCCGGAGATCTCGGCGTAGACGTGGGCTCCCCTGCGGCGGGCGGCCTCCCGCTCCTCGATGACGAAGACGGCCGCGCCCTCTCCAAGTACGAACCCGTCGCGTTCTTTGTCGAAGGGGCGCGAGGCCGACTCGGGTTCGGCGTTGTTGGGTGAGGTGGCCCTGATGGCGTCGAAGCAGGCGACGGTGATCGGCGAGATGGGCGCGTCGGTGGCACCGGCGATGGCGACCTCGGCCACACCCTCCTCGATGAGGGCCAGGGCGTGGCCGACGGCGTCCAGGCCCGAGGTGCATCCGGTGGAGATGGTGGTGACCGGGCCCTCCGCGCCCACCAGCCAGGCGACCTCGACGGCCGTGGAACTGGGGACCAGATATTCGTACAGGTGCGGCATGGCGTAGCGGTGGTCGACGACCCAGTCACGGGCGACGTCGCTGACCACCAGGTACTCGTTCTCCAGGCCGACGGTGGCACCGACCGCGCTGCCGATGACGACGGCGACGCGGTCGCGGGGCCCGTCGTCCTGGGGCCAGCCGCTGTCGGCGAGCGCCTCGCGGGCGGCCACCACGGCGAACTGAGCGCTTCTGTCCATCCTGCGGGTCTCGCGCGGGGTGAGACCCTCGTGGGCGGGGTCGAAGTCGCATTCGGCGGCGATTCTGGAGCGGAACCCGGTCGCGTCGAAGGCGGAGATGGGGCGGGTGGCCGTCCTGCCCTCGGTGAGCAGCGACCAGAAGGCCTTCACCCCGAGGCCACCCGGGGCGACGACGCCGATGCCGGTGATCACCGCATGCCGGGCGCCCATCAGCCGGCCTCGACCTGGAGTGCGGGCTCGTGCGCGGCGGGCAACGGCTCGGTGTCGACGTGGCCCAGCTCGGGACGGGGGGCCAGGGGGCACAGGTGAAAGACGGCCTCGGCCGGCTCGCCGCTGTCGTTCCACACCCGATGCCTGACTTCCTTGGGGACCAGCACGCCCTCACCCGCCCGCACGGTCAGGTGCTCGCCGTCCAGCCTGACCACCAGCTCGCCGCCGGTGACGTAGAGGAACTCCTCGGAGTAGGGGTGGTAGTGCTCGGCGATGTGCTCGCCGGGATCGAGTCTGAGCACGCCGAGGAACCCGGTGGTGGCACCGGTCGTCGCGGGACCGAGCACCACGCGCAGTTCGCCGCCCCTGCGCCGGTTGGGCGGCACCTGCGCCGCCGAGATCACGGTGAAGCGGGACATCAGCGGCTCCAGGTGTAGAAGGTCTGGGCCATCGCGTCGGCGGGAGAGCGCCAGGTGGCCGGATCGTAGGCGCCGATGTACGGTTTGAGCCGCTCATTGAGATCGGTGAAGAGCGGGTCTGTGCGCAGTTCGGCCAGCCGCGCGTCCACGGGGCCCTCGGCCTCGATGAGGTGGAAGTAGAGTCCCTGGAATTGGAAGAGCGCACGGCCGGAGACCCCGACCCGGTGCGGCAGATCCGTCGCGTCCGACTCCTCGAAGAGACGGGCGACCGAGTCCGCGTCTTTGGGATCCATCCGGGCGACGATGAGCGTTCGATGCACCGTTGCTCCTTCACGGGACGACTAGTTAGTTCATGGTGTTCTGAGCGGTTCGAAAGTCACTCGAATAGCGCTGTGGTTTCCGCCGTCCGCAGCCGCCGCGTCAGCGGCACGCGCGCCAGGATGAAGGCGAGCATCGCGCCCAGGCCCGACAAGCCCAGGATGAGGAAGTACGCCCACCGGGGAACGACGTCCGACAGGCGCACCACCAGGCTGCCCAGGCCGCCGCCCAGCGCGGAGAAGGTCCAGTACAGGCCGATGACGCGGCCGGTGAGCGCCGCCGGCACCACGTCGACCGACGTGCTCAGCCCGATGGGCGCGATGGCCACCTCGCCACAGGCCAGCAGCAGGAAGGCGGCCAGCAGCCAGAGCGGGGAAACCGGCTCGCCGCCCTCGGCCAGCCAGGAGGCCAGGCTCATCAGCAGCAGCCCCGACGCGGCGAAGGCCAATCCCGCCGCGAACTTCACCGGTGCCCCGAGCCGGCTGCCCGCCGACAGCCAGACCCGCGCCGACAACGGCGCGAGCACCAGAATGAACAACGGGGTGACCGACTGGAACCAGCTGGCGGGCACGAGCTGACCGAACATGACCCGGTCCGTGGAGTTTCTGGCGAACAGGCTGAGCGTGGAGCCGCCCTGGATGACGAAGAGCCAGAACAGCGCCGAGGCCAGCAGCAGCCAGCGGTAGGCCGACAACCGCGCCCGCGCGGCCGCGTCCAGCTCGGGGCGGCGGCGCAGCGCGGCGAAATAGGCCAGCGGCGTCACCAGCGTGACCACACCCAGAGCCGCCACGACGTGCATGATGCCGAACCCGCCGCTGAGCAGGTCGGCGGCGAGGAGGACCGCGACCACGGCCACCGCGCCGGCCAGCAGTCGCAGCGCGCGCCGCCGCTGACCCGCGTCCAGCGGATGCCCCGGCGCCCGCCCTTTGCCCGCGAAGTGCCCGGCGCCCAGCGCGAACTGCAGCACCCCGAAGGTCATGCCGACTCCCGCCGCCGAGAAGCCCAGATGCCAGCTCAGCATCTCGCCGAGAAAACCGGTGATCAGCGGTGCCAGCAGCGCGCTGATCTGGATGCCGACATAGAACACCGAGATCGCCGCCTCACGTGCCGCCGCACGCCCCCCGCCGTAGAAGCGGCCGAGCAACGCCAGCAGGTTGGGCTTGAGCAGCCCGGTGCCCGCCGCGATCAGCGCCAGACCCGCGTAGGCGCTCGCTTGGAAGGGAAGCGCCATGGTGAAGTGGCCCAGCGCGATGACGGCGCCGCCGATCAAGGTCGCGCGCCACTCGCCGAGTACCCGGTCGCCCAGCCAGCCTCCCGGTACCGCCAGCACGAAGATCAGCCCGATGTAGGAGCCGTACAACGCGGTGGCGACGGTACCCGGCAGTCCGAGGCCGCCCCGCGCGACCGGCTCGGTGGCATACAGAACCAGGATCGCCTGCATGCCGAAGAAGCTGAATCGCTCCCAGACGTCGGTCAGGAACAGGGTCCTGAACCAGCCGAGGCGCCCGTAGGCGCCCAGCGTCGTCTCCTCGGCGGGCCGGGCGCGCGGAAAACCGATGGTCATGGCAGGACCTTGCGGGCCTGCCCTCGTGCCCGGCTCGAACCTCGCTGGACCCGAGCGATGCCCGGTCGAGCGAAGCCATGCTCGAGCGGATCTCGAGATCGGCCTGCCAGCGTCCTGGCAGGACACATCGAGAGAGGACCCGACGTGACGGAAACGGCCGTACCCAGGCGCGAAATCACGACGCTGGCCGACATCAACCGGCTGGGCACCGCGTTCTGCGGCGCCAAGGCCGTTCTCAGCGCGATCGAGCTGGGCTTGTTCACCGAACTGAGCGCCGGACCGGCCACGGAGGCGGAGCTGTGCGAGCGCCTCGGTCTGCACCCTCGCGCCGTACCCGACTTTCTGTCCACGCTGGCCGCCCTGGGCCTGCTCGACGTGAAAGACGACCACTACGCCAGCACTCCGGCGGCGGCCCGCTTCCTCGACCGCACCTCGCCCTCCTACGGCGGCGGGTTCCTCGAGCGGGCCAACCACATGATGTATCCCGCCTGGGAGAACCTCACCGGCCTGTTGAGGACCGGCGAGCCGCAGGTCGCCGGTCGAGAGGACCAGGCCGCGGCCTTCGAGCGGATGATGGGCGACCCCGACCACCTGGATCGCTTCCTGCGCATGATGGACGCGGTCAGCGGGCCGCTGGGTCCCGAGCTGGCCGCCAAGTTCGACTGGGCGAACTACACCACGGTCGTCGACATCGGCGGCGCTCGCGGAAACCTGCTCGCCCACATTCTCAACGCCCACGAACACCTCAGCGGATATGTCTTCGACCTGCGGGGAATCGAGTCGGCCTTCGGCACGCACATGGAGGCGCTCGGCCTCAGGGACCGGGCACGGTTCGTCAGCGGCGACTTCTTCAAGGACGCGCTGCCCCAGAGCGACGTCCTGATCATCGGACACGTCCTGCACGACTGGTCGCCCGCCGAACGCGCCCAGTTGATCAGGAAGGCTTTCGGCGCCCTCCAGCCCGGCGGGGCGCTCCTCATCTACGACCAGCTCACCGGGCAGGGGCACGGCGGCGACCCCTGGAACGAGATCATCAGCTTGAACATGCAGCTGCTGTCGCCCGGCGGCTCGGAGTACACCCTGACCGAATGCCGCACCTGGCTGCGCGACGCGGGCTTCCAGTCCATCTCCACCTTCACCCTCGGCGAGCACGACACCTGCGTGGTCGCGCTGAAGGACAGGTGAGCTCGGTGCTGGAGGAGTCGCTCCTGCTCGAGACGGAGCTCCGGATCGGTGACGCGTTCGGCGAGATGCTGCAGGCCGCCTTCTACGAGCTGCCGGCCCCTCCCGAGGCGCGCTGGACCTACGACATCGTGGAGCGCGAGGACGGGAACCTCCTGGTCACCCCGGCGGCCCACTGGTTCCAGCCGCCGGCGCTGTGGCCCGAGCACATCGTGACCGGGATGGAGCGGGCACGCGGCCGCGTGCTCGACGTCGGATGTGGCGCGGGCCGGCACGCCTTGGCGCTCCAGGAGCAAGGGGAGGAGGTGACCGGCCTCGACACCTCCCCAGGTGCCCTCAAGGTCTGCCGGCGCCGTGGTCTACGGTCGGTGGTGCACGCCACCGTCGCCGATCATGCCGTGAACCGCGCGGCCGACGGCGGGCGATATGACACCTTTCTCCTGCTCGGCGCGAACGTGGGCCTGCTCCAGGGGCGGGCGAGCGCCCCGGCCTTCCTCGGCGCCCTCGCCGCGATGGCCACGCCGGGAGCCCGGATCATCGCCGACAGCATGGATCCCGACCTGCTGAGCGAGCTCGACCCGACCCAGGTGGCCTACGGCGAGCTGAACCGGCGCCGCGGCCGCCTGCCCGGGCAGACCCGGATGCGGGTCCGGCACAAGACCATGACCACCTCGTGGTTCGACTACCTGTACTGCTCCCCGGCCGAGCTCGGCGAGCTGGCAGAGGGAACGGCCTGGCGCGTCGAGGAGATCCTCCCCTCGGGCGGCCCGTCCTATGTGGCGACGCTGGTACATAAGCCCTGATCCCCGCCGGACGGAGGAAGAGCACGCACCGTGTACCTGTCAACCATCGGAAGGAGCACCGCTCCCACCGGGAAACGGCCATGGGCCGCCGTCGGCGCCAACGTCGTCGCGCTCGGCGCCGTCAGCATGATCACGGACGTCTCCGCCGAGATGGTCACCGCGGTCCTGCCGCTCTACCTCGTCATCGGGCTGCACCTGGGCCCGGCCGCCTACGGCCTGGTCGACGGCCTGTACACGGGGGCCACCGCCGTGCTCAGGCTGGCCGGCGGGTATGTCGCCGACCGGACGCGCAGGCCCAAGGTCGTCGCGCAGGTGGGGTACGCCCTGTCAGCCGTCGCCAAGCTCGGTCTCCTGGCCGCGGGCTCCGCAGGCATGATCGGCCTGGTGGTGGCCGTCGACAGAACGGGCAAAGGGCTGCGTACCGCGCCACGCGATGCGCTGATCACGCTGTCCGCCGCCCCCGAGGCACTGGGCAGAGCCTTCGGCCTGCACCGCGCGATGGACAGCTTCGGCGCCTTCCTCGGCCCGATCGCGGCGCTTGCCGTACTCGCCGTCTCTGGGCAGGCCTTCGACGCGGTGTTCGTCGCCAGCTTCTGCGTCGCGGCGGTGGCGGTCATGGTGCTCATGCTGTTCGTACGCGACCATGCGCCCACCGCCGCCCCCGCCCCGCGCGCGCCGTTGCGAGAGCTGCTCGGAACCCCCGGCGTGCGGCGGATCGCCGCGGCGGCTTGCCTGCTGGGGCTGACCACCGTCGGCGACGGTTTCGTCTACCTGCTGTTGCAGCAGCGGGAGTCGCTGGCAGTCGGCTGGTTCCCGCTGCTGGCCGTCGGGACCAACCTGGCCTACCTGCTGCTGGCCGCGCCGCTGGGCGCGCTGGCCGACCGGGTCGGGCGACTGCCCGTGGTGCTCGGCGGCTACTGCGCGCTGGCGGCCGTCTACCTGTTGCTGTTCAGCCCGTTGGGCGAATGGCCGCTGCTGGTGGCGGCACTCGGGTTGTACGGCGTGTTCTACGCGGCCACCGACGGCGTCCTGATCGCGCTGGCGGGTCCGATGCTGCCCGAACACCTGCGCACCACGGGGCTCGCCCTCGTCCAGACCGGGCAGGCCCTGGCATACCTGCTCTCCTCGGTCCTGTTCGGGCTCACCTGGCAGCTGTGGGGAGCCGCAACGGCGACCCGGGGAGCCGCCGCGGGCGCCGTCGTCGCGACGCTCGCCACCGCAGTCCTCCTGTCCAGGCGTACGGCCCTGTCCAGGCGTACGGCGGCCCGGTGACCGCCTCCGCCCGCGTCACCATCGCCGCCGTGGTCACGCTGATACTCACCGCCGTCACCGTCTTCTACATACGGCACGCGGTCGCGCGCAGCACACCCATCCCGCCGGTCGCGACGACCGAGGCGGCCACCGGTCGCGGCATTCTCGTGCGCAGCACGGCCCCGGGATCGAGGAACCGGGTCATGAGAGTCTCGCTCGCCGACCACTCCGCCGCGCCCACCTCGCTCACGTGCAGCCGGGTCTACGCCTCCGGCGGCACCACCGTGTGCCTGCGGCCCGAGGGCGCACTCGGCACCTACCAGGTCGCCGTCCTGGACGCGCGGCCGCACCAGACGAAGGTCTTCTCCCTGGCCGGATTGCCCAACAGGGCCAGGGTCTCGGCCGATGGCCGGATGGTCGCCTGGACGGTCTTCGTCACGGGCGACTCCTACGACAGCAGCACGTTCTCCACGCGTGCCGGGATCTTCGACACCCGTACGGGCGAGCTGACGGTCACGCTGGAGGACTTCGCCGTCACCGGGGGCGACGGGCTCACCACGGCGCCTGACCGCAACTTCTGGGGCATCACCTTCGATGCCGACGATGACCACTTCTACGCCACCATGTCCACCGGCGGCCACCGCTATCTGGTGGCGGGAGACCTCGCCGTCCGCACGGTGAGAATCCTGCGGGACAACGTCGAATGCCCCTCACTGTCCCCCGACGGTACTCGCCTCGCCTTCAAGGAGGCCGTCGGTGGCGATCCGGCACACGGCTGGCGGCTGTCCGTCCTGGACCTGTCCACCCAACGGGTGACCCACCTGGCCGAGACTCGCAGTGTGGACGATCAGGCGATGTGGCTGGACCGCCAGACGCTCGCCTACGCGATCATCCGTCCCTGGGGCCACGCCGATGTGTGGTCGGCGGCCGCCGACGGCTCAGGAACCCCCAAGCTCCTGGCCGCGGAGGCGGACTCCCCTTCCCCCGCCTGAGATGGGCCGGATCGACCGCGCTCACCGTACGGACGCCGAGACGGCTCGCGCGAACAAGGTGAGCACGTCGCGGACGAAACGCGTCCGAGTCAGGCCCAGGCAGCGCAGCGCCAGACCGTGATCGACGGCGACCACGGTCACCGTGCCGAGCATCAGGCCCCACCAGCAGCCCGTCAGCACGGCGGGTGAGCTAGCAGGCGGGCGTGGTTCTGCTCTTCCGCGACGAAGAGGCGGACTGCCGCGCTATATGTGTCGTCCTCGGCTTTGTCCGCTTCGCCGATCAGAGCGGTGTCATCCCCGGCTTTGTCCGCTTTGCCGACCAGCGCGGCGCCGTCGCCGCTCTCGCCGATCTGGAAGCGCTGGGGTACGAACGGATTGTGGACAAATCCTGCGGGTGATCGTCGAGGTTTCGTGCAGATTGTCCGCCAGCAGCCGCAGGGTCGTGGACCGCGGAATGTCAAGATTGCCGCCACCTGGGTAGAGGGGGCCGCATGAGCGGCGACGGATCACATCAGGCGACTCTCGCGGCGCTGGCCGCCAACGTGGGAGTCGCGGCCACCAAGTTCGTGGCCTTCTTCTTCACCGGCTCCTCGGCGATGCTCGCCGAGGGCATCCATTCCATCGCCGACACGGGTAACCAGGGCCTGCTCATGCTCGGCCGGCGGCGGGCCAAGCGGGAGCCGAGCGCCGACCACCCCTTCGGCTACGGGCGCGAGCGCTACTTCTACGGCTTCCTGGTGTCGCTCGTGCTGTTCTTCGGGGGCGGGCTGTTCGCCCTGTACGAGGGGTACGAGAAGATCACCCACCCGCATCCGCTGGAGAGCTGGCCGTGGGCGGTCGGGGTTCTGGTGGTGGCGATCGTCATGGAGGCGCTCTCGCTGCGGACCGCCGTACGCAACTCCAACCGGGTGCGTGACGGCCGGTCGTGGGCCGGGTTCATCCGCGACGCGAAGGCGCCCGAGCTGCCGGTGGTGCTGCTGGAGGACACGGCGGCGCTGGCCGGGCTGGTGTTCGCGCTCGTCGGCGTCGGGCTGACGGTGCTCACCGGGAACTCCGCCTTCGACGGTCTCGGCTCGATCGCCATCGGGCTGCTGCTGGTCGCGGTGGCGGTGACGCTGGCCAGGGAGACCAAGAGCATGATCATCGGCGAGGCGGCCACACCCGCCGTTCAGGACGCCATCGAGAAGGTTTTGGACGGCGACCCGTCCATCCAGGCGTTCGCCCAGGTACGGACCCTGCACCTGGGGCCGGAGGACCTGCTGATCGCCGCCCGGGTGACGATGCACTCGTCGGGCGACGTGGACGGGGCCGCGCAGGCGCTGGCGGAGACGGAGCGGCGGATCAGGGAGCAGGTCTCGATCGCGTCGGCGGTGTACCTGCAGCCGACCCCGCCGGAGAGGGTGCCGTGAAGCAGGTCGATGCTCCGTGAAGGCGGGTCAACGTGCCGTGAACTCAAGCGGCTCTGCCTGCGCTTGCTGCGCGTCTGAGGTCCAGCGAGCGGCCGCTGCGCCTGCGAGCCGTTGCCGGCGTGGGCCGACGCACCGGCTCAGTGAATAAATGCGTTGCCCGGCGATGATCCGTCCGGCATGCTTCTCGACATGAAGAACCTCAGCAGCGACGCGATGCGCCACGGTCATATGGTCCGCCATGGCCGTATGCCCTGGGGTCTTCGTCACTGACGTCACAGTCAGCGAGCCGCCGCCCAGGACCACACGGTCTGGGCGGTTTTTTAGTTCCCGATGGCGGGTGAGGGTGCTGGTGTGCCCGGCGGTTTCATAAACCGCTGCAGGCGGGTTCGATCCCCGCACCCGCTACCGGGCCTTCGTGGCGCAGTGGAGAGCGCGCCTGCTTGCGGAGCAGGAGGACGCCGGTTCGAATCCGGCCGAAGGCACTGCGGCCGATCCCGAAGCGAACGAGGGACCAAGTTGTGATCTTGGTGAAAGCGGGTTCAAGTCCCGTCGGCCGCCCCACGTCGGTGTCATCGAGAGGGTGTGGAAACCGGGCCGGTCGAGGATCGTGCGGATCCCGGCCTGGGTCGGGGGTCCGGCTCGGCGCGGGCCACCGTGATGTGCTCGCGCGGGTCGGCGAGGAGGTCCTCGCGGCGACCGGCCGGCCTCTACGGTTAAGCCCTATGCCGACACCCTCTGGCCCCTTCACCGGACGTACGATCGACGGCCTCGCACGCGACCTGCGCGACGGCCGGACCACCTCGACGGCGCTCGCCCAGCTGGCGCTCGACGCCATCGCCGAGCTCGACCCGCTGCTCAACGCGTTCATCACCGTGGACGCCGCCGGGGCGCGGACCGCGGCGCGGCAGGCGGACGAGGAGCTGGCCGGGGGCGTCGACCGGGGGGCGCTGCATGGCGTGCCGGTCGGTGTGAAGGACCTCATCATGGTCGCCGGGCTGCCCGCGACCATGGGCTCGCGGCACTTCGCCGGTCACGTCGCGGTCGCCGACGCCGCCTGCGTGACCCGCCTGCGCCAGGCCGGTGCCGTCGTCATCGGCAAGACGAACACCCACGAGTTCGCGTACGGCCCCACGGGCGATCGTTCCGCCGCCGGCCCGTCGCGCAATCCGTGGGAACCCGCGCGCATGTCGGGCGGCTCCAGCGGCGGCAGCGCGGTCGCCGTGGCGGCGGGCATGGTGCCGGTGGCCCTCGGCACCGACACCGGTGGTTCGGTCCGCATTCCGGCGGCATTATGCGGGGTCGCCGGTTTCAAGCCCGCGTACGGGGCGATCCCGGTCGACGGTGTCTTTCCCCTGGCGCAGACCTTCGACACCGTCGGGCTTCTCGCGGGCCACGAGCGGGACTGCCTGATCGCCTACCGGTCCCTCGTCCCCGCCGGTGTCCAGAAGGGGGACGGCTGGCCGGCACGGGTCGCCTGGCTTGATCCCGCCGGCGTGTTCGCCTGCGACCCGCAGGTGGCCCGTACGGTACGCCGGGCCGTGGAGGCGGGCACCGGACCGCTGGAGGAGCTCGCGTTCCCATCCAAGGAGGTGGACGAGCTGCGCGAGACCTTCACCGCCATTCAGAGCAGCGAGGCGGCGGCCGTACACGCCGACCGGCTGGCCGAGGCGCCCGAGCTGTTCGACCCCGAGCTGCTCGAACGCCTGCGCGGCGCCGCCGAGATGCCGGGCTGGCGGTACGTACGGGCCATGCGGGCCCGCCCACGACTCGCCGAGAGCGTCGGCGCGCTGTTCGAGCGGCATGACGTGCTCGCGCTGCCGACCGTACCGCTCACCGCGCCGTTTCTCGGTCAGCGGGCGACCGAGCTGGCCGGCGGGGCCGTCGCCGTGCGAGCCGCGCTGCTCGCCCTGACGAGCATGTGGAACGTGGTCGGTTTTCCGGCGCTGAGTGTCCCGGCCGGAACGGTGCGCGGCCTGCCGGTCGGGCTGCAGCTCGTCTGCCGTCCCGGTGGGGAGCACCTGCTGTTCGAAACCGCCGGGGCCACGCATGGAGGCCCGCCGCCCGGGTAGCCGACTGCGAATGCGGATCCAGGACTGGTTCCTCACGGACCAGGAAAGAGGCAATCCGGCGACCAAGCTCGACGCCTGGTCGACGGGTAACGACGTACGCCCGCTGATCCACGGCGCGACCTACTTCGCCGAGCTGAAGACCTGCGTCGAGGCGCTGCGCGAGGACGACTTACTCCTGTTCGCCGACTGGCGCGGCGATCCCGACGAGCGGCTCGCCGAGAACGGGCCCTCCGTGGGCGACGCGATGGCCGCCGCCGCGCACAAAGGCGCGCTGGTCAGAGGGCTCATCTGGCGTTCGCACCTGGACCGGTTACGCTTCAGCTCGGCCGAGAACCGGCACCTGGGCGAGGCGATCGAGGCCGCGGGCGGGCAGGCCGTCCTCGACACGCGGACCAAGCCGGGCGGCTCGCACCACCAGAAGTTCGTCATCCTGCGTCATGACGGCGATCCGGTCGCCGACGTGGCCTTCCTCGGCGGCATCGACCTGTGTCACAGCCGCCGGGACGACGCCGACCACCTCGGCGATCCGCAGGCGTGCCCGATGCCCGGCGAGTACGGCCGGCGGCCCCCGTGGCACGACGTCCAGGTCGCCATCCACGGCCCCGCGGTGGCGGAGGTGGAGAAGGTGTTCTGCGAGCGGTGGGAGGATCCCGCGCCGGAGACCAGGGATCCGATCAGGCGGCTGCGCGACCATCTCGCCAGGATGGACGACGTTCCTCCGCTGCCCGAGCCGGGGCCGCCGCCGCCTCCTGCGGGCACGCACACCGTACAGCTCCTGCGCACCTATCCCGCCAGGCGTAGCAGTTACCCGTTCGCGCCGGAGGGCGAGCGGAGCGTGGCGCACGCCTACCAGAAGGTGCTCGGCCGGGCCCGTTCGCTGGTCTACCTGGAAGATCAGTATCTGTGGTCCACGGACGTGATCGAGCCGTTCGCCGAGGCGCTGGAGCGCGAGCCCGATCTGCGGATGGTCATCGTGGTGCCCCGCCACCCCGACCAGGACGGCTGGCTGGCCGGGCCCGCGAGCCTGATCGGCAGGGTCCACGCGCTGAACCGGCTGCTGCGGGCGGGCGGCGACCGGGTCGCCCTGTACGACCTGGAGAACCATGAGGGCACCCCCGTCTACGTGCACGCCAAGGTCTGCGTGGTCGACGACGTGTGGGCCTCGGTCGGGTCCGACAACGTCAACCTGCGCTCCTGGAGCTACGACTCGGAGCTGAGCTGTGCCGTACTCGATGAGCAGGAGGATCCGCGCGAGCCGCCCGGCGCCCGGCGGTTCGCCCGCGAGCTGCGCCTGGCGCTGATGGGCGAGCACCTGGACCTGCCCGAGGACGATGCGGCTCGCGACGAGCTGTGCGATCCCGCGGCCGCGTTCGACGCCTTCGCCGACGCGGCGGCGCGGCTCGAAGCCTGGCACGCCGGCGGCCGTAAGGGGCCGCGACCGCCGGGGCGGCTGCGGCCGCATTCCTATCCCGAGCTGCCCCGGGTGCGCGGGCTGCTCGCCACGCCGCTCTACCGCCTGGCGGTCGATCCCGACGGGCGGCCTCCCGCACTGCGGAGATCCAGGACTTTCTAGCGCTCGCTGCTGTCCTAAGGCCACCCTCCGTGATCACTCGGCGGCGCGCTGCCCTATCCTGTACGGCTCTGTGCAGCTGAGGAAGGGAACCCGAGTGAACGTGAGCCTGCGCCCGGTCCGTGCGGCGGACCTGGATGTGTTCGAGGAGAATCTGGGCAGCCCGAAGGGGACCGGCGAGCTGCAGTGGTTCGGCCATCGCACCCTGCACGCGATGCGCGAGGAGTTCGCGGCGACCGGGCTGCTGAGCGCCGAGGGCGGCTATTTCACCATTGACGCCCGTGGCGAGGTGGCCGGGTGGATGCACTGGTTCCAGCGGATCTGGGGTCCGCGGCACACCTCCTGGTGCTGGTCGCTGTCCATCGTGATCTTCCCGCGCCACCGCGGCAAGGGTGTGGGCAGCCGGGCGCACCGCGAGCTGGTGACGTACCTGTTCGACCACACCCGGGCAGAGCGGATCGAGGCCATTACCGACGTCACCAACCTCGCAGAGCAGGGCGCGCTGGCCAATGCCGGATTTGAACGAGAAGGCGTGATCCGCCGGGCCCAGTGGCGCGGCGGAAGCTGGCACGACCAGCTGTTGTATTCGGTGCTGCGGCCGGAGAAGTAGTGCCTGGCGCCATCCCTGCTCTCAGCGCACGCCGCGCGGCCGGAACTGGATGCTGATGCGCGGCCCGGTGGGACGGGTGGTCTTGGGGATCGCGTGCTCCCACGTGCGCTGGCAACTGCCGCCCATCACGATGAGGTCGCCGTGCCCCAGGTCGTGACGGATCGAGGCGCCGCCGCCCCGGGGGCGCAGCAGCAGCGGGCGCGGGGCGCCGACCGAGATGATCGCGACCATGGTGTCCTCGGTGCCGCCCCTGCCCAGAGTGTCGCCGTGCCAGGCCACGCTGTCGCGCCCGTCGCGGTAGAAGCAGAGCCCGGCCGTGCGGAACGGCTCCCCGAGCTCCTCGGCGTAGCGCTCGTTGAGCGCGCGCAGGGCGTCGTCGAGCGCCGCGTCGGGCAGCGGCTCGTCCTCGTCGTAGAAGGCGAGCAGCCGCGGCACGTCGACTACTTTGTCGTACATCCGGCGCCGTTCGGCCCGCCACGGCACCACCTCGCACAGCCGGGAGAACAGCGCGTCGGCCTCCGCCAGCCAGCCGGGCCCGAAGTCGATCCACGCCCCGCGCTCCAGACGCGTCCGGCGGATCGCCGAGCCGACGAGCTCGTCGGCTCCCAGCAGAGAAGCTTGGAAAACAGCCGTCATGGCATCAAGTGTAGGCGATCGTTCAAACATTCATTCGATTAGGTCCGCAGACCGGCTGCGCCCGGCCATCACGGCCGGGCGCGCGGCTCGTCGTCCCACCCGCCCGGTCTGTACGGCACGCAGCCCGTACAGACCGGGGCGGCCACGCAGGCCGCCGATCCCCACGGGTCCAGTATCGGGTATCCCCGCCCGTCACGCCTGTTACCTCACTGCCCGTTTGTGCCGTTTGCTGCCGTGCCGGTTGCCGCCGAGACGGTCAGGTGCGGCCGCGGTGAGCGGCGACGCGTTCGCGGGTGGCGCAGCGGGTGCTGCAGTAGCGCCTCGGGCTGCCGCCTCCCAGGTCCAGGTACGGCCGGCGGCAGGTGGCCGAGGCGCACAGCCCGCCCGGCATTCGCTGGTGATCGGCCAGCAGGACGGCCAGCGCCAGGGCCGAGGAGGCCAGGAACCACTCCCCCCACGGCGCGTAGTCGTCGCCGTCCACGTGCAGGTGCCACGGAGTCGTGCCCGCGTGGTTCGTCAGGCGGGGCGCCCGCGCGGCCGTCGCCAGAAGATCGTTCAGCCGGGCGGCCGCCAGGTCGGGACCGGCGGCGGCGAAGACGGCGACCAGCCGCTCCGCCGCGGCCCGCATCGCCGCCAGGTCGGCCTCGCCCAGGTCCAGGTCGCCGGTTTCGCCGTGGTCGCGCAGCACCCGCGCGACGGACTCCGCCGACGGCTCCTCGTGCAGCAGCGCGACGCACAGGGCCACGGCCCGGGCCGCCATCGCTTTGGTCGAGTGAACCGCCACGCCAGCAGCGTATGCCCGCGGACACGGAAACGGCGGGGCTCCCCCAGCCCCGCCGTGCCGCGTCGAACCTGACGAGAGCTCAGCCGCCGCAGGCCGCGAAGACGTAGCTGTCCTTCAGGAGCGAGTAGTGGTCCCGGACCTTGACGGCCCCGGTTTCGGTGTCGATCTGGACGATCGTCATCTTGTTCGCCTTGCCGTCGGGGTACTGCACGAGGTGCAGCGTCACCTGCCGCTCGCCGGTCCAGTCGATCATGTGGAGGTCGCCGGCCGGCAGCTTGACCTTCCGCTTGGCGATGACCTGGTCGCTCTGCATGTCGTACAGGACGAGCTGGGACTTGGCGCCGCCCATGACGACGTTCGCGGTGGTCCGGCCGTCGGCCGCGAGGGCCGACGGGGAGTTCGAGGCGACGATCTGCGGCGGCGTGGCCCGGTACAGCTGCTCGCCGGACTCGCTGTAGGCGATCAGGTCCGTGACGGACTCGTCGGCGGAGACCTCGGTTAGCAGTTCGCCGCCGTCGGCGCTGAAGCCGAGCAGCGTCTGCCGGCCGGGCGTCGAGCCGAGCAGGGTGCCGGTGGCCGTGTCGAAGATCCGCGTCTTCACTGCCTTGTCGGTGGCGAAGACGGCCGCGAGCCGGCCGCCGTCGTCGGAGAGCTGGAACGTCACGTCGTACTGGGCCACGCGCGGCAGCGCGTCCTTGGCGAAGACCTTCACCCCGCCCCCCATGGTCCGTACGGCCAGCCGCCCGGACTTGGTGAAGTACGCGACGCGCCGGCCGTTACCGCTGACGGCGATGGGCGCGACCTGGGTGTGCGACGACTTGCCGTTCGCCTCGCGGGCGATGGTCTCGGCGTCGGGCAGGGAGCCCTTCTCCCCGCTGTGCATCACCAGCCGCCACTCGCCGCACGGCCGCTGCTCGCCCTTGACCGTGCAGCCCTTGACCGAGGCGTAGCGGATGCCGTCGTGGTGGTCATGTGGCGTGGCCTGGGCAGCCTGAGGCGCGGTCACCAGGGCGGCCAGCCCTGCCGCGATCGCCACGGCGATCCTGATCTTCATGGTCGTCACTCCCCCGCCACTCTGAAGGCGTACCTGGTCTTGCTGATCGAGTACTTGTCCGTCTGCGTGGCGGCGCCGGTCTCCGTGTCGACGGTGAACTCCCGTACCACCGCCGTCGAGCCTTCGTCACCTGTCTGCACGAGCACCGTGAGCCGCCCGTCCGCGCTCCACTGGGCGAGGTACGGCGTCTGCGCCGGCTTCAGCGCCAGATCCACGCCCGCGGAGAGGTCCCCGGTCTCCAGGTCGTAGATCCGCAGCCGAGGGGCCTTCTTGGCTTCCTCGTCCCCGGAGATGATCACCGCTACGGTCTTGCCGTCCGCGGCCAGCGCGGTCATGGCGGAGTTCGCCACGACCTGCGACGGCGTGCGCCTGACTGAGGTGCCGTCGGCCCGGTACGCGATCAGCGTGAGGGTGTTGTCGCGATTGAAGCGCTGGGCCAGCACCTCGCCCCCGTCAGCGCTGAAGCCGTTCATCGAGTCCTTGGCGGGCAGCTCGACGATCTTGCCGGTGGCGATCGTGACCACCTTGGACGGGACGCGCTCCTTCTCATCGGTGGAGTCGACCAGCAGCTTGTCCCCCTGGGGCGACAGGTACAGGCTGAGCGGGCTCGTCCCGTACCGCTTGGGCACCAGGGACGCGGCCAGCACCTTGACCGGTCCGCCCGCCGCCTGCCGTACGACGATGCGGTGGTCGCCGGCCCGCTCGTAGGCGATCACACGGCCGTCGCCGCTGATGGCGAACAGGCCGGCGTCGTCGAGCTTCCTGCCCTTGCCGTCGATCTCGGTGGCGGCGGCGTCCTTGACGGTGAGCTTCCCGCCGTCACGCGTGATCAGCCGCCAGTGGCCGCAGGGGTAGGTGGTCTCGTTCTTCTTGTCGGTGCAGGTCTTGATCCAGGCCGCCCGGACCTGGGAAGGGCCTGCTTGGGCGTACGCGGCGGGGGGAGTGATCCCCAGCCCGCCGATGACCGCCGACGCGAGGAGCGCGGCGGCCGCTGAGGTGTGCCTCATGGTGGTGTTCCCTTCACTCGTCCGGTTAGATACCGGCGGAGTGAAACGGGTTGATCACAGGTGAGACACATTCATGTGCCCGCCCGGACAGGTGGTCAGCGCAGCGGGCGGCGGCCCGCGAAGCCCAGTTCCGTGCGGTGATACCAGGTCAGCTCGGTCTCGCCCTCGATCCAGCACAGGCGTACGGACACCCCGTCGAGCACGGCGGGAAAGTCGATGAGGACCGGCGCGATCCCCTTCACCTCGATGCCCTGCCCGGTCCAGGTGCTGAGGACCTCCTCGATGCGCGCCTCGATCGCCTTCATCTCGGGGATGCCGCCCAGCGCGGACCCGCCGGCGCTCTCGCGGTCGAAGGCGATCTCGGCCAGGTCGGCGCGGGCGGCGATCAGCACGCCGGCGTCGTCGATGATCGACGGCATGAGCGAGCGCGCCTCGTCGAGGGTGAACGTCCTGGCCATGTGCGAACGCTATCGGGTGGGCTCGTAGGCGCGCATCATCGTCACCGGTTCGGCTCGTAGGCGCGCACGAGCAGTTGCTCGGCGTCGTCGAGGTAGGCGTCGAGGAAGGCGGCGGCCTCGTCCGGCCGGTCGGCTTCGAGGAGCTCGAGGAGCTTGCGGTTGCGGGTGACGAACGGCTCGTGGAAGGCGCGCGGGTTCTTCATGACGTGGAAGACGAGCCGCAGCTCGGCCAGGAGCTGGCGCATGGCCTCGTCGAGCCGGGGGCTCTGGTTGAGCGTCACCAGCGCCTGGTGGAAGCGGATGTTGGCGGTGCCCACGCCGCGCCAGTCGTCGTCGGCGGCGGCCCGCTCGGCGTCGGCCACGGCCTCCCTGATCACGGCCAGCTCCTGGCCGCTCGGGCGGCGCCGGACGGCCGCGCCCTCGATCACCCGGCGTACGCGGTAGAGGTCCGCGACGTCCTCGGCCGACAGGATCCGCACGAACACGCCCCTGTTGAGCCGGTGGTCCAGCAGCCCTTCGTGGCCGAGCAGCCGGAACGCCTCGCGCAGCGTGTTGCGCGACACGCCGAGCGCGTCCGCGATGGCCTCCTCGGACAGGCGCTGACCTGGCTCGAAGAAGCCCTCGGTGACACGGTCGCGCAGGATGTCGGCCACCCGCTCGGCCGTGCTGCTGCGGCCCAGCCTGGACCGGTCATGTTCGAGATCCGAAAGGGGGCTGTCCACCGCGTCATCCACAGTCAACAGGGAATCATCCAACAAACCTCTTGTCGAATTGTTCAACGATCCTTATGTTGATAAGAACTCCCTGATCGAAGGAGCGATGATGACAGGCTCCACGCGGCAGACCCGGCGGGTGATCCTCGCCAGCCTGATCGGCACCTCTTTGGAGTGGTACGACTTCTTCCTCTACACGACCGCGGCGACGCTGGTCTTCGGCAAGCTGTTCTTTCCCACCTTCGACCCGCTCAACGCGACCCTGCTGGCCCTGACGACCAACGCCGTCGCGTTCGTGGCCAGGCCGCTCGGCGGGATCGTGTTCGGCCACTTCGGCGACCGCGCGGGCCGCAAGACCGTGCTGGTCGTGACGCTGCTGGTGATGGGCGTCTCGACGTTCCTCATCGGCGTGCTGCCCGGCTACGACAGCGTCGGCGCGCTCGCGCCGGTCCTGCTGGCCACACTCAGGTTCGTACAGGGGCTGGGCCTGGGCGGCGAGTGGGGCGGTGCGGTCATCATGTCGCTGGAGCACGGCGACGACCGCCGTCGCGGCTTCAACGCCAGCTGGCCGCAGGTGGGCGTGCCCGCCGGATACGTGCTGGCCACCGGGACGCTGGCGATCCTGTCGTTCACGCTCTCGGATGCGGCGTTCCTGTCGTGGGGCTGGCGGGTGCCGTTCCTGCTGTCGGGCGTGCTGGTGCTCGTCGGGCTCTGGGTCCGGCTGAAGGTCACGGAGTCGCCGCTGTTCACGGAGCTGGCCCGGCAGGGCGCCAAGGCGAAGATGCCGCTGCTGGAGGTCCTGCGTACGCACCCGCGCGCGCTGCTGTCGGCGTTCACCGCGCGCATCGGCGTGGACGTGGCCTTCTACACCTTCACCGCCTACATCCTGGTCTACATCACCGGCCCGCTGAAGCTGGAGCGCTCGGTGGGGCTGAACGCGGTGCTGATCGGGTCGGCGCTGCAACTGGCGCTGATCCCGCTGTTCGGCGCGCTGTCGGACCGAGTCGGCAGGCGGCCCGTCTACTTCGCGGGCGTCATCGGCGCCGCGGTCTGGGTGTTCGTCTTCTTCCCGCTGCTCGACACCAAGTCGTTCCCGCTGATCGCCCTGGCCGCGATCGTCGCGCTCATCACCCACGCGGCGATGTACGGCCCGCAGGCCGCCTTCATCGCCGAGCTGTTCAGCACCAGGCTCCGTTACAGCGGCGCGTCCATGGGGTACCAGGTCGCCGGGATCGTCGGGGGCGCGCTGGCGCCGATCATCGCGCTGAAGCTGTTCGCCGCGTACGGAACCACGACGGCGGTCTCCCTCTACGTGGTGGCCGCGCTGGCCGTCACGGCCGTCGGCCTGGCCATCGCGCCGGAGACCCGCGACCTGGACATCACCGCCGACCCCGCCGCCAACCCCGGCGACGTAGCGCAACGAGCCTGAGCCCGCCAGCCCGGACGACGTCCCGCGACGAGCCTGAGCGCCGCGTCCTACCTTCGGCCGGAAACCGTCGGCCGTACCTCCGCAAGTCTGCCGCGAAAATGCGCGGGCGGTGGCTGCCACCGCCGCCCGCGCGGGAGGTCTCCGTGCGCATCACCCTGTCGGTCATCCTGGTCCTCGCCGCGCTGCTCGCCATCCCCACCGTCATCGGGGCGATCGGCGGTCTGGAGAGCACCGAAGGCGGCGAGATCGCCGTGGTCCGCGACGGCGGCTGGTTCGACGACAACCAGGTACGCCAGGTCATCGACCCGGGCTCCGGCCTGACCTGGACGGGCATGTGGTCCTCCGTCCACCCCTATCCCGCGCAGCAGCGCTTCTACACGATCACCGCCGACGCCAAGCGCGCGACCACGCTCGGCGTGGACGTGGTGACGGTGCCGAGCAGCGACGGCGTGAACCTGGGCATCGAGGGCACCCTGTACTTCACGCTCAACCTCGACCACGACACGCTGAAGAGATTCGACGACAAGTACGGCACGCGCACGTACCGCGCCCAGAACGACGAGTCGCTGGCCGCGTGGGACGGCGACGACGGCTGGTCGGCGTTCTTCGGCCAGGCCGTCCGCCCCGTGGTGGACAACGCGCTGCGCGGGCAACTGGGCAACATGCGCTGCGCCGAACTCGTCCCCTCGTGCTCCCTGCTGGCGAACACCGCGCTCAAGGACCAGGGCGGCGACACCAAGACCCAGGGCAGCAACACGAACATCACCAGGGTCCAGAACGCCGTCAACGCCACCCTGGCCCGGGATCTGCCCGAGGCGCTGGGCGGCGAGTTCTTCACCGGCCTGCGGTTCACCCTGGCCAAGGTGACGCTGCCGGCCGAGGTGCAGCAGGCCGTGGACAGATCGCTGGCCGCCAACGCCGCCGTCTCCGAGGCCCAGGCCCGGGTGGCCCAGGCCAAGGCCGAGTCGGCCGCGAACCAGGCCCGGCAGGAGGGCTACGACAAATGCCCGGCCTGCGCCGAGATCGACAAGCTCAAGTCGCTCCCCCAGGGCATCACCGTCTACGCCCCGGGAAACCCGCAGTCCATCGTGGTCCCGGCTCGCTGAGTGACTCCGGCTCGCTGAGTGACCCCGACCCGCTGAGTGTTCTCGGCCGGTTGAGTGTTCTCGGCCGGTTGAGTGTTCTCGGCCGGTTGAGTGTTCTCGGCCGGTTGAGAACCGTTCAGGCACTCATGTGCGATAGCTGAGGTGTGAAACGGTTCCACCTCAGCAGGCGCGAGCCCCCGGACGTCGGCTCCGACAGCACGGACGCCGAGTTGATCGCCGCTATCGCTGCGGAGAGCGTCACGGCGCTGCGCCTGCTCCACCGCCGGCACGCCCCCTGGCTCAGAACCCGGCTGGCCCGGCGCTGCGCCGACCCTGACGCGGTGGACGACGCCCTGCAGGACACCTTCCTCGCGGTGTGGAAGTCGGCGGCCCGCTTCGACGGGGGCAACACGGCGGGCTGGCTGTGGACGATCGCGGTGCGCCGCCTCGTCTCGGCCCTGCGCGGCCGCGGCTCCCACCGGTTCGGCCCGCACCGGTTCGGCAGCGGGCCGGTCGAAGGGCGGGCCCTCGATGAGCGACCCCTCACCGAACGGGCCGTCGAAGAGCACGCCATCGCGTCGGCCGAGGACGTCGCGCTCCTCGGTGTCGAGCACGGGGACCTCGGCGCCGCCCTCAACCGCCTCTCGCCGGAGCTGCGCGCGGTCATCCAGGCGACCGTGCTCGACGGGCTGACCGTCAAGGAGGCGTCCCGGCTGCTCGGCGTCCCGGAAGGAACCATCAAGACCCGGGCGATGCGGGCTCGGGCTCGGCTCAGGGAGGAACTCGCATGAGCTGGCACATCAGCGACGATCTCATGGACGCCTACCTGTCAGGCGGGCTCGATCCCGCCCGGGCGATGTCCGTGGACGCGCACCTCGGCGGCTGCCCGGACTGCCGGGCGGCGGTGCCGTACGAAGAAGACTGGCTGCGGGACTCGTGGCAGCGGCTGGAGGCCGAGGTGCTCAGCCCGCGCCCGTCGCCGATGGAGCGGCTGCTGGGGTTGTGCGGTGTGCCCCAGCACGTGGCCAGGCTGCTGACCGCCACGCCGACGATGAACGGGGCGTGGGTCGCCGCGGTGGTCGCGGCGCTGACGTTCGCGGTGCTCGCGGCCAGAGAGTCGGCCACGTTCCTGCCGCTGTTCCTGGCCGTCGCGCCGATACTGCCGCTGGCCGGGATCGCCCTCGCCTACGGGCCGCGGGTGGATCCGGTGCACGAGTCGCTGGCCGCGACCCCGCTGTCGGGAGCGCGCCTGCTGCTGATCAGGGCCACCGGCACGCTGGCCGTGGCCGTGGTGCTGGCCGCGGCGGCGTCGCCGCTGCTGCCCGCCCCCGCGTGGCTGAGCGCCGCGTGGCTGCTGCCGTCGCTTGCTATGACGTCCTGCTGCCTCCTGCTGTCGTCGTGGCTGCCGGTGCCGCTGTCCGCGCTCACGACGGGCGGCCTCTGGCTCCTGGGGGTGGCCGCCGCCGGCGGCGCCACCGGTGACCTGCTCGCCGCCTTCGGGCTCGCCGCGCAGATCGGGTACGGCTGCGCGGCCCTGCTGATGTCCCTACGCCTCTACTCCAAGGTGACCGCCTGATGCTCCACATCCGTGACCTGACCAAGAAGTACGGCCACAAGCAGGTGCTCGACGGGCTGACCCTGTCCGTCGGGCCCGGCGTGACCGGGCTGCTCGGGCCGAACGGCGCGGGCAAGACCACGCTGCTGCGCTGCCTGGCCACCACGCTGTCCTATGACGGCGGCCACGTCGACGCGTTCGGCCTGGACCCCGCGCAGTCGACCCAGCGCACCGCGCTGCGGCGCAGGCTCGGCTACCTGCCGCAGGACCCGGGCCACTACCCGCACTTCACCGCGTTCGACCTGGTCGACTACGTGGCGATACTCAAGGAGCTGACCGACAGGCGGCACCGCCACAGCGAGGTGCGGCGGGTGCTGGCCGAGGTGGACCTCACCGACCAGGCCAGGACGAAGGTCCGCAAACTGTCCGGCGGCATGCGCCAGCGGCTGGCCCTGGCCCAGGCTTTGCTGGGCGAGCCGGAGCTGCTGATCCTGGACGAGCCGACCGTGGGCCTGGACCCGGAGCAGCGGATGCTGTTCAGGGCGCTCGTCTCCCGGCTCGGCGAGAGTCGTACGGTGCTCCTTTCCACCCACCAGACGGAGGACGTCGCGGCGCTCTGCGAGCGCGTGGTCACCATGGCCCGCGGCCGCGTCGTCTTCGACGGAACCCCGGGCGGGCTGGCCGCCACCGCGGCCGGGCAGGTGTGGTTGTCGGACCGGCCGCCGACGGAGTCGCGGCTGTTCTGGCGCACCGCCGACGGCCGCTACCGCACCCTCGGCGACCGCCCGCCCGGGGCCGAACCCACCGATCCAGGTGTGGAGGACGGCTATCTGCTGCTGATCGGGGAGGCCGCGTGACCGGCCGGTCGTCCACCGACGACAGCCTCGCCATGACCGAGCGACTGTCCGCCGAGGGGAGCGGCAGTATGACCGGTCAGCTGTTCCGGGTCGAGCTGCGCCGGATGGCCAGGCATCCACTGGTGTGGGGCATGGCCGCGCTGGTCCTGGCCGTACAGCTGCGCCTGAGCCGGGACCAGCAGCCGGACCTCACCGTCGATCCGGTCCACGCCACCGGGATCGCCGCCTGCCTGGCCGGGGCGCTGCTCGTGGTGGCGAGCCTGGCCGTGTCCCGCGACGGGCGGCACCGGATGCCGGAGCTTCTCGCGGGTCTGCCGGGGCGGGCCGAGGTGCGTACCAGGGCGGTGCTGTTCGCGGCCGTCGTGGTCGCCGTGGTGGGACAGGCGCTGGTCGTCGGCGGCTATCTGCTGGTACGGGCGCTGAGCGGGCCCGCCGGCGGGCGGCTGGACATGTTCGAGCCGCTGACCGCGCTCGGCGTCGGCGCGCTGGCCGCCACCCTCGGCGTGGCCGTGGGCCGATGGGTCAGCTGGCTGATCGCGGGGCCGGTGGTCGTGGCCGGGCTGGGGTTGCTCATCTTCTTCAACACCAACCCCGGCACCTGGTGGCTGCCGGTGATGCAGACGCACTGGATGGACTGGCCCGACCGGCCGACCGGCCCCCACCTGGTCTACGTCCTGGCCCTGGCCGTGCTGGCGGGCCTGGCCGCGCTGCTGCGGCACGGGCGCCGGCCGGTAACGCTCGTCGCGGCCGTGGTCGCGCTGGCCGTCGCGGTGCCCGCGGGGGCCACCGCGGCGGCGGTACGGCCCGTGGCCCTCTTCCCGACCGGAAGAACGCTGACCATTGACGACGTCGACACGCGCGTGCGGGAGAAGTACTTCGGCCGGGACGCCTACCGGTGCGAGCGGCGTGAGGGAGTCCGCTACTGCGCCTTGTCGGACTACGCGTCGTGGATCCCGCTGTGGGCCGGAGTGGTCGCGCCCATCGTCCGCGCCGTGCCACCGGACGCGCGCGTTCGTGTTCCCTTGGTGAAGCAGTACACCTCGAACTGGTGGTACACGAATGAAGATCGGGTCGCCATCGCGCCCATGGCGTGGGGCGCGTCTGACCAGCGCAAGCTGCTGGCGCAGAGCGTCGCGCTCGACATCATCGACGACTTCGACAACGCGTGCGACGCGCGTGGACAGGCCCGCATGGTCGTCGCCCTCTGGCTGATGGGGCAAGCCTCGGCGATCGCTCTCCCTCAGGAAACCCTGAACATGGACGGGCGCACAGCCCTACGCTCCCTCATCGACTACGGGGACAGCGAGATCGGATACGCCAAGCTCCTGCTCCAGTCCTCCGGCGCCCGGGAACGCGTCTGGACCAACTGGGACACGCTCATGCGCCCCGCCACCACCGTCGAGCAGGCGCTTCCGCTGCTCGGACTCCCCCAGCGCTACCCGATCAGCAAGCCGAAAGGGACCCCATGTCGATGATCGCGCAAAGAACCGCGCCCGCTCCTCCACCCGCGCTTGGGGCCGCGCCGACAAGCCCGCCGACGACCTCGCCGGCAACCGTGCCGAAGACGGCGCGGCTCGTTGTGCCGCTCCTGCTCCTGCGGCCGCTCGTCCGGGCCATCGACTGGGCCCCGCTGGCGGTGGTCACGCTCTTCACCGCGGCGCTGGTCACGCTCGCGGACTTCGGGCAGCCGCTCACCAGCGCCATGGGGCTCATCCTGCTGCGGATCGCCGGTACGCTCCTGGGCTCCGCCGCCGCCTTCGCGCTGGTCGACGCCATGTCCGGTGGCCCGGAGCCGGTGCCGCACCGGCTGCGGCAAGCTCAGCGGTGCCTGCTCGCCGGCGGCCCCGCCGTCGCCGTGTGGCTGGGCGCCTTCGCCTACGTACTGTCGAGGCTGCCCGAGGAGACCCTGTTCCCCGTCGGGGACATGCTGATCGAGGTGGGTGTCTGCCTGGGGATCGGGCTGGCGGCCGCGGCGACCGCCGTCCGGTACGCCGCCGGACGGCAGGCCGCCATGGCCGCCGTGGTCGTGCAGCTCGTTCTGGTGCTGGGCACGATCCTGCTGCCGCCGGAGGTCAGGCTGTGGCCGCCGACGTGCGGGTTCGGGCATTGGGACGAGGCGCACCGGTTCTGGCTGTTCGCGTTGCCGGTGCCGTACCTGTGGCTGGTGGTGTCAGGCCGTGACCTTCGGTGACTCGTCGGCGCGGGGGCGGCGCCAGGAGCCCTTGAAGGCGGCGATCGAGAGCAGGAAGACCACCTGGCCGGCCAGCGCCACCCACAGCCAGGTTCCCCACCCGCCGCCGGCCTTCACCACCGTCGGCGAGATCACCAGCAGGGCCACGATCATGACCCGGACCACCATGCCCCACAGACCCAGTGCCGCGCCCTGGAGCCGGGAGTCGACGTCTTCGGCGTCCTCGGAGAAGTTCGCCATCCAAGGGACGTAGGCGACGCCCAGGACCAGGAACAGGATCGCGTAGACCAGAGTGACCGTGCCGACCGTGGCGCCCGTGCCGATGAGGCTGATGAAGTAGGCGAGCGTCGCGACCGTCAGCACGATGCCCACGGCCGTGAACGGCTTGCGCAGCTCCAATCGGTCGGAGATCCGGCCGACCACGATGACGGCCAGCGCGTTGAGCAGGATGCCCAAGGCGACGACGCGGTTGGCCTCAGCGGTCTCCATCCGGAAGGAGTCGGCCAGGATCGTCTGACCGAAGATCGCGAAGGTCCAGTAGAGCACCTGCCAGCCGGTGTTGCCGAGCACGTGGGCCCAGAGGTGCGGATGCCGGAACAACTCCTTCACCTTGCCCGGATCGATCTTCTCCTCGGAGACCACCGCCTCTTCCTGCCGCATGATCTGCGCCCGCAGGGCCGCCGACGGCTCGGCGATCTGCCAGATGATGACCCCGCACAGGATCAGCGAGACGACGCCCATGATGACCGCCTGCGACTGCCAGGCGTTGCCGAACATCGGCAGCGTGAAGCCGGCGATGAACGAGGCGAGGAAGGAGGCGCCGACCGGCCCCCAGGTCCAGAACGCGAACGCCTGCGCACGGCCCAGGCGCGGCGAGAAGTCGCGGACGAGCGAGGCGGTGATCGTGATGCCCGCGCCCTCGATGAACAGCATCAGGCAGCGCACCGCGAACAGCTCGCCGACCGAGTCCACGGTGGCCAGCAGGAAATTGCAGGCCGCGGTGACGGTCAGCGTGGGCACCAGGATCGTGACCCGGCCCCACCGGTCGGACAGGATGCCGCCGAACCCGGCCGACAGCCCGCCCACCAGCACCGAGACGGCGGCGATCTGCCCGTAGACCGTCAGGGACATCTTCAGGTCGTCCAGCAGCAACGGCAGGATGGTGGCGATCGTCGTCTCGAAATTGGCCACCAGACTCGCCAGCACGGCTATCGCCAGGAGCCAGACCCGTCGGCGGCCGACGGGGTACACGCTCAACTCGCGCACATAGAACGGCTTCATTACCAGTCCTTAGGGGGACGGTGCGTGACTGTCGCTCTAGAACGCGTTTCTAGTTGCTGTTGAGTTTGCCGCTTTATCCAGATAAGTCAAGATTTGTGGCTATCACGATGTGATCTCGGTCACACGGCCAGCGTTGTGATTGAATCGCGGCCATTTCGCAGAACACAGGTCCCTTTATAGGCATAAACTGCGCGCCTGTGAGCCTGCCTGTACGTGAACGTTCCCCCCGGCCGGGCGGCGGTCGACACCGCCGTCCCGTGCCCACGTCCCTGCCGCCGGACGCCCCTGTCCTCGTCCTCGCGGTGCCGGGCAGCACCTCGGGCGTGGCAGCGGAGATCGCGGCCGTGGTACGCGTCGACAACCCTCAGATCGAGGTGCGCCTCACCAGCGTTACCGATCTCGCCGATTCGCTCCCCTCGGGGCGCGAGTCGATCGTGGTGCCGCTGCTGACCTGGGACGATCCGATCGTCCTGGCCGAGATCGGCAAGGCCGTCGCGGCGTCCGGGTCGAACGCGGTCGTGACGGAGGCCCTCGGCCCGCACCCGCTGCTGGCCGAGGCGCTGCACATCAGGCTGGCCGAGCGCGGCCTGGCCAGGGCCGACCGGGTCCGGCTGCTGAACGTCTCCAGCCCCGTCGACGCCATCATCCTCGGCACGGTCGGCGGCGAGCGGGCCGTGCACGCCGTCCAGGCGACCGCGGTGCTGCTCGCCTCGCGGCTCACGCTCCCCGTGGTCGCCGCCTCTCTCGACAGCGATCCGGGGGTGCCGGTGGCGGCCGAACGGCTGCGGGCCGCCGGCGCCACGCGCCTGGCCATCGCTCCCTGCCTGATCGGCCACGAGGCGTCGGCGGAGGTGGTCGAGCAGGCCGCCACGGCGGTCCGCGCGGGTCACTCCGAGCCGCTCGGCGCGCACAGCGCGGTGGCCGAGCTCGTCGCGCGGGCTTACGGAAGCCAGCTCGCGACCTGACAACGCTGTCGACCTGACAACGCTGTCCAGGCCGCCACGGACGAACGAACCGCGGCGGCCTGGACGTACAGCGGCAGCGCGGTCCGCTGCCGACACGTGCTGGGGCCGCGCGACCTGAGCCGCCCGGTGCGGTCGCCCCTCAAGCCTCGGGCTTGACCAGTGCCGCCGTGCTCTCGCGGACGATGAGGTCCGTGGCCAGTTCCACCCGCCGGCTCTCCGGGGCCTCCCCGCGCTTCATCGCCAGGACCGTGCGCGTCGCCAGGGCGGCCATCTCCTGCAGCGGCTGGCGGACCGTGGTGAGCGGGGGCCAGGCCGACTTCGACAGGGGCAGATCGTCGAAGCCGACGACGCTCAGGTCTTCGGGTACGCGCAGGCCGCGCTGGCGGGCCGCCTCGAAGACGCCGAAGGCCATGAGGTCGCTGCCCGCGAAGATCGCCGTCGGCGGGTCGGGCAGGGAGAGCAGGGCATGGCCCTGGTCGTGGCCGGAGTCGACCAAGAAAGTCCCTCGGCGGATCAGCGTGGGGTCCACCTCGACGCCCGCGGTCTCCAGCGCCGCCCGGTAGCCGTCGATGCGCGCCTGGCTGCACAGCATGTCGCCCGGCCCACTGATCATGCCGACCCTGCGGTGCCCCAGCTCCAGCAGGTGGCGAGTGGCGGCCAGACCGCCGTGCCAGTTGGTGGCGCCCACCGACACCACGCCCGGCGCCGGCTCGCCCTCAGGATCGACCACCACGAACGGCAGTGAACGGGCGCTCAGCTGCGCCTGGACCCCGGTCGAGAGTTTCGAGGCCACGACGACCACGCCGTCCGTCCGCCGCGAGGCCAGCCGGTCCAGCCAGTCTCTGCCGGGACCCGCGTGGGTGTGCAGGACCGACATGACGACGCTCGCCCCCGCGTCGCGGGCCGCGGACTCGGCGCCGCGGACGATCTCCATCGCCCACGGCGACTCGATCTCGGCGAACACCAGGTCCACCAGCCCCGAGGGCGTGTCGTCCTGGCTGGTGCGCCGCTGGTAGCCGTGCTCGTGCAGCAGCCGTTCGACGCGGTGGCGAGTCTCCGGGGCCACTTCGGGGCGGCCGTTGATGACCTTGGACACCGTGGGGATCGAGACCCCGGCCTCCTCGGCTATCAGGGCGATCGTCACCCGCCTCTTCGCTGGCATGAGCCGGAGTCTAACCGAAACTTTCGGCCCAGAGTCGGGATCGCCTCCACGATGGCTATTGACGCATTACAGACAGGTTACTTATGCTCCGGGCAATGAAATTATCGGGGGTTTAACGAAACTTTCAGCAGCGGAGAAGGGAACCCCTATGAGGCGCAGTCTCGTACTGGTCGCCACGGCCTTACTCCTCGCCGGCTGCGGCGGCGGCGGGACCCCGGAGCCCGCGCGGAGCGGCAAGCCGGCCTCGGCCGCGAAGGTGACGCTCGAGTGGTGGCACTTGTCGACCTCCGAGCCGATGAAGACGATCTGGGCGACCAGGGCCAAGGAGTTCCAGGCCGCGCATCCCAACGTCACCATGAAGCTCACCGTCCTGGAGAACGACGCCTACAAGGCCAAGATCACCACGCTCACGCAGTCGGGCAAGGCGCCCGACCTGTTCGCCACGTGGGGCGGCGGGGTCCTGAAGCAACAGATCGACGCGGGCCTGGTCAAGGACATCACCACCGACGTCGCTCCCGTCGTGGACGGCTTCACCAAGGCGTCGCTGGCGGCCTACCAGTTCGACGGCAAGACGTACGCGCTGCCGACCGACATCGGGATGGTCGGCTTCTGGTACAACAAGCAGCTCTTCGCCAAGGCGGGCATCACCGCGCCGCCCGCCACGTGGGCGCAGCTCCTGGAAGCCGTCAAGAAGCTGAAGGCGGCGGGGATCACCCCGATCGCGCTGGCCGGCAAGGAGAAGTGGCCCGGCCACTACTACTGGGCCTACCTGGCCATGCGCATCGGTGGGCTGCCCGCCCTGCAGCAGGCCGGAGTGGACCACGACTTCACCAAGCCCGACTTCGTCGCCGCCGGCCAGCAGCTCAAGGCGCTGGTCGACCTGCAGCCGTTCCAGAAGGGCTTCCTCGGGGCCGGCTACGGCACTCCTGACGGCCAGGCCGCGACCATGTCCAACGGCAAGGCCGCGATGGAGCTGATGGGCCAGTGGGCGCCGAGCGTGCAGGCTTCATCGGGCAAGGGACTCGGCGACAACCTGGGCTTCTTCCCCTTCCCCACGGTCGACGGCGGCAAGGGCGCGATCACCGAGGCGTTCGGCGGCGGCGGTGGCATCGCGGTGGGCGCTGACGCGCCCGCGGAGGCGGTGGAGTTCGTGAAGTTCATGACCGAGAAGGGCAATCACACCAAGGCCGTCGAATCCGGCGGGGTGCTTCCCGTGCTGAAGGGCGAGGAGAGCGCGGTCAAGGACGCCAACCTGAAGGTGGTGGCCCAGTCGCTGGCCTCCGCCACCGGCTTCCAGCTCTTCCTCGACCAGGCGTACCCGCCCGCGGTCGGTCAGGAGGTCAACGACAGCGTGGCGCAGCTTATCGCCGGCACCAAGACGCCCCAGCAGGTCGTCGAGGCCATCACGGAAGTGGCCAAGAGCGAATGACGACGCTGACCCGGGGACCGGAGGCGCCCGCGCTCCCGGCCCCCGCCTCCCCCTCCCGGGGGCGGCAGCGCGGCTGGGTGACGATCGCGCTGTTCGTGCTGCCCGCGCTGGTGCTGTTCCTGCTGCTCGTCGTGGCGCCGATCCTCATCGCCTTCTACGCCAGCGCCTTCAAGTGGAACGGCTTCGGCGGGCTGCCGACGAACTTCATCGGGCTGGACAACTTCACCCGGCTGTTCGGCACGGACGTCTTCCGGGACGACGTCTGGCACCTGGTGGTCCTCGTCGTCCTGACCGTCGTGGTGCAGCTGCCCATCGCGCTCGGCATCGCCATGCTGCTCAACCAGCGCATCCGCGGGCGGACGCTGTACAGGCTGGTGTTCTTCGCGCCGTACGTGCTCTCCGAAGTGATCACCGGCGTGCTGTTCTCACTGATCCTGTCGCCGGACGCGGGAGTGGCCAACCGGATCCTGGGCCTGGTCGGGCTGAACTCCGACTGGCTCGCCGATCCCGACACCGTCATGCTGTCGCTCTTCCTGGTCATGACGTGGAAGTACTTCGGCTTCCACATGATGATCTACCTGGCCGGGCGGCAGAACATCCCCGACGAGCTGATCGAGGCCGCCCAGATCGACGGCGGCACGCCGTGGCGGGTGTTCTGGCACGTCACGCTGCCGTTGCTGGGGCCGACGATCAGGATCAGCGTGTTCCTGTCGGTCATCTACACGATCCAGCTGTTCGACCTGGTCTGGATCCTCACCCAGGGCGGCCCCTCGCACTCCTCGGAGACGATGGCCGTCACGATGCTGGAGTTCGGGTTCAAGCGGTCCCAGGTCGGCTACGCCAGCGCGATCAGCGTGGTGATGTTCGCCCTCAGCCTCGTCTTCGCCCTGGCCTACCAGCGCTTCGTGATGCGCCGCGATCTCGAGGGCGCGACCACCAGGATGGGAGACCGCCGATGAGACGGCAGACGCTGCCCCTGCACGTGATCGCGTGGATCGTCGGCGCGTTCATCCTCATCCCGGTGATCTACGCGCTGCTCGGCGGCTTCAAGAGCACCGCCCAGCTGTCGGTCAACCCGTTCGGCCTGCCCGACCCGTGGGTCCCGGCGAACTACACCGACGTGCTCACCCAGGGCTCGTTCTGGCGGCAGCTGTGGAACAGCACGTTCATCGCGCTGGCCTCGACTGTGCTCGTCGTCGCGCTGTCGGCGCTGGCCGCCTTCGTCTTCGCCAGGTTCGCCTTCCGCGGCAGGGAGGTGCTGTTCACGCTGTTCACGATGGGGCTGATGTTCCCGTTCGCGGTGGCCATCCTGCCGATCTTCGTGCTGCTGCGTACGTTCGGCCTGCTCGACAGCCCGCTCGGCGTGATCCTGACGCAGGCCGCCTTCGGGCTGCCGCTGACGATCCTCATCCTGCGCGGCTTCTTCAGGAGCATCCCCGGCGAGATCGAGGAGGCGGCCACCATCGACGGCTGCTCGGCCTTCGGCTTCTTCTGGCGCATCCTGCTGCCGATGGCCCGGCCCGCGCTGGCCACCGTCTCCGTCCTGGCGATCGTCGGGAGCTGGAACAACTTCATGCTGCCGCTGGTCGTCTTCAGCGACGAGTCCGGATGGACGCTGCCGCTGGGCATCCAGCAGTTCCAGGGCCAGTACAGCACCGACACCGCCCGGATCCTCGCCTATCTCGTCCTGGCCATGGTGCCCGCGCTCGGGTTCTACGCCATCGCCGAACGCCACCTGATCGGTGGTCTTACCGCTGGTGCCACGAAAGGGTGAACATGCTGCAGGTGTCCGGAAGCCGGCTCGTCACCGCCGATTCCACTCCGGTACGGCTACGCGGGGTGGGACTCGGGGGCTGGCTGAACATGGAGAACTTCATCACCGGCTACCCCGCCAACGAGACGGCGATGCGCGAGGCCGTACAGGCGGTGCTGGGCGAGGATCGGGCGGAGCTGTTCTTCGAGCGGCTGCTGACCTCGTTCTTCACCGAACAGGACGCGGCGCTGCTGGCCGGGCTGGGGGTGAACTGCGTGCGCATCCCGGTCAACTACCGCCATCTCGAGTCCGACCAGCGGCCCTTCGAGGTCATCGAGCGCGGCTTCCGCCACCTCGACCGGGTGGTCGACCTGCTCGGCTCGTACGGCGTGTACAGCGTCATCGGCCTGCACGCCCTGCCCGGCGCGCAGAACCAGCACTGGCACTCCGACAATCCCACCCATGTCGCCGCATTTTGGAACCATCGCCACTTCCAGGACCGGGCCATCCACCTATGGGAGGCCATCGCCGACCGCTACCGCGAGCATCCGTGGGTGGCCGGGTACAACCCGGTCAACGAGCCCGGCGACCCGAGCGGCAAGGTGATCGGGCCGTTCTACGACCGGCTGGTCAAGGCGCTGCGCGCCGCCGATCCGCGGCACGTGCTGTTCCTCGACGGCAACACCTACGCCACGGACTTCTCGATCTTCCGCGAGGTGTACGGGAACACGGTCTTCGTCTGCCACGACTACGCCCTGGCCGGGTTCGCGCACGGCGGGCCGTACCCCGGCTACACCCGCGGCGAATGGTGCGACCGGCGCGAGCTGGAGCGGACCTTCCAGAAGCGGTCCCGGTTCCAGCGCGCGACGGGGACGCCGCTGTGGGTGGGTGAGTTCGGGCCCGTCTACACCGGCCAACCCGAGATCGACGAGCAGCGCTACCGGATCCTGCGCGACCAGCTCGACATCTACGACGAGCACGGGGCCGGCTGGTCGCTGTGGACGTACAAGGATGTCGGGCTGCAGGGGCTGGTCCACGCGGCGGGGCCGTACCTCGACAGGTTCGGGGCGTTCATCGGCAAGAAGCGGCGGCTCGGCGCGGACCGGTGGGGCTCCACCATGGAGGAGTCGGCCGACGTCCTGGCGCCGCTGCACACGCTGCTCGACGCCGAGGCGCCCGGCTGGGCTCCCTATCCGTGGGGGGCGCGTTACCAGGCCGACGACCTGATCCGGCACATCCTCATCGCGCAGGCGATGCTGCCCGAGTACGCCGAGCTGTTCAGGGGGTTGTCCGACGACGAGGTGGTGGAGCTGGCCGACTCCTTCGCGCTGGAGCAGTGCGTACGACGGCAGCCGCTGCTCGACCTGCTGGCCGCGAACCTGGGCAAGTAACTGCCGGGGCGGTCTTCGGGCGCGATGCTCCGGCGCCGCTGCTGTCTTCTTCTGGCGACACGGCTGTGGCGTCACGCGGGATTGTCGGTGGCGCACCCTACGATGAGGCTCCTCACGGAGGGATACCCACATGCTGGACTCGCTGATCGTGCCCCTGTTCGTCACCACGGACCTGCCGCCGCAGGCGGACCTGGCCGAGTTCGGGGAGCTGCTGGCAGAGACGGCACGGACGCTGGACCATGACGACGTGAGCTACGCCGCGTTCCTGGCGGGCAAGGTGTTCTGGCTCGACCGCCCGGTGCTGCCCCGGCAGCGGCCCGCGGCCGAGGGCGAGCCCAGGTTCGCGGCGCTGCTCGGCTACCTGGCCGTCTCCGGCACCGGGCACACCTCGCGTGACGTGGTGGCCGACGCGCGCCGGGCGATCGACGCCGCCGTCACCTCCCGCTACGGCGACGTGGGGGCGGCGCCCGCCGTGTTCGCGATCCGCGACCGCGACGTGCGGGAGCGCACCCCCGAGACGGCCGTCTACGTCGGCACCCGCGACGCCGCCGCCGACCTGGTCACGGTCACCCGCCCCTACCTCTGACCCCCTCCGACGGCATCAGAGGTAGGGGCTCTGGAGCGTCAGCGCGGGGTCAGTTCGACGAACGACACGCCCGGCATCGGCAGGTTGAAGTCCACCGTCACCGCACCGCCCTCCGCCGTGACCACGGCCGCCGGGGTCAGCTCGTCCAGGGTGTTGTCCGAGCGCAGCTTGTCCCACTGGTGCTCTTGGGGCCAGTCGCCATCGCCCATCGCCCGCCAGACCGCCCCGATGTTGGAGTGCCACTCGTCGATGCGGTGGTGGGTGAGCGTGTAGTCCCCGTCGAGACCCGCGACCGTCAAGGAGACCGCGCGCGACAGCTCCGGAGCCCCGTCGGCCTGCGCCTGGTTGAACGTGCCGTTCCAGGCCAGCACCCCGACGCGCCCGTCCGCGTGCCGCGCCGCCCAGACCTCGACCCCACCGGCGTCACCTTCGATCACGGTCGCCAGCTCGGCGTCGCCCAGGCGGGTGGCCAGCGTGAGCGCGTGGAAGCGGGGTTTGCGCAGGTTGCCGACCGTCAGCAGGCCGAAACCGCCGTGGAAGAGCCGTGGCGGCCGCCCCAGCTCCTCGAAGTGGTCCGAGGCCACCCAGTGCGACACGGCGGCCAGCCGGCCGGCCGCCGACTTCATGCCGTGCAGCAGGAACGTGGCCCCGAACGGCCCGTCCCCGATGCCGTGGAAGTGGGTCGGGGTGGGGCCCCACTCGGTCCACCAGATGGGGGTGTCCGGCATGCCGTACCTGGCCAGGGTGGGGCGCCAGTCGAGCGGGGCGTTGCCGTAGGTGTGGGTGGAGATGAAGTCGAGCTCCGCGCCCGATTCGGCGACGTGCGCGAGCAGCTCCTCCACCCAGCCGTTGGCCGCCGAGGCGGGCCCGCCGACCCGCAGCGACGGGTGCACGTTCTTCACAGCGGCGGCGCTGACGTCGTAGAGCAGGAAGTACTCCTCGGGCGTGCCCGTCCAGAAGACGGCGAGGTTGGCCTCGTTCCACACCTCGAAGGCCCAGTTCTCGATGAGTTCCTGGATCCCGTACCTGTCGACCAGGTGCTCGACTAATGCTCTGACCAGGTCGCTCCAGGCCTCGAAGTCCTTGGGCGGGGAGACGATCGCCTCGTAGCCGAACACCGTCTTGGACGGGTCGGCGGCCAGGTCGCGCGGCATGTAGCCGAGCTCGACGATCGGCCGCAGGCCGAGCGCCATGATCGTGTCGTAGACCTCGTCGACCTTGCCGAAGTCGTAGACCGCCTGGCCGTCGACCTCCTTGTAGACCCCGAGGTCGTCGCCGAAGATGGCGTGGGCGCGGACCGTCTCGACCCCGAACTCCTCGCGCACGACGCGCAGCGCCTCGGTGAGCTCCGCGCCGATGGGCCGGCCGCCTGTCTCGTCCTTGCTCAGCAGGTACGACAGGTGCTCGGAGCCGATCATGTACCGCCACGGCCGGGGCAGGTCACGGGCCACGGCGGCGGCGTCGACCCGCACGCTGACCGCCGCCGGACCGCCCGCCAGCGGAGCCGCCGGGACCGCCGCCGAGACGGGCCCGACGGTCTCCATGGAGGCGACGGCCGCGACCGTGTACGACGCCGCGCCGTGTCCCGTGTCGACATAGCGGCAGGCGGGCACGGCGGCCACGTCCACGTCGGGCTGCGACACCGCGACGCCGTCCCTGTGCACCAGGTAGCCGATCGCCTCCGGCACGGGTTCCCACGTCAGCGTCACATGGCCCACGCCGGGGACGGCCCGCAGCCCGGCCGGCGCCGGAAGGCTCAGCTCGGCGGCCGGAACCGCCTGCCCCGACGCCTGGTGGATGCGTTCTCGCCAGTCACGGTGCGCGGCATCAGCCGTACTCATCTGGGATTCCCCGATCTGTTGGAGGGTTCAGTTGGTGGGAGGGACCCCCTGAACGGCCCACTCCTCGATTTCCATCACCGGCCGGAGTTTCGCCTCGACGCCCGCGCCACCGAAGTAACGGTGCAGGTCGCCGCCGGTGAGCACGTTGCCCAGGGCGGCCATGACCATGCCCTGGTCGAGCGCGAGGTACCACTTCGACACGGCGCCCGAGCGGACCGCGACGGAGTCGTAGAAACCGCCGGGCCCGTAGGCGTCGAAGTTCTTGCGGATCTTGGCCAGGTTATCCATCGCCTGGGCCCGTGCGTACGGCAGAGCCAGGAAACTGGCGTGCGGGGTCACGACTCCCTCGCCGTAGGCGGTGGGTTCCGGCTGGGCCGGGCGGCAGCCCTCGTACCCGGGATCGGTGCTGGTGCGCTCCTCGTCGGAGGTGTAGCCGGGGGTGTCCATGCCGAGCGGGTCCACGCCGTACTCGCGGTAGCCGCCGCGCGGGTCGTTGGACGGCGAGAAGCCCCAGTAGCCGTACTTCGCCTCGTTCAGGCCGTGCTCGATCTGCGCCTTGACGAACACCGGGTGGTTGCGGCCCCAGCTCCGGGGTGCCCACTTCGCCTCGGGCACGACCAGGTCCGGCATCAGCGCCTCGAACATCGAACCGCCCCAGTTCGGGACGAACCTCATGCCGCGGTAGCCGTATGTGCCCTCCCAGACGTTGACGCCCAGGTACGTCTTCCACGCGCCGACCGGCTTCTGGTCCTGCCAGCCGAAGTCGCAGCCGTTGTCGGGGAAGGTCCGGTAGGGGCCGAAGTAGCTCTGGGGCGGGATCTGGCCGAGCGCGATGCCCACGTACTGGCCGATGCGGGTCTCGGCGGGCGCGCCATAGTGGTGGCAGGTGGACCAGACCTTGGTGCCGGTGCCCGCGTAGTCGCTCTCGACCGAGCAGCCCTCCGGCTTCTGCGGCCAGAAGCCGCCGCGCAGCAGCCCGGTGCCCGCGTCGGGGCGGGCGGCCGGGTCGTAGTACGACGCGAAGTTCATGGACGTGACCAGCTTCGAGGCCCGTGCGGAGTAGCGGGGCACGGCGTTGCGGACCATCATCAGGGCCGTGGCCAGCCAGCCGTTGTCCACGCTGGAGGCGAACAGCGACACGGGGTCGCCGTTGTCGGGCCAGGTGTGGACGAGCTGGAGGGTCGCCGGGTCGTACCAGTTGTAGTACTGGCCGGTCGGGGTGTCGCGGTCCATCCGCTCCAGCGCGTCGAGCACCTTGCCGACGCGGGCCGTGGCCTCGCCGGAGGCGATGACGCGCAGGTCGCGGGCGACGAGCGTGCTCCACAGATAGGTGCCGATGTTGGTGGGCGAGGTGACCTTGGCCCTGGTCTTCAGGTCGCCGGTGACCTTGTCGGACGGGATGCCGGTGGCGGGGTCGACCATGGCGGCCATCGACCGCCACGTGTCCTTTGCGTACTGAAATAACGTGCTATTTCCCGATGAAGCGCTGGCCGGGCTGGGCACAGCGGCGGCGGCCAGCACCAGCAGGCCGGCGATCACGGCGGTCTTGCGCATGGGGGTGCTCCTCAACTCGAGCTACTTGAGTCCGGACGTGGCGATGCCCTGGATGAAGAAGCGCTGCAGGAAGACGAACAGGACGAGGATCGGCGCGACCACGATCATCGCCCCGGCGATGAGCAGGTTGTAGTGGCTGCCCTCGTGGCTGTTGAGGATGTTCAGGGCCACGGGCAGCGTGTAGACGTCCTCCGACTGCGCCACCACGGCCGGCCAGAGGAAGTTGTTCCATGATCCGAGAAAGGTGATCAGGCCCAGCGTGGCCATCGCGGGCTTGCAGAGCGGCAGCACGATCCTGAAGAAGATCCGGAACTCCCCCGCCCCGTCCACCCGCGCCGCGTGGATGAGCTCGTCGGGCAGTTCCGCGATGAACTGCCGCATCATGAACACACCCAGCGGCGTGATCAGCCCCGGCAGGATGATGCCGAGGAAGGTGTTGACCATGCCGAGCCTCGCGATCAGCACGAACTGCGGGATCATCAGCACGATCGCCGGCACTGCCATCTGCACCAGCACCAGCCCGAAGACGGCGTCCCTGCCACGGAAGCGCATCTTGGCGAACCCGTAGCCGACCATCGAGGAGAAGAGCAGGTTGCCGGCCACGATGACCAGCGCGACGAACACGCTGTTCGCGAACGCCTGCCCGATGTGCACCCGTTGCAGTAGTTCGGAGTAGTTGTCCAGCGTGAACGTCTCGGGCCAGAACGTCGGCGGGTCGCGCCGGATCTCCGGCTCCGGCTTGAGCGAGCTGAGCCCCGCCCACAAGAACGGCCCGACGACCAGCAGCAGCCCGACACTCAGGCCGAGGTAGGTGATCAGGTTCTGCCTGCGGGTCCGCCTCACCGCGCCCTCCCGATCCTGAGCTGAAGTACGGCCAGCGCGATGATCACCGTGAACAGCACGGTCGCGGCGGCCCCCGCGTAGCCGTAGTTGCCCACGCCGAACTGCTTGAAGATGGCCAGCGAGGCCGACAGCGTGGAGTTCAGCGGCCCGCCGCCGGTCATGATCAGCGGTTCCTCCAGGAACTGCAGGAACCCGGTCGAGCTGTAGACGGTGCAGAACAGGATCACCGGCCGCAGCTGCGGCAGCGTGACCGACCTGAACCGCTTCCACGGCCCGGCCCCGTCCACCTCCGCCGCCTCGTACAGCTCCCGGGGGATCCCCTGCAGCGCCGCGAGGAGGACCACCATGTCGAACCCGAAGCTCCGCCAGGCCGTCATCACGATGATCGACGGCAGCGCGGTGGCCTGATCCTGCAGCCAGGCGGCCCCCGGGAGGCCGACCAGCCCCAGCAGCCGGTTGACCAGTCCCGCCTCCGGCTCCAGCAGGAACTTCCACGCGACCGCGACGCCGATGATGCTGGTGATGTGCGGCAGGTAGTAGCCGAGCCGGAAGAAGGCGGCGGGCAGCCGGGCGATGCCGGAGTTCAGCGCCACGGCGGCGGCCAGGCCGAGCCCGATGGTCAGCGGCAGCCCGGTGACCACGAAGATCGCGGTGTTCAGCGCCGCCTTGCGCATCGCCTCGTCGCCGGCCAGCCTGATGTAGTTCTCGACGCCGACCGGGTCGACGGCCAGCGGGTCGGTGACGTCCGTACTGCGCATGTCGGTGAAGCTCATGCCCAGCCCGGCCAGCAGCGGCCCGAGGTAGAACACCACGAACATGAGCACGAACGGCAGCACGAACACCCAGCCGAGCCCGCCCCTGCGAAGCAGCGTCATCACTACAGGCCGGTGCCGATCGTGTCGGCCTGCGCCTGGATGGCCTTGGCCGTCTGCTCCGGCGTCTGCTTACCGAGCGCCAGCTTCTCCAGCTCGGTCTCGAACACCTTCGCCACCTGCTCCCAGGTGGGGTACGGCGGCGGCGTCTTGGCGTCCTTCAGCTGCTCGCCGAAGACCGCGAGCTGCTTGTCCGAGGCCAGCTCCGGCTCCTGCCAGGCCGACTGGACGCTGGGCAGCGCCTTCACCGTGGTGTACCACTTGGCCTGCACCTTGGGGTCGGTGAGCCACTGGATGAACTTCCAGGAGGCGTCGCGGTTCTTGGCCTGCTTGAAGACGACCAGATCGGAGCCGCCGACGAAGCTGGTCGCCGAGACCGGGCCCTTCGGATAGGGCGCGACGTCGAACTTGTCCTTGAAGTCCGCGCCGCCGTCGTTGTTCAGCACGCCGACCATCCAGGGGCCGGAGAAGAAGCCGCCGACCTCGCCCTTGATGAAGTTCTGCGGGAAGGCGCCCTTGGCGGTGTCGTTCGGAGCCAGCTTCTCCTGGAAGAGCGAGGCGTACTGCTTGAGCGCGGTCACCGCCTCGGGGGTGTCGAAGGTGTACTTGCCGTCCTTGACGATCTCGCCGCCGGCCTGCCAGATCAGCGGCACCAGCTCCTGCCAGGAGCCCTCGGTGTAGCCCTGCTGGAAGCCCTTCTTGGCGCCGCCCTTCTCCTTCAGCGCCTTGGCGAACGTGTTGAGCTCGGCCCAGGTGGCCGGCGGCTTGACGCCCGCCTTCTCGGCCTGGTCCGTGCGGTAGTACAGGACGCGGGTCTCGACGTACCACGGAACTCCGTACGCGGTGCCGTTGACGTCCACGGTCTGCCAGGCGCCGGGGAAGAACGCGGCCTTGTCGATGAGGTTGCCGGGCGTGGGGTCCAGCACGCCGGTCTTGGACAGCTCACCCGCCCAGGTGGAGCCGATCATGCTGATGTCGGGGGTGGCGCTGCCCGCGATGGCCGAGGTGATCTTGTCGTGGGCGACGTCCCAGCCCATCGGCGTCACGTTCACCTTGACGCCCGGGTTGGCGCTCTCGAAGTCCTTGGCGAAGGCGCCGAGCGCCTTGCCCTCCTCGCCGATCCCCCAGACGGTGATCTCGCCGGCGGCCGCGCCGGTCTTGACGTCCTGCGCCTTCTCGGGTGCCTTGTCGGCACCGCGCCCGCAGCCGGTGATCAGTATCGCGAGAGTGAGCAGACCGGCGGCGGAGCGCCGGGTCGAGGGGTTCACTTGGGTTCCTCCTGGGGGTGGTGACCGCAACTGGCGCGCAGCACCAGCTCGGTGGTCAGGACGAGGTGTTTCGGGGTGTCGCGGGCGCCGGTGATCAGCTCGTCGAGCGCCCGCGCGGCGCGCGCGCCCAGCTCGCGCATCGGCTGGCGGATGGTGGTCAGCGCGGGGCGGGCGTGGCGGGCGGCCATGATGTCGTCCCACCCGGTCACGGCCAGCTCGTCGGGTACGGCCAGCCCGAGCTCCTCGGCGGCGAGCAGGGCGCCCAGCGCCACTTCGTCGTCGGAGCAGACGATCGCCTCGGGCCGCGCCGGAGCGCGCAGCAGGGTCAGGGCGGCCTGGTAGCCGCACTCGACGGTGTAGTGCTCCGTCGGCACCGCCTCGATCGCGGTGCCGAGGACGGACCTGACCCCCTGCCAGCGTTCGTCCACGTCGTCACCCGTCGCGATCGGCGCGCCGAGGAAGGCGAACCGCTGGTAGCCGTGTCCCAGCAGGTGCTCGGCCAGCGCGCGGGCCGAGGCGGTGTTCTCGCTGCGCAGCGTGTCGGCCCCGGCCAGCGGCTCGCGGGAGACGAAGACGAGCGGCATCCGCATCCGTACCAGCTCGGCGACCAGGTCATCCGGAACCGTGTGGCCGAACACCATCAGCCCGTCCACCCGTCCCGCGAGATCCTTGACCAGGTCGTGCACCCGGCTACGGCCCTTGGTGGACAGGATCACCACCGACCGGCCCAGCTCGGAGGCCACCTCCTCGTAGCCGAGCAGCACCTCGGTGTAGTACGGGCCCGCGAGGTTGGGGAAGACGATGCCGTTGGCGGCGTGGCGGCCCTCGGCCAGGCTGACACCGAGGCGGCTGGGCGTGAAGCGGAGCTCCTCGACCGCCTTCAGCACCTTCTCGCGCGTCTTGGGCGCGACCGGCCCCGTGCCCCGCAGCGCGCGCGACACGGTCGCGATCGACACGCCCGCGCGCCGCGCCACCTCGTAGATCGTCACGTCCATCCAGGCTGCTCCTTTTTGTGTAAGCGCTTCCACCCGCAGCTGTGTAAGCGCTTACAGAAAGGCAGTCTGTCAGGCGTGTCAACATCTCGTACAGACCTCGTCCAGTAACGGTGCGGTTACGGCGATATGGGGTAGGCGGCAGGCATGCTCTATGGCAAGGAACATGTCCAGCGCTATCAGGAGACCGACGGCGCCGAGGGACACGACTGGAACAACACCACGACTCTCCTTCTCACCACCACCGGCCGTAAGTCCGGCAAGTCGTACACGACGCCGCTCATTTACCAGAAGCACGGAGGCGTCTGCGTCGTCGTCGCCTCCAAGGGCGGCGATCCCGACCATCCCGAGTGGTACAAGAACCTGCAAGCCAATCCCGAGGTCGGGGTGCAGGTGAAGGCCGAGAAGTTCAAGGCCCGCGCCCGCACGGCCACGGACGAGGAACGGCCCGAACTGTGGCGGCTGATGGCCGCCACCTGGCCCGACTACGACAACTACCAGCAGAAGACCGACCGGAAGATCCCGATCGTCGTCCTCGACCCCATCACCGGCTGACCGCCGAGCCCGCCCCGGCCGGACTGTCGTACGGCGGGGCGGACGGGGCGCCATATCCACCCGGACGCGGCGCCCTTCGGATACGGCGGGGCGGATGGTCCGCCTGGGACATGAGTGACAGATGATGAACCCATGAGCAGCGAACACCACTACAGCGTCACCGTCACCTGGACCGGCAACCTCGGCGAGGGCACCTCCGGCTACCGGTCCTACGGCCGCGACCACGAGGTGGCGGCCGAGGGCAAACCCGCCCTGCCCGGCTCGGCCGACCCCGGTTTCCGTGGCGACCCGGCCCGCTGGAACCCGGAGGAGCTGCTGGTGGCGTCGCTGTCGCAGTGCCACATGCTGTGGTATCTCCACCTGTGCTCGGTCAACGGCATCGTCGTGACCTCCTACGTCGACGAACCGGAGGGCACCATGGTCGTGGACTCCGGCACCGGCGGCGGCCGCTTCTCCGAGGTCACCCTGCGCCCCACGGTCATGATCACCACGCCGAGCCTGCACGCCAAGGCCCTGGAGCTGCACGCCGAGGCCAACAAGCTCTGCTTCATCGCCAACTCCACGAACTTCCCGATCCACCACGAGCCAAGGATCCTCGACTGCCTGAAGGGGTAGCCGCCCTAGAACGTGACGAGCGGATCGCCGATGAAGTCGGCGATGAAGTTGACGAAGAAGAAGCCGAAGAACAGGAAATTCAGGACCAGGATCACGTAGTGCCACGGCCGGGGGCGGGCGGGTCGCCCTCGATCAGCCCGCGCAGCCGGGGGCTGGTGGCGTGCGCCGCGTCCGTGGTCACCCGGACCATGGCCTCGAAGATGCCCAGCTGGGTGGAGTGGATGAGCGCGTAGACGCCCTGGCCGGCCGAGGCGGCCCACCCTCCCGCGATGAAGGCGAAGATCACCACGAGTACGGACAGCGGAACCCACAGCTTCCAGCCCGGCGGCACCAGCTCTTTCGGGCCGACCCTGGAGACCTTGAACATCTCTTCCGGTGTCGGAAGGTCTGTGACATCGAGATCTGGGCGGCTTACTCCGAGTGGATGCGACATGTCAGGCCTCCTGTGCGTTCAGGGTGATCCAGAACCCCATCGGCTACAAGACCCAATCGGCGCCCGCGGAACGCTGTCGCCTGCCCTGTTCGTTGCCCAGACATGGCTGACATCCCCTATGACAGGAAAGAACAGCTCAAGCAGATAGAGAGCGGGCTGATGCCGGGCGAGCAGATCATCGCGGTGTACGACGCCATCGGCGCCGGGACGGGGTTCCTCGGGCTGACCGATCGGCGGGTCATCGTGCAGGACAAGTCGTTCGTCGGCAAGCGCGTCGCGATCACCAGCATCCCCTACAGCAAGATCTCCGCGGTGAGCGTGGTGAGCAACAAGTCGTTCGCCGGCGGGTTCTTCTCCTCGGGCGCGATCGCCATTCACGTCGGGACGCACACGTACGAAGTCGACTTCCGCGGCGACAACAAGGCGCACCACGTACATAACGTGATCTTGCATCACATATCGCGAACGTAACCAATTCCGTAAGGGGCGCGGCGGCCCGAACTGGCCTATCCTGCGGAAATCACGGGGTCACGTGAAGGGGGCGGGCTGGGTGAGCCGAGTCGCACGCGTCTGTACGGCGGGCCTGGCGGTACTGGCGGTCGCCGCCTGCACCTCCACCCCGCCGACGCCGACCCAGGCGCCGGGCACGGGCGCCGCCACCACCACGCGTCCCGGCACGGCGACCCCGAGTACCTCGGCTCCCAGCACGTCGATCTCGCCGGTGCCGGTGCTCGGGGGCGGGCGGCCCGCGCTCCCCGCCAAGCCCGCCGCCTGCGCCCAGCCACCGGCCGCCACCGACGACATCCGCGCCACGAAGGCCGCCTCCGGCTGGCGGGTCGTGTCCACCGACGAGGGGTACGGCAAGCTGCACGACCTCGCCGTGGGCCGCGACGGCGCCGTCTGGGCCACCCACCTCACCCAGCGCTTGACGGCCGAGTCCGTGGAGACGGCCTTCGCGGGCCTGCGGCGATGGGACGGCAAGGGGTGGACGTCGTACCCGCTGCCGAGCGTTCAGGTGACCGCGCTCAGCGCCACCTCGGCCGCCAACGCGTGGGTGTTCGGCCTGGCGGACGGCAGAACCGGGCTCGTCGGCGCGTTCCAGAACGACACGTGGGCGGCGCGGCGGCTCACCGGCCGGCTCGGCGACACCTTCGGCGCGGGCGGCACCGCGGCGCGCGGCGCGTGGGCGGTCAGCGGCACGTCGGCGCTGTGGTGGACCGGCTCCACCTGGCAGCACCACGACCTCCCGGCCCCGGCCGGCGCGGTGGGCGGCGGCAGCGGGAGCGGCGGCGGTTCGGGGAACAGCGGCGGCGGCAAGCGCGGCGGCGACGTGTGGACGGTCAGCGGTCCGCTGATCGACCAGGGACCGGCCGCCCGCTGGGACGGCGAGGCGTGGCAGCGGGTCGACCTGCCCGTGCTCGGGCCGCCGGACAAGGCGGAGTCCCCGCGTGTCCGGCTCAACGACGTCGTGGTGCTCGGCCCGGCCGACGTGTGGGTGGTCGGCGGGGTGTCATGGCTGGTGCCCGGCGAGTTCACCAAGGACAACGAGCCGCTGGAGCGCGCCCGCCCGGTCGCCCTGCACTGGGACGGCGGCGAGTGGCGGTGCCGGTGGGGCGCGCTGGGGCCGGCGTTCACCCAGGCCGAGCCGGACGGCCGGGACGGGATGTGGGTGCTCGACTCGACGGGGTCGCGGCTGCTGCACTTCAGCCGCGGACGCTGGACCTCGCAGACCGTAGACGGCACGATCGACGCCCTGGCCCAGCGCCCCGGCACGAGCGAGGTCTACGCGGCCGGCTCCTCCAAACCCGAGAAGGACCTGACCCGCGCCCTACTCTGGCGGACCAGCCTCGGCTGAGTCCTCAGGTCAGTGAGGTGTAGAGCTCCATGGTCCGGTGCGCGATGCGTTCCCACGAGAAGTGCTCGACGGCCCTGGCCCGCCCGGCCACCCCCATCGCCGCGGCCCGCGCCGGATCCCCCAGCAGCGCGTTGACCCGCTCGGCGAAGTCGGCGGCGAACCGCTCCGGATCGTGCGGCGTCCCGTCGATCCCCTGGTCGATCGGCACCAGCAGCCCGGTCTCCCCGCCGGCCACCACCTCGGGAATGCCACCGGTCGCCGTCGCCACCACGGCCGTCTCGCAGGCCATCGCCTCCAGGTTCACGATCCCCATCGGCTCGTACACCGACGGGCACACGAACACCGACGCGTGCGTGAGCAGCTGGATCACCTCTGGCTTGGGCAGCATCTCGGAGATCCAGATGACCCCGTCGCGCTCCCGGCCGAGCTCCCGCACCAGGCTCGTCACCTCGGCCTCGATCTCCGGCGTGTCGGGCGCGCCCGCGCACAGCACGATCTGCGCGCCGGTGTCGAAGGTCCGCGCCGCGTGCAGGAGGTGGACCAGCCCCTTCTGCCGGGTGATGCGCCCGACGAAGATGACGTACGGCCGCGCCGGGTCGACGCCGTGCTTCTTCAGCACGTCGTCGCCCCGGTCGGGGGCGTATTGGGCGGTGTCGATGCCGTTGTGGATGACGCTCACCCGCTCGTGCGGGATCTCGGGATAGGCGAGGAGTACGTCGCGGCGCATCCCCTCCGAGACCGCGATGACGGCGTCGGCACCGGCCAGTGCGGTCCGCTCCGCCCAGGAGGAGACGGTGTAGCCGCCGCCCAGCTGCTCGGCCTTCCACGGCCGGAGCGGCTCCAGGCTGTGGGTGGTGACGACGTGCGGGATGCCGTGCAGCATCTTGGCGACGTGCCCGGCGAAGTTCGCGTACCAGGTGTGGGAGTGAACCACCCCGGCGCCCGCGCACGCGGCGGCCATCTCCAGATCCACCCCGAGCACCTGCAGGGCCGCGTTGGCGTCGGCGAGCCCGGCGGGCACCTGGTAGGCGGAGACACCCGGCTCCTCCCGTGCGGCCCCGAAACACCGCACCCGGACGTCGGCCAGCCGCCGCAGCTCTCTGGCCAGATATTCCATGTGCACCCCGGCACCGCCGTACACATCCGGCGGGTACTCCCGGGTGAGCAGATCAACGCGCATGACACGACCTTACGATCCATCGGGCCGCCGGGCACAGCCAGACAAGCCGTAGCGGCGGGCTGTCGGTCGCCATCTTCCGTGAGCCCCAGGCACGAACTACGTTCGGTGGGCGTTTCGTCGATAGATCGGCATTTTGAGGGTAGCGTCACGGATATGAGGTCCAGGAGGGTTCTTGCGGTCGTACTGGCAGGTGGAGAGGGAAAGCGGCTCATGCCGCTCACGGCGGATCGCGCCAAACCGGCCGTTCCGTTCGGCGGAATGTATCGGCTCATCGACTTCGTGCTGTCCAACCTCGCCAACGGCGGATACCTGCAGATCGTCGTACTGACCCAGTACAAGAATCACAGTCTCGACCGCCACATCTCGCGTACGTGGCGGCTGACGGCGATGCTCGGCAACTACGTGACCCCGGTGCCCGCGCAGCAGCGGCTCGGCCCGCGGTGGTTCTCCGGCTCGGCCGACGCGCTGTTCCAGAACCTGAACCTGATCTACGACGAGATGCCCGAGCACGTGATCGTGTTCGGCGCCGACCACATCTACCGTATGGACCCGCGGCAGATGGTCGAGCAGCACGAGGACTCCGGCGCGGACGTGACGGTGGCGGCGATCCGGCAGCCGCTGTCGCTGGCCGACCAGTTCGGCGTCATCGAGACCGATCCGCAGGGGCGGCGGATCGTCGCGTTCCGGGAGAAGCCGAAGGACGCGGTGGGGCTCGCCGACTCTCCCGACGAGGTGTACGCCTCGATGGGCAACTACGTGTTCAAGACCCAGGCGATGATCGACGCGCTGCGGGAAGATGCCCTCGACCCCACGAGCAAGCACGACCTGGGCGGCAACATCATCCCGATGCTCGTCAAGTCCGGCGGCGCGGACGTCTACGACTTCGCGAACAACGTGGTGCCGGGTTCGAGCGAGCGCGACCGCGGCTACTGGCGCGACGTGGGCACGCTCGACGCCTACTACGAGGCGCACATGGACCTCATCTCGGCGCACCCGATCTTCAACCTCTACAACGACAAGTGGCCGATCCACACCGGCCACGACCCGCTGCCGCCGGCCAAGTTCGTGCACAACGACGGCGACCGGGTGGGCCGGGCGATCGACTCCCTGGTGTCCCCGGGCGTCATCGTGTCCGGCGGCACGGCGAACAGGTCGATCCTGTCGCCCAGGGTCGTGCTGCACTCGCACTCGCTGGTCGAGGACTCGGTGCTGATGGAGAACGTCAAGGTCGGCAGGGGCGCGATCGTCCGCAAGGCGATCATCGACAAGAACGTGGTGATCCCCGACGGGGCGCGGATCGGCTTCGACCTGGACTACGACCGCACCCGCTTCGCGCTGACCAGGGGCGGGATCGTGGTCATCGGCAAGAACGAGATCGTCGACCGCTGACCACCCTCACCTGGGCAGGCTGAGCAACCGGTCGACCAGCGTCCTGGCGTGCTCGGGGCCGACCGGCCGGTTGAAGAAGATCGCGTGGTAGTAGATCGGCGCGATCACCACCTCCATGAGCTCCAGCAGCTCCGGCGCGCTTTCGCCCCGCTCCGCCGCGCGCTCCAGCATGCCCTGGAGCTGCACGGCCCGGTCCATCAGGTACGGCTGCCGGTCGTCGTGCACGCGGGTGCCGACCTGGGCGGCGCGCACGTAAAGGGGCCCTAGCGGGCCGGCCACGTCCCGGGCGAGCTGGACGGCGTAGGCCTCCAGGTCTCCGCGGAGCGTGCCCGTGTCGGGCACCGGTGAGCCCTGCGACAGCCGCTCGGTCACGACATCGTCGATGAGCGCGCCAAGCGTGCCCCAGCGCCGGTAGAGGGTCGCCTGGTGCACCCCGGAACGCTCCGCCACCTGGGCGATGCTCAGACTGTCCCAGTCCTCCTTGCTCAGCAGGTCGAGGACGGTTTCGTGCACCGCCGTACGGACTCTCGCGCTGCGGCCGCCCGGCCTGCGTGCAGGTTCCATGCCACCCACATTAACGCGAGATCTCTTGCGTTAGCGCCTCGCATCGTGGTTTCCTTGAAGCGAAATTCATCGCATTAAGCGCGCTTACAGTCGATGGGAAAGGGCTTTCGCATGAACCGCTCCATGATCAAGGTGGTGCTGTCGGACGTGCTCCCGTCCGTCGCCGCCTACTACCTGCTGCGCGCGCTGCACGTCGGCGAGTACGCCGCGCTGTTATCGGCCGCCGTCGTCGGCTTCCTGCGCACCGTCTATGTCGCTGTCAGGGAGCGGCGCCTGGACGGGTTCGCGGCGTTCATGTGCCTGCTCTTCGGCCTCGGTCTCGTCCTGTCCTTCGTCACCGGGGACGAGCGCTTCATGCTGGCGGTCAAGTCGATCACCACGGGCGTCATCGCCGCCGTCCTCATCACCACCTGCGCCGTGCACCGCCCCGCCGCCTTCAGCCTCGCCAAGCGCTTCGGCGCGGAGGACGCGGCCACCGCCGCCCGCTGGGACGCCCTCTACGTGGCCGAGCCCGCGTTCCGCCGCATCTATTACGTCATGACCCTGACCTGGGCGGCGGCCTTCCTGGCCGAGTCGGCGGTCCGCCTCCCGCTCATCTACCTGCTGCCGGTGGACGTGATGGCCGGCCTGTCAACGGCCCTGCTGCTCGGCACGATCGCCCTCATCGCCGCCTGGAGCGCCTGGTACGGCAAGCGCGGCGAGGCGGCGGTCAGCATCAGCCCTTCACAGCGAAATTGATCGATGTGGCGAGGACGGCGGGCTTGAGAGTCCGCGCGCACCAGTGCGCGAATCCGGTGGCCGGCCCCGCCTGCGGCGAGCGGTCGACGCCCGAGTCCAGGCCCTGGTCCTTGGCGCGCTTCATGTCGACCATGCCCTCGACGAACGCCTCGTTGAGGCCGTAGCCGAGCATGGCGGACCGCAACTCGTCGAGCGACTGGCGCTGGTAGCGGACCAGACGGCCCAGCTCCTCGGTCATGATGCGGGCCAGATCGTTGGGCGACAGGTCCTGCGGGCCGAGCACCGGAACACTGGCGACGCCGGTCCAGGAGCGGTCCAGCAGCAGCCCGGCCGCCGTCGCGGCGATGTCGGCGACGGCCACCAGCGGGGCCGGGCGGTCCGCGGCGGCGGTGTCGGTGAAGACGCCGTTCTCGCGGATCGAGTCGGCCTCCTCCAGCAGGTTCTCGAAGAAGGACGGGCAGGCCAGGGCGCGGTAGGCGACGCCGGAGCCGGCGATCAGGTCGTCCATGGCCAGGGAGGCGGTGACCAGCCCGGCCCGGGCGGCCTGCGGGGTGCCGCGGCCGAGCGCCGAGACGCCGACGACATGGCCGACGCCGTGGGCGGCGAACGCTCGCGCGGCCGGGCGGGTGAAGCCGCTGTACGCCTCGTCGGGCGTGGCCGAGGCGTCCGGCGGCACCAGCCAGAAAACGGCGTCGGCCCCGGCGAAGGCGCGCTCGACGGTCACGGCGTCGCCGTGCGAGCCGGTGACCACCTCGACCCGTGCGCGCACGGCCTCGGGAAGCCGGGCAGGATCGCGGACCACGACGCGCAGCTCCTCTCCGCGTGCGGGCGCGGCCTCGACCAGCAGCGACAGCAGCCGACGGCCGATGTTCCCGGTGGGGGCGGTAATGACGATCATGAAAACCTCGCGGTCTGTGTCGGATCGGTACAGCCCCTTGATCGTGCAGACCCGAACCCCCTTGCCACAATGGGAACTTCAGCAACCAATCATTGCCCGAAACGGAATCATGCCGGTGAGCAGCCCAACCGCGAACCTCGACGCCAACCTCGCCGTCGCCCTCGACGCCCTGCTGACCGAGCAGAGCGTCACCCGTGCCGCCGCGCGGCTGCGCACCTCCCCCGCGGCGATGAGCCGCACCCTGGCCCGGCTGCGCCGGGTGCTCCAGGACCCGCTACTGGTGCGGGCAGGACAGGCGATGGTGCCCACACCCCGCGCCGAGGCGCTGCGGGACGAGGCCGCCGCGGTGGTGCGGCGGCTGGAGGCATTGCTCACCCCGAGCGGCGGGATCGACCCCGCCGCACTGCGGCGCACCTTCACCGTCCAGGCCTCGGATCTGGTCGGCGCGGCGCTGGCACCGGGACTGCTCGAGCTGGCCCGGCACCAGGCGCCGGGCGTCTCGCTGCGGGTGCTGGCCGAGGAGTGGGAGGCGGGCCCCGCGCTGCGCGAAGGCCGGACCGATCTGGAGATCGGGGCCATCGACCACGTCGACCCGGAGACCCGAGTCGAAGAGCTGGTCACGCTGCGGATGGCGGCCGGCGTCAGGGCCGGGCACCCCCTCACCGACGGAACCCTGACGCCCGCCAGGCTGGCCGCGGCCGAGCACGTGGCGGCCAGCCGCCGGGGACGCTTCACCGGCCCGCTGGACGCGGCCTTGGCCGAGCAAGGGCTCAGCCGGCGGGTCAGCGCCGTCCTGCCCGGACATCTGGCGGCGATGGCGCTGGCCGCGGTCGGCGACGTGGTCTGCCTGGTGCCGACCGCGCTGCCGGGCGAGCCCCCTTCACCACTCAGCGACGCGGCGCACGCGCTGGGACTGCGCCTGCTGGAAATCCCGCTGCCGCTGCCACCACTGACGATCGGCATGGCCTGGCACCCGCGCCACACCGCCGACGGGGCTCACCAGTGGCTGCGTGGCGCGGTGCGCCGGGTACTTCGAGAAGCTGGACGCGCCGGCCGCTCCGGTGGCGCGCCGCCGGCCACGCCTTGGCTTCGCCCCTAATACTGCTTGACGCTGTAGTCATACCGGCAGGGCAGCGGATTCTCCGCCCGCACCCGCGCCCGTCCCGTCGGATTGAGCCGCTCGTGATAGTCCCACCACAGCTCGTCCAGCGTGTCCTCCCCCTCCCGCAGGTCGTCCACCACCAGCCCCGTCTCCAGCACCCGCCCGGCCCGGCCTACATCGCCCGCGTCCAGGGCCGCGCGGCACTCCAGCAGGCGGATCCGGCCGTGCCAGCGGTCCTTCGGGCCGAGCTTGTCGATCAGGACCAGAGCCGCGTCCGGGCGGCCGGCGGCGAGCAGGGCGACGAGGGTCTCGATGGTGAGGGGGCGCAACCGCGGCGACAGCGCGTGCGCCCGCTCGTACAGGTCCGCGGCGCGCGACGGGGCGAGGACGGCCAGGTTGCGCAGGGCCCAGGCGTTCTCGGCGCAGACCAGGGAGCGTTCCCAGGCGGCCCGGGCGCCGTCGTGGTCGCCGTCGTGATAGAGGTTCACGCCCAGGTGGAGCAGGGTGAACCAGGTGCCGCCCGACTCCTCGACCGATCTCTCCAGCAGCGCGCGCCACTCGGGGCCGACGGTGTAGGAGGACGGCGGCAGGGCGGGGGCGGGTGTGGGGATCGAGCCCTTGCGCACCAGGGCGAGCCATGACTGCTGGTCGCGTCCGATCGTCCAGTCGGGGAACGGCGTGCCCGGCAGGTTGAGCGCCCGGCTGCGCCGCTTGGCCAGGGCCCGGCGCTCCAGCGCGCCCCAGCCGCTGCCGACGTGCAGGACCTCCACGGGCACCGCCGCGGCCAGCTCCACGGCCTGCTCGTGCGCGGCTTGGAGGCGGTCGCGGGAGATCAGCCGGTCCACGGCGCGGCTCACGTGGCCGAGCGCCTCGGGCCAGGGGCCGTGGGATCGCGTGGGGTCGGCCTGGAGGAGGCCGTACGCCTCGGTCCAGGACAGGGCGGAGCGGGCGGGCAGGCGTACGTGCTCCAGCTGGGTGCGGGTCAGGCCCGCCTGGATCTCCAGGTACGGCCGGTCCGGGCCGGACAGCCAGTCCTGCCAGTTCCGGCCCGCCGCGCCGGTGCCCCAGCGGAAGTGCTTGCGGCCGCGCAGCAGGTCGGTGGAGACCTGCGCGAGCCCGCCGCCGTCCGCGTCGAGGGCGGCGATCCAGCGGCGTTCGCCGTGCGGCAGCTCGTAGAAGAAGTCGGCGGCCTGCTCGTTGCGGGCCGGGTAGGACTGGTCGGCCTCGCGCCAGCGCGGCACCGGCACCCGGCGCAGCATCCCGTCATAGGAGAAGTGGTACGCCTGGCGCGCGGGCGCCAGCACCCGGCTGCCCGGCGTCTGCGGCACCGCCGCGTTCGACCACCAGTAGACCGGGGCATCCACCGCCGAAGGGTTATAAATCCGGACGTGTACGAGGAGCACCGGAGAGCCGGGCGGCAGGTGGACATCGAGCTGGTAGACCAGCCGCCGCATCCGTTCCCACTCGTACATCCGCAGCACCGGCACCCCGTCAGGCCCCGCCACCCGGACGGCGTGGACGGGCGCGCAGGCCAGCGCGGTGTGCCCGAACGTGCCGAGGTTCCACTCCACTCCCCCCGCGAACCACGCGTTGCGCAGCCCGAGGTTGGCCAGCTGCAGGTGGGGCGGCTTGTGCAGGAGCTCGCGCCCGGTCGGCAGGTGCACCAGCGAGCGCAGCCGCCCGCCGTACTCCAGCAGGAACTCCGCGCGCAGCAGCTCGTTCTCCAGCACCGCCGTCTTCAGCTCCCGTTCCTCCCGCTCGCGGCCGTAGCCGTCCTGGAAGGTGTACGGCAGGAGCGATTCGGCGTGCCCGTAAGCCAGCTGGGCCGCCATCTCGGCGTCGGCGGCGGCCGTCTTCAGCCCGCCACGCGGATCGGGGAGCGTGCGCAGCGGCGGCAGCGGGTTCTCCGGACCCAGCGGGGACACGGGGAGCACGACTGTGGATGTCCGTAGCATTTGGCGAGTATTTTCCCATAAAACCGACAGATAAGAGCTTCAGCCGGGTTTCGGGCATGATTAGACGGTGAACCGGTACGAACGCTGGAACATGCTGTTAGAGCTCGTCGCCGAGGCCGGCCGCCTGAACGTGTCGGAGACGGCGCGCAAGCTCGGCGTGTCCGCGGCCACGATCAGGCGCGACTTCGACGAACTCGCCGACCAGCAGTTGCTGACCAGGACCAGGGGCGGCGTCATCGCGCACAGCGTCTCGTACGACCTGCCGCAGCGCTACAAGGTCGCCCAGCACGCGCCGGACAACCAGCGCATCGGCGCCGCGGCGGCGGCCCTGGTGCCGGTGGGAGCGACGGTCGGGCTCAACGGCGGCACCACGACGACGGAGGTGGCCAGAGTGCTGGCCAACCGCCCCGACCCGCCCTCCGGCCGCCGCGGCCCGGCGTTCACCGTGGTGACCAACGCCCTGAACATCGCCCACGAGCTGGCCGTACGGCCGCATCTGCATGTGGTCACCACGGGCGGCTCCGCCCGCGCCGAGTCGTACGAGCTGGTGGGCCCGGTGGCGACGGGCATGCTGGCCGACGTCGCGCTCGACGTGGTGGTGCTGGGCGTCGACGCGCTCGACGTCAAGCACGGCGCCAGCGCCCATGGCGAGGGCGAGGCCGCCGTCAACCGGCTGATGGCCACCAAGGCCCGCCAGGTGATCGTGGTGGCCGAAGGCTCGAAGCTGGGCCGCCGGGCGTTCGCCCTGGTCTGCCCGCTGAGCAGGATCAACGTCCTGGTGACGGACTCCACGGCCGCGCCGGAGCTGACCGCCGGGTTCGCGGACACCGGCATCCGGGTGATCCGGGTCTAGGTCCCGCGTTTGATCGTTTCCGGTGTTCCGGCCGACCCTCACCGCTAGGCTTCCCGCTCTGTGCTTGACGCCAGGAAACGGGAAATGTCAGGAAGTGGGGGATCTAGATGTTGATCGCACTGGGCGTGATCGTCGCGCTGATCGTCGGCGTCGCGCTGTGGTGGAAGTTCCGCGACCCGCTCAGGGGTGAGGACTTCTACAAGTTCCACGTCGAGCGTACGTGGGCCTGGGAGCTCGTCCTCACCGAGGAGCAGGAGCGGGCGTTCATGGCCGGGCTGGAGGCCTATGACGAGGAGCGGACCGTCTTCCCGCACCGGGAGGCGGGGGCGCTGCACGTCTACAACCCGCAGATGATGGTCTCGCTGTTCCTCCTCACCGAGCAGTTCGCCGCGATGGGCCCGAGGGCGCTCGCGGATCCGGCGGGCGCCGTACGGCACCTGATCGGCCGCGCCGCGGAGGCGGAGATCGACGGTGTGCTCTACATCGACGACGAGTGGATCCAGGAGCCCGTCGACGGCCTGGACAAGTACGACTTCACCCGCGAGATGGGCATGGCCACGCACGCACAGGGCGTCCACGGGGGCGTCGGCGGCTATGGGAACGAGGACGCCGGCTACGGCATGCTCACGGTGCTCACCGAGGTGCCGGCGCATGTGCGGAGAATGTACGACGAAGCGCACAGCCACGCCTCGCCCGGCGAGATCCGCAACCGTCTCGACGTCTACAAGGCGGTGATCGAGGAGCCGGAGCCCGAGTTCGTCGCGGGGCTCGAGCGCGCCGACGGCGAGCAGAGCCGCTTCACCAACACGCTGATGTACGACTACAGCCGGGTGCTCGCCGATTACCAGGAGCTTCGCCCGCACATGCCGCACGCCCAGCCCGTGGACGTCATGTCCGCCGCCCTGGCGCGGATGCTCACCGAGCGACGCCCCGGCATCACGTGGACCCGGCCGCCGTCACAGGAGCAGCACGACCTCGCCCTGCGACTGATCTCCACCCGAGGCTGACCCGCGCGAGTCTCAGCGCCGCCGCCGGGGGAAGCGGCCCGTGAAGACCCGTACGTCCGCCGCCTCCCCGGCCAGGTCGCTCGCCCATCTGACCGCCGTCTTCAGTGACGGTTCTGGGGCGTGGTAGGCCCGGTCGACCGACCACCACCAGGTCTTCTCCCGGCGCGGCTCGGCGGCGAGCCCGGCCGCCGCCAGCCCCGCCGGGAGACCGCCCCGCTCCAGCAGCTCCGCCCACTGCCCCCGGCGCAGGTTGAGGTAGAGCAGTCCCTTCAGCTCGCTCAGCACGCCGAGGTCGCTGACGGCGGCGCGGGACAGGTCCAGCGCGTACAACCGCGGGCAGGACAGCAGCGGTGTCAGGTCCACGGGCCGCTCGGTGCGCAGCGTCAACGACCGCAGCGTGGCGTGGCCCGCCAGCGGCGCCAGGTCGATCCCGTCCATGGCGAGGTCGAGCAGTTCCACCGGAGTGTCGCGCAGCGGGGTCAGGTCCGCGCCCGGGCAGTTGTCCACCTTCACCTGCCACAGCACCGGCGCCCCGCGCACGGGCCCGAAGTCGACCCAGGGGGCGTTGAGCACCGACAGGCGCTGGATCCGCGGCTCCCAGCCCCGGATGGAGGCCGCGTCGGGACCGGCGACCGTCAGTGAACGGGTCTGCTCGTGGGCGTGCCGGTTCGGCTCCTTCATGTCACCGAGGTCGATCCACAACTCGCCGTTCTCGACCGCGTAGGCGCCGGCCTGCAAGGCGGTGACGTGCCGCCGCAGCAGGCTGGTCACGGAGTCGGCGACATAGACAGGGCCTTCGTCGTGGTGCGTGCCCATGCGGATGACCTGGCCCGGCCGCCCGTCCGGGCCGGGCGCCAGGTCCACCGCCAGGAAGTCGCCCCCGGTGCTGGTGGCGAACGGGATCCAGCACGGGTGGTCCGACGCCCGCCGCATCGCCAGGGCGGGGCCCACGCCGGTGATGAACGGCTGGTGGCTCCAGCTACGGCCGGCCGCCCACCAGCGGTTCTCCGGGCGGCTCTGGTCCTCCAGCAGTTCGAGGCCGAACCAGGGGTGCCGGTCCAGGAGTCCCTCACCGCCGTCGCCGTCGACCAGCGCGTAGAGGGCGCGCAGGTCCTCGGGGAGCGTCACGCCGTACCGGACCCGGAGCTGGGCCTCCAGCCAGGCCCGGCGCGCTTCGGGGAGCGCGGGGGGCGGGGCGTACTTGTCCGTGCCGGGACCGCCCAGCACCCGGTCACGCTCGCGTAAGTACGCACCGAGCAGCGCGACGGCCTCCTTCGGATCTCCCGCCGGGGCGGCATCCGGCCGGCCCCGCTGGAACTCCGCGGGCTCGGGCGGCAGCACGCCCCGATCGAGGACGTACAGGAAGCCGTGCTCGTCGTGATCCACGCGGTCCAGCGACTCGCTGACCACCGCTTCGAACCGGCCCTTGGCCTCGACCACCAGCTCGATGGCGAGGTGGTCGCCGCTCGCCCCGGCCAGGGTATAGATCTCGCACATCTCCGCGTGCAGGTCGATGTCATCCGCCTCGCCCGGCTCGACCCTCAGTCCGCGATGGCCGGACCCGTCCGGGCCGGTCGCGAACCCCTGCAGTTCGGCCCGCCGCCATCCCGCGGGCGCTCCGGCCGCGATCTTCTCGGCCATCGTACGGAGCACATCGGCGATCTCGGAATCACGATCATGGGTCACAGGACACACCTAACCATCGCGACGCGCCCGCTTCGTACCACGCACGATGATTACCCAGCGTATCGACTGGACACGTAGCGTCGTACAGGCTGTACAGGCTTTGGCGTCGTGGGAGGAAGGGCTCCATGCCGGGCATTGCCGGATCGCCGGCGAAGGCGTTGCGGACGCCGCGCGCCGCGGGAGCCGCGGGGATCCTCGCCGCGCTGCCGCTGGGCGGCGCCATGATCCTGGTGCGCAGGGCGGTGCCCGACCAGCCGATCGGCGCGGCCGCCTATCTCGCCGACACCACCGGCCATCACGCCCTGCGGGTGGCGCTGGTCCTGCTGCCGTTCGGGGGGATCTTCTTCCTGTGGTTCATGGGCGCCGTACGCGACTCCATCGGGGCGCGGGAGGACCGGTTCTTCGCGACCGTCTTCCTCGGCGCCGGTCTGCTGTTCGTGGCCACGCTCTTCGTCTTCGGCGCGACGGCGGACGCCTTTCTGGCCACGATCGGCACGATGCGGGACCCGTCGCGGCCCATGGCCTTCTGGCACTTCGGGCGCCACCTCACCCTGGCCCTGCTGACCGAGTACGCGCCGCGCATGGCCGCGGTGTTCACCCTGACGACCACGACCATCGCGACGCGTCTCGGCATCTTCCCCCGGTGGCTGTCCTGGCTCGGCTACCTCGCCGGGCTGGTGCTCCTCCTGGTCGTCAGCCACGTCGCCTGGTCGGAGATCGTCTTCCCCGTCTGGGTCCTGATCGTGGGCTGCTTCCTGATCGCCGCCCATCACCGGATGATCTCCGCAGACCTGCCCAACAAATGACCCTTTGCGCCATATCAGCTATGTGGCGTCGGGTACGTGGTGATGAGGGTGGCCTCGGCGGCAGGTGGCCGCCGGTCCGACGGGGAGTGTCACTGTGCGAGTTGTCGTTGATCTCACGCGCTGCCAGGGGTACGGGCAGTGCGTCTTCCTGGCGCCGGACGTGTTCTCGATGCACGGCCAGGAAGCGCTCATGTACGACACCGGCCCGGAGGACGACCAGCGCGAACATGTGCTGCGGGCGGCGGCGGCCTGCCCGGTCCAGGCCATTCACCTCGACCGGATGACCACCCAGCACAGAACCATGCGGCCGGAGCTGGGCCCCTCCCCCACGGGCGACGGCGAGGCGTTCAAGCGCCAGGGCCGCATCGTCATCGTCGGCGCCTCCCTGGCCGGCGGGCGGGCCGCCGGAGTGCTGCGCAGAGATGGCTTCACGGGCTCGCTGACCCTGATCGGGGACGAGCCGTACCAGCCGTACGACCGGCCACCGCTGTCCAAGCAGGTCCTGACCGGCAAGGTGCCCGCCGAGCGCACCCTGCTCCCCCAGCTTCGCGAGGTCGATGTCACCTGGCTGCCGGAGACCCGGGCGACCGGGCTGGACCTGTCCGCCCAGAAGGTACGGCTCGCCGACGGCGGGGAGATCGGCTTCGACAAGGTCCTGATCGCCACCGGCGCGCGGGCCCGGCCGTGGCCGAAGGAGACGGAGGCCGCGCTCGACGGCGTGTACGTCCTGCGCACCCTCGACGAGGCCAGGCGCCTGCGGGAGCGGCTGGCCGCCGGCGTCAAGCGGGTGCTGATCATCGGAGGCGGATTCACCGGGTCGGAGGTGGCGTCGGTCTGCCGCGAGATGGGCCTGCCGGTGACCCTCGTCGACCACGGGCCCGTTCCGCTGCGCGGCGCGCTGGGCAACGTGATCGGCGCGGTCGCGGCGGACATGCAGCGCGCGGCCGGTGTGGACCTGCGCTGTGAGGTCACGGTGGCGGAGCTGGAAGGGGACGCGGACGGGCGGCTGCGCGGCGCCCGGCTGTCCGATGGCAGCACCGTGGAGGCCGACGTGGCGGTGGTCGCGCTCGGCGCGGTCCGCAACATCGAATGGCTGGAGGGGTCCGGGCTGGCGTGCGGGGTGTGGGGGATCGCCACCGACGCGGGCTGCCGGGCCTTCGACGTCAACGGCGTGGTCACCGACAACGTGTTCGTCGCCGGTGACGTGGCCCGCTTCCCGCATCCGGTCTACCACTACCAGTTCGTCGCGCTGGAGCATTGGGGCAACGCCGTCGCCCAAGCCGAGGTCGCGGCGCACAACATGATCAGCGACCAGGCGCATCGCTGGCCGCATCTGTCGCTGCCGGTCTTCTGGTCCAACCAGTTCGGCGTCAACATCAAGTCGGTCGGCGTGCCGAGCTTCGCCGACGAGCTCATGATCGCGCAGGGTTCGCTGGCCGAGCGGCGGTTCGTCGCCGTCTACGGCTACCGGGGCAGGATCACCGCCGCGGTCACCTTCGACCACGGGATGTGGCTGGACTTCTACCGGCGCCTGATCGAGCAGGCCGCGCCGTTCCCCCCTGACTTCCACACGGTCGACCGGCTCGACGGATCACGGCCCGTTCCGGCCGAAGTGCCGGAGCGGATCAAGCCCGCCGAAGGAGCGACCGTGGTGGTGACCGGCCACGATCCGGGCGAACGCCGCGTCACGCTCGTACGCCCCCAGCGGTAAGACCATCTCGAACCCACGCGTCCAGGGAGGCACTTCGTGGAGCCGGCAAGCAGCTACCAGCAGATTCTCCAGTTCTCCAACCGGGCCGACCCGTACCCGCTGTACGCCGAGCTGCGCAAGACGCCTGTGGCACGGCAGGAGGACGGCAGCTACGTCGTCAGCACGTACGAGGAGATCGTGGCGCTGCTGCACGATCCGCGGGTCAGCTCCACCGCGGGGCAGCTGCCCTCGTTCATCTCCACCGATCCGCCCGAGCACGACCGGCTCCGGCGGCTGGCGATGCGTCACTTCGGGCCGCCGCATTCGCCGCGCAAGGTCGACAGCCTGCGCGGCGAGCTGGTCCAGATCGTGACGGAGTTGATCGACGGCCTCGGGGAGCGGGAACAGGCCGACATCGTCGACGACTTCGCCTACCCGTTCCCGGTCACGGTGATCTGCCGCCTGCTCGGCGTGCCATTGGAGGACGAACCCCGCTTCCACCACTGGGCGGACGAGCTCGTGGAGGTCCTCGGCCCCGGTGAGGACGACCTGGCTGAGCGGGTGAAGAGACGCCAGGCCGTGCTGCTCACGCTGGGCGAGTACCTGGCCGGGCTGATCGACGCCCACCGCGAGAACCCGGGCGACAACCTCCTGTCCGGGATGATCACCGACGAGGGCCCCGACGGGACGATGTCGCGGCAGGAGGTGATCGCGACCGGCACGCTGTTGCTGATCGCCGGCCACGAGACCACGGTCAACCTCATCACCAACGGCATGCTCACCATGCTGCGCAACCCGTGGCTGCTCGAACGGCTGCGCAAGGAGCCGGACCTGGCCATCCACACCATCGAGGAGCTGCTGCGCTACGAGCCGCCGGTGCACTTCCTGCCCAATCGGGTCGCCCTCGACGACATCCCCATCGCGGGTGTCACCATCCCCAAGGGCGCCCACATCATCCTCGCGCTCGCCTCGGGCAGCCGCGACCCCGCGCACCTGCGCGATCCCGACCATTTCGACCCCGACCGTCCCTACATCCAGCATCTGGGCTTCGGCGGTGGCGTCCACCACTGCTTCGGCGCTCCGCTGGCGCGGCTGGAAGCCCAGATCGCGCTGCGCGAGCTCGCGCGGCGGCTGGTGAACCCCCGCCTGGTCACCGATCCGCCGCCCTACCGCCCGAGCTCCACCCTGCGGGGTCCGCGTCACCTGGAGATCCAGTACGACGGCGTCAACCCGTACAGCGAGCTACCGGCCACGTAGCCCGGTCAGGAGAGCCAGGTTTCGATGGCGTGCGCCATGGACGGAGCCTGGTCCTCCAGCATCGTGAAGTGGTCGCCCTTCACCTCCCGCTCGGTGTGCTCGGTGTGCCAGGTGGCGCGCCAGTCCCCCGAGGAGGACGGCGACAGCGGCGTGTCCGGATGGAGGAAGAGGATGGGCGCCGCCACCTCGCCCAGCTCGCATTCGCGGAACAGCTTGTAGTAGCGGCCCATCGCCGACAGGCGGGAGTTGGTGAAGGGCCCGAACGCGTCTTCCCTGTCGAACATGCCCTCGACCATCTGCGTCCCGAGGTCGTCGATCACCTTGTCCTCCGGCATGAAGGTGTCGAGCAGGATCAGCCCGGCCGGGTGCACGCCGATGCCCTCCAGATAGGTGGCCGCGGCGTGCGCGAAGATCCCGCCGGCGCAGTAGCCGAGGAGGGCGAAGGGTTTGCCGTCCGCCGCGTTGAGCACGCTGTGCGCCCACATGCGCACCGCGGCGTCGGCCGTACCGGGGAGGCTCTCCTCGGGGGCGAAGCCGAGGACGGGCAGGGCGAGCAGGTCGCGCACCCCCTGGAAGTTCGCCGCGAGCCGGGCGAACTGGGCGGCTCCCCCCAGCGCCATGGGCGTGCTGAAGCAGAACAGCGCGGGCTCGGCGGGGCCGGTCGCCAGCTTGAGCGGCGGCGGGATCTCACCGAGTTCGTCGGGCGAGTCGAAGGAGGGGCGCAGGTCGGCCACGGCCCGCAGCACGGCCAGGCCCTGGTGCGTCTTGCCGGTGCGGGCCGCCTCACCGAACAACGCGCTGAGGCTGTCGCCCGCGTGCGGGTCGCCGGTCCGCGTACCGCCGAACTCCTCCGACAGGTGCCGGGCCAGGGCGGCGGGGCTGGGGTGGTCGAAGACCACGGTGGCGGGCATGCGCAGCCCGGTGGCCGCGGCGAGGCTGTTGCGCAGCTCGACCGAGGTCAGTGAGTCGAAACCGGCCTCCAGGAAGTTCTGGTCGGGGGCGATCGAGTCGGCCCCGGAGTGACCCAGCGCCCGCGCGGCGTGCGCCCGCACCAGGTCACGCAACCGCTCGACCCGCTGCTCGGCCGGCAGCCCGGCCAGCTCCGCCGCGAGCGACGGGTCGTGCGCGTCCTGACCGGCCGCTTCGCCGTCGGCGGCCAGGATCGCCTGTACGTCGGGCAGCGCGCGGAGCAGCGGCCGCGGCCTGGCGAGGGTGAACACGGAGGCGAACCGGGTCCAGTCGATGTCGGCCACCACGCGGTGGGACTCGTCGTGGTCGAGGACCTGCTCCAGGGCGCTCACCGCCGCGTCGGGCTCCATGACGCGGACGCCGAGCCGGCGCAGCCGCGCGCCGACCTCCTCGTCCACCATGCCGCCGCCGCCCCAGGCGCCCCAGGCGACCGAGGTGGCCGGGAGCCCACGGGCGCGCCGCGCGTGGGCCAGCGCGTCCAGGAACGCGTTGGCTCCCGCGTACGCGGCCTGTCCCGCCTGGCCCCACACCGCCGAACCCGAGGAGAACAGCACGAATCGCTCCACCGGGTGGCCGGCCGACAGCTCGTCGAGGAGCAGCGCTCCGGCGATCTTGCCTTCGACCGTCTCCGCGAACTCCGCGAGCGTGCTGTCGGCGAGCGGCACGTCGTCGCCCACGACCCCGGCCGCGTGCACGATCGCGGTCAGCGGGTGCCCGTCGGGCAGAGAACCGAGCACGCGGCGCAGCCCTTCGCGGTCGCCGACGTCGCAGGCGGTGATGGTGACCTTGGCGCCGAGCGCCGTCAGCTCGGCCTCCAGCTCGGCGACGCCCGGGGCGGCCGGGCCGCGGCGGCTGATCAGCGCGAGGTGCTCGGCGCCTCGGGCCGCCAGGCGGCGGGCGAGGTTCGCGCCGACGCCGCCGGTGCCGCCGGTGATGAGCACGGTGCCGTGCGGCCGCCAGGGGGTCTCGGGTGCCGCCTCGCCGAGCGGCGCGCGCTCCATCCGCCGGGCGAAGACGCCCGCCGCCCGTACCGCCAGTTGATCCTCGCTGTCCAGCCCGGACAGCGCGCCGCAGAGGCGTGCGATGCCACGTTCGTCCAGTTCGGCGGGTACGTCGATCATTCCGCCCCAGGTGTCGGGATGATCCAGCGCGAGGACGGTGCCGATGCCCCACACCACCGCCTGGGAGGGGGACTGGAGTTCGGCCGCGCGCTCCACGGCCACCGCGCCCGAGGTGAGCGCCCACAGCGGTGCGGAGATCTCCGCGTCTCCGAGCGCCTGCACCAGCGTGACGGTCATGACCGAGCCGTGGGACAGGACGGGGTGGGCCGGGTGGGGGCGGTCGTCGAGTGCCAGCAGGGACAGTACGCCGGTGACCGGCTCGTCGGGGAGCGCGTCGCGCAGGGCATGCCCGAGCGCGGCCCGGTCGTGGTCCCGCACCTGGATCGGCACCACCTGGGCGCCCGCCTTGGCCAGTCCGTTGACGATCGCGGCGGCGTCGACGCCGTCGGTGTCCGGCAGGGCGACGATCCAGGCTCCGGTCAGCGTCGCGTCGGCCGCCTCCCGTACCGGCCGCCAGGCCACCTGGTAACGCCAGGAGTCCAGCGTCGCCGCCTGCCGCATCCGGCGTCGCCACGCGGACAACGCGGGCAGCACCTCGTCCAGGGCGGCCGGGTCCACCTCGGCGAACCGCGGCACCTCCCCCCGGTCCACCGCTTCCCAGAACCGCCCGTCGAGCGGGTCGGCGGGCGCGGTGACCGCGGGCGCGGATTCCAGCCAGTAGCGCTCCCGCTGGAAGGCGTAGGTCGGCAGGTCCACCCGGCGGGCGCCGGGGTAGAGCGCGGACCAGTCCACGCCGACGCCACGCACGTGCAGCTCGGCGAGCGAGGTGAGCATGCGGACCTGCCCGCCCTGCTCACGGCGGAGCGTGCCGATGACCACGGCGTCCCTGCCGAGGGCGTCGAGGGTCTCCTGGATGCCCATGGTGAGCACCGGGTGCGGGCTGGACTCGACGAAGACCGCGTGTCCCTGTCCGACCAGCTCGTGGACGGCCGCGTCGAACCGTACGGTCTGACGCAGGTTGGCGTGCCAGTACGCGGCGTCGAGCCCGGCGGTGTCGATCCAGTCACCGGTCACCGTCGACATCATCGGCACGTCGCCCGTTTTCGGGGTGATCGGCGCGAGGTCGCGCAGCAGGCGCTCGCGCAGCTCGTCGACCTGAGCGGAGTGTGAGGCGTAGTCCACCGGTATCAGCTTGGCCCGGATCCCCTCGGCGGTGAGCTCCGCGACCAGGTCGCCGAGCGCGCCGGGCGCCCCGGAGACCACGGCCGAGCGCGCGCCGTTGACCGCGGCCAGGGAGTACTCACCCGGCCGCCGGGCAAGGCGCTCGGTCAGCTCCTCGACCGGCAGCCCGACGGACGCCATGCCGCCACGGCCCGCGAGCACGGCGCCGATGGCCTGGCTGCGCAGGGCGACCACGCGGGCGCCGTCCGCCAGCGACAGACCGCCCGCCACCGTGGCGGCGGCGATCTCGCCTTGGGAGTGGCCGATCACCGCGTCGGGACGCACACCGTACGAGCGCCACAGCCCGGCCAGCGCCACCATGACCGCCCAGAGCAACGGCTGGACCATGTCCACCCGCTCCAGCGGCGGCGTGCCCGGCTCACCGCGCAGCACCTTGGCCGGCGACCAGTCCACGAACGGCTGGAGCGCGCGCTCGCAGGCGGCGAAGTGCTCGGCGAAGGCCGGCGACTCGTCGAGCAGCTGGGTGGCCATGCCCGTCCACTGCGAGCCCTGGCCGGGGAAGACGAACACCGTCTTGCCCAGTGCTCCGGCCACCCCGCCGACCCCGGCGGGGACCTGTTCGCCCGCGGCGAGGGCGCGGACGGCGGCCAGCAGCTCCGCACGGTCCCGGCCCACTGCCACGGCGCGATGACGGTAGGCCGTACGGGTGGTGGCCAGGGAGAAGCCGATGTCGGCGGCGGACTGGCCGGGGTGGCGCTCCACGTGGGCGCCGAGCCGGTCGAGCTGGGCACGCAGGGCGGCCGCGCTCTTGGCCGACACCGTCCACGCGACCGCGCCCGTTGTCGCCGTCGCACCCGTTGTCGCCGTCGCATCTGCCCGAGACGGGGGGTCGGTCGGGACCTGGTCGTCTGTGGGGGCCTGTTCGAGGATCACGTGCGCGTTCGTGCCGCTCACGCCGAACGCGGACACCCCGGCGCGCCGGGGCCCGCCGCTGTCCGGCCAGTCGACGGCTTCGGTCAGCAGCCGGACGTTCCCCGCGGACCAGTCCACGTGGGACGAGGGCTCGGACACATGCAACGTCTTAGGCAGCAGGCCCGCCCGCATGGCCAGCACCGCCTTGATCACCCCGGCGACCCCGGCGGCGGACTGGGTGTGGCCGATGTTGGACTTGATCGACCCCAGCCAGAGCGGCCGGTCCGCCGGGCGGTCGGCGCCGTAGGTGGCCAGCAACGCCTGCGCCTCGATGGGATCGCCCAGCGTGGTACCGGTGCCATGCGCCTCGACGAGGTCCACGTCGGCCGCTGCGACTCCGGCGTCGGCCAGCGCGCGGCGGATGACCCGCTGCTGGGACACCCCGTTCGGGGCGGACAGGCCGTTGCTGGCGCCGTCCTGGTTGATCGCGGAGCCGCGGACGACCGCGAGCACCGGATGACCGTTGCGGCGCGCGTCGGACAGCCGCTCCAGCAGCAACAGACCGGCGCCCTCGCCCCAGCCGGTGCCGTCGGCGTCGTCGGAGAACGCCTTGCACCGCCCGTCGGGCGCCAGGCCGCGCTGGCGGCTGAACTCCACGAAGATGTCGGGGGTGGGCATGACGGTCACCCCGCCGGCCAGCGCGAGCGTGCTCTCTCCGCTCCGCAGCGACTCGCACGCCCAGTGCAGAGCCACCAGCGACGATGAGCAGGCCGTGTCGATGGTGGCCGCGGGGCCCTTGAGCCCGAACACGTACGAGATCCGGCCCGAGATCACCGCGGTGGAGTTGCCCGTCAGCAGGTGGCCCTCCGCTCCTTCCGCGGGTGCGCCGAGGCTGCCTCCGTACCCGTCGGCGAAGGCGCCGACGAAGACGCCCACCTGGCTGCCCTTCAGCGAGCGCGGGTCGATGCCGCCTCGCTCGAACGCCTCCAGCGCCACCTCCAGCATCAGGCGCTGCTGCGGGTCGGCGGCCAGCGCCTCGCGGGGCGAGATGCCGAAGAATCCGGCGTCGAAGTCGGCGGCGTCGTGCAGGAACCCGCCCTCGCGCGTGTACGTGGTGCCGGGACGGGTCAGGTCCGGGTCGTACAGGGTGGACAGCTGCCAGCCCCGGTCGTCGGGGAACAACGACACACCGTCGCGGCCGTCCGCCACGAGCTGCCAGAGCCCCTCGGGGTCGCGCACATCCCCGGGGAACCGGCAGCTCATGGCGACCACCGCGATCGGCTCGTGTTCGCGGGCCTCGGCCTCGCGGAGCCGTTCCCTGGCCTGCTGGAGATCGGCGGTCACCCGCCGGAGGTAGTCGAGGAGCTTCTGCTCGTCCGCCACGTCACGTCACCTTCCGGAAGTTTCAGAGCCCCTTGTCGATCAACGCGAACAGCTCGTCGGCGCTCGCCGACTCCACGGTCTGGCCGGTGTCCGCCTGTTCGCCGCGCCATTGCGCCAGCAGTCCGCGCAGCCGGGCGGTGACCGTCGACCGTGTCTCCTCGTCGGGCGTGAGCGCGCCGAGCAGGCGTCCCAGCCGGTCGAGTTCCTCCAGCGCCCGCTCGCCCGTGGGCCGGTCGTCGGGCGCTATCTCCGTGAGCAGGTACTCCGCCAGCGCGATCGGCGAGGCGTGGTCGAACGCCAGTGTCGACGGCAGCCGCCGATCGACGGCGGCGTTCAGCCGGTTGCGCAGCTCGACCGCGGTCAGCGAGTCGAACCCCAGCTCGTCGAACGGCCGGTGCGGGTCCACCTCTTCGGCGGAGGCGTGCCCGAGCACGGCGGTGACCTGGTCGAGCACCAGGTCGAGCAGGATCCGCCGCCGCTCCGGTTCCGGAAGCCCGGCCAGTCTGGCCTGCAGACCGGCGCCGGAGCCGCGCTCCGCGGAGGCGGCGCGGCGTGGGCGGGCTCGTACCAGCTCGCTGAGCATCGGCGGCAGGGAGTCGCCGCGCGCGCTCAGCGCCTTGACGTCCAGGCGAATCGGCACCAGGGCCGCCTCGGGCCGGAGCAGGGCGGTGTCGAACAGCGCCAGGCCCGTCTCCGGGGTGAACGGGACGATACCCTCGCGAGCCATCCGGGCGACCTCCGCCTCGGCGAGGGTGTCGAGCATGCCTCCGCCGCCTGTCCACGGACCCCAGGCCAGCGAGGTCGCCGGGAGCCCCTGCGTCCGCAGCCGGTGGGCCAGCGCGTCCAGGAACGCGTTGGCGGCCGCGTAGTTGCCCTGTCCCGCGCTGCCCATCGTCCCGGCGGCCGAGGAGAACATGACGAAGGCCGACAGGTCGAGGTCGTGCGTCAGCTCGTGCAGGTTGAGCGCCGCGTCCGCCTTGGGCCGCAGCACACCGTCCATCCGCTCGGGCGAGAGCGCGGTGATCGGTCCGTCGTCCAGGACACCCGCGGCGTGCACCACGGCCGTGAGCGGACGACCCGCGAGCAGTTCCGCGAGCGCGTCGCGGTCGGCGACGTCGCAGGCCGCGATCTCGACCCGCGCGCCGAGCTCCGCGAGCTCGGCGCGGAGCTTCTCGGCACCCTCGACGGCGGCGCCGCGACGGCTGGTCAGCAGCAGATCGCGTACGCCGTGGCGGGCGACGAGATGGCGGGCGACTAGCCTGCCGAGCGCGCCGGTGCCACCGGTCACCAGCACGGTCCCCTCAGGATCGAGGGGCGCCGGGACCGTCAGCACGACCTTCCCGATATGCCGGGCCTGCGACATGTACCGGAACGCCTCGGGGGCACGCCGGAGGTCCCAGGCCCTCATGGGGAGCGGCTGGATCTCACCCTGCTCGAACAGGCGCAGAATCTCGCGCAGCATGTGACCGATCCGCTCGGGACCGGCCTCGACGAGGTCGAACGGCGTGTAGCGGACGCCGGGAGCGATCGGCTCCGTGTCCCGGATGTCGGTCTTGCCCATCTCCACGAACCGGCCACCCGCGGACAGCATGCCCAGGGAGGCGTCGATGAACTCCCCGGCCAGCGAGTTGAGCACCACATCGACCTGGCCGAACTTCTCCGCGAACTCCAGTGTCCGCGAGGAGGCCACATGCGCGTCGTCCAGAGTCGTCGACGTCCACTTGCCGGGACTGGCCGTACCGAACACCTCCGCGCCCAGCCAGCGGGCAAGCTGCACCGCCGCCATGCCGACCCCACCGGCGGCCGCGTGCACCAGCACCCGGTCCCCTGCTTGGAGGCCGGCCATATCGACCAGGCCGTAGTAGGCGGTCAGGAACGCCACCGGCACCGACGCCGCCTCCGCGAACGACCACCCGGCGGGCATCGGCGCCGCCTGCCGGTGATCCGTGACCATCAGCGGGCCGAAGGCGCCGCCGTCGAACAGCCCGAACACCTTGTCTCCGGGAGCGAACCCGGTGACACCGGAGCCGACCTCGACGACCACACCGGCGCCCTCCAGCCCCATCGCGCCGCTCTCGCCCGGGTACATGCCGAGGGCGTTGAGGACGTCGCGGAAGTTCATGCCGGCCGCGCGTACGGCGATCCTGATCTCTCCCGGCCGCAAGGGCGCGACGGCCTCGGGCGCGTCGACGAAGGCCAGGCCGTCCAGCGTGCCCTTGGCCCGGCTGTCCAGCCGCCACGCGGCGCCGTCCGCCGGCGGTGTGAGGCCGGGGTCGGGCGCGGGGGTGAGCCGGGCCGCGAGCAGGTTGCCCTCTCGCAGGACGAGCTGCGGCTCGCCACTGAAGGCCGCGGCGGCAATCAGACCGGCGGCGGCGTGGTCGCTGAGGTCGTCGCGATCGTTGCGGTTGTTCCGGTCGTTGCGGTCGTCGAGGTCCAGGAGGACGAACTGGCCGGGGTTCTCGGCCTGCGCGGACCGGACCAGGCCCCACACCGCGGCGCCCGCGAGGTCACGCCCGCTGTCGGGGGCCATCGCCTTCCTGGTCACGAAGAGAAGCCGCGAATCGGCGAGGCGCGGGTCGGCGATCCAGGTCCGCACCAGGTCGAGCGCACGGTGAACCGCCAAGCGGACCGCTGCGGCCGTGGCATCGACCGTAGCGTCGGCGGTCGCGGCGTCGGTCGCGGTGGTGGCGGTGGCGTCGGCCCGGTTCGTGACGTCGGGGTTCACGATGACCAGCTCGGGCGGGTCCTCTCCTGAGTCGATGGCCCGGAGCAGCGCGGCCAGGTCGTCGTACGCCTCGGCGCCGACGATCTCACCGCCGCCGATGGTCCAGCACCGCGCCAGGGACACCGGCTCGGCCGGGATCGGCGTCCAGTCCAGGCGGTACAGCGAGCGTTCCGCGCCGGGCCGTGGACCGGAGAGCGTGTCGAGGGTGATCTGGCGCAGGACCAGCGAGCCGATCGACACCACCGGCTGACCGAGCGGGTCGGCCGCCTCCAGTCGGAAGGAGTCCTCTCCCATCGGGGTCACCCGTACGCGCAGGCTGGACGCCCCGGCGGCGTGCAGTTCCACGTCGGCCCACGTGAACGGCAACGCGGTGTGCTCGGCCGAGGCGGGACTGAACCCGAAGGCGTGGAGCGCGGCGTCGAGGAGTGCGGGATGCAGACCGAAACGGGCCGCGTCCGCCGCCGCCTGCTCGGGCAGCTCGATCTCGGCGAAGACCTCCTCGCCACGGGTCCAGGCAGCCCGCAGCCCACGGAAGGTCGGCCCGTAGGGAAGCCCCAGATCGGCGAGCCGCTCGTAGAGCCCGTCCACCTCGACCTGCTGGGCATCGGCCGGCGGCCACGAACTCGCCTCGAACGCGGCGGCGGGGAAGCCCGAGGAGCCTAGGGACCCCGAGACCGGGGAGGCCGGGGCGAGGGCGCCGGTGGCGTGTCTGTCCCATGGGGCGTCGTCGGTCTGTGAGTAGATCGTGATGGTCCGGGTGCCCGAGTCGTCCGGGTCACTCACCACGATCTGCAGCCTGACGCTGCCGTGTCCCGGAACGAGCAGCGGCCGCTCCAAGGTCAGCTCCTCGACCTTCCCGCAGCCGACCTGGTCGGCCGCCCTGATGGCGAGTTCCACCAGGCCGGTGCCGGGGAACACGGCCGCCTCGCCGACCACGTGATCGGCGAGCCAGGGGTGCGAGGCGAGGGAGAGCCGGGCGGTGAACAGGAATCCGCCCGAGTCGGGCAGCTCGACCCCGGCGCCCAGCAGCGGATGGCCCGGGGCGTCCAGCCCGATGGACGAGGGGTCACCGCTCGACTGCGCGGGGTTCAGCCAGTAGCGCCGGTGCTGGAAGGCGTACGTGGGCAGGTCCACCCGGCGGGCGCCGGTCCCGGCGAAGAACCGTTCCCAGTCCACCGCCGCGCCACCGGCGTGCGCCTGCCCGACCGCCGTCACCACCTGCTCGGCCTCGTCTCTGCCGCGACGCAGCGCCGGTACGAACACCGGGCCGCGCCCGTCCTGGGGCTCGGGCACGCACTCCTGCCCCATCCCCGACAGCACCCCGTCGGGGCCCAACTCGACGAAGGTCCGTACGTCCTGACCATGGAGAAAGGCGACGCCGTCGGCGAACCGCACCGCTTCGCGGACATGGCGCACCCAGTACTCGGCCGTGAACTCCCGCACCGGCGCACCGGTCACGTTCGACACGACCGGGACCGACGCGCTCCCGTACGACAGGCCCTCGGTCACCTCGCGGAAGGCGGCCAGCATCGGCTCCATCCGGGGCGAGTGGAAGGCGTGACTGACCGGCAACCGGCGGGACTTGGCGAAGCGGTCCGCGACCCGCAGCACCGCCTCCTCGTCACCGGACAGGACCACCGAGGCGGGCCCGTTGACCGCCGCGATCACCACTCCACCGGCGCCCGCAAGAACCTGCCCGGCGTCCTCTTCGCCGGCCTCGGCGAGAATCCGCCTGGCCTCCTCTTCTCCGGCCTGGACCGCGACCATCGCCCCGCCGGTCGGCAACGCCTGCATCAGCCTGCCCCGGGCCGCCACGAGCGCGCACGCGTCATCCAGCGACAGCACCCCCGCCGCGTGCGCGGCCGCCACCTCCCCGATCGAGTGCCCGAGCAGGAAGTCGGGAACGACGCCCCACGACTCGACCAGCCGATAGAGCGCCACCTCCACCGCGAACAAGGCGGCCTGGGTGTACCCCGTCTGGTCCAGCAGTTCCGGCCGCTCCCACATCACCTCCGTCAGCGGACGCTCCAGCAGCGGATCCAGCCGCGCGCACACCGCCGCCAGGTGCTCGGCGAACACCGGATAGGCCGCCACCAGCTCGCGCCCCATCCCCACCCGCTGGCTCCCCTGTCCAGTGAACAGGAACGCCAGCTTCCCGCCGCTCACCACGCCGTCGGCCACCTGCGACAGACCCGCCAGCAGCCCGGCGCGGTCCGAGGCGGTCACCACGGCACGATGTTCCAGAGCCGCCCGTGCCGTCGCCAGCGAGTAGGCCACGTCCGGCAGAGAAGCGTCTTCCCGCTCCTCCAGGTATGACCTCAGCCGCTCCGCCTGAGCGCGCAACCCGGCCGCGCTCCTCCCGGAGATCGGCAGCGGCAAGGCCGGCAAAGCCAGGGCCGTCGGCTCTTCGTGTTCGGTCTCGACCGCTTCCAGGACGACATGGGCGTTGGTCCCGCTGATGCCGAACGACGACACGCCCGCCCGGCGCGGGCGTTCGCCACCGGGCCAGGGGATCGGCTCGGTCAGCAGCCGGACGTTCCCGGCCGACCAGTCCACGTGCGAGGAGGGGGTGTCGATGTGCAGGGTTCTGGGCAGTACGCCGTGCCGCATCGCCATGACCATCTTGATCACACCGGCGACGCCGGCGGCGGCCTGGGTGTGCCCGATGTTGGACTTGACGGTGCCCAGCCACAGCGGCCGATCCTGCGGCCGGTCCTTGCCGTACGTGGCCAGCAGCGCCTGCGCCTCGATCGGATCGCCCAGGGTCGTACCGGTGCCGTGGGCTTCGACGGCGTCCACGTCGGCGGGAGACAGCTCGGCGTCGACCAGCGCCTGGCGGATCACCCGCTGCTGGGACGGCCCGTTCGGCGCGGTGAGCCCGTTGCTCGCGCCGTCCTGATTGACCGCGCTCCCCCGCACGACCGCCAACACCCGGTGACCGTGACGGCGCGCGTCCGACAGCCGCTCCAGCAGCAACAAACCCACGCCTTCGGCGAACGCCGTACCATCCGCCGCCTCCGCGAACGCCTTACAACGCCCGTCCCGCGCCAGACCCCGCTGCCGGCTGAACTCCACGAAGATCTCCGGCGTGAAGATGATGGTGGCGCCACCGCTGATGGCCAGGGCGCACTCGCCCCTGCGCAGCGACTCGCAGGCCAGGTGGAGCGCGACCAGGGACGACGAGCACGCCGTGTCCAAGGTGACGGCCGGACCCTCCAGGCCCAGGACATAGGCGATGCGGCCGGACATCACGGCCGTGGAGCCGCCGGTCAGCAGATGGCCCTCGACCCCGTCGGGGAATCCGGCCGGGCCGACGCCGTAGCCGGTGGAGGCGGCGCCGACGAAGACGCCCGTCTCGCTGCCCCGCAGCGTCGCGGGGTCGAGGCCGGCCTGTTCGAGCAGCTCCCATGAGGTCTCCAGCAGGAGCCGCTGCTGCGGATCCGTGGCCAGCGCCTCTCGCGGGCTCATCCCGAAGAAGCCCGCGTCGAAGTCACCCGCGTCCGTCAGGAAGCCGCCCGTGCGGACATAGCACGTACCGGCGCGCTCGGGATCGGGGTCGTAGAGCCGCTCCAGGTCCCAGCTGCGGTCGGCGGGGAACTCCGACATCGCGTCCCGGCCTTCGGCGACCAGGCGCCAGAGCTGTTCGGGATCGTTCACTCCGCCGGGCAGGCGGCAGCTCATGGCCACGATAGCGATGGGCTCGTGCCGCCGGGCCTCCATCTCGTCCATCCGGCGATGGACCGACTGGAGTTCGGCGGTCGCCAGCCTCAGGTATTCGCGGAGCTTGCCGTCATTCGCCATCAGACTCAGACCTCCGTCGCGAGGAGCCAAGCGCGTTGTCGAGGATTGTGAAGAGCTCGTCGTCCGTGGCCGACTCGTACTGCTCGGAGCCGTCCTGTTCGGACTCGGGCGCCTCGCCCTGCAGGTCGTTCCATTTGCGGACCAGTGACCGCAGCCGGGCGGTGACCGCCGGCCGGTCGTCGGTCGCCGCCACCGTGGCGAGTGCGGCTTCCAGCCGGTCGACCTCGGCGAGTACGGCGGCGGCGGAGTCCTGGACGGCCGGGCGGAACGCCTCTCCCACCCGGTCCGCGAGGGCGTTCGGCGTGGGGTGGTCGAAGACGAGCGTGCTGGGCAGGCGCAGGCCGGTGGCGGCGCTGAGCCGGTTGCGCAGCTCGACGCCGGTCAGCGAGTCGAAGCCCAGCTCCTTGAAGGCCCGGTCGGGTAGCACCGAGTCGGGGCTCGGGTGCCCGAGCACGCCGGCCGCCTCGGCGCGGACGAGCCGCACGAGCTCGGCCTTGCGTTCCTCCTCGGGCAGGCCGTCGAGCCGGTGCTTGAGTGTCGAGATGCCGGACTGGGCGGCCCGCCGTACGTGGGCGCGAGTCTGGTCGCGGACCAGGCCGCGCAGCAGCGCCGGCGGCGGGGTGGCGCTCGACCGCAGCGCGGCGAGGTCCAGCCGGATCGGCAGCAGCACGGGCTCGTCCACCGTCCGGGCCGCGTCGAACAACGCCAGCCCGTCGGCGGAGGGGATCTGGACGAAGCCGGACCGTGCCATGCCGCTCATGGCGGTGTCGTCGAGGTGCGCGGTCATGCCGCTGCGTTGCTCCCAGAAGCCCCAGGCCAGCGACATCGCGGCGAGGCCGTGCGCCCGCCGGTGGGCCGCCAGCGCGTCCAGGAACGCGTTCGCCGCAGCGTAGTTGCCCTGCCCGGCCTCGCCCAGTACGCCCGCCGCCGAGGAGAACAGCACGAACGCCGACAGATCCAGGCCCTCGGTCAGCTGGTGCAGCTGCCAGGCCGCCTCCGCCTTGGCGCCCACCACCGCGTCGACCTGCTCAGCCGTGAGCGACTCCACCATTCCGTCGTCCAGCGCCCCGGCCGCGTGCACCACGGCGGACAGCCGGTGTTCCGCGCGCAGGCGGTCCAGGAGCCCGGCCAGCGCCGTACGGTCGGCGACGTCGCACGCCACGATCTCGGCCCGCGCCCCCGAGGCCGCGAGCTCGGCGCGCAGTTCCTCCGCGCCGGGGGCCTCGATGCCTCTGCGTCCCACGAGCACCAGATCGCGTACGCCGTGCTCGGCAACCAGGTGCCGGGCCACCAGCCCGCCGATCATCCCGGTGCCTCCGGTCACCAGCACGGTGCCCTCCCGGTCGAACGGGACCGGCAGCGTGAGTACGACCTTCCCGACATGCCGGGCCTGCGACATGAACCGGAACGCCTCCCGCGCCCGCCGCACGTCCCACACCTGGATGGGCGACCGCTCGAACACGCCCTCCTCGAACAGGCCCAGGACCTCGGCCAGCATCTCGCCCAGACGGTCCGGCCCCGTGTCGATCAGGTCGAAGGCGGTGTAACGGACTCCGGGGGCGATCGTCTCCGTGTCCCGGATGTCGGTCTTGCCCATCTCCACGAACCGGCCACCGACCGGCAGCATGCCCAGCGAGGCGTCGATGAACTCCCCGGCCAGCGAGTTGAGCACCACGTCCACCTGGCCGAACTTCTCCGCGAACTCCAGCGTCCGCGACGAGGCCACATGGTCATCGTCCAGCGGCAGCGACGCCCACTTGCCGGGGCTCGCCGTACCGAACACCTCCGCGCCCAGCCAGCGAGCCACCTGTACGGCGGCCATCCCGACCCCACCGGCGGCCGCGTGCACCAGCACCCGATCACCGGCCCGCACACCGGCCACGTCCACCAGGCCGTAGAACGCCGTCAGGAACGCCGCCGGCACCGACGCGGCCTCCGCGAACGACCAACCGGCGGGCATCGGAGCCAGCAACCGCCGATCGGTCACTCCCACGGGACCGTACGCGCCATCGAGCAGCCCCAGCACCCGATCACCGGGCGCCAGATCGGTCACGGCCGAGCCCACCTCCAGCACCACACCGGCGACCTCTCCGCCGATCGGGACGTCGCGCTCCGGGACCATGCCCAGCGCCACGACGACGTCGCGGAAGTTCATCCCGGCCGCCCGTATCGACAGCCGTACCTCGCCCGGCCCCAGCGGGCGGGCCGCCTCCGGGCACGGGACCAGCGCCAGGCCGTCCAGCGTGCCCGCGCCGGTGGCTTCGAGCCGCCACGGCTCGCCGCCCAAGGGTGGCAGCAGCGCCTCGCCGGTCGTGGCCCGCGCCAGCCTGGGCACCCATACCGCTCCCCCGCGTACGGCCAGCTGCGGCTCGGCGAGCGCGGCGAGCACGGCGGGCAACGGCACCTCGGAGTCGTCGAGGTCCAGCGTCACGAACCGGCCGGGGTGCTCCGACTGCGCGGAGCGCATCAGGCCGAGCACCGCGGCGGCGGCCAGGTCGGTCACGTCCTCGCCCTCCAGGGCGACCGCTCCCCTGGTGACCAGGGCGAACGTGGACTCCTCGAACCGGTCGTCGGCCAGCCAGGACCGTACGGTGGCCAGGGCCCGATGGATCGCCTCCCGCACGTCTCCGCCGCCCGAGAAGGTGACGAACACCAGCTCGGGAGCCGACGGCAAGGAGGCCAGATCGGGATAGACGGGGGCGCCCAGGGCAGCGGCGAGCCCAGAACCCAGCCCGCTCGCGTCCACTCCGGGCGTGGCAGCGAGCCCGCTCGCGTCCACCACGGCGCAGCGGCTCCGGGAGTGCGTCGGCGTCGGGTCGCCGGTGTACGGCGAGGCGATCCAGCCGACGCGGAACAGCGACTCGCGGCGCGGATCCGGCGCCGACGACGCGAGCGGCCGGGACAGCAGCGACTCCACCGCGGCCACCGGAGCTCCCGAGGGGTCCGCCAGCCGCAGCGAGATCTCGTCCGGACCCGACGGGGTCAGGCGGACCCGCAACGTGGACGCGCCTTCCGCGTACAGCGACAGGCCGGACCAGGTGAACGGCAGGCTCACCCCTGCGGCGGCGCCGTCAAGCAGCGACTCCGCGTGCAGCGCGGCGTCGAGCAGCGCGGGATGCAGGCCGAAGCCCCCCGTCTCCCGCTGTGGCAGGGTGACCTCGGCGAACACCTCGTCCCCGAGCCGCCACGCGGCCTGGAGCCCGCGGAACGGCCCGTCGTAGTCCAGACCGCGCGCGGCGAGGCGGTCGTAGACCTCGGTCACGTCGACGGCCTCGGCGCCCGGCGGCGGCCAGGCGGACAGGTCGAAGTCCGCCGTGGGACGGGCGGCCGACACGACGCCGGTCGCGTGCCGGGTCCAGTCCGTGTCGTTCTCGGGGCGCGCGTGCAGCGTCAGCGGCCGTCGCCCGGTCTCGTCCGGCGCGTCGATCCGTACCTGCACCAACACGGCGTCCTGCGCGGGCAGCGCCAGCGGCGCCTCCAGGACCAGCTCCTCCAGCAGGGCGCAGCCGACCTGGCGGCCCGCGCTGACGGCCAGCTCGGCGAAGGCCGCTCCGGGGAACAGGACAGTGCCGGACACCGTGTGGCCGGCCAGCCAGGGGTGCGAGCGCAGCGACAGCCGGCCGGTGAGGACGATCTCGTCGGAGTCGGCCAGGGACAGCGCCCCGCCGAGGAAGGGGTGGTCGGCCGCGGTCAGGCCCGCCTGCTCGACGTCGGCCGAGTCGCCGGCCTCCAGCCAATAGCGTTCGCGCTGGAAGGCGTACGTGGGCAGGTCCACCTTGCGGGCGTCGGCCGAGGCGAACAGGGGCGTCCAGTCGACCGGCGCGCCGTGCGCGCAGGACTCCGCGACCGAGGTGACGAACCTGGCCGCCGCGTCCTCGTCGCGGCGCAGCGAGCCGATGGCCACCACGCCGGCGCCCGCGGCCTCGGCCGTCTCCTGGACCGCGGCGGTCAGCGTCGGGTGCGGGCTGACCTCGACGAACATTCCGTAGCCCTGCTGGACCAGGCTCTGGACCGCCTGCTCGAAGCGCACCGGGCGGCGCAGGTTGGTGTACCAGTAGGCGGCGTCGAGTTCCTCGGTGTCGAGCGGCTCGCCGGTCACCGTGGAGCAGAACGCCACTTCGGCCGTCCAGGGCACGATCCCGGCCAGGTCGGCCAGCAGCCGGTCGCGCAGCGGCTCGGCGTAGGCCGTGTGTGAGGGATAGTCGACCGGGATCATCTTGGCTCTGACGTCCTCGGCCTTCAGGAGCTCGAGCAGTTCGTCGAGTGCCGCCGAGTCGCCGGCGACCACGACCGCGGTCGGGCTGTTCACCGCCGCTATCGACAGACGGTCCGCCCAGGGGGCGAGCCGGTCGAGCGCCTCGGCGGGCGGGAGCGAGACGGCCAGCATGCCGCCGCGGCCGGACAGGTCTTCGGTGATGGCCCGGCTGCGGAGGGCCACCACCTTGGCCGCGTCTTCGAGGGACAGCGCTCCCGCCACGCAGGCGGCGGCGATCTCGCCCTGGGAATGCCCCACGACGGCCTCGGGTTCGACGCCGTAGGAGCGCCACAGGTGCGCCAGCGAGACCATGACCGCCCATGCCGCGGGCTGGATCACGTCCATCCGGTCGAGTGGCCACGCGGGCGACTCGCCGCGCAGCACGTCCATCAGCTTCCAGTCCACGAACTTCTCGAGCGCGTCCGCGCACTCCGCCATGCGGGCGGCGAACGGCGGCGCGGCGTCGAGGAGTCCGAGGATCATGTCCTTCGACAGGACGGCCTGGCCGGGGAAGACGAAGGCCACTCGGGGCGAGGCGGTCGCCGTGCCGTACACGACGTTCGGGTCGGGGACCGCGTCCGCGACGGCGCGCAGGGCCGCAAGGAGGGTGTCACGGTCGTCGCCGATCACCGCCGCGCGGTACGGGAGGGCGGCGCGCGAGCTGACCAGGGAGTGGCCGACGTCGACCGGCGACAGCCCGGGGTCCTGCTCGACGCGGGCGGCCAGTCGCCCGGCCTGGGCCCGTAGCGCCTGCTCGCTCTTGGCCGTGACCACCCAGGGCACCACAGGGGTGGCCGTCTCGTCGCGGGGGGCCTCGGCGTGCGGGTGTTCCTCGATGATGACGTGCGCGTTGGTGCCGCTGACGCCGAACGAGGAGATGGCCGCGCGGCGCGGGGTGTCCTCCGCCGTGTCCCAGGGGACGTTCTCGGTGAGCAAGGCGATGCTTCCGGACGACCAGTCCACGTTCGGCGAGGGCTCGTCGGCGTACAGGGTCTTGGGCAGGGTGCCGTGCCGCATCGCGAGCACCATCTTGATCACCCCGGCCACGCCGGCGGCGGCCTGGGTGTGGCCGATGTTCGACTTGATCGAGCCCAGGTAGAGGGGTCTGTCCGCCGGGCGGCCCTGACCGTAGGCGGCGAACAGGGCGCGCGCCTCGATGGGGTCGCCCAGCGTCGTACCGGTGCCGTGCGCCTCGACCACGTCGACCTCGGCGGGAGTCAGGCCCGCGGCGGCCAGCGCCCGGGCGATCACCCGCTGCTGGGAGGGACCGTTGGGCACGGTCAGCCCGCTGCTGGCGCCGTCCTGGTTGATCGCGCTGCCGCGGATCACGGCCAGCACCTGGTGGCCGTTGCGGGTGGCGTCCGACAGGCGCTCCAGCAGGAGCATGCCCGCGCCCTCACCCCAGCCCGTCCCGTCGGCGGCCGCCGAGAACGCCTTGCACCGGCCGTCCGGTGACAGCCCGCGCTGCCTGCTGAACTCCACGAACGTGCTCGGGGTCGACATCACCGTGACGCCGCCGGCCAGCGCCATGGCGCATTCGTCCTGGCGCAGGGCCTGGGCCGCGAGGTGCAGCGCCACCAGGGAGGATGAGCAGGCCGTGTCCACCGTGATCGCCGGGCCCTCCAGGCCCATCAGGTAGGAGACCCGGCCGGAGGCGATGCTGCCGTCGCTGCCGTTGCCGATGTAGCCGCCGAGGTCGGCGGGCACGGCGCGGACCCTGGAGCCGTAGTCGTGGTAGATGACTCCGGCGAAGACGCCCGTGGAGCTGCCCCGGGCCGAGGCCGGATCGATGCCCGCGCCTTCGAACGCCTCCCACGCGGTCTCCAGCAGCAGCCGCTGCTGCGGATCCATCGCCAGGGCCTCTCGCGGGCTGATCCCGAAGAAGTGCGGGTCGAACCGCGCCGCGTCGTGGAGGAAGCCGCCGGAACTCGTCAGGCTCTTGCCGGGACTGTCCGGATCCGGGTCATAGAGGTCGACGTCCCAGCCCCGGTCGGTGGGGAACGGCGAGATCGCGTCGGTCCCGGCGACCAGCAGCCGCCACAGCTCCTCGGGCGAGCCCGCGTCGCCGGGGAAGCGGCAGCTCATCCCGATGATCGCGATGGGCTCGGCGTCCCTGTCCTCGGCCTGCCGCAGCCGGCGGCGGGTCTCCCGCAGGTCGGCGGTGGCCCGCCTGAGGTATTCCAGCAGCCTGGTCTCGTTGTCCACGGCTCATCTCCGGGTCGGGGAAGCCGCCTGGTGACGGGCGACCAGCTCTTCTAGATCACGTACGCTGTCGGCGGGGGTCGGCGTCTTCGCCATGTCCTGCTGGATCCGGACCGCGTTCCGCCGGAACCCCTCGTCCTCCAGCAGCCGCACCAGCCCGTCGCGCAGTGTCCGCGCCGAGAGCTGATCGGGCTCGATGACCAGGCCCGCTCCCTGCTGGGCTATCTGAAGGGCCATGCCCGTCTCGTCGTAGAGCTGGGCGGGGACGATGAGCTGGGGCACGCCATGGGTGATGGCCGTGCAGGTGGTCCCCGTGCCGCCGTGGTGGACGATGGCCGAGCAGCCGGGCAGCAGGGAGTTGAGCGGGACGAAGTCCACGATGCGGACGTTCGCCGGGACCTTCGCGCCGTCCAGCTGGTTCTCCTTCAGGGTGGCGACCACCTCGACGTCCAGGTCGGCCACGGCCTCGAACAGCTCGGCGGCCTTGACGCTGCCGCGCCCGCCCCAGACCTCCCTGCCGGACACCCCTAGGGTGAAGCAGACGCGTCGCCGGGACGGCGGCTCTCTGAGCCAGGCCGGGATGGTCGAGGGGCCGTTGTAGGGGATGAAACGGACGCGCAGGTGGTCGTCCTCGCCGGGGAAGCGCAGCCAGGCCGGCATGGAGTCGACCGTGGCCTGGCCGAGGATCACCTCCTCGTCGAAGTCGCAGCCGTACGCGGCCAGCTTCGCCGTGATCCACTCGACCACGGGGTCCTCACGCGGATCGTCCGGTTGCTCCGCGCGCAGCCGGAGGAACAGCGAGCGCATCCGCGCCCAGTGATCGCGCCCGAAGGTGGTCCGTACCTGCGCCGCGCCGCAGGCCCGGGCGGCCACGGGGCCCGGGAAGGTGATGGAGTCCCAGACCACCAGGTCGGGCTGCCAGCTCCGGCAGAAGGCGACCAGGTCGGCGTACATGGACTCGTCGGTGATGAAGTCCAGGGCCATCGGGGAGCAGAAGGCGTCCAGGCAGTCGCGGACGTACTCGTACGTGAGCACCTCGGGGCGCTCCTCCGCGATGTCGTATCCGGAGCCGTATATCTGCCGGTCAAGTGGTGTTTCCGCCAGTCGCTCGGCCACGTCGGACTTTCCGCCGACCGATAAAGCGGTCAAGCCGGTCCGGGTAATGGCGTCGACGATGTCCGGCTGGCCGGCGACGATTACTTCGTGGCCCGCGGCTTTCATCGCCCAGGCGATGGGGACCATGAGAAAGAGGTGCGCGTTTGCCGCGTGTTGAGTGAACAGAACACGCATGAACAATTCCTCCAAATTATTTATCGCGTCGAATGGGACGCTACCTATGCGCGGATGACCGCCCGACCCCTAGGGGACCCCTCACGCTCCCCTGTGCGCGGCCGGATGATCGCCCACACGGGAGACAGCGTGGCCACCAGGGCGGACAGCGTGGCGGAGCAGATCACGGCCAGATAGACCCAGGCCGGCCCCGGGGGCATCGGTGAGCCGTTGACCGCCATGGCGAACGGAATCAGGATGGGGGCGACCGCCGCCGTGCCGAGCACGACGCCGACCATGGCGACCACCACGGCCTCGATCCCCACCATGCGCAGGATCTGGCCACGGGTGAACCCGATCAGGCGCTGTAGACGGAACTCCCTGCGCCGCGAGCCGGCTCCCATCGCCTGGGCGCTGATCACCGAGATACCGGCGAAGATGATGATCACTCCGGTGAACAGGTAGTTGATCCAGGCCCGGGTCCGCCCCTGCTCGACGGCGGTCGTGGACGGCCCGATGCCGTCGCTGACCCGCAGCGTGGGCAGGCGGCCCGTCGCCTCGACGAGGTCGGCGCGCAGTTTCCGCGGGTCGCTGCCAGGCGCCTCCAGGACCAGGATCTGGGTCGGCGAGCCGGCGGTCGTGTGGGCGGCGAGCAGCGTGGCGGGCATCAGGATCATCTCGCCGCCGGGCCGGTCCGCGAGCAGCGCGACCACCCTCAGGTCCACCTTGGCGCCGTCGCCCAGCCGCAGGGTGATCGCGTCGCCGATCCCCTTGCCGAGCTCGCGGGCGTGCTGCCGGGTGAGGGCGACGGAGTCGCCACGCAGCCCGGTGAGCGTGCCCGCCGTGAGGGAGATGTCCGTGACCCCGGCCGCGCCGTCCGCCGTGAGGCCCAGGAGCGGCCAGCCGTGCTCGCTCTGCGATGAGTCGTACGGGCTCTCGACGTACCCGCTGCTGGTCGCCAGCTCCGACGCGGCCATGACCCCTGGGACGGACCGGACGCGGCCGAGCAGGCCGGGACCGAGGCCGCCGGTGATCACGTGGTCGGCCCGCAGGTCCTCCAGGCGGACCTGCCGGACCTGGTCGGCCTGCGTCATCTGCAGATAGATGTTCGCGGTGCTGATGCCGGTCGCGAGCATGATGGGCAGGATCGCGGTGGCCATGCCGAACGGCCGGGCGCAGCTGTTGAGCAGGGCGAGGCGGCCGATCGTCCTGGGCCGGGCGCGTACGGCCCGGCCGACCAGCCCGCTCATCGCCTTCGTCATCCTGGACGCCACCACGGCCACGCCGAGGATCACCACGATCGCGGCGAGGCAGGCGACGCTCACCGCGGCGGAGCGGATCATCACCATGGCCGAGCAGATCGTCGTGCCCACCACGCCGAGGCAGATCAGGGCCAGCGCCGCGCGCGCCCGGTCGAGCCCGTGGTCCTGCGGCACCGAGCTGAGCGCCGTGGCGGGGCGAGGTCGCGCGGCCCGCCAGATCGGGAAGAAGGCGGCCGCCAGCCCGGTGCACAGGCACACCGCGGCCGCGAGCGCGGCCGGGAGCCAGCCCGGGTCGAACCGCAGCGCCGCCGGTACGACCCCGTCGCGCACCAGGTGCCCGAACAACTGACCGCCGAGGTGGCCGCCGAGCACCGTGCCCGCCACCGTGGCGACCACCGCGATCGTCGTCACCTCGCCGAACATCATCAGGCGGACGCGGCGCGGCGGCGTGCCCATCGCCTGCAGCAGCGTCAGCTCCGGCGCCCGGTGCTCGACCAGGAGTTTCATGGTGCTGACCAGGACGAGCATGCCGACCAGGAGCGTCGTGCCGCCGATCAGGCCGGCGATGGTGATCAGGTTCTCGCGGCCGGCGCGCGCCTGCGCGAACTCCGCGAGCCCCCGGTCGTCCCCGGTGAGCGTCACCGCGGGCTGGCCGCGCAGGGTGGCGCGCACCCGGTCGGCGAGCGCCTGCTCGCCCGTCCCGGGCACGGGGATCACGGCTATCGCGTCCACCGAGTCCGGATGGCCGGACAGCCACCGCGCGTCGTAGGGCGTGAAGAACAACGCGGCCGCCGTGGCCGTACGTCCCGCCGCCGGGGCGACCACACCGGTCACCCGGAAGGTCGCTACGGCGCCGCGGGCCACGACCTGGATCCGGTCGCCCACGCGGCTGCCCGATCGCGCGGCGAGCGCCGCGTCCAGCACGACGTCTCCGGCCGTCGCGGGCGCGGTGCCGGACCGCAGCTCGTACGGCAGCAGCCCGGCGGAGGTCCATTCGTGCCCCGTGGCCCGGGGCGTGTCCCCGCCGAGCATGGTGACGGGGATGGAGACGTCGCCGATGACGTCGGCGACGCCGGGCACCGCCCGTACGGTCTCCAGCAGGGACCGGCTCAGGCGTACGGTCTCGGACAGGCTCGCCCATTCGACGTCGTCGTCGCGGGGGTCGGTGTCCGGCAGCCGGTAGGACGGGTCGCCCGCGACCACCACCGCGGCGCCGGCCAGCCGCTCGGGCGGGAACGCGGCCTGGATCCCCGCCGCCATCAGCCCCGCGCACGCCGCCACGATGGCGGTGGCGGCGAAGACCGTGGCGAGCACCGCCGAGAACGCGCCCCTGCGGTGGGACAGAGTGCGCAGGGCCAGGCGCCACATCAGGACGGCTCTCCCCGGTCCCACATCGCCAGGTGGGCCATCCGCTCCGCCGCCGCCTTGCTGGGCGGGAGCTCCAGCTCCTCCACGACCCGGCCGCCGGCCATGAAGAAGACGTGGTCGGCGTAGGCGGCGATCCGCGAGTCGTGCGTGGCCACCACCACTGTCTGTCCCGCCCGCGCCGCTTCGCGCAGCAGGCCGAGCACCTGGCCGACGCCCTCGTTGTCCTGCGCGCAGGTGGGCTCGTCGGCGAAGATCACCGGCGCCCGGCCGACGAGGGCCCGCGCGACCGCCACCCGCTGCTGCTCGGCGAAGGACAGGCGGTGCGGCAGGTCGTGCAGGTGGTCGGTCAGGCCGATCTGCGCGATCACCCGGTCCAGCAGGACGGTGTCGACGCTCCGGCCGGCCAGGTAGCCGGGCAGCGCGATGTTCTCCGCCACGTTGAGCGCGGGCAGCAGATTGGACCCCTGGAAGACGAAGCCGAGCCGGTCACGCCGCAGCCTGGTCAGCGACGCGTCGTCGAGGTCGGTCAGCTCCTCGCCGTCGAGGAGCACCGACCCTGACGCCGGCCGCTCCAGCCCCGACGCGCAGCGCAGCAGCGTGCTCTTGCCGGACCGCGACGGCCCGATGACCGCGGTGAGCGCCCGTTTCCGGCAGCCGATCGTGACGCCGCTCAGCGCCTCGAAGCTGCCCTTCCTCGTGTGGTACGTCTGTCGTACGGAATTCAACCGCACGATGTCGTCCTCTTCGCTCCTTGGATTGTCCGCAGGTCTGCTCATAGAACGGATGTTAATCACCGATTCATATTCCGCGCATCGGCCTGAAGGGCCATCCGGGCCCTCCTCTTCAGGGATGGTTCGGTGGCATGAACGGTACTCGGGACGGAAAATCGGACTCTTTGTCGGCGGCCATGACATGGCATCAGAATTCTTTGTCGAGAATGTTGAAAAGTTCTTCGGCGCTGGCCGATGCGAGCGTCGGCTCCGCCGGGTCCTCCGTCCGGCCGTGCGCCTCGGCCCACTTCGCCGTGAGCGCCTTGAGCCGGGCGGTGATCCGCGCGTGCCCGTCGGGATCCGGTACGAGCCGGTCCAGCGCCTGTTCCAGCTCGGCCAGCTCGGCCTCCAGCGGTTCGGCGGCCGTGTCGTCGTCGCCGAGCAGTTCGGCCTTGATGAAGGCGGCAACGGCTTCCGGTGTCGGGTAGTCGAAGACGAGCGTGGCGGGCAGGCGTACGTCCGCCGCCGCGCTCAGCCGGTTGCGCAGTTCGACCGCGGTCAGCGAGTCGAACCCCAGCTCCTTGAACCCCCGCACCGGATCGACCGGGTCCTCGGTGTCGTGGCCGAGCACGGCGGCGACATGGGTACGTACCAGGCTCAGCAGCATGCGGTCACGCGCCGCCCTGGACAGCGGGGTCAGCCGGTCCGTCAACGAGACGGGCGCGGCGGCGGGGGCCGTGACCGAGGCCGTGGCGGGCGCCCGCCCGACAGGGGCGGTGACCAGGCCCCGGAGCATCGGCGGCGGCCCTTCCTCCCGCGACCGGACGGCCGCGAGATCCAGCCGGATCGGCACCAGCGCGGCCTCGTCGAGCGCGAGCGACTCGTCGAACAGCGCCAGCCCCGCCTCGGCCGACAGCGGCAGCAGGCCGGAGTGACGCAGCCGGCGCAGATCGGCCTCGCCGAGCTGGGCGGTCATGCCGCCCACCTCGGGCGCCCACATGCCCCAGGCCAGCGAGAGCCCCGGCAGACCGGCCGCCCTGCGGTGCGCGGCCAGCGCGTCGAGGAAGGCGTTGGCCGCCGCGTAGTTGCCCTGCCCGGCGGCGTCGAGCGTGCCGGCCGAGGAGGAGAAGAGCACGAACGCCGACAGATCGAGATTTTTCGTGAGTTGGTGAAGATGCCAGGCTGCGCGGGCTTTGGGGTGCCAGACCGTGTCCACCTGCGCGGGCGTGAGCGAGCCGATGACGCCGTCGGCCACGACGCCCGCCGTGTGCACGACCGCGGTTATGGGACGGCCCGCGAGCAGCTCCGCGAGCGCGTCGCGGTCGGCGACGTCGCACGCCGCGACCTCGACGCGGGCCCCCTGCTCGGTGAGCTCCGCGCGCAGCCGCTCGGCGCCCGGGGCGTCGAGCCCCCTGCGGCCGACCAGCAGCAGGTCGCGTACGCCGTGCGCGGCCACCAGATGCCGGGCCACCAGCGCGCCGAGCCCGCCCGTGCCGCCGGTGACGAGCACGGTGCCGACTCCGCCGATCGGCGCGGGCACGGTCAGCACGATCTTGCCGGTGTGCCGGGCCTGCGCCATGTACCGGAACGCCTCGGGCGCGCGTCGCACGTCCCAGACACGGGTCGGGAGGGGTGCGAAGGTGCCTTCCTCGAACAGCTTCACCAGCTCGGTCAGGATCTCCTGGGTCCGATCCGGCCCGGCGTCGGAGAGGTCGAAGGGCGCGTAACGGACGCCGGAGGCGATCGTCTCCACGTCCCGGATGTCGGTCTTGCCCATCTCCACGAACCGGCCACCGGGAGCCAGCATGCCCAGGGAGGCATCGGTGAACTCACCCGCGAGCGAGTTGAGCACCACGTCGACCTGGCCGAACTTCGCCGCGAACTCCAGCGTCCGCGACGAGGCCACATGCTCCTCATCCAGCGGCAGCGACGCCCACTTGCCGGGACTCGCCGTACCGAACACCTCCGCGCCCAGCCACCGCGCGAGCTGCACCGCCGCCATGCCGACCCCACCGGCGGCCGCGTGCACCAGCACCCGGTCACCCGTTTTAAGGTCGGCCAGATCGACCAGCCCGTAGTAGGCGGTCGCGAACACGGCCGGCACGGCGGCCGCGTCCACGAAGGACCAGCCGTCCGGCATGTGCACCACCATCCGGTGATCGGTCACCGTATAGGGCCCGAAACCACCCTCGAACAGCCCGAACACCCTGTCTCCTGGAGCGAACCGGGTGACGCCGGAGCCGACCTCGACGACCACGCCGGCGCCCTCGCCGCCGATGGACGCCTCGCCCGGGTACATGCCGAGGGCCATCAGGACGTCGCGGAAGTTCAGTCCGCAGGCCCGCATGGACACGCGTACCTCGAACTCCTCCAACGGCCGCCGGGCCGCGTCGCAGGCGGTCGCCGCCAGGGCGTCGATCGTCCCCGGCTCGGTGATCTCCAGATGCCAGGACTCCGCACCGGCCGGCGGCCTCAGCAGGCCGTCCTCGCCGGTCCTGGCCAGCCGTGGCGCGAGGGTGTCGCCGTCGCGAAGGGCCAGCTCAGGCTCCTGACCTGTCAGTACGGTGGGCAGCGCCCGGTAGGAGGCCGCCGTGCCGTCCACGTCTACGAGGAGGAACCGGCCGGGGTTCTCGGCCTGCGCGGCACGTACCAGACCCCAGATGGGGGCGTGGGCCAGATCGGGGGTGCCGTCGTCGGCACCGGTGCGCACCGAGTCGCCGGTCACCAGCACCAGCCTGGCGCCGCCCAAGCGCTCATCGGCCAGCCAGCCCTGCAGCAGGCCGAGCGTGCGGCCGGTCAGCTCGCGCGCGTCCGCCGAGGGATCCGCCGAGGGATCCGCCGACGCGGGCTCGCGTCCTGCGGAGACCAGCCCCGCAGGCTCGTACCCGGCGCGGACCAGCACCGCCGTCGGCGGCGGGGTCAGTGCGGCCAGTGCGTCCAGGTCCGGGACGGCGCGCGCGGAGAGTCCCGCGGCGCGCAGGCCCGTGAGCAGCTCGCCGTCGTCGGCGCCGAGCACCGCCCAGTCCTCGTGCGGGCCGCCGATGGCCACCCGCGTCCACTTCACCTGGTACGGCGAGGCGCCCGCCCCGCTCCGGCCGGCGCCGAGCCCGGCGCCGGAGACGGGCCGCATGGCCAGCGAGCCCACGCTGGCCAGCGGCGCGCCCGTCGCGTCCGCCACGGTCAGCAGCGGCGCGCCCGAGCCGTCGGCGGACACCTGGACGCGGACGGCAGTGGCGCCGGTCGCGTACAGGCTGACGTCGGTCCAGCTGAAGGGCAGCTCAACCCGAGGATCCCCGGACGCCATCGCCCTGCCGTCCCGGGGATCCTCGGTCGCCAGCCCGATGGCGTGCAGCACGGCATCGAACAGCGCGGGATGCAGGCCGAAGCTGCCCGCGTCCGCCACCACGCCGTCGGGCAGCTCAATGTCGGCGAACACCGTGCCGTCGCGCCGCCAGGCCGCGCGCAGCCCGCGGAAGGCGGGCCCGTATTCGGTGCCTTCGACGGCCAGCTGCGCGTAGAGGTCGCCGACGTCGATGGGCGTGGCGCCGGGCGGCGGCCATTCGGCCAGGTCGAAGGCGGCTCGTTGGTCCGCGACGGCGAGCGTCCCGGTCGCGTGCCGGGTCCAGGGCCGCTCGCCCGTGGTGGCCCGCGAGTAGACGGTCACCGTACGGCGGCCCGAGTCGTCCGCCCCGGAGACGATCACCTCGATCGTGACGGCGTCCCGCTCCCCCAGTACGAGGGGAGCCTCCAGGGTCAGCTCTTCGACGAGGTCGCACCCGGCCTGGTGACCGGCCGCGACGGCGAGCTCGACGAAGGCCGTGCCCGGAACCAGCACGGTGCCGAGGATCCGATGATCGGCCAGCCAGGGGTGGCCGGCGAGCGAGAGCCTGCCGGTGTACAGCGACCCACCGGTGTCGGGCAGCTCGACCGCGGCGCCCAGCAGCGGGTGAGCCGCGGCCTCGAGTCCGAGCGAGGCGGGATCGCCGCCGTGGTGGGCGAGCTTCAGCCAGTAGTGCCGGCGCTGGAAGGCGTAGGTGGGAAGATCCACCCGCTCGGCTCCGGTGAAGAAGGTGTCCCAATCCACCTCCGCGCCGCGCGCGTACGCCCGGCCGACGGCCGTGATCAGTTGCCCGGCCTCGTCCCGGTCTCGCCGCAGCAGCGGCACCGCCACCGGCGCGGCTTCCCGCTCTGAGGCGCCTTCCTGTACCAGCCCCGACAGCACCGCGTCGGGACCCAGCTCCAGGAGGGTCCGTACGCCCCGCTCGCGCAGGAAGGCGACGCCGTCGGCGAACCGTACCGGCTCGCGCACGTGCCGCACCCAGTACTCGGCCGAGAACCGCGACACCGGCTCACCGGTCAGGTTCGACACCACCGGGATCGCCGCGTCCTGGTACTCCAGTCCGGCGGCCACCTCACCGAAGGCGCCGAGGATCGGCTCCATGCGGTGGGAGTGGAACGCGTCGCTGACCCGCAGCCGCCGGCATCTCAGCCCGCGCCGGCCGAACTCCGCCGCCACCCGCTCCACCGCGGGCTCGTCGCCCGAGACCACGATCGAGGCCGGTCCGTTCACCGAGGCGATCTCCACCTGGCCCGCCACGTCGGAGAGCTCGGCCAGCAGCTTGGCGACCGTTGCCTCTCCCGCCGCGACCGCGAGCATCGCCCCGCCCTGCGGGAGCCCCTGCATCAGCCGGCCCCGCGCCGCCACGAGCGCGCACGCGTCCTCCAGTGACAGCACGCCCGCGACGTGCGCCGCCGCGAGCTCGCCCACCGAATGGCCCATCAGGTAGTCCGGCGCCATCCCCCACGACTCCAGGAGCCGATAGAGGGCCACTTCCAGGGCGAACAACCCGGTCTGGGCGTACTGCGTCTGGTCGAGGAGTTCCGGCCTGCCCCACATCACCTCGGTCAGGGGCACGTCCAGATGGCGGTCCAAGCCCGCGGCGACCGCCTCCAGGTGCTTCTTGAACGTGGGGAACGCCCTGGTCAGCTCCAGGCCCATCCCCACCCGCTGGCTCCCCTGGCCGGTGAACATGAAGCCCAGCCCGGCGCCCTCAGTGTCCCCGGGACCGCTCACGACGTCGACCGGCTCGGCCCCTTCGGCGACCCGCGCCAGACCCGCGACCAGTTGCGCCCGATCGGCCGCCACCACGACGGCCCGATGGCTCAGCAGCGACCGCGTTCTGACCAGCGAGTACCCCACCTGCGCGGGGCCCACGTACTCGGAGGCCGCCACGAAGTCCCGCAGCCGCTCCGCCTGCGCCCGCACCGCGTCCGCGCCACGCGCGGAGACCACCACCGGTACCGGTACGTCGGCGACCGGCACCTCAGCGGGGACCGGCTCCTCGGCGGGAACACCCTCGATCACCACGTGCGCGTTGGTCCCGCTGATGCCGAACGACGACACGCCCGCCCGGCGTGGCCGCCCGTCGCGGTCCTGCCAGGGGGTCGCCTCGGTCACCAGCGACACCGCGCCCGCCGACCAGTCCACGTGCGAGGACGGGGCGTCGACGTGCAGCGTCTTCGGCAGTACGCCGTGCCGCATCGCCAGGACCATCTTGATCACACCGGCGACGCCGGCGGCGCACTGGGTGTGCCCGATGTTGGACTTGACCGTGCCCAGCCACAGCGGCCGATCCTCCGGACGGTCTTGTCCGTACGTGGCCAGCAGCGCCTGCGCCTCGATCGGGTCCCCGAGCGTGGTGCCGGTGCCGTGGGCCTCGACCGCGTCGATGTCGGCCAGGCCGAGACCGGCGTTGGCCACCGCCTGGCGGATGACCCGCTGCTGGGACGGCCCGTTCGGCGCGGTGAGCCCATTACTGGCACCATCCTGGTTGACCGCGCTCCCTCGCACGACCGCCATCACCTGGTGGCCGTTGCGACGCGCGTCCGACAGCCGCTCCAGCAGCAGCAGACCCACGCCCTCGGCGAACGCCGTACCGTCCGCCGCCTCCGCGAACGCCTTACAACGCCCGTCCCGCGCCAGACCCCGCTGCCGGCTGAACTCCACGAAGATCTCCGGCGTGGACAGCACGGTCACACCACCGGCGAGCGCGAGCGTACTTTCGCCTCGGCGCAGCGACTCGCAGGCCAGATGGAGCGCGACCAGGGACGACGAGCACGCCGTGTCCAAGGTGACGGCCGGACCTTCCAGGCCAAGCGCGTAGGCGACGCGGCCGGACATCACCGAGCTGGAGTTGCCGGTGATCAGGTATCCCTCCACCTCTTCGGGCAGGGGCCCGGGGCCGGTGCCGTAGCCGGTGGCGGAGGCGCCGACGAACACGCCCGTCGAGCTGCCCCTGAGGTCGCCGGGGTCGATGCCCGCGCGTTCGAGGGTCTCCCAGGCGGCTTCGAGCAGCAGCCGCTGCTGCGGGTCGGTGGCCAGCGCCTCACGCGGCGAGATCCCGAAGAAGGCCGCGTCGAAGTCCCCGGCCTCGTACACGAAGCCGCCGACCCGCACGTAGCTGCTGCCGGCGCTCTCGGTGTCGGGGTCGTAGAGCCGCTCCAGGTCCCAGCCGCGGTCGGCGGGGAACTCCGACATCGCGTCCCGGCCTTCGGCGAGCATGCGCCACAGCGCCTCCGGCGAGTCGACGCCGCCGGGATAGCGGCAGCCCATCCCGACGATGGCGATCGGATCGTCGTCGAGCGAGGCGGCGGGGGTGGCGACCGGCGCGACGGGGGCCGCCGCGCCGAGCAGCCTGCCCTTGATGTGCTGGGCGAGCGCGGCGGGCGTCGGATAGTCGAAGACCAGCGTCGCGGGCAGCCGCAGCCCGGTGGCGGCGTTGAGCCGGTTGCGCAGCTCGATGGCGGTCAGCGAGTCGAAGCCGAGCTCCTTGAACGCCCGGCCGGCGTCCACCGAGCCGGCGTCGGCGTGGCCGAGCACGGTGGCGGCCTGCGCCCGGATCAGGGAGACCAGCACCTGGTCGCGGTCGCTCTCGGGCAGCCCGGCCAGCTGCTGCTCCAGCGCGGAGGCGACACCGCCGGGTACGGCGCCCGCCGCGACGTTGCGCTGCGCGGGCGCGTGGACCAGGCCGCGCAGCATCGGCTGGACCCCGGCGGGGTCGCGGCGCATCGCGGCGAGGTCGAGGCGGATCGGCGCCAGCAGGGCCTCGTCCACCGTCAGGGCGGCGTCGAAGAGCGCCAGCCCGTCCTCGGAGGACAGGCCACGGGCGCCCGACCGCTCCATCCGCGCTATGTCGGTGTCCTGCAGATGGGCGCTCATGTTGCTGCGCTGTTCCCAGAAGCCCCAGGCCAGCGATACGGCGGCGAGGCCGTGGGCACGCCGGTGAGCGGCCAGCGCGTCCATGAACACATTCGCCGCCGCGTAGTTGCCCTGTCCGGCATCGCCCAGGACACCGGCCGCGGAGGAGAACAGCACGAACGCCGAGACGTCGAGTTCCCGTGTCAGCTCGTGCAGGTTCCACGCCCCGTCGACCTTGGGCCGCAGCACCGCGTCCACGCGCTCCGGCGTCAGCGCGGCCACCACGCCGTCGTCCAGCGCCCCGGCGGTGTGCACCACCCCGCGCAGCGGAGTCTGTACCTCGGCCAGCAGTTCGGCCAGGGCCGCCCGATCCGCCACGTCGCAGGCCACGACGCGCACCCGCGCGCCCGCCTCGGACAGCTCTTCCAGCAGCTCCGGCGCTCCGGCGGCCGAGATCCCGGACCGGCTCACGAGCAGCAGATCCTGTACGCCGTGCACCGTCACCAGATGACGGGCCACCAGCGCGCCCAGGCCGCCCGTGCCACCGGTGACCAGCACCGTCCCGCCGCCGCCGAACGTGGGCGGCATCGACAGCACGATCTTGCCGGTGTGCCGGGCGAGCGACATGAACCGCAGCGCCTCGCCGGCCCGCCGCACGTCCCAGACCCGGACCGGCGGCAGCTCCAGCGCGCCCCGCTCGAACAGGGCCATCACCTCGGCCAGCAGCTCGCCCAGGCGGTCGGGACCGGCCTCCATCAGGGAGTAGGGGAGGTAACGCAGGCCGGGGTGCGCGTCGGCGACCTGGCCGGGTTCGCGCAGGTCGGTCTTGCCGATCTCCAGGAACCGGCCGCCCGAGGCCACCATGTCCAGGGAGGCGTCGGTGAACTCGCCGGCCAGCGAGTTGAGCACCACGTCGACCTGGCCGAACTTCTGCGCGAACTCCAGTGTCCGCGAGGAGGCCACATGCGCGTCGTCCAGGGTCGTCGCCGCCCACTTGCCGGGGCTCGCCGTACCGAACACCTCCGCGCCGAACGACCGGGCGAGCTGTACCGCCGCCATGCCCACCCCACCGGCGGCCGCGTGCACCAGCACCCGGTCACCCGTTTTAAGGTCGGCCAGATCAGCCAGGCCGTAGTAGGCGGTCAGGAACGCCACCGGCACCGACGCCGCCTCCGCGAACGACCAACCGGCGGGCATGGGCGCCAGCAACCGCCGATCGGTCACTCCTACCGGACCGAACGCGCCGTCCAGCAGCCCCAGCACTCGATCACCGGGCGCCAGATCGGCCACGGCCGACCCGACCTCCAGCACCACGCCCGCGACCTCGCCGCCGATGGGCTCGCCGTGTTCGGGCACCATGCCGAGGGTGACGACCAGGTCGCGGAAGTTGAGACCGGCCGCCCGCACCGACACCCGCACCTCGTCCGGCCCCAGCGGCCGAGCCGCCTCCGGGCAGGGAACCAGGGACAGGCCGTCCAGGCTGCCCTTGACCGCCGCGTCCAGGCGCCATTCCGCGACGCCCACGGGCAGGGCCAGCGTGTCCTTGGTGGCCGCGCGGGCCAGCCTGGGCACCAGCACCTCGCCGGATCGCACGGCCAGCTGCGGCTCGGCGAGCGCCGCCAGCACGGCGGGCACCGGCACCTCGGAGTCGTCGAGGTCCAGCAGTACGAACCGGCCGGGGTGCTCCGACTGCGCGGACCGCAGCAGGCCCCAGACCGGCGCGCTCGCCAGGTCCCGTACCTCCGCGTCGGGCCCCGCCGCCACCGCGCCACGGGTCACCACGACGAGCCGCGCCGAGCTCAGCCGCTCATCGGCCAGCCAGGCCTGTACGAGCCCCAGCGCCCGATGCGTGGCCGACCGCGCGCCACCCACCACTTCTCCCGGTGCGGAGCCGTCCGGCCCGACACTCACGAGCGGTGCGGAGCCGTCCGGCCCGACGCTCACGAACGGTGCGGAGCCGTCCGGCGAGAAGCTCACGCTGTCCGACCGGAAGCTCACGAACACGGTGTCGGGGAGCGGATTCGACGAGGTCAGCGTCGCCAGGTCCGTGTACTCGGCGCTCGCGACGCCCGCCCGGCGCAAGCCGTACGGGTCCGGCCCGAGCACCGCGGCGCCCCCGGCCGGCGTCGGCTGAGCGGCGGGCGCCGCCGTCCACTCGACGCGGAACAGCGAATCGCCGTGGGCCACCGAGGCGGCGGAGAGCTGCTGTGCCGAGGCCGGCCGCGAGACCAGCGAGTCCACCGTGGCGACGGGCGCGCCCGAGGCGTCGGCCAGCCACAGCGACAGGGTGTCGGGGCCCGTCGGCGACAGCCGGACCCGTACGGCCGCCGCGCCCGTGGCGCGCAGGGACACGCCGGTCCAGGCGAAGGGCAGGCTCAGACGGTCGTCGGCGGGGTCCAGCAGCGACCCCGCGTGCAGCGCCGCGTCGAGCAGCGCCGGGTGCAGGCCGTACAGTTCGGCGTCGCGGGTCGCCTGCTCGGGCAGCCTGACCTCGGCGAAGACCTCGTCACCGCGCAGCCACGCCGCCTTCAGCCCTTGGAACAGCGGGCCGTAGCCGTAGCCGGCGTCGGCGAGCCGGTCGTAGAGGCCGTCCAGGTCCGCGGGAGTCGCTCCCTCCGGCGGCCACTGGGCCAGGTCGAAGACCTCGGGGGCGACGTCGGGGGCGACGTACCCGCTCGCGTGGCGGATCCACGGCGCGTCGGCCGGGGCGTCCTCCGCCCGTGAGTGCACGGTGATGCCGCGCCGGCCCGCGTCCTCGGGCGCTCCGACGGACACCTGCAGCCACACCCCGCCGCGCTCGGGTACGACCAGCGGGGCCTCCAGCGTCAGCTCCTCCAGCAGCCCGCAGCCGACCTGGTCGCCCGCGCGGATGGCGAGTTCGACGAAGGCGGTGCCGGGCAGGAGCGGCGTGCCCGCGGCCGCGTGGTCGGCCAGCCAGGGGTGCAGCTGGACCGAGAGGCGTCCGGTCAGGAGGGCGCCACCGGATTCGGCGAGCGTCACGGCCGCGCCCAGCAGCGGATGGCCGGCGTCGGTCAGCCCCGCCGAGGCGACGTCGCCGGCCGAGGTGCGGGTCTCCAGCCAGTAGTGGCGGTGCTGGAAGGCGTACGTGGGCAGCTCGACCAGGTTCGCGCCGGGGAGGAGGGCGTCCCAGTCGACGGCCACGCCACGCACGTACGCCTCCGCGACCGAGGTCAGCGCGCGGCGCAGATCGCCTTCCCCACGGCGCAGAGTGCCGCCGGCGAACGCGTCGGCCCCGGCCTCGTCGATCGTGTCCTGCACGCTCATCACGAGCACCGGATGGGCGCTCATTTCGAGGAACGCGTCGTGTCCCCCGGCGAGCAGCTCCTCGATCACGGCCTGGAACTCGATCGGCTGGCGGGCGTTGTGGAACCAGTAGTCGGCGGTCAGCTCGCCGGTGTCCAGGAGCCGCCCCGTGACGGTGGAGTGGAACGGCACCTCTCCCGTGGTCGGGGACACGGTTTCGAGCAGCCGGGTCAGCTCCTCGCGCAGCGGGTCGACCTGGTCGCAGTGGGAGGCGACGGTGCTGGCCAGCAGGCGGGCGCGGACGCCCGCCGCCTCGTACTCGGCGACGAGCTCGGCGAGCGCCTGCTCATCGCCCACCGCGGTGCACGACGAGGGGCCGTTCTTCGCCCCGATGGACAGCCGTCCGTCCCAGCGGGCCAGCCGTTCCTCCACCTCGCCGGCCGCCGCGGCGATGGCCGCGATGGCGCCCTTGCCCACCAGGCGCTCGGCGAACAGGCGGCTGCGCAGCACGATCACGCGTACGGCGTCGGCCAGGGACAGCCCGCCGGCCACGTACGCGGCGGCGACCTCGCCCTGGGAGTGGCCGACGACGGCGGCGGGCCGCACGCCCAGCGACTTCCACAGGGCGGCCACCGACACCATCACCGCGAACAGCACCGGCTGGACGACCTCGAGCCGGTCCAGCGAGGGCGCGCCCGGCTCGCCGCGCAGCACGTCGAGCAGCCGCCAGTCGACGTGGGTCTCGATCTCCGCCGCGCACTCCGCCATGCTCCGGGCGAAGACCGGCGAGGTGTCCAGGAGGTCCACCGCCATGCCGGCCCACTGCGAGCCCTGGCCGGGGAAGATGAAGACCACGCGGCGCTCAGCGGTGGCCTCGCCCTCGGTCACCTCCGCGGCGGGCTCGCCTTCGGACAGCGCGGTCAGCCCGGCGAGCAGGCCGGTCCGGTCACCGGCGGCGACCACCGCGCGGTGCTGCCAGGTCGAGCGCGAGGTCACCAGCGAGTGGGCGACGTCGACTGGGCGAAGGTCCTCGTGTTCCGCCAGATGGGCCGCCAGCCGGGCGGCCTGCGCGCGCAACGCCTCGGGCGCCTTGCCCGACAACACCAGGGGGACGACGGCCGGGGGCGAACCGCCGTCCCCATCCGGGGTGGCTGCTACGGGCGGCTCCTCCAGGATCAGGTGCGCGTTGGTGCCACTCACGCCGAAGGAGGAGACGCCGGCTCGCCGCGGGGCACCGCCCGCGGGCCAGGGGCGGCTCTCGGTGAGCAGTTCGACCTCGCCGAGGGACCAGTTGACGTACGGCGACGGCTCGTCCACGTGCAGGGTGCGCGGCAGCGTCTCGTGGCGCATGGCCATGGCCATCTTGATCACACCGGCGACGCCGGCCGCCGCCTGGGTGTGCCCGATGTTCGACTTGAGGGAGCCGATGCGCAGCGGCCCGCGTTCGCCCCGGTCACGGCCGTACGTCGCCATCAAAGCGTGCGCCTCGATCGGGTCGCCCAGCTTGGTGCCGGTGCCGTGCGCCTCGACCACGTCGACGTCGGCCGGGGACAGGCCCGCGTTGCCCAGCGCCCGCCGGATCACGCGTTCCTGGGAAGGACCGTTCGGCGCGGTCAGGCCGCTGCTCGCGCCGTCCTGGTTGATCGCCGAACCCCGGATGACCGCCAGCACGGGGTGGCCCCGGCGGCGCGCGTCCGACAGCCGCTCGATCGCGAGGATGCCGACACCCTCGGAGAAGCCGGTGCCGTCGGCGGAGGCGGCGAACGCCTTGCACCGGCCGTCCGCGGCGAGCACCCGCTGCCGGCTGAACGCGGTGTAGGTGCCGGGGGTGGACATCACGGTCACGCCACCGGCCAGCGCGAGGTCGGTCTCGCCGTTGCGCAGCGCCTGGCAGGCCAGGTGCAGGGCGACCAGGGAGGCGGAGCAGGCGGTGTCGACGGTGAGCGTGGGCCCTTCGAGACCGAGGGCGTAGGCGATCCGGCCGGACACCACGCTCGGGGCGTTGCCCGTCACGAGATAGCCCTCGACCTCTTCCGGCGCCTTGTCCAGCCGGGGGCCGTAGTCCTGCGGCTCGGCGCCGATGAACACGCCGGCCTGGCTGCCGCGCAGCGAGCGCGGGTCGATGCCCGCCCGCTCGAACGCCTCCCAGGAGGCCTCGAGCACCAGCCGCTGCTGGGGGTCCATGGCGACGGCCTCACGCGGGTTGATGCCGAAGAAGTCGGCGTCGAACTCACCGGCGTCGTGCAGGAAGTGACCCGACCGGACATAGGTGGCGTTGGGCGCGTCCGGGTCGTCGTCGAACAGCCGGTCGAGGTCCCAGCCCCGGTCGACGGGGAACCCGGTCAGGGTCTCCCCGCTCTCGGCGACCAGCCGCCACAACTCTTCGGGAGTGGTGATCCCGCCCGGATAGCGGCAGCCGACGCCGATGATGGCGAGCGGCTCGTCCGCCCGTGCCCCGGCGGTGACCGGATCGGCTTCAGCCATCTCCGCATCGTCAGCCTCCGTGTCGGCCAGCCCGAGCACCTCGGTGAACAGGTACTCGACGACCGCCTCGGGGGTGGGGTGGTCGAAGGCGATCGTGACCGGCAGCTCGGCGCCGACCGCCTGCGCCAGGCGATCATGCAGCTCGACGGCGGCCAGCGAGTCGAGTCCCAGTTCCCTGAAGCCGCGCTGGGGATCCACCGCGTCGGGGGCGTCTGGGAGCACGGTCCGCAGGACCTCGACGGTCAGGTCGTGCACCAGGTCGGCGAGGAAGCGACGCTGCTCGCTCAAGACACACACTCCGCTCACTCGTGTCATTTCGTACTTGCGGTTGACGTCAATCCGGGGGGGTCACTCGTACTCGCGGCTGAAGGCGATCCGGGGGGTGTCACTCGTACTTGCGGTTGAATTCGATCCGGGAGACGGACACCACCTGGTGGCCGTGCGCGACGACCTCGATGGGCGCGGGGTGGCCCAGGAACATCACGAGGCTCGCGGTCATGCCGTAGGCGCCCGCGTTGGGGATGGTCACGACGTCGCCGGGTGCCAGCGGGGGCAGCGAGACGTTCCTGGCCAGGATGTCGCCGGGGGTGCAGAGCGGGCCGACCAGGGTCGCGGGCGACCGTTCGCCGTCGTGGGTGGCGCCGTTGAGCTCCACCGAGACCGGCAGGAGCCTGCCCAGGCCGGACATGCCGCCGAGGGTGTTGATGCCGGCGTCCAGGATGACGAATCTGCGGCCGCGGCTCTCCTTGACGTTGACCACGGTGCAGACCAGCGTTCCGCAGTCGCCGGCCAGGTAACGGCCGGACTCGCAGGCGATCTGGGGCGTGCCCGCCCGCCAGCCGGCGAACTTCGCGTCGAGGACGGTCTCCAGCCCGGCGCGCAGGCCGCCGTACACGGGCCGCTCTCCACCGGTGAGGTACGGCGCGGCGAATCCGCCGCCGATGTCCAGCAGACGGATCGGCAGGCCCGTCTCCCGCTCCAGGCGCGCGGCCACCGAGATGGTGTGGTCGAACTCGGCGACCAGGCTCTCCTCGTCCTTGGAGTTGCTCAGGGAGAAAAGGTGCGCCCCCGCCAGCCGCGTGCCGGGCACCGCCCGGAGCTCCGGCATCAGCGCGGGGATCGTCTCCTCGTCGAAGCCGAACTGGGAGGGCGCACCGGTCATCCGGATGCTGGTGGCGGCGCCGGGCTCGGCGCTGTTGACGCGCAGCAGGCAGTCCACGAGCACGCCGCGCCGGGAGGCGACCTGCCCGACATGCCACAGATCGGTGGGCGACTCGACGGAGAACAGGCGGACGCCGCCGTCGACGGCGACCTCCAGCTCCTCGGTGGTCTTGCCCGGTCCGGTGAGGAGCACCTCGGAGCCGTCGAAGCCCGCGGCGAACGCCGCGTTCAGCTCGCCGGTCGAGCTGATCTCGGCGAGCGCGCCGCCGTCGCGCAGCGCTCGCGCGATCTCCGGGTGCGGGTTGGCCTTGAAGGAGTAGAACAGCGAGAACCCGCCGGGCAGGGCCTGACGCAGGTCCTTCTGCGCGGTGGCGACGCGGTCCAGGTCGTAGACGTACAGCGGGGAGCCGTAGCGAGCGGCGAGCTCGGCGTACCAGTTCACGCGTGACCTCCGTCGAGCAGCAGGGCCAGCTGTTTGCGCTCGTTCTTGCCGTTGAGCGTCAGCGGGAAGCGGGGCAGGACATGACAGGCGGCCGGCACCTTCGCGGGTTCGAGCCGCTGTTTCAGCGCGTTGAGCACGCTGCTGGGCGTCAGATCGGCCTCGACGAAGACCACGAGGTCACGGCCGTCGGCCGGGGGCAGCACCACGGCCGCGCGCACGCCGGGGACGTCCATGGCGGCCGCCTCGATCTCGGTCGTGCTCATCCGGGTGCCCCGGCGTTTGAACATGTCGTCTCTGCGGCCTTCGAAGTACAGGTAGCCGTCCTGGTCGAGCCGGCCGTAGTCGCCGGTGTGCAGGCGGACCTCGCCGGTGACCGGGTCGCGGCGGTAGGCGCGCGCGGTGAGCTCGGGGTCGCGCCAGTAGCCCGCCATCACGTTGGGACCGGCGACCACGATCTCCCCGGTCTCCCCGGCCGGCAGCGGGCGGCCCGCGCTGTCGAGGATGTCCACCCGGGTGCCGGGCAGCGGACGGCCGACCGCGCCGGGCCGGTCGTGATCGAGCTCCGGCTCCATGATCGTGACGCGCTTGCACTCGGTGATGCCGTACATGCGCACCACCCGAGCGCCGGGGGCGCAGGCGCGCAGGCTGCGGATGGTCGCCTCCGGCAGCGCGGCCCCGGTGTTGGTGAACATCCGCACCTTCGACACCGAGCCGGTCGCCCGCCGGGCCAGGGTCGCGATCATGCCGCCCAGCGAGGGGACGACGGGTACGACGGTCGCGCCGGCGTCGCTGATCTGGCCGAGCAGCATCAGGTCGGATCCGTCCTCGGCCAGGACCAGCTCGGCACCGCCGAGGGCGGCGAGGAAGATCTGGTAGAGGCCGTAGTCGAAGGACATGGGCAGCCGGCAGAAGACCACGTCGTCCGGCCCGTAGCCGAGCACCGCGTTGATCGCCGAGGCGGCGAAGGTGACCTGCGCGTGCGGGCAGATCACCCCCTTGGGCGCGGCGGTGCTGCCCGAGGTGTAGATCAGAATGGCGACGTCCGAGGGCAGGACCTTGACCGGCTCACGCGCGGCCGGCTCACGCCCGGCCGGCTTGTACGCGGCCGGCTCATGCGCGGCCGGCTGCCCCGCCAGGTCCTCGACCTCGGGCCAGAAGTCGTCGATGTCGCGCACCGGCATGGTGGCGACCTCGCGCATGGCCTCGCCGCCCCCGATGACCAGCGTGGGCTCCGCGTCCTGCAGGACGGAGCGGAGGTGGAAGGCCTTCATCTCGGGGTGCAGCGGCACGAAGACCGCGCCGAGCCGCGAGAGGCCGTAGACGATGGGCACCGTCTCCCGCCGGTTGGCCAGCTGGACGATGACCCGGTCCCCCGGGCCCACGCCACTGGCCGCCAGCCGGCGGGCGACGGCGTGGCTGAGCTCGCCGACCCGTTGGTAGCTCCACGCTCCGCGCGCGTCGCGGACCGCGTCGCCCTCGGGTCTCGCGTCCATGGCCTCATCGAGCAGATCGTGGATGAGGCCCGATCGAAGAAACCGCGTCCCGTCCAATATCGTCCTCCCGCCCAGGTGGGAAAAGGAATTTCCAGGAATGTCGATCAATGAAAAAGCAAATCACTGAAAAGTTATCCCGAACCCTGATTTCCAATAGACCCCTACCGCCCCCCTAAAGCGCCCCTCCCCTCTTCCGCGACCCGCTCACGTTTACCCACCAGGCCCGCCGCCAGCTCCCGCAGACCCGCCCTGTCGACTTTTCTGTTGGGATTCAGCGGCAGCTCGTCGAGATACCGATAGTGCCGCGGAATGAGACCGGCCGGCAGCGTCTCGACGAGCCGGGTGGTGAAATCGGTAGGGGGTAGCCGAACGCCGGTGTAGAACACCACGGGCACGGCGGTGCCGTCCTTCTCGGCACTCACGGTGACCGCGTCGGCCACTCCGGCGACGCCGCGCACGGCGTGATCGATCTCGGCCAGCTCGACCCGCCAGCCGTGCACCTGGATCTGGGCGTCGGCTCTGCCGAGGTAGACGAGTTCGCCGTTGTCGGCGACCCGGACGCGGTCGCCGGTGTTGTACCAGGTGCGGCCGTCCCGCTCGACGAATCGGCCCTTGTCGTCGGCCGGATCGAGGTATCCCGGGGTCAGCTGCGGCCCGGTGATCCACAGTTCCCCCTCGTCGCGGACGGTCCGGCCGTCCTCGTCCACCAGGAGGTGGCCGTGGCCGGGATGTACCGTGCCGATCGGGGACAGGCCGTTGACGCAGCGGCCGGGCGAGGTCTCCCCCGACCAGCGGTGACCGGTGATCGTGATCGTCAGCTCGGTCGGGCCGTAGAGGTTCTCCACGATGGAGGCGCTCGCGGCCCGCTGCCAGTCGGCGGCGTCCGCGCACTTCAGCGCCTCTCCGGCGAAGAAGCTCCAGCGCAGGGTCGGCATCGCGCCCGCGCCGAGCCCGCCCGTCCTGCGCACCAGGGAGATCGCGCTGGGGGTGGAGAACCACACGGTGATCCCCTGCTCGGCCAGGTATCGGGGCAGGTCGCCGTACGCGTGCGGCGGCACGGCCACCGCGGTCCCGCCGGCGGCCCAGGCGCAGAACAGGTCGAACATGGCGCAGTCGAAGGTCAGGTCGAAGGTCTGCGAGAACACGTCGTCAGGGGTGAAGTCGTAGCGTCCGGCCAGCAGTTCGAAGTAGTGCGCGGTGTTCCCGTGGGTGATGGGCACCCCCTTGGGACGGCCCGTCGACCCCGAAGTGAACAGCACGTACGCGGTGTCGGCGGGGTCGACCGGCCGCGGCGCGGCCAGCGCCCGCCCGCCGCCGAGCGCGTCGGGGGTGAGGACGAGCACGTCCACCCCCTGGGCGCGGAGCTCGGCCGCCCGCTTCTGGCCGCGATCATCGACGATCAGCGCCGACACCCCGGCGGCCTCGATCATCTGGCGGGTCCGGGCGGCCGGGAAGTCGGGCTGGAGCGGCACCACCGCCGCGCCCGCGTACAGGCCGGCGAGCAGGCCCGCGTAGGCCGTGCCCCCTTTGTCGGCCAGAACCCCTACGGCGCCGAGCGGGCGGGGCGCGGCCCGCAGCAGCGCGCCGGCCCAGCGCAGCGCCGACCGATGGAGCTCGGCGTAACTCGCCGTGTCCGGCCCGGCCCGGAAGGCCGGCCGCTCGGGCGCCATACCGAGGCCGCGCAGGAAATGCGCGTAGAGGGGTCGCGAATAATCTGCGCTCATCTGAACCACCCATTATGGACATTCGCCTTGCCGCCGGATAACGTCGGCGCCGTGAGCTCTTTCGCGATAACCGAAGATTCGCGACAAGGAGATTCGCGACCAGGAGAAAGGAAATCAGCTGTCATGTGGGATGCCCGATTCGAAGAACTCCTGCGGCCACTTCTGCCGTTTCTGCCGCCTGATGACAAGCTCGCCGAAAATGCCGATCTTCCCGGTCTCGGCCTCGATTCGCTCGGCATCGTCGAGTTGCTGGCCGCGCTCGAGGAGACGTACGGCGTGCGATTCAGGGACGAGGCGCTGACGAAGGAGACGTTCGCGACTCCGGGCACACTCTGGAAAGTCCTGTCCGGGATTCCCGCGACCTGACCGACCGCCGCCCGACCGACCGCCGCCCGACCGGCCGCCGCCCGACCGGCCGTCCGCCTGATCGACCGGCGCCTGACGAGGTCCACGGGGCCTCGTCAGGCCGATGGGACCGATGGCCGCGGCAGCACCGCCATCCTCGGGTTGACCGGGACCACGGTGAAGCTCCGCGTGGTGACCGGCACCCGGCCGAACATGGCGTCCTGGCCGCTGACGACGATCTTCGTGACGTTGAGCCGCCGCAGCGTGGCCACCACCTCGGGCCAGCGCAGCGGCCGGACGAAGCCGTCGAGCACCATGGCCCGCACGCCCGCCGCGCCGGTCAGCAGCGTCCCATCGTGATCGTCGACGACCGGCAGCCGCGGGTCGGTGAAGCGCAGAGCGCCGAACACCTCCTCCTCGGCCCTCTTGCGCAGCGGCTCCAGCACGGCCGCGTGCATGGGCGGCCGCATCCTGTACAGCGGCAGCCCGCCGAGCGCCCGGATCCTGCCTTCCAGCCACGCCGCCCGCCGCTCCCGCAGCGAGACCATGGAGAAGTCGTGGTCGATGTAGCAGGAGACTTCGTGCCATTCCCCCTGCTCGCGCAGTTCGGCCAGCAGTTCGCTCAGCTTGTCCTCGGGAACGCGGACGAAGGAGCAGGTGACGAGGTCACGGTGCTCGTGCGCGAAGTAGTCCGCCGTACAGCGGGCCAGCTCGGCGGTCATGCGCACGGCGTCGGGGAAGGACAGCGCGCCCGAGTAGGCGGCGGCCGCCTTGCCGCCGAAGCTCGGGCCCGCGCACACGTGCGGGGCGATGTCCAGCGTCCGCTCGGCCCATTCGGCCAGGGCCAGGCTGTTCACCAGGAACGCCACCTGGGCCGCCTCCGAGTAATCGTCCTCCGAGTCGCGGAAGCGGTCGGCCAGCGAGTAGCCCAGCACCTCGTCGGCGCGCGCGACCAGCCGCCGTGCGACGGGGTCGCCGAGCATGAACGCGTCGACGTCGGTGAACCGGGTGGGTCCCATCCCGGGGAAGACGATCGCGGTCCGCATGTCCACTTCACTCACCCAGGCCCTTCAGAAAGTCGATCAGCACCTGGGTGAACCGTTCGGGCTCCTCCAGGTGCGGCGTGTGGCTGGACTCCTCGAAGACCTCCCACCGCACGTCGGGGATGAGGTCGAAGTACGGTCGCACGGTGGCGGGCGTGGCCTCGTCGTGCCGCCCGGAGATGAGCAGTGTGGGCACCTCGATGTCCGCGACGCGGTCCTCCACGCCCCAGTCACGCAGCGAGCCGATCACGTGGAACTCGCTGGGGCCGTTCATGGCGTAGTAGACCGTCGGGTCGTTGTAGATCTCCATGAACGTGGCGACGAACTCGCGCGGCCAGGGGTCCAGGGTGCAGACGTGCCGGTTGTAGAAGACCATCATCGCGTCGAAGTACTCCTGGGAGTCGGTCGTGCCCGCGGCCTCGTGCCGGCGCAGCGTCTCGTCGACGCCGTCGGGCAGCCGGTCGCGCAGCACCCGCATCTCACTCAGCCAGAGCCGGTAGGAGGCGGGGGCGTCGGCGATCACCAGGCCGCGCAGGCCCTCCGGTCTGGCCGAGGCGTGCAGGGCGGCCAGCATGCCGCCCCACGACTGTCCGACCAGCACGTAGTCGTCGCGCACGTCGAGCCGGCGCAGCAGGTTGTCCAGCTCGTCGAGGAACAGCTGCGGCGTCCAGAACTCCGCCCCCTTGTCGGGCAGATGGGTGGAGCCACCGTTGCCGAGCTGGTCGTAGTGCACGACGGGCCAGCCGTGCTGGGCGAGGACGGCCAGGCCGACCAGATAGTCGTGCGTGCTGCCGGGGCCGCCGTGCAGGACGATGACGGCCGGACGGCCCGCGCCGCCCGGCTCGCCGGTGATCCGGTACCAGGTCCGGTGCTCCCCGAACGGCACCGTGCCCTTCGTGTGGACGGCGGCCGGCGCGGTCACCAGCCCCGCCTGACGGTGTCCGCGATGTGCGCGCGCTGCTCCTCGGTGACCCACCAGCCGACGGGCACGCACACCACGCGCGGGGCCACGTGGTCGAGGCCGGGCAGCAGCGACGCGTACGGGCGCATGACCGTGTGCAGGTCGTTGCGCTCGTGCACGTTGCTGACCATGATCCCGGCCTCGTCCATGCGCTTCATGAAGCCCTCGCGGTCCTCCACCTTCATCGGATAGATCCAGAAGGAGGACTGGCGGTCGGCGGCCCGCTCGGTCAGCTCGACGCCGGGGACGCCGGCCAGTTCCCTGTCGTAGAAGGCGGCGTTGGCACGGTGCCGGGCCACCACCTCCTCCGCCCACGCCAGATTGGCCAGGCCGATGGAGGCGTTGATGTCGTTCATGTGGAACTTGAAGCCCCACTCCGTGACGTCCGGCGGGTTGCGCAGCCGGTCGGCCGTACGGTCGATGCCGAACCAGCGCAGCCGCTCGGCGCGCCGGCGCAGCTCCTCGTTCGGCAGGACGAGAGCGCCCCCGTCGCCGCAGGTCAGGTGCTTGATGGCCTGGAAGCTGAACACGCACAGGTTGCCATGGCTGCCGATGGGCGCGCCGCGGTAGGTCGCGCCCCACGCGTGCGCGCAGTCCTCGATCACCGGCGGGCGGAACCCGAATCTGGCCTCCGCCTCGTCGAGGATCGCGCGGAGCCGGTCGAGGTCGAGGGGGTAGCCGCCGAAGTGCACGATCATGATCGCCCGCGTCTTCGGCGAGATCTTGCGGGCCAGGTCGTCCAGATCGACGTTGAGGGTGGCCGGGTCGACGTCCACCCACTTGACGCGCAGCCGGTTGGCCATGATCGCCCAGTTGGTGGCCTCCATGGTCAACGGCGTGGACAGCACCTCGCCGCCGTCGTCGGCATCCTTGCGGGCGACCATGTGCAGGGCGAGGTGCAGGCCCGCCGTGGCGCTGTTGACCGTGACCACCTCGTCCCGGCCGATCCGCCCGGCGAGCGCCCGCTCGAACTCCTGGACCTTGGCGCCCTGGCCGATCATGCCGCTGCCGATGACCTGGGCGGCCATGGCCGGCGCCTCGGGAGACATCGCCACCCGGAACAGTGGGATCATGCCGTCACCTCGTGAGGGTGAGATCGTCGAGTTCGGCGTACAACGCCCGGCACTCGGCCATGGTGGGCAGCAGCCCGCGCTTCGCGGCCTCGCGCAGCGAAGGCGCCGCCGCGTCCTTGTCGGAGCGCACGGGCTCGGGCTCGGTGGGCCAGGGCAGGCCGAGTTCCGGGTCGAGCGAGTTGATGATGACCTCAGAGCCCGGCGACCAGGTGCTCGAGCACATGTACACGACGGTCGCCTCGTCGGTCAGCGGCGCGAACCCGTGCGCCAGCCCTTCCGCCAGGTACAGGGCGTGCCGGTTCGCGGCGGTCAGCTCGACCGCGACGTGCTCGCCGTACGTGGGCGAGCCCACGCGGATGTCGAGCACGATGTCGACGATGCCCCCCTGCGCACAGCTGACATAACGGGCCTGACCCGGCAGCGCGATGGCATGCATGCCGCGGATGGTCCCGCGCCGGGACAGCGAGCAGTTGAGCTGCGCGACCGTCAACCGATGGCCCACCGCCCGCTCGAACGCCGGCTGACTGAACACTTCGAGGAAAACTCCCCGGTGGTCGGAGTGGACGTCCGGAGTGATCAGGAAAGCTTTCTCCACGCCAAGCTCGGCTATCTCCATGCGCATGCCTTTCAGCCATAGGAAATCTGGCCGTACGTCGAAATGACGGCACCATGATTGGCTGTCGGAGACGCGCGGAACAACCCCTACCGGCCCCCCTAGCGGCAACTATGGCGCAATATGGGATAAAGTCATTATTTTTCGGAACGTTCCCACTCCGCAGGGCCTGCGTCGTCGGCCGGACGACCCGGATGCGGATCGGCATCGGGCCTGACGTGCGGACATGATCGCGGCAGTGGTGGCTTCGCCCACGAAACATCGCCGCGGATCAGCACCGGGACGACGCCGTTCGCCCTCGCTCAGCAACGCTACAGGGCGCTTAGGGGGACTGGTAAGGGTTGTGTGGAGATAGTGCGTAGATAAGCCTATTTTCAGCAGTCTGCTGGAATCCATCAGAAAAGTCCTCAGCGTTGGCGCTGGAGGTAGGAAACATGCGGGAAACAATAAATTCAACCCTGCATGAGAACGGGAGACGGCGTTGACCGCCACACCGATCACGCAGGAACACTTCCCGCTCGATCAGCGTGCGCCGGCCGTACGGCTGGCCCGGCTGCTCGACGCCGACTCGGTCGTGCCCCTGCATGACCCGGACGCCAGCGGCGTGTCCGCGGCCAGCGGCCGCATCGCGGGCCACAAGGTGATCACCTTCTGCACCGACCCGGCCAACATGGGCGGCGCGCTCGGCGCCGCGGGCTGCGACAAGATCGTGTCGGCCATCGACACGGCGCTGCTCGAAGGCTGCCCGGTGATCGGCCTGTGGCACTCCGGCGGCGCCCGGCTGGCGGACGGCGTGGAGTCGATGGACGGTGTCGGGCGGATGTTCGCCGCGATGACCCGTGCCTCCGGGCGCGTGCCGCAGATCTCGGTCATCCTCGGCCCGGCCGCCGGAGCCGCCGCCTACGGTCCCGCGCTCACCGACGTGGTGATCATGTCCAGGGCCGGCCGGATGTTCGTGACCGGTCCCGACGTCGTGCGGTCCGTCACCGGTGAGCAGATCGACATGGAGTCGCTGGGTGGCGCCGAGACGCACAGCCGCAAGTCGGGCGTCGCGCATATCGTGGTCGACTCCGAGAGCGACGCGTACGAGGCCACGCGCCAGGTGACCCTGCTGCTGGCCCATCGCGCCCGCATCGAACCCCACCTCGCCACGGCCGGGAAGGACCTGCGCTCACTGCTGCCGGAGCGGGCGCGGCGGGCCTACGACGTGCGCCCGCTGGTACGCGAGATCCTCGACGAGGGCACCCCCTTCATGGAGCTCCAGCCGCGCTGGGCCCCCAACGTCGTCGTCGGTCTCGGCCGCCTGACCGGCGGGAGCGTCGGCGTGATCGCCAACAATCCCCTGCGCATGGGCGGCTGCCTCGACTCGCTGAGCGCCGAGAAGGCCTCGCGATTCGTCCGCATGTGCAACGCGTTCGGCATTCCGCTGATCGTGCTCGTCGACGTTCCCGGCTACCTGCCCGGCGTCACCCAGGAATGGGGCGGCGTGGTCAGGCGGGGCGCCAAGCTGCTGCACGCCTTCGCCGAGGCGGCGGTCCCCCGCGTCACGCTGGTCACGCGCCAGTCGTACGGCGGGGCGTACATCGCCATGAACTCCCGCTCGCTCGGCGCGTCCGCGGTGTTCGCCTGGCCGGAGGCGAAGATCGCGGTGATGAGCGCGGAGGCGGCGGTGGGCATCCTGCACCGCAAGCGCCTGGCCGCCGCGCACGACGACGACGAGCGTGCGGAGCTGCGGCAGCGGCTCGTCGCCGAGCACACCCTCGTCGCGGGAGGTGTCGCCCGCGCCGTGGCGCTGGGCGTCGTCGACGAAGTGATCGACCCCGCGCAGACCCGGCCCAAGCTCGCCATGGCGCTCGCGGCGGCCGCGGCGACACGAGGCCGTCACGGCAACATCCCGCTGTGACCGGCTTACCACCACATCAAGAGGAGTGACATGGATCCCATGGCCGAGGCCCTGCTGGGCGGAGCCGCGCCCGGCGACCTGGCGAAGATCGCGTTGCCGAAGGAGTATCCGGCTTCTTACCTCCGGGTCGAGGACACCGAGATGTTCGCCGGCATGGAGGACAAGGACGTGCGCAAATCGCTGCGCGTCGGCCTGGTGCCCATGCCGGAGCTCGCGCCCGACGAGGTCGTGGTGGCGGTGATGGCCAGTTCGATCAACTACAACACCGTCTGGTCGGCGACCTTCGAGCCGCTGCCGACGTTCGGCTTCCTCAAGCGCTTCGGCCGGACCGGCGGGTTCGCGGCGCGGCACGACCAGCCGTACCACGTGCTGGGTTCCGACGGAGCCGGGGTCATCGTCGCGGTCGGCGCGGGCGTGCGGCGCTGGAGCGTCGGCGACCACGTCGTGATCAGTCCGATCCAGGCCGACGACCAGGAAGCGGCGACGCACGACGACGGCATGCTCGGCGCCGAGCAGCGGGTCTGGGGATTCGAGACCAACTTCGGCGGGCTGGCGCACTACACCCTGGCGCGGGCCAGTCAGCTGGCGCCCAAGCCGGCACACCTGACCTGGGAGGAGGCCGCCTGCGTCACGCTGTGCGCGGGCACGGTCTACCGCATGCTGGTCAGCGCCCGGGGCGCCCGGATGAAACAGGGCGACATCGTCCTCATCTGGGGCGCGGCCGGCGGCCTTGGCGCGTACGCCGTGCAGATGGTGAAGAACGGCGGCGGCATCCCCGTGGGAGTCGTCGGCTCGGACTCGAAGGCTCAGATCCTGAGAAGTCTCGGCTGCGACGTCATCATCAACCGCAACGACATCGGGATGACCGACGACGTCGACAGCACGCCCGAACAGGCGATCGCGCTGGGCAAGCGCCTGGGAGCGGCCATCCGCGCGGCGGTCGGCGAGGACCCGCACATCGTCATGGACTACGTGGGCCGGGCGACGTTCGCCACCTCGGTGTTCGTGACCCGCCGGGGCGGCTCGGTCGTCACCTGCGGCTCCAGCACCGGATTCCAGCACCACTACGACAACCGGTATCTCTGGATGCACCTCAAGCGCATCATCGGCAGCCATGCGGCGAACCTGCAGGAGGTGCGGGAGTGCGTGCGGCTGTTCGACCTCGGGATGGTGATGCCGACCCTGTCGACGGTCTATCCGCTGGACGAGGTCGCGGAGGCCACCCGGCTGGTGCAGACCAACGGCCACATCGGCAAGGTCGGCGTGCTGTGCATGGCGCCCGAACCCGGACTGGGCGTCACCGACCCCGCGCGGCGCGCCGAGATCGGCGAGCAGCGGATCAATCCGCTGCGCGGCTTGGCGGACGCCGCCCCCGCGGCGCTGGCGTAGGCGTGGCTTCCAGGAGAAGGCGGAGCTGACAGTGGCCGGACACACTACCGGGATCCTGGCGACCGGTTCGTATCTCCCCGGGGACGAGGTCGCCAACGAGGACCTGGCGGAGCGGGTGGGCGTCGACGCGGAATGGATCCTGCGCAAGACGCAGATCGGGTTCCGCCGGCACGCCGCGGCGCACGAGGCGACCTCGGACCTGGCCATACAGGCCGGCCTGGACGCGTTGCGGCGGGCCGACATCGACGTGGGCCGCATCGGCTACATCATCGTGGCGACCTCCACCGGCGACTTCCCCCAGCCCCCGACGTCCTACCTCGTACAGGACGCGCTGGGCGCGCGTGCCGCCGCCTGTTTCGACATCAACGTCGTCTGCAGCGGATTCGTGTACGCGCTCGCCATCGCCGACAGCCTCATCGCGCGCCGCCCGGACACCTACGCCCTGGTCGTCGGCGCCGACCTGTACAGCAGGCAACTCGACTTCACCGACCGCCGCACCTCCGTGCTGTTCGGCGACGGGTCCGGCGCCGCCATCGTCGGCGCGGTGCCCGAGCGCTCGGGGTTCATCGACTTCGAGCTGTCCAGCCACGGTGCCGATCACCGGCTCATCGGCATCAAGGCGGGCGGCAGCAGGCATCCGGCCTCGCCTCAGACCGTCGCGGACGGCGAGCACTACTTCAGAATGGACGGCCGCGCGGTGACGGAGTTCGTGCTGGAGCATGTGCCGCCCGCGATGAAGAGCCTGGTGGACCGTGCTGGGTTCGGGCTGGAGGAGATCGACACGTTCGTACCCCATCAGGCGAACGGCCGCCTGGTGACGGAACTGGTCGAGCGCTGCGGCCTCACCGGCTCGCACACCCCGCGCACCCTCGAGAGGTACGGCAACCTGGGCAGCGCCTCCGTGGCCGTCGCGCTCGACGAGGCGAATCGGTCAGGAATCCTCAAACAGGACGATCTCGTCCTGCTCGCCGGCTTCGGCGGCGGCATGTCGGTGGGCGCCTGCCTGCTCCGCTGGACGACCGGAGCATGACGGCCAGAGCTTTAGCGACCAGAGCTTTAGCGACCAGAGCTTTAGCGACCAGAGCTTGACGACCAGAGCAGCACGGGAGGCGAGATGACCCAGTTCGACAGGATCGGCATCGTGGGATGCGGGGTGATGGGCTCCGGCCTCGCCGACGTGTGCGCCCGCGCGGGCCTCGATGTGCGAGTGGCGGTCTCCACGGAGGCGTCCGTGGCCCACGGGCGGCGGCGCCTGGTCAGGTCGCTCGACCGCGGCCTGCGCAAGGGGACGATCACCGAGGAGGAACGGGACGCGGCGGTGGGCCGCGTCGTCTTCACCGCGGATCTCAACGATCTCGGCGATCGGCAGATCGTCTTCGAGACCGTCCCCGAGACGGAGTCGACCAAGCTCGACCTGTTCGGCGCGCTGGACAAGATCGTGGAATCCCCCGACGCCATCCTGGCGTCGAACACCTCCTCCATTCCGATCATCAGGCTCGCGCGCGCGACCGGCCGGCCCGGCCAGGTCATCGGCGTCCACTTCTTCAACCCCGTTCCCGCGCTGGCGCTGGTGGAGCTGACCGGGTCGCTCCTCACGACGGACCAGACCAAGACCCGCGCCGAGGCGTTCGTCACCGGAACGCTCGGCAAGCAGGTGATTCACTCCGCGGATCGTGCGGGATTCGTGGTGAACGCCCTCCTGATCCCCTATCTCCTCGCGGCCATGAGGATGGTGGAGTCCGGGTTCGCCACCGCGGAGGTCGTCGACCGGGGCATGGTGCTGGGGTGCTCCCATCCGATGGGCCCGCTGAGCCTGGCCGACCTGATCGGGCTCGACACGGTGGCCTCCATCGCCGACGCGTTGTACGCCGAGTTCAAGGAGCCGAGCTACTCGCCGCCGCCGGTTCTGCTGCGCATGGTGGAGGGTGGTCTGCTGGGCAGGAAGTCCGGACGCGGCTTCTACGACTATTCGTAGGCTCTGCTCGCACCGCAGGGCTCAAGGGTCCTCAGCGGCCCGCGCGGGCCTCGTTCAACGCCCCGATCGGGCCGCGCGCGGTTCAGCATCCGCTCCGGACGCGCGCCATTCAGCGCGCCACTCGGGCGGTGGGCGCATTTAGCGCGCCGCTCGGGTCGAGTTCAGCGCGGCGCTCATTCGGTCGACGACCAGGGCGATGACCTCCGCCGCGTGCTCCGCGAGATAGAAGTGGTCACCGGCGAACGTACGCAACTCGAATCCGGCCGTTGTGTGGTCGCCCCATGCCCGGGCCTCGTCGTGGTCGACCTTGGGATCGTCCTCGCCCCTGAGAGCGACGACAGGACAGGACAGCCTCGGCCCGGGCAGGTAGCGATAGGTGTCCACCGCCCGGTAGTCGCCTCTGAGCGCCGGCAATATCGCCCGCACGAACTCGTCGTCGCCGAGCACCTGCGCGTCGGTGCCGCCCAGACCCCGTAGCTCCCCCAGGAGCCATTCGTCCGAGCGCCGCCCGGCGAAGCCGGGGCGCAGCGCCGACGGTGCCGGTCGCCCCGACGCGAACAGCGCCAGAGGGTACGTACCCTCCCGTTCAAGCCTGCGAGCCACCTCGAAGGCGACGGTCGCGCCCATGCTGTGCCCGAACAGCCCCATGGGCATACCGGTCCACGGCCGCAGCATCTCCACGACGCGATCGGCCAGCTCCCCGATGCTCTCGACGCACGGCTCACCGCGCCTGTCCTGCCTGCCGGGGAACTGGACCGCCAGGACCTCCATCGAGGCCGGCGTCATCCGCGAGACCGGGAAATAGAAGCTGGCCGAGCCGCCCGCGTGCGGCAGGCAGACGAGTACGGACGACGCCTCGGGCGAAGGGTGGTAACGCCGGATCCAGGCTTCACCGGTGTTTACCGCGTCACTCACAGCAATCCCTTTCTCGGCTCGTTTTTCGGGCTAGCGCAAATGAAGAAAAACAGTGGACTTTATCTACGAAACTTCACCTCGCGCTGCACCGCGCGGTGAAATCTCTCGGTAGCCGCCCACATTCGGCCGGCCCTCTTTGCGATGAACAGGAGAATAACTCATTCAGTCCCGCCGCGCGCACAACGAGACCCCTAGATTCATCCGCCGAGTAAGGGTCATTGAGGGGGGCTTCGATAGTCCACATCGGGTAGTCGACCTCGGCGTACCAGCCCGAAACCGCAGACCCAGCGTGACGAAATGATGAAATAGCCGAGACGCAATGTGATGAAATCCACCGCCACTCCCAGGCTTGTCCAAATGTATTGACAAGTGCCGTGGCGGCCGTAGGAGAATGATTCTCAAGGGTCTGTGCAAGGATCGGGACGGGGCATGATCCCTCATACCGCGTTAGGGGACGAACGGGAATCACGATGACCCTCATCGAGCGTGACCACGAAATCACGGAGCTGGACAACCTGCTCACCGATTGCCTACAAGGCAAGGGACGGGTCATGGTGATCACCGGACCCACAGGAGTCGGCAAGACCGAACTCGCCTACACCTTCAGCCAGCGCGCCGCCGCGGGCGGCGTCACCTGGCTGAGCGCCACCTGCTCACGAGCCGACCGCAACCTGCCGCTCGGGATGGCCAGCCAGAGCTTTCACAGCGCGGCGCTGCCGATCGAGCACGCCTCGGAGGCGGCCCGGCTGATCGAGGAGGCCGCCTTCAGCGCGAAATCCATCGAAACGTCGGCGCACAATCCTGACTGGCTGCACACCATCCAGGGGCTGTGGTCGATAGTCCTGGAGCTCTCCACGAGTGCGCCGGTGCTCATCACCGTCGACGACGTCGAATATTCGGACGCATTGTCCTGGCAACTCCTGCTCAATTTCGTACAGCGTCTCAACAATGCGAACGTATTCGTCGTGGTGACCGCGACAGAAAACCCGCAGGGCATGGATCCGCTCATCGAGGTGGACCTGATGCGCCACCCGCACTGCCAGCACATGAGATTGGGCACGCTTTCCCAGGAAGGCGTCACGAAGATGCTCTGCAAATCCATGGACCAGGATACGGCGGAAAAACTCGGTCCTGATTTCCATGCGGCCGGCGGCGGCAACCCCTTACTTGTCGAGGCGTTGGTGGAGGACTATTTACACGAGTCCGGCGAAGCCAATTCGCTGGTCATCGGCGATGCCTTCTCCAGATCGGTGCGCGCCCTGCTCCATCGCACCGACCCGACCTCGCTGCGCACCGCTCGCGGCCTCGCCGTACTCGGGGAGGGAGCCTTTCCCAACCTACTGCCCGAACTAATCGAACTTCCGCCGGCGACCGTCCAGCAGACCCTTAACCATCTCGCCGCCGTCGGCATCACCGATGGAGAGCACTTCTGCCATCCTGAGACCCGCTCCGCCGTTCTCGACGACCTCGACGCCGAAGAGCGCAGGGAGATGCACCGGCGCGCCGCCCGGCTGCTCCACATGGAGGGAGCGGCGAGCACCGCGGTCGCCGAGCACCTCATCCACGCCTCCGACTGCCCGGAGCCATGGGCGACGGTGGAGTTGCGTGAAGCCGCCGATCAGACGCTGCTCAACGACGAGCACGAGTTCGCGATCCAATGCCTGAAGCTGGCGATCGCCTTCTGTCACGACGACGCGCGCCGAGCGTCCCTGCGGGTCTCGCTCGCGCGGGCGGAGTGGCTGATCAACCCCGCGGCCACCACCCAGCATCTCGATCATCTGATGTCGATCGCGCGAGAGGGCGGCCTCGGCTTCGACGACCTTCGCATGCTGCTGAGGTTCTTCCTGTGGCACGGACGACTTGAAGAAGCCGCAGAGGTGCTTCGGCGGCTGAACGTCCTGGCCGCCGAATCGGGCGAAAAAGACACGCCCATGCGGCTGGAAGTCACTCATCAGTGGTTGTCCACCGCCTTTCCCTCGATTCTCCTCGAGGTGGCGGACGCCCCTTCCGGCACCCCCAAGCCGGGGACACCCGGCGTATCTCCCCTTCCGGGGGCCGCCCTATTGTCACGCTTCTTGCGAACGGAGGAGAATGAGCAAAAGATCGATACCGCGGAACGCGTCCTCCAGTCCACCACACTGGACGACTCGAACCTTGAAGCCGTAGAGTCCTCTCTTTTCACATTGCTCTACTCCGATCAGGCGGATCGGGCGGCACCACTCTGTGATGTCCTGTTCGAAGAAGCCGTCCAACGGCGCTCCCCCACCTGGCGCGCCGTGCTGGCCGGCGTCCGGGCACACATCGCCATTCGCCACGGAGATCTAGCGATAGCCGTTAAATATGCCTCTATAGCGTTGGATGTACTACCGCGCCGGAGCCTGGGGATTCATATCGCCCTGCCGCTGGCCGCCTTGATCCGGGTCAACACCGAAATGGGGAAGTTCGACGTCGCGGCGCGCCTGCTCAGGCATCCCGTACCCACCGCGATCTACCAGACCCGGTTCGGGCTGCACTATCTCCAGGCACGGGCCCATTTCCACCTGGCGACGGGCCTGTCGCACGCGGCGCTCAGCGACTTCCTGAGCTGCGGGAGACTGATGCGGGCCTGGAACCTCGACACTCCCGTGCTGGTGCCCTGGCGGCAGGGTGCGGCCGCCGCGCACCTGCAGATGGGCCAGCTGAACCAGGCCAGAGCCTTCCTCCAGGAACCCTATGATCTGCCCGGTGGCGACTCGCTCAGGGCGAGAGGGGCCACGCTGCGGCTGCTGGCCGCCATCGGTGACCTCAAGAAGCGCCCGGCCCTGCTCAGGGAGGCCGTGGACATGCTCCAGGACGCGGGAGACCGGCTGGAGATGGCGTACGCGCTCGTCGATCTGACCCACGCCTTCAACGAGATCGGCGAACTCCACAAGGCCAGGATGATCGGATATTGGGCCGACCGGGTCGCCGACGAGTGCCAGGCCGAGCCGCTGCGCTGGGCGGTGCGGCAGGACGATCCGGCCGAGCAGGAGGCGGAGACCCCGGAGAGCATGGGCCTGCTGAGCGACGCCGAACAGCGGGTCGCCTCCCTCGCCGCGCTGGGCTACACCAACCGGGAGATCTCCCGGAAGATCTACATCACGATCAGCACCGTCGAGCAGCATCTGACCCGGATCTACCGCAAGCTCAACGTGCGTGGCAGAAGAGACCTGCCCTCACAGTTCTCCTACGTCGAACTCCGCTGACCTCACATCTGTCGAACTCGGCTGACCCTCACATCGCCCGATCGGGGCTCTTCTCCTCGATGGACACCCGCCGGAGCTGGATCGTGGCCAGGATCGCCGTGGCCACCAGGATGGCCGTGCCCGACAGCGCGGCCACCCGCATGCCCTCGGTGAAGGCCGTACGTGCCGCCTGGAGAAGGGCCTCCTGCGCGGGGCCCGACAGCTGGGCCGCCACCTGGACCGCCCCGCCGAGCGTTTCACGCGCCGTCTGGGCGGCCTCACCGGGAAGGTCGACGGGCACCTCGAACGTCCAGCGGTAGATCAACAGCCCCATACTGCCCAGGACGGCGACGCCGAGCGCGGCGCCGAACTCGGTGCCGGCCTCCAGCACCGCCGACGCCGAGCCGGCCCGCTCCGGCGGCGCCACCGCGATCACCAGGTCGGAGGCCACCGCCTGTACGGCGCCCAGGCCCAGGCCCAGCAGGCCCAGTCCGATCACGAGTGTCTGCACGCCCGGCTCGCCTTCGAGCTGCGAGAGCACCGCGAACCCCAGACCGGCGACGAACATGCCGCCGCCGATGACGAAGCCGGGGCGGACCCAGCGCACCACCGCCACGGCCAGCATCGACCCGACGAGGGCCATCCCCGCGGCGGGCAGCGTCAGTATCCCCGCGACGAACGGGCGCAGCCCCAGCACCAGTTGCAGGTACTGGGCGATGAAGTAGAACAGTCCCATGAGGGCGAAGATCGCGAGCGTGCTCGTGATCAACGAGATGCCGAAGGCCCGATTCGCGAACAGGCGCAGGTCGAGCATCGGGTCGGCCAGCGCGCGCTGGCGCCAGATGAACGAGGCGCCGGCCGCCAGGCCCAGGGCCATGGCCAGCGCGGCCGTCGGGGTCAGACCCTGCTCGGCGATGTCCTTCACCCCGTAGACGACCGGGAGCACGGCCACCAGCGACAGTACGGTGCTCAACACGTCGAGCCGGCCCGCCTGCGGATCGCGATACTCCGGCAGCAGGATGGGACCGAGCACCAGCAGCAGGGCCATGATCGGCACGTTGATCAGGAACACCGAGCCCCACCAGAATCTCTCCAGCATCCACCCGCCCACGATCGGGCCGAGCACGCTGCCTCCGGAGAACCCGGCCGCCCAGATCGCTACGGCCAGCCGGCGCTGGCGCGGATCGTGGAACATGTTGCGGATCAACGCCAGGGTGGACGGCATGAGCGTGGCGGCCGCCGCCCCTTGCAGGGCGCGCAGGACGATGAGCATCTCCGCGCTGGGCGCGTAGGCGGCCACGGCGGAGGTGATGCCGAAGACGGCGGCGCCGAGGAGCAGCAGGCGCCGTCGGCCGATCCTGTCGCCGAGCGTGCCCATGACGAGCAGCAGGCCCGCCAGCCAGAAGGCGTAGATGTCGACGATCCAGAGCAGTTCGGGCCCGCTCGGCTTGAGCTCCGCGCTGAGGAACGGCAGCGCGAAGTAGAGGACCGTGACGGTGATGGAGATCAGCAGGACGGGGAGGACCAGAACCGCCAGTCCCACCCACTCCCGTCGTCCAGCGGTCGTCGAAGCCGTTTCCATCCCACACTCCTCGGATAGCGTGTACGCGTGCATACGACGTACTCAGACTTGCCTTCGACCGAATTCAAGATCTTTATCGAGTAATAAATTCCGACAAAGAGGCACCAGCGGGTATATATCACGCAATTTTGGTGGCGGTCGGGGGCATTTCATCACACTCGCCGATCAGTTTCATCACGACTTCGTGTGATATAATTTCACTACATATCAATATGCGCGTGACAAAATCTGTGAGGCCAGATGCTCACCTGCGCACAATGCGGCAGACCGTTGTATGCCGCACCTCGGGGGCGACGTCCGCGATACTGCTCGCGGTCGTGCCAGGGTCGGGCGTACAGAGCGCGTGTGGCGGCACGTGCCCTGCCCTGCTCCGAAGGGCCACTCTCTGAAGAGCTCCCCGCGGAACCGGTCATGGAAGTCGACAAGCCTGCCAAGCCCGAGCCGATCCCGCGGGAGCCTCGCGAAGGGCTCACTCTCGAACGCATCGTGGGCACCGGCATCGAGATCGCCGACACCGAAGGCCTGGAGACGCTGTCCATGCGCCGGGTGGCGGCGGACCTGGGCGTCGGCACGATGTCTCTCTACCGATACGTGTCGAGCAAGGACGCCTTGATCGAATTGATGGTCGATCGCGTACACGGCGAAGACAAGAATCTGACGCCCGTTCCGGACGACTGGCGCGCCCGGCTCGAACTGTCCGCGCTGCGCGAGTGGAGACTCTATTCGCGCCACCCATGGGTGCTGCAGGTCATCGCGACCCCGCAACCTCCGCTCGGGCCGAACATTCTGGCCGACCTCGAGCGGGCCATGGGTGCCTTGGACGGCCTTGGCCTCGATCCGGTGATGATGCATTGGGTGACCATCGCCGTAAGCGCTCAGGTACAAGGCGCCGCCCTGCTTCGCGTCAGCGAGTGGGAGGCGGAGCGGCGCACCGGCGTCACCACGCGGCAATGGCGCGCGGCCAAGATGCCGATGCTGTCGGAGATTCTCGAATCCGGGCAGTTCCCTATGCTGTCGAGCTTGCTGGAGAGACAGGAGGAAGTGGCCCACATCGACGAATGGCTCTGGTTCAGTCTGCGCCGACTGCTCGACGGGGTGGCCGTCTTCGTCGAGGATCGGGAGAATTCCGGCTCGGCCGACCTCGGACCGGGCCTGCGCAAGGCGCTGTGAGACCCGAGACTCGGAAAGGTGCTGTGCGCCCCGGGTCGCGGTAAGAGGCTGTGCGCCCTGGGCCGGCTCATTCGGCCACTTTGGTCCGCGTGGTCCACCGAAACAGCGGCGGGCCGCCGGACTCCGGCGCTGCGCCGACCCGTTCGAAATGCTCGTACCCGCCATTGCGTGGAATCTTTATCTTTCCATCCGAGACCACGTCGTGCATGACGCGGAGCGTTCGCGGGACATCGGCGGGGCCGCCTTCGAGCGCGACCTCCACGGGTCCACGGCCGGGCAGGGGTGAGGCGGCGGAGGGGATGGTCATGTCGGGTACCTCCGGTGATCGTGGCCGGGGGTGGCCGGCCATCGGCGATCTCTAGGGGCTCTAGGAGAACGAGCCGGCCGGTTGACGGGCATGGCGGAACTCGGTGGCGAGGGCGCAGACGTACCGGCCGTAGCTGGAGGGCAGGAGTTCCGCGCCGAGGCGGTGGCACTGCTCGGCGTTGATGTAGCCCATCCGCAGCGCGATCTCCTCGACGCAGGCGATGCGTACGCCCTGCCGGGCTTCGAGCATGTGAACGTACTGGCTGGCCTGCAGGATGGAGTCGGGCGTGCCCGCGTCGAGCCAGGCGAACCCGCGGCCGAGTTCGACGAACTTCGCCTTGCCCCGGTCGAGATACACCCGGTTGACATCGGTGATCTCAAGCTCTCCGCGAGCGGACGGCTGGACGTTCTTGGCGATGTCGATGACGTCGTTGTCATAGAGATAAAGGCCGACGACGGCGCAGTTGGAACGCGGGTGCGCGGGTTTCTCCTCGATGGAGACGAGCCCGCCGAGCGCGTCCCTCTCGGCGATGGCGTAGCGCTCGGGATCGCTGACCGGATGGCCGAACAACACGCAGCCGTCCACGTCCGCGGTGTTCTCCTGGAGGATGTCGTAGAACGAATTTCCGTGGAAGATGTTGTCGCCGAGCACGAGCGCCGCGGAATCGTCGCCGATATGGTCGGCGCCGAGAATGAAGGCGTCGGCCAGGCCGACGGGCTCGTCCTGGCGGGCGTAGCTGATGTCGAGCCCGAGGTGGGAGCCGTCTCGCAGCAGGCGTGCCAGGTTCGGCAGGTCCTCCGGGGTGGAGATCACCAGGATCTCTCTGATATTCGCCAGCATGAGCACGGACAAGGGATAATAGATCATCGGCTTGTCGTTCACCGGCAGGAGCTGTTTCGAGACCGCGAGCGTAATAGGATACAACCGGGTCCCGTGCCCGCCGGCCAGAATTATGCCTTTCACGAAATACCCTTCGTCAGGGAAAACCGGTAGCCGGAGTCGATATTCGTGCACCGAGCATCACACCGCTGCACATCGGAATGGACTCCAAGACGACCCTCGTTCACCCCCTAGCCATCCCCCCGCGCCCCCCTATGTCGGCCACTAAACGGTTGCGCCCGGTTTACCGGCGATATGATTTCCACGGCGAAAGACAGATCGTGACCGCAGGGAAGCGGCGTCCAGTGCTGAAGCCTGGGGAGGAGATCACCCGATGAGGATCCTGGTGACGGGCGGCGCCGGCTTCATCGGCTCCCACTACGTACGCACCCTGCTCGGCGGGACCGACGGGGACGTGGAGATCACCGTTCTCGACAAGCTCACCTACGCGGGCAATCCGGCGAATCTTGAGCAGGTCCGTACGAGCGAGAGGTTCACCTTCGTCCAGGGCGACATATGCGACACCGGACTCGTCGAGCAGCTCGTCGCCCGCCACGACCAGGTGGTCCACTTCGCGGCCGAGTCGCATGTCGACCGGTCCATCATGGGTGCCGCCGAGTTCGTGCGCACCAATGTGACCGGCACCCAGACCCTGCTCGACGCGGCGGTCCGCAGCGGCCTCAGGACTTTCGTGCACGTCTCCACCGACGAGGTCTACGGCTCGGTCGCGGAGGGCTCCTCGCTGGAGAGCGACGCGCTGCGGCCCAGCTCCCCCTACTCCGCCTCGAAGGCGGCCTCCGACCTGCTCGCCCTGGCCTATCACCGCACCCACGGTCTCGACGTACGGGTGACCCGTTGCTCCAACAACTACGGCCACCATCACTTCCCAGAGAAGGTCATCCCCCTGTTCATCACCAACCTGCTCGACGGCCGGCGGGTGCCGCTGTACGGCGACGGGGGCAACACCCGTGACTGGCTGCACATCGACGACCATGTGCGGGGCATCGAACTGGTCCGTTCCGGCGGCCGTCCCGGCGAGATCTACAACATCGGCGGCGGCACCGAGCTCACCAACAGGGAGCTCACCGGCCTGCTCCTCAAAGCCTGCGACGCCGACTGGGACCAGGTCTCCTACGTCGAGGACCGCAAGGGCCACGACCTCCGCTACTCGGTCGACTGCACCAAGGCCCGCACCGAGCTGGGCTACCGGCCACGCAAGGACTTCGACACCGGCCTGGCGGAGACCGTCGCCTGGTACCGGAACAATCGCCCCTGGTGGGAGCCACTCCTGCCCGCCCGCACGCCGCCAGGCGCGTGACGACAAGCCACGGACGCGTCCGAGTGCGTCGGCTGCTCGCGGTGGCCGGTTGGGCGTTCCGGTGCGGCGTCTTCAGGAATGTCGTGGTGCGGCCAGGGAGAGGCGGCCACCACGATCCCGTACAGCACGTGGTCGGCGAGTAGCGTCAGACGTTCCGTGACTGTGGTCTTGTCCTTGTGCGGCAGGCCGAGCGCGGGCGCGATGACGGCTTGGAAGCCCGCCCAGACCAGCAGGCCGTAGGCGGGCCCGGCCCACGGGTGCCGGCGCACGGACTCGGGCAGCGCCCCGAAGAGCGCGCCGCCGAACGCCCCGTACGACCAGTGCGCGAGTTCGATGATCGCGGGCCGGCGAGCGGCCGGGACACCGCGGAAGAATCGGGGCGCGGTGTGCTCCAGCACGGCCTCCGGCGGCACCTTCTCCATCAGGCCGATCGATGTGGAGAACTGCCTGAGGCCGGACATCGCCATGGCGGCGATCGCGCCCCTGGCCCCGGAACGCAGGATCGGCTTCTTTCGCATGGCGTCGGCCCCCGTTCGTCACAGGGTGGACTACCGAAGGGCGCGAAGGATAAACCTCCTGGTCAGACGGTCGCCGCAGCGGCGCCCCGTCGCGCGTGCGGGGGGCGCCGGGTCGGGTGTCAGTCCTCGATGTGGATGGCCAGCGCCGGGCAGACCACCGCGGCATGCCTGACGTCGGCGGCCTGCTCCGCCGGCGGGTCCGGGTTGAGCAGCACCACGATGCCGTCCTCGTCGCGCTGGTCGAACACCTCCGCCGCGGCGACCACACACTGCCCGGAAGCGACGCACTTGTCCTGGTCGATGATGACCTTCATGGGATCCTCTTGATCGTCGTTGTGGGGGAAGGTCACCAGGTCACGGGGAGTTCGTAGACCCCGTACACGGACCCATCGTGCTTGAACGGGATCTGGTCCAGGTCCGTGGCCAGCCGCAGGGTGGGGATGCGCCGATAGAGGGTGCTGTAGACGACCTGCAGCTCCATCCGGGCCAGCGGCTGGCCCAGGCACTGGTGGATGCCAAAGCCGAAGGCCACGTGGTGGCGGGCGTCGCGCTGGAGGTCCAGCCGGTCGGGGTCGGGGAAGGCGTCGGGGTCGCGGTTGCCGATGTCGTTGGCCATGATCAGCCCTTCGCCGGCGCGGATGACCTGTCCGGCGATCTCGATGTCCGCCAGCACCGCCCGGCGCCGCCCGTTGTGCGTGATGTGGAGGTAGCGCAGCAGTTCCTCCACCGCCGAGGTGACCAGTTTCTGATCCGCCGTGTCGCGCAGGAGGGCCAGCTGGTCGGGGTGTTCCAGCAGGGCGAGCGTGCCCAGCGCGATCATGTTCGCGGTCGTCTCGTGCCCGGCGATCAGCAGCAGCACCCCGATCCCGGCCGCGTCCCGCTGGGACAGCTCCCCGCTCTTGACCCGCTCGGTCAGCCCGGACAGCAGGTCGTCGCCGGGGTTGGCGAGCTTCTCGCCCAGCAGCGTGTCCAGGTAGCCGGCCAGCCGGCCGAGGGCGGCCGCCCGCTGCTCGGGGTCGGCGTCCCGGTTGATGATGGTCTTGCTGTTGTCCTGGAAGAAGTCGTGGTCGGCGTACGGGACGCCGAGCAGTTCGCAGATCACCAGCGACGGGACCGGCAGCGCGAACGCCTCCACCAGGTCGACCGGCTTCGGCCCGGCCAGCAGGTCGTCGATCAGGTCGTCCACGATCTTCTGTACGGCCGGCCGCATCGCCTCCACCCGCTTGATGGTGAACGGCGCCGTCACCATCCGCCGCAGCCGGGCATGCTCGGGGTCGTCCATCATGATGAAGCTGATGGGCGAGCCCGAGCCGACAAGGGCGGTCGGGCTCGGATAGCCGGGCTGGTAGGCGTCGGCGCTGACCCTCGGGTCGGCCAGCAGCGCCCGCTGATCGGCGTAACGGGTGACCAGCCACGGCGTGCTGCCGTCCCACAGGCGGACCTTGGTGAGCGGGCCCTCCTTCTGCTTCTCCCGCAGCACCGGAGGCGGATCGAACGGGCAGCCGGCCGCCCTCGTCATCGGGTAGTCCGGAATCTCGGCCGCGGAGTCCAACGTACTGGTCATCAGGTTCTCCAAGGGAAGTCAGTGGGTGGAGACGAAGTCGGGGAGCGCGTCGACGACCTCTTGGCGACGCAGGCGGGTCTGCTTGGGCATGTTCCAGCCGAGCACGCCGGTGACTCTGCCGTCACTGTGGTAGAGCGCGACGAACCGGCGGGCCGAACGCTCGCCTTCCACCACGGTCACCTCGGCGTCGACGGGCAACACGCCATGGACCTGGATCTTGGTGTCGAACTGGTCGGTCCAGAAGTACGGCACCGGGCAGTAGGGCTGGTCGTCGCCGAGGATGTTGGCCGCGACAATATTGGCCTGTTCGGTGGCGTTGGTCCGGTTCTCCAGCCGCAGCAGGGTGCCGAACCGGTCGTGGTGCCAGCGGGCCACGTCGCCGACCGCGTAAATGCCCTCGGCCGCCCGGCAGCGCGAGTCGCACACGAGTCCGTTCTCCACCCGCAGGCCGCTGTCGGTCAGCCAGCCGGTCGCCGGGTCGGAGCCGATCGCCACCACGACCACGTCGGCCGGCAGCACTTCGCCGGTGTCCAGGCGCACGCCCGTGACCTTGCCGTCCTGGCCGGTGAGCCGGTCGACGCCGGCACCGAGCCGCAGGCGGACGCCGCGCTCGGTGTGCAGTTCGGCGAGCAGTCCCGCGACCGACGGCCCGATCTGGCCGGCCAGCGGTGCCGCCAGAGGACCGGCCATGGTGACCTCGAGGCCCAGGCCGCGCGCGGTGGCGGCGATCTCGGCGCCGAGCACCCCCTCCCCCACGACCACGAGCCGCGAGGCGGTCAGCAGATCCGCGCGCAGGGCCAGCGCGTCGTCCAGCGTGCGCAGTACGTGGACCCCGGTCAGATCCGCCTGCCCGGGCAGCGTCCGGGCGCGCAGTCCCGTGGCCACGACGATGGCCTCGGCCCGCAGGGCCCGCCCGGCCGCGGTGTGCACGGTGCGTACGGCCACGTCCAGGCCGACGGCCGGATCGGCGAGGACGAACTCGGCGTCCAGACTGGACAGCGCGGTCTGCGGTCGCAGCTGAGCCCGTTCGGGGTCCCAGGCGCCGGAGAGGACCTGCTTGGACAGGGGCGGCCGATCGTAGGGCAGGTGCGGCTCCGCGCCGAGGACGGTCAGGCCGCCCTGGTAGCCCTTGCGCCGCAACGCCTCCGCGGTGGCGAGCCCGGCGGCCGAGGCGCCGACCACCAGAACGCTGGAGGGAGCGCTCACGCGTTCTCGCTCAGCTCGATCGCGGCCGCCGGGCACATGCTGGCCGCTTCGCGGACCGTGGTGTGCAGCTGCTCGGCCGGTTCGGCGTCGAGCAGGATCACGATCCCGTCCTCTTCCCGCTGATCGAACACCTCCGGCGCGAGCATCACGCATGTGCCCGCGCCGCAGCATTTGTCCTCGTCCACGCGTACTTTCATCGAGAGTCCCTCCTGTGCCTCTACGGGGTGGTGGAGGTGCCCTCCGCGAGAACCTCCTTCGGTTCGTGGTCAGTTAACCGGGGTCGCAACGTTAAGTCAAGCGACTGATTTAAAATGGGCCGAGACGTGCGCGTACGGAAACGCCAAGAGCCGCCCGGTGCTCGAACACGGGCGGCGGCAGGGCGATCCTGGTCAACCCTTGATGGCGCCCTGGGTGATGCCGTTGACGAAGCTGCGCTGGAAGATGAGGTACACGATCACGATCGGCGCGACGACGATCAGGCAGGCCGCCGCCAGCAGCGGGATGTCGGTGGTGTACTGGCCGACGAAGAGCCCCAGGCCGCCCGGCGCCGTACGCCGGTCCGGGTCCTGCATCATGACCAGGACCAGCATGAACTGGTTCCACGACCACATGAAGTACAGGACCGACAGCGTGGTGATCTGCGGCCACGAGATGGGCAGCAGCACCCGCGCCAGCACGATGAAGTCCCGGGCGCCGTCGATGCGGGCCGCCTCGACGAGTTCGTCGGGGATGTTGGAGAAGTGCGTCTGCATCCAGTACACGCCGAAGGGCATGAACAGCGCCACCTCGGCCAGGATGATGCCGACGTAGGAGTTGGTGAGGCCGACCTCGCGCAGGTTGAAGTAGAGCGCCACCACGATGACCTCGATCGGCAGCGTGAGCCCCAGCACGAACCCGAACGACAGCGCCCGGTTGCCCCACACCTTCAGGACCGTCAGCCCATAGCCGGCCAGCGTGGCGAACGCCACCGCGATCGGCACAACGAAGACCGCGATCAGCAGGCTGGAGCGCATGAGGGCGGTGAAGTTGCCCCGTTCCCAGGCCAGGGCGAAGTTCTCCCACGACCACCGGTCCGGGATGCTCAGCCCGCTGAGCTGCGAGCCCGGAGGATGCAGGGCGGCCAGGACGATGCCGACGAACGGCACCAGGATCATGGCCGCCATCAGGACGAGCACTCCGTACCGGATTCCGACACCGCCGCGCATGCTCAACTCTCATCCCTGGTGAAGTATCGGACGGCACCGACGACGGCGATCACGATCACGGTCAGCACGACGGCCAGCGCGCTGGCGCCGCCGATGTTCCCCTCGTTGAAGGCCAGCCGGTAGACCAGCAGGCCGGGCACATTGGTCTGCCCCGCCGGGCCGCCGTTCGTCGTGGTGAAGACGAGGTCGAAGCTGGCCAGCGCGGCGATCGTGGTGATGACGCCGGCGATCGTGATCTCCTTGCGCACCCCGGGCAGGGTGACGTGCAGGAACTGCCGGTACGCCCCGGCGCCGTCGAGCGTGGCCGCCTCGTACAAGGACGGGTCGATCTTCTGCGCGCCGGCCAGGAAGAGCATCATGCACAGCCCGCTCATCACCCAGGTCCCGATGAGCCCGAGCGCGACCAGCGCCAGGCCGTAGTCGCCCAGCCAGGCGCGGGTGATCACCCCCAGCCCCACCAGGTCGAGGACCTGGTTGACGACGCCGGACTCGCTGTAGAGCCACCGCCAGGTGATGCCGACGGCCACCAGCGGCAGCACCTGGGGAAGGAAGAACACGGTCCGGAAGAACGTCATCCCCCGGCGTACCTTGCCCATCAGCAGGGCCGTCATGAACAGCCCGACCCCGATGGGGATGAACGAGAAGAAGACGATCAGTAGGAGGCTGTGCAGGATGGCCTCGTACAACGCCGAATCACGGAAAATCTTGACGTAGTTGTCCAGGCCGGCGAAGGTCGCGGGCAGGATGCCGTCCCAGTTCAGCAGCGACAGGCGCACCGTGTTCAGCGCCGGCCAGATGGCGAACCCCAGGTAGGCGGCGAGCGCGGGCAGCACGTACAGCCAGCCGCGGGCCCGTCCGCCACGCCGGGGCGGGCGAGCCCGCCCGCTGTCGGCCACCCGCTCCCCGCCGCGGGCCAGGGTGGCCCGCGGCGGGGAGATGGACGTGCTCACATCACGAGCCATGGTGTCCGTCCCACGACTCCTGCAGGGAGCTCAGGAAGTCGTCGACGGTCATCTTGTCGCTGAGAAGCCCCTGGATGCCGGGGGTCAGCTTGTCGATCATGCCGGGCGAGGCGTAGTCGGGGAAGGGGACGATCCCGTTGGCCTGCGCCACCGGCGTGAAGGCGGTCGCGATCTCGCCGCGCAGTCCCTGGGCGCCGAGCTCGGCCTTGGTGTCGACCGGCATGAACCCGCCGTCGAACTCGATCTTCGCCGCTTCCGGCGAGCTCAGGTAGTCGAGGAACGCGGCGGCGACGTTCGGGTGCTTCGTCTTGGCCGAGATGGCGTAGGCGACGCTCGCCCCCGAGGCGACCTTGGCCGGCTCGCCCGATGCAGTGGGCATGAGGAAGAAGCCGGCGTCGGCGCCCAGCTCCTTCTCCACGGCGGTGGCGCCCCAGTTGCCGGTCACCAGGAACGCGCTCTTGCCCTTGGAGAAGTTCGCCAGCGCGTCGGGGTCCGCCGTGGCGCTCGCGCCCGCGGGGAAGAAGCCCTTCTTCGACCAGTCGATCAGCGTCTGGGAGGCCTTCTTCGCGGCGTCGGTCTTGATCGTCCCGCCCGGCTTGCCGTAGACCCAGCTCCGGTAGGCGTCGACGTCGCCGGTGACGTTGAGCAGCGCGTTCCACAGGTGGAAGCCGCCGACCTGCAGCGCGCCGAGGCTCAGCGGGGTCTGGCCGGCGTCCTTCACCTTCTGCATCGCGGCCTCGAACTCGGCCAGCGTCTTCGGCGCCTCCTTGACCATCTTCTTGTTGTAGTAGACGCCGACCACCGACAGCCCGCCCGGCACGGCGTACAGGCCGCCGGTGCCGAACTGCTTGGCCGCCTTGTCGGAGCTGAGGACCTCGAGGCTGGAGGGCGGGAACTTGCCGGTCCACCCGTACGCCTTGTTCCACGGGCCCAGGTCCAGGATGAGGCCGGCCGGGACCAGGGAGTTCATCGCACCCGGGTTGTACTGCGCGATGTCCGGGGCCGCGTCCGACGACATGGACAGCTTGATCGACTTGACGTAGTCGTTGAACGGCGTCATCTGGGGCTTGATCGTGACGTTCGGGTGCTTCTTGGTGAAGCCGTCGATGAGGGTCTGGGTGGGAGGATCGTTGCTGTAGGCCAGGGTCAGCGTGACCGGGTCGTTGGGGATGGTCGTCGATACGTCGATCTTCTTCGCCGCGTCCCCGCTCGGGGCGGCGGTGCCGCCGGTGCCCGCGCAGGCCGTCAGGGTGAGTGTCGCCGCGGTGCCGAGCGCCACGAGCGCCTGCCACCGACCTGGTGTTGCCATGTGCATGACCTTTCGCCTATCTCCGAGTCGCCAAACTCCAACCGGGTTCTTCAACGGACCTCCTGGCGGCCGCTTCTCACCAGGTCGAACCTGGTTCGCTCGATCTCCTCCAGCGAGTGACGCAGGGCCCCGTGGACGACGGCGTCGTCCTGGAGAGTCGAGACCTCCAGGGCCGGCTGGTCCAGGGGCTGCTCGGCCAGGTGCCGCCGGACCGCGGCGAGCAATGTCTCGCCGCATCTGGCCAGCGGCCCGCCGATGACCACGAGCCGCGGGTCGAGGATCGCCCGGATCGCCGCGACGCCCTTGGCGAAGCGGCGGGCGACCACGTCGAGCGCGTCCAGGGCCGAGGGTGTGCCGTCGACGACGGCGTCCAGCACGGCGTCGAACGCCCGCTCCCCCGCCGCTTCGAGCCGGGCCCGGAAGGCTGCGTCGCCGTCACGCTCGGCCGCCGCCTTCGCCAGCCGGACGATCTCCTCGCCGCCGACCCAGTCCTCGAACGGGCCGAGGCCGTGCGGATGGCGGGGCTCGGGGGGAGTGGCCGCGAACAGGTCGAGAAAGCCCACGTCACCGGCGTCGTTGGAGGCACCGCGGTAGAGCTCGCCGTTCAGCACGATGCCGGCGCCGACGCGCTCGCCCCAGTGAACCATCACCAGCGAGTCCTCGCGGCGTTCGGAATCCCGCCACCGCTCGCCCTGGGTGGCCAGCTTGACGTCGTTGTCCAGGTAGACCGGGCAGCCGAGGGCGTCCTTCATCCGGCGATGGAGAAGGTCGCCGGTCAGGCCGGGCATGCTCGGGATGAGCCGGATGATCCCGGTCGCCGGGTCGACTATGCCGGGTGTGCCCACCGAGGCGAACCACAGGTCGCCGGTCGTGATGCCCGCCGCCTCCAGCGTGCGTGCCACCGCGGGCAGCAGTGTCTCCACCACCTGCTGACCATGGGAACCGCCGCAGAGTTGCACCGCGTCGGCGGCGGCGACCGTACCGGCCAGGTCCGAGACCGCGACCCGCAGCTCCTGCGGGCTGATCGAGAGGCCCAGCACGTAGCCCGCCTCCGCCCGGAAGCGGACGAGCTGCGCGGGCCGTCCGGCCCTGCTGGAGTCGCGATCGAGGGAGCCGAACTCGACGAGTCCCTCCGCGGCCAGCGCGTTGAGCGAACGGGTGACCGCCTGCCGGGAAAGCCCGACCGCCTTGGCCAGCGCGGACACGCTCATGCTGGTCTCGGTCCGCAGCCGCCGCAGGATGGCACCCGCGTTGACCTCACGCATGAACTGCGTGCCAACGGCGACCACCTGCTCCATGACGTCTCCCTGGTCTCGACTTGCGGGTACGCTAGCATAATAATTATGGACCGTACGGAACTAATTCGTCGAGGGGTGTGACCTGCGATGTCATCCGGTGACGACGAGCAGCCCCCGCCGTGGGCGGACACCGTCAGCGGTCTCGCCCACCGCGTTCTCGGGCCGGTGGCCGAGTCGATCCGCTTCGTCACGCGCGAAGGCGCGGGGCGTGGTTATGAGTACGAGGCGAGGGACGGAGCGCTCACCGTCGCCGCGACGGACGGCGTGAGCGCTGCGGTCGCTCTCCATCACTATCTGCGGGAATGCTGCGAGCTGTCCGTGGGCTGGGACACCGTGCTGCCGTTGCGGCTGACGTCCCTCGCGGACAGCCCGCCCCGGCAGGGCTCGGCGCGGGTCCAGGACGGCTACTACTTCAACTTCTGTACGTTCAGCTACACCATGCCGTACTGGGACTGGGCCGACTGGGAGCGCGAGATCGACTGGATGGCGCTGCACGGCATCACCATGCCGCTCGCCATCACCGGCCACGAGGCCGCGCTGCACGCCGCCTACTCCCGCCTCGGTCTCGACGATCACACCATCCGTGGCTTCCTTGGCGGGCCAGGCTACCTTCCATTCCAGTTCATGGGGTGTATGGATGGCTTCGCCGGTCCGCTCCCCGCGTCCTGGATCGACAGTCATCGCGAGCTCGGGGCGCGCATCCTCGACCGCGAGCGCGCCTTCGGCATGACGCCCGTCCTTCCGGCCTTCACCGGACACGTCCCGCACCAGATCGCCGCGTCGTCGCGGGCCGCGCGCCGCGACTGGCAGGGGTTCGAGACCTGGGTCCTCGACCCGGCAGACCCGCTCTACGAGCGGCTGAGCACCGAGATCGCCCGCGCCCAGATCAAGCTCTTCGGCACCGATCACCTGTACGCCGCAGATCCGTTCATCGAGATGATCCCGGTCGACGCCGACCCCTCCTTCCCCGGGGCCGTGGCGACGGCGACGCTGGCCGGGCTGCGGGCCGCCGATCCGGACGCGGTCTGGCTCATGCAGGCCTGGCCCTTCTCCTACCAGCGGGACTTCTGGACCGAGGACCGCGTCACCGCCTTCCTCGACGCGATCCCGAATGACCGGATGCTCGTCGCGGACCTGTGGGCGGAGTACGACCCGCTCTGGGAGCGCTTCGAGGAGTTCTCCGGCAAGCCCTGGCTCTGGTGCGCGCTGCTCAACTTCGGCGGCCGCACCGACCCGGTCGCCGACCTGCGGGCGGTGCCGGCCGCGATCGACACCGCCCTGGCGGCGCCGAACCCGCCCACCGGCCTCGGCCTGTCCATGGAGGCCACCCGCAACAACCCCGTCTTCTTCGAGCTCGTGACGGACCAGATCTGGAACCGGGTCACCGACCTCGACGCCTGGCTCGACGCCTTCGTCGCCCAGCGCTATGACAGGAGCGCGGCCGCGCTGCGGACCGCCTGGCGCGGGCTCCTGAACACCGTCTACGACACCCGGGGCCTGCGGATCTACCCCGCGCAGTTCAACGGCATCCTCACCGCCAAACCCTCCTACGCGGGGATGGCCGAGGCGCGCGCCAACGTCACCGGCACCCTCTGGTACGACCCGACGGAGCTGGCCGCGGCCTGGGAACGGATGATCGAGGTGGCCGAGCACGATCACGACCTGGTGACCGGTCCGCTGGGGCACGACCTCGTCGAGGTGGGCATCGCGTTCATGGTCAGGGTCGCCGACCGCTACTACCTCGACGCCGTGGAGCGGTCGGCCGCGCTCGGTACGGCCAGCCGGCCCCATGTCGACCGGTTCCTGCGCGTCTTCGATGACCTGGACCGGATGCTGGCCGCTCGCCCCGAGTACACCTTCCAGCGCTGGGAGTCGAAGGCCCTGTCGTGGGCGACTGACCCGGCCGAACGCGACGTCCTGCGGGACAACGCCCGCCGCATCATCACGGTCTGGGGCACCTCCTCCAGCCCCCTGCTCGACGACTACGCGGGGCGGCACTGGAGCGGGCTCGTCGGCGGCTATTACCGCGACCGCTGGGAGCTGTGGGCGCGTGGCCTCAACGACGCGCTCGCCACGCCCGGCGACGGCCCCGATGCGGACCTGGACGAGCGGCTCCGTGACCGGGCCGAGCTCTTCCTGCGGGAGGGCCCGGCGGCGGCGCCGCAGGACCTGGGCGACCTCGCCACGGAGTCACGCCGCCTGTTCGCCGCCTACGCGGACCAGGCCGACTCGCTTGCCCAGACGTACAAGCAGGCCGGCTCACTTACCCCGACGTACGAACACGATCGATGAGGAGAACGATGCCCCAGGTGGTACCTCCGACCGAGCGCCGGAACCCACGCACCGCCGACATCGACACCCTGGAGTCCCGCGAGGTCCTCCGCCTGCTGCGAGAGGAGGACGCCCGGGCGGTCGAGGCCGTCGGCGCGGCCGGCGACCAGCTCGCCCGCGCGGTGGACGAAGCACATCTCCGGCTGAACCGGGGCGGAACTGTGCACTACTTCGGCGCCGGCGCCTCCGGACGGCTGGCGGTGCTGGACGCCACGGAGATCACGCCGACCTTCGGGGCGGCGCGTGGCCTGTTCACCGCCCACTTCGCCGGTGGGCTCGCCGCCGTCACCGACTCCTCCGTCGACCAGGAGGACGCCGAGGCGCTGGGCGCCGCCGACGCCGCCGTCCTCGACGAGGCCGGCGTGGCGATCGGGATCACGGCGTCCGGGTCCACCCCGTACGTGGCGGGCGCGCTGCGCGCGGCCCGCGCCGCCGGCGCCCTCACGGTGCTGGTGACCTGCAACCCGGACGCTCCGCTCCGCGAGCTGGCCGAGATCAACGTCGTCGCCGCCACCGGGCCGGAGGCGCTGACCGGCTCCACCCGGCTCAAGGCCGGTACGGCGACGAAGGTGATACTCAACTCGTTCTCGACGGCTCTCATGATCAAGGCGGGCCGGACGTACGGCAACCTCATGGTCGGGCTGGTCGCCACCAACGCCAAGCTCGGCGAGCGCGCGGTGAGCCTGCTCGTCGAGGCGACGGGTGAGGAGGAGGCGAGCTGCCGCGCGGTCCTGGCCGACGCGGGCGGCAACATCCCGGAAGCGCTCGTACGGCTGCTCACCGGCTGCTCGGCCGAGCAGGCGCGGACCGCGCTGGAGCGGCATCCGGGCGTCCGTGCGGCCGTCGCCGCGCTGGCGGACGCCGGATGAACCTGGCGGGCGTGGACGTCGGCGGTGGCGGGATCAGGGTGCGGATCGAGGCGGGCGGGTCGATCGTGTCCGGGGACGACGCGTCCCCGGTGCCGCGCGTTCAGGGCAGGGTCGACCTCGATCGGCTCGCGGCGCGGATCATCCGGGTCATCCAGAACGCCCTGGGCGGCCGGGAGCTCGACCGGTTCGCCGGCATGGCGATCGGCACGACAGGACTGCCGGGCCTGGTCCCGGACCCGAGCACGCTCTGGCACGCCCTGCGCGGGCGGTTCGGCCTGGGCACGCTCGTGGTCACCGGTGACATGGTGACCACGCACGTCGGCGCGCTCGGGTTCCGGCCCGGCGTCGTCGTCGCCGCGGGCACCGGCGTCATCACTCTCGGCACCGACCTGGACGGCGTCTGGAACCAGTCCGACGGGTGGGGATACCTGCTCGGCGACCACGGCGGCGGCGCCTGGATCGGGATGCGCGGCCTCCACGCCGCTCTGCGCGCGCATGACGGCCGGGCCGGCGGGTCGCCCGCGCTTCTCGAACGCCTGACGGCGCACTTCGGGCCCCCCTCGGAGCTGGTGGCGCTGGTGTACGCGGCGGGGTCGGCGGCCCACCACTTCGCCTCGTTCGCACCGGCCGTCGGCGAGGCGGCCCGTGACGGGGACCCGGTGGCGCGGCAGATCTGGACAGAGGCCGGCCGGCAGCTCGGCCAGACCGCGCTGGCCGCCGCGTCCGGGCTCGACCCGGTCTTCTCCTGGGGCGGCCGGCTGTTCGACGCCGCGGATCTGCTGATGGAGCCCTTCCAGAGCACTGTCCGTACGCTGCTTCCCGAGGCTCGTTTCGAACCGCCGCGAGGCAACTCCGCCGACGGCGCGCTCGCCCTGGCGCGGGCCGCCGCCGACGGTTCGGTACGGCCGTACCACCCCTATGTCTACGTCTTCACCGAGGCGTCACAGGATCGGCCGAACAGCGGACGAACAGGCGGTACGGAACGGCGCCGAGCATCGGCGGCGGCCCCGGAGAAGATGACCTGATGAAACTGTCGGTGCCCGAGTGCACACTGAGCGTATGTCTGACGAGCCTCTCGAACTCGGCGAGATCTCCATCGCCGACTGGCACGCCCACACCGACAAGATGGCGGAAGTCAGCTTCCTGACCATCGCCCGCCGGCTCCCCTCCCTCGTGCGCCAGGCGCTGCGCATGGCCTGGGGAGCCAGCCCGCGCGACACCCTGGCCACCATCGCGCTCAACCTGCTCGGCGGGGTGTTCACCGCCTTCGGGCTGCTGGCCACGACCGGCGTGCTCGCCGCCCTGTTCAGCCAGGGTCCCACCCCCGACCGCGTGATGGCCGCGCTGCCCAGCCTCGCCCTCGTCGCCACCGCCGCCGCCCTGCGCACCGCCATGCAAGCGGGCGCCGGCTGGGCGGAGTCCCGCCTCACTCCCCAGATCGCCCGGCACACCGAGGAGCGGCTCTACGGCCTGACCAGCCGCGTCGACCTGGTCGCCTATGACGACCCCGACTTCCACGACTCCCTCGAACGCGCCAACATGCGGGGCGTGGCGGTGGCCGACTCGGTGGTGTCCTCGGCCATCGACGTGGTGACGGCCGTGGTCGGCCTCGCGGCCGTGGCCGGGGTGCTCGGTGTCCTCCACCCGGTGCTGCTGCCGCTGCTCCTGCTGGCGGTGCTGCCCGACGCCTGGGCCGCGGTCCGCAGCGCACGGATGCGCTACTCGACGATGTACTCCCTCATCCCGGCCCGCCGCCGCAAGTGGATCATTGCCGAACTGCTGGCCGAGCGCGAGGCCGCCGCCGAGGTCCGCTCGTTCACGATGCGCGGCTTCCTGCTGCGCATGTACGACGCGGTGGCCAAGGCCGAGCAGGAGGTGCTCCTGCTGCTGGCCAGACGGCAGACGGTGGCCCGGCTCGTGGGCGAGGCCTTCGGCGGCCTGGGCACCGGCGTGGTCTACGTCGCGCTCGGCATCCTGCTGGCCATCGCCGCGATCCCGCTCGCCGTGGCGGGCACCGCCGTCCTGGCGATCAGATCCGGTCAGCAGTCCCTGAGCAGCCTCATGTACGCCACCAACCGCCTCTACGAGCAGGGCCTCTACTTCACCGACTTCCTGGAGTTCTGCGCCGACGCCGAACGCCGGCTGCCCGGCCCCCGCCCGCTCACGGCGCCCGAGTCCTTCCAGTGCATCGTCGCCGACAAGGTGTCCTTCACCTATCCGGGCGCCGACGAGCCCGCGCTCTGCGAGGTGTCCATCGAGATCAAGCGCGGCGAGATCGTCGCCTTCGTCGGCGAGAACGGCTCGGGCAAGACCACCCTCGCCAAGATCCTCTCCGGCCTCTACGAACCCGACAGCGGCACCGTCGCCTGGGACGAGATCGACCTGAAAGACGTCAAACCCGACGACCTCCGGCTGCGCACCGCGGTCATCGCGCAGGACCACACCCGCTGGCCGCTCACGGCCCGCTACAACATCACCATGGGCACCGACAAAGGCGAAGCGGCCCTGCACTCGGCCGCCGAGGTGGCCGGGGCCGACGTGGTCATCGGCGACCTCCCCCACGGCTACCGCACGCTGCTCGACCGGCGCTTCAAGGACGGCCACGAGCTGTCCGGCGGCCAGTGGCAGCGCATCGCGGTGGCCCGGGGCTTCCACCGCGACGCGGCGCTGCTCATCTGCGACGAGCCGACCGCCGCCCTCGACGCCCGCGCCGAGCACGCCCTGTTCGAACGCATCCGCAGCCACTCCGACGGCCGCACCGTCCTGCTCATCACCCATCGGCTGGCCAGCGTCCGCTACGCCGACCGCATCTATGTCCTGGAGCACGGCAAGGTGACCGAGCAGGGCACCCACGACACCCTCATGTCACTGGACGGCCTGTACGCCGACCTCTACACCCTCCAAGCCAGCGCCTACCGATAACCGCGGAGCAACGGCGGCGACGGCGAACCACACGCCGTCGTCGCCGGCCGTCATACGCAGAACGTTCTCAGCACCACTGGTGACGCGATACGCAGAATGTTCTCAGCACCGCTGGTGACGGCGACCGGACACGACACGGGCCTTGCGGTGGCGCTTGGCGGGCAATCAGCCGATTCTGTCGTGGACCACACCGTCCATGTCGCCGCCCCAGACGTCGTCGTCCTCGTGGAGCCAAGTGGCGGATTCGCGCTCTTTGTCCTCCTGGCCGCTCGCACCGGCCATCCCGCTCATCGGCATGAAGGGGGAGCCCGTCCCGTTCGTGGCGGTGGCCCGAATACCGTTGATCGTCGCCGGGGCTCCCGATCCACTGCCCATGCCGGCGCCGGGATTGCCGGGGTCGGTGGCCGCGGAGTGGTTCGGGCTCTTGGGGGTGGAGTGGATCGGACCGCTGTCCGAGTCGATTGGGCGCTGGAAGTCTGCCAGCTTGGTATGCAGGTTGGTAGGCCGATCCAGGGCGCTCGTGGGATCGTTCGAGCCGTGGGTGGGGTCGCCAGGCGATGTGTCGTTGCCGTTCGCGTCGAGGATGGCCGGCCAACGGGGTGCGTTCGTGCTGCCCGGGGCGGCGTCGGACGATCGGCTGTCCGGCCCTTGGCTGAGGTCCGCCCTGTCCCGGTCCTCGGGATCACCAGGGAAATGGGCGCGCTCGCCATGCGGTGCGGAAGAGTCCGCGCCGGCAGGTAACGCAGGGCCGCCGCCTGAGCGGTCAGTGCCAGTGGGGCTTATATGGGAGGGGGAGCGGTCGGAGGCTCCGGCGGACGGCCTCTCGCCGAATCTGTAGTCGACCGTTTCGGGCTTCTCATGCGGTGCCACCGGATAGGCGATGGCGGGCAGTTCCATCTCCACCGTCTTGGGAAGGGTGCTGTAGATCGCCTCGAGGTCCTTGCTGAACGCTTCCAGCTGCAGTCCTGCCAGCTTACCCAGATTCTTCCAGGTTAAATCCACGCCATGCTTGCCCGACTGCAGGACTCCGTTAAAAATGAGGTCGCCGTGACCATCGCGCCTGAAGCCGAAATTCGAGGTTTCGCGCTCCGCCTCCGGAAGTTCGCCGTCGATGGACTCCTGGTGTTGGCGTACCACTCCGGCCAGGGTCTCGAGCGGACGGCCCATCGCCAGCAGCTTGTCAGAGAGTTCGCCGAGCGCTATGTAAAGAGTTCTCAGGGCCCGCTGTGCCGTTACGGAGGCCTTGCCCTCCCAGACCTTAGCGAGAGCCTCGGCTTCCTGTCCGAGCACCCATTGGGCGTTGGCGACGACCGAACACGCGTCCACGTAGGAGGCGCCGGCATCCTGAATCTCCTTGACGCTGATGCCCTTGATGAAGTCCCTGACCTCCTCAAATCTGCGGTCGTCGTTATCGATCGTCCAGTCCTCACCGCGGGAGGGCTTGAGCCAGTGTGTCTTCTTGTCGGTCTTCTCGACCATGGGTGGCTAGGCTCCGTCCGTGTTCGCGTCGCTGACGTCCTTGTATTTGCCCGCACCGGCGTCGAGCAGCGCAATCGCGATATCGAAGTTCTTGTGGACCTCTCGATAGATCGTGGTGAACTCCTGGTGGCAGGTCTCCAGCATTTTGGCGAACGTGCGACCGCCCTCCCACCGGGCAACGCTCTGCAACTGGGTCCTCAGCTCCTCGAGCGCGGCGTACTTGGTCAGATCATCGATGGAGCCCTGGCCGGCGGCCAGGCTGCTCCCCTTGGCGCTGCCGCCTTCGCCGGTGAAGCGCCCCAGCGCCTCTCTCAGCGCTTTGGCACTTTCCCTGATCACCTTTTCGTTGTAGGTGACGCCATCTCGCTCCGCCTCCAGACCCGGCCAGCTGTCTTCCAGGGCCTTGGGTGGTATCGATTCTGGCGCCATGCTCACGCTCCTAAATCGCGCTTGAGTCGTCGATTGCGAATATCCCGTTGGCCCATGACGCAGTGCTCAATGGGCGCCCATTAAATCTCGGCCTCGGCGCCCCTGATGCGACCGCTACCCCAAGCTCGGATACCTCCGCCGGGGACAGGAGCATGCTGCGGCGACGCTTCCAAAGCGAACTTCTCGCCTTGTCTGATCAACCCGCCGAGGCCTTTGACAAGGTCAGGGAGCAAGACCGAGAGAGATTTGCCAACATCAAAACTCCTGATTATCAGCCCAGAACTACTTCCTCAAATATCCGTGGAAGATCGGGTCGGGTGAGTATCGGCCTGGCGACAGGCCGCCGCACACCTCACAGCGCCGGAAACGACGATACACCATTATAGAGCGAGTGCTCTGTTATTTGCGAGCACACCCCGCCCTCGGGTTCATGATCTCGATCGGTTGCCGAACGTCGCCGAACGACTGGTGGCCGAGGGTCGGCTCGCCACCAGGCCGAGGCGGATGAGGCTGTCCGCGGTGTCGGCGATGGCGGTCTCCGGGGCGCGCGGCTGCCAGCCGAGGACCTCACGAGCCTTGTCCGCGTGGACGAGCGGGGTGCGGCCCAGCTGGTCGACCATCGCCCGCAACTCGGGATTCGTCCGCGCCGCGGCCCTGACCTGCTCGTCGGCGAGCTCCAGCTTCGGCACCTTGGCCGCGAGCTCGCCCAGATGGTCGCTCAGGATCCGGGCGGCGTGCAGGAAGCTGATCATCTCGCCGCTGCTGGCCAGGAACCGCTGTCCGGCCGCGGCGGGGTGGATCATGGCCCGCACGTGCAGGTCCACGACGTCCCGCACGTCCACCACGCCGAAGAAGACACGGGGCGCGACCGGCATGTCCCCGTCGAGCATCGTCTTGACGAGCATGGTGGAGACCGACAGGTGCGGGCCGAGCAGCGGACCAAAGATTCCGGTGGGGTTGATCACGGCCAGTTCGAGGTCATCGGCCTCGGTCCGCGCGAAGTCCCAGGCCGCGCGCTCCGCGATCGTCTTCGACCTGGTGTAGGCCGTGTTGTCGTCGGCGGGGTCGGTCCAGTCGCGCTCGTCGTACTCGTCGCTCGCCTTACGGCTGTACCCGACCGCGGTGAACGACGAGGTCATCACCACCCGCGCCACACCGGCGTCGCGGGCGGCACGCAGGACGCGCAGCGCTCCGTCCCTGGCCGGGACGATCAGCTCGTCGTCGTCCTTTGGCTGAGCGGCGGGCAGCGGCGATGCGACGTGGTGGACATAGGCGCAGCCCGCCGTGGCCGTGGCCCAACCGTCGTCCGCGGACAGATCGGCGTGGCAGACGTCGAGCCGATCCCCTGGATCGGCGCCGGCCGCGGCCACCGCCTCGCGGAGGCTGGTTTCGCGGGCGGGCGAGCGGACCGTGGCGCGCACGCGGTGACCGTCGAGCAGCAGCCGGCTGACCAGGTGCGAGCCGACGTGGCCGCTGCCACCGGTGACGAGAATGGGGTCGTTGAGCCGGCGACTGTCCGTTCCTGATGACGATCTCGTGGTCGGCATGTCGTCCCTCGTTGAAGGAGGAAGGAGCGAGGTTTTGGCGTAGACCGTGCGGTCTTCGGGCCCGGTGTCGCGTACGGTCCACGGCCCGATCTCGAGGCTACTTCGAGCGGGAGCAGTTGTCAGAACCTCGTCTCGTGCGAACTTCGCGGCTCATTCGTCCATCCAACCGTGCATGACCACACACACGATGACCCGTACCGTATTGGGCACGACCCTGGCCGCAGGGCTGGTGCTGGGCGGCCTCGCGCCAGCGGCGCACGCCGCGACCGCGCCCGCCACTTTCGGCCCTTCCGGATACGGGGGCATCACGCTGGGGATGAGCACAAAGGCGGCCAAGGCCAGCGGCAAGATCACGCCCGCCGACGGGGCCGGCGTCTCCCCCACCTGCACCGGCTGGAGCCTGAAGGCTCACCCGGTAGGCCGCGACTCCGTCGGCCTCTTCATCTCCAAGAAGCACGGCGTTGCGGTGATCTTCGCGCCCAAGGGCGCCAAGACCCCTGAGGGCATCGGACTGGGCTCCACGTACCGGCAGATCAAGAAGGCCTATCCCAAGCTGAAGACGGCCGCCAGCGGCTACCCGTACGTCGACATCCCCGGCAAGGCGCATGCTTACTATTCCTTCCTCCTCAACAAGGGCAAGGTGTACGAGATGGCGCTGGGGCTCCACAAGCAGGACTGCGTCAACTAACCCGGGGCGGGGCCTCGCCTGACCGGCCCCCATGTTTCTAGTCGGTCTGTTCGGAAAGTGGGAGTTTCCGGGAACCGATGAGAAAGGCATGGACATGGGCGCCGATGACAAGATCCGGAACAAGGCGGAGGAGCTCAAGGGCCGGGCGAAGGAGGCCCTCGGAAAGGCCACCGACGACGAGGACCTGCGGGCCGAAGGGCGTACAGAACAGGCCGAGGGGGGCCTCAGACAGGCCGGCGAGAAGGTCAAGGACGCCGGCAAGAAGGTCAAGGACGCCTTCAAGAAGTAACGGCCACGACGAACACCTCCGGACATGGGGCCGCTCTCGCGCTTGACCGCGCGAGAGCGGCCCCGACGCTGTGACGATCACCAAGTCAGTCGAGCTCGGCTCCGGAGTTGGCTTCGCCGCTCTTGGACGCGTCGGCCTCCCCCGTCCGGTCCACCTGGATCCGACCCTCCGGCGCCTTCCCCGACGCCCCGCTGTTGGCGCGGCCACCGCGACCGGCCATGGCCTGCCCGGTGTTCGACGTCCGCACATCGGTCTGGGGCGGGAGGACCGGGAGCGCCGCCCACACCGCGACTCCGACCGCGTCCAGCGCCGCCAGGGCCGACAGGGCGCTCGCGATCTTGTCGTGGCGTCCCACCGCATCGCCACCAGGACCACCGCCACGGCGCCACCACCGCGGCCGTCACCGCCACGACCAGCACCCACCGGCGCGGCCTACAAGGGCCAGCGGCCGCCCCAGCCCAGCCCGGCCAGCCTGCACGTGCAGATACTTTACGTAGTCACATATTAACGTTCTGTGGATTATGTGCTTCTATGAGACCTAAACGCATCGGCAATTTCTCCCGAGAAGCCGCGCCGGTGGAGGATTGTCATCCCGCAGGGGAAAATCCATACATGCACATGCATCTGCACCTGCGCGGCAGGTCGCGAACCGCCATAATCTAGGGCGGCGATGGACGAGCACCGCCGAAACGGCGATCCGTCCTGACGCCAGCCTGAGCCTCCCACTAGATCAACAGACGAAAGGGGCAGTTCCCGCCTTACCTATCCGGACATTGACGTCGCCGAGGTCGACCGAGCGCCGCACGCTTTCTCCGATCTCGATCCATCGGACCGAAATGAGAAAGAAGTGAGCATCACCCTGCGCATCGCGCTCTGCTTAACCATCGACATGCTTCTCTCGCTGGTGATCGCACTCATAGCCTTCATCGTGGCGAGAGAGAATGGGGTGCCGATGGTAGGAGCCCTTGGATGGAGCGGGGGTACGTTCATCGCGACAGCCACCCTCGTCACCACGATCATGAACCACACAGGGGCATTCGACCGAGGGCAGAATAGCCCCTAGCGGGCGATCGATTCGCCCAGCCGTCTCGCTCCAGCCGCTTCACGGCTCAGTTAGGGAGACCCGCCTCCGCGCGCGGGGTGGGCCACCGGGCGTCCGATAGCCCACCGCGTCGGGGCGGCTTTACCAGGCAGCCGGTGGCCCACCCAGCTATGTCGGGTAACCGGGGAGCCGGTGGCCCGCCCACCCCCGGGGCGTGGGTTACAGGGCGGCCGCCAGCTTCTTGAGGATGGCGGCTCGGGCCGGGGTGAGGGAGCGGCTGATGACAGCGGCGTTCACCTGCGTGACATACGCGTGGATGGCGGCGGCCTTGGCCGCGGCGTCGCCCATCTCCTCGACGCCGCCGAGCGCGCCGAGGACGGTCGCTGCTCCCGGTGGCCATAGTGCGGCCGTCGGGAGTGAAGGCCACGGCGTTGACGGCATCGATGTGCCCGGTCATCGGCCCGCCCAGCGGCCGATGTGAGGCGACGTCCACAACCGGACGGTCTTGTGGTGTACGAGCGTGCCCCGGAGGGGGTCGCGCAGCACGGCAACCATGGCATTGCGGGCAGCCTGACTCTCGTGAACCCGCCAGCCCGCCACCGCCAGCAGGGCCATGGTGCCGGGTCGGTCCTGCTGACGTTCTGGCTCTCCGTACCCAATCGCCGGGAAACCGCCAGGGCGTCGAGGAAGCGCCGAGGAGGGCCCGGCAGGGGGTAACGGCCCGGGTTCTGATGCCGGTCACGTGGGCGTTCCCGCCATCGTGATCAAGGTTGGGAAACGCCCACGTTCACGGCTCCTATTGCGCCGGCGTGCCGTACACGCTGACCTCGGTGAGGTGGAAGGACAGGTTGGCGGTGTTGTGGGTGCCGATCACCCGGACGTATCGGGCCTTCGCCTCGGTGGTCATCGTGTCTCCGGCGTCGGTCGCGGCCTTGGGGCCACGACGGCCGCCGAGGGTGTACCAGGTGACGCCGTCGAGGCTGCCCTCCAGCCGGTACTCGTAGTAGCGCCCGCCTCCGACATAGTTGCGGACGTTGACGCGTGAGATGTCATTGACCGTCCCCAGGTCGACCTTCCACCAAGTGGTGTCCCAGGTCATCTGGCTGGCGAAGTACGGCGAGTTGGCCCGGTTGCCGTCGTTCACGTACTCGGGGCCTCGGTTCGCCTCCCAGCTCAGCGCCGTGACCGGTTTGCGGAGGCTCTGCAGCGTGTCCCCCGCGCCGTCGCGGGCGGTCGACGGGGCCGACGCGGGATCGGTCAGCACGGCGGTCGCCTGCTGGCCGGTGTCTCGGTTGGCCGCGCTGACGAACAGGCCGGCGTCGAGCGTGGCGCCGGTGCCCGGGACGCGGGCCGACCCGATCACCGACCAGTTCTTGCCGTCGCTGCTGCACGAGCCGGTGAGCCGGTCGCCGGACTTTCCGACGCGCACGCGTACGGGCGGGGTGAACCCACCCACTTCGGTGTACGAGTCGAGCTGCCCGTTGCCGTCGGAATCCCAGCTGAACACGCAGCCGTGACCGGGAGTGACGGCGATGTTCGCGTACCCGGTGGCCCCGGGGGTGGCCAGATCGTCGCTCACCACCAACCCTGACCGGGTCCACTCCGACGCGCCGTCCTGGCGCAGCACCGTGCTGGTGAGCTGCTGCCCGTCGGCCAGGGCGTCCGCGCGGTAGGCGGTGGCGAGCTCGTTGGTCTCCTTCCAGAGGTCCGCGCCGCTCGCCGCGATCGCGATCCCGTCGCTGGTGGGAGCGAACTCGGCCGGGGTGTTGCTCATCGTCTTGTACGACGCGGGCGCGGCTCCGGCGATCAGCAGGCGGGTCGAGGCCGTGTCCCGCCGGGCGACGTCGCCGGAGTCCCAGGAGGCGATGACGTCCAGCGCCGGAGTGCCGCCTGGGGCCTCACCTGCGGGAACGGTCACCGTCCAGGTCGCGGTGAGCTTGTCACGCGGAGCGACGTGGTCGGCGCTGATCGGGGAGGTCGCCTGCACCTGGTATCCGTCCGGGGCGTCGAGCTGGAGCGTCACCCGGTCGGTGGGCCGCGACGTGTTGTCGTTGGTGAACGCGGCGGTGACCTGTACGGTCCCACCCGGCTTGACGCCCTTACGGTCGACCCCGATGGTCACCGCGCCGTCGGGCAGTGCGGCCACGGTGCTCGCTTCGGCGTAGGCGTCGCCGCGTGGCTCGGAGGCGAGCTGGGTGCCGGCTTTGGCCCAGTCCTTGGCGACGGCCATCCAGTCGATCTTCTCGGGGTAATCCTTGCCCGAGCGCAGCGCGGTCTTCAGGCCGTCGAAGAACATCTGCCAGCGCTTCACGTAGTACTGCCCGACGAGACCGTTCATCTCCCTGCGGGCGTAGTCCTGCAGACGGGCGTCGGCGGACCAGATCGTGACCAGCGACTTGAGGTTGTAGTCGAGCGTCGCCGCCTCGGCCGGCGTGGCGGCCTGCCGGCGGGCTTCCTTCTGCCACGCCCCGAGCAGGAAGTTCTCGTCCGTGCCCAGCAGCCGGTCCATCTGCCGCATCTGGTCCATCCACTGGCCGGTGAGGCGCTCGAAGCGTTCGAGGTCCTTGGCCCGGTAGGCGGCGCGGATCTTGGGCAGCTGCAGCCGGCTGTGGTTGGCCAGCACCTGCCGCGCGACATCGACGAGGTCGTAGCGGTAGGCGCCGGAGCCGCGCAGGCCCTTGTCGATCTGGAGCAGCTCGTCGAGCGCCTTGTCGAAGGTGGCGATGTCGTACTGCAGCGGGTAGCCGGTGTTCGCCAGGCCGGGCTCGTCGTCGTACAGGCCGGTGACGTGCCGGGAGTCGGCGCCGGCGGGCCAGCTGTAGACGGTGTCGAGGAGGATCTGCCAGGCCGCCTTGGCGTGCGGATCCTCGCCGCCGTACCGGGCGGTGGCGTAGTCGGCGAACCACTGCCGCATGTCGACCGGGCTGTCCTGCCACGGCAGATCGGCGAAGAACGCGACCGCGGCCGGGTTGTTGTCGATGGCCTCCGGCATCAGCGCGATGCCGTTCATCGCCGTGCCGGGCTTGTCGCGCCAGGCGTGGAACTTCTGGTTCCACAGCGTCAGCCGGGCGCCGAGGTTGAAGTGACCGCCGAAGTTCCAGATGGTGCCGAACGCGTACCCGGTGCCGAGAAAGTCCTTGTCCCGGTCGGTGATGCCGGGTTCCTCGCTGATGCCGTCGACGATGAACATCTTGGTCCGGTCGATGGCCTGAAGCGTCGCCGGCAGCGGGTTGCTCTGCCATCCCAGGATCGTCCAGAGCGCCTTGGGATGGGCGGTGTTCAATGCCCGCTGTACCGCTTGTGACGCCTGTGCGACGTTGACCGTTCCGGCCGTGCCACCCTCGTGCAGCAGGTCCATCTTGTACATCGTGCTGTTACCGAACAGTTCGGTCTGCACCCGGTAGAACGTGGCCGCGACACGCGCGAAGACCGCGTTGGTCGGGTCGAGCCAGTGCGGGCGTTCGAGCTGGTTCCAGGTGCCCTGCGGGACCGTGTTGGCTCCCGGGTTGCGGGCCTTGAAGTCGGTCGGCACGGTGCCGAAGTAGCCGGGCAGCACCGGGACCATCCCCAGGGAACGCAGGTGGTCGGCCATCTTGCGGCCGAGGTCGACCCGTTGGTCGATGAGTTGCTGGGAGATCGGGCTGTCGGTGCAGCACATGTTCTGCAGCAGCCACCAGGACTGGTGGCCCGGCTGCGGGATCCACGCGCGCATCTGCTGGTCGGAGTAGCCGAACTTCATGAAGGTACGCTGGTAGACCGCCTCCTGGCCCTCGTAGACCAGCACCTCGTTGATGCCGTGCAGCGCGAGGACATCGATCCGCCGCTGCCACTCCGGCCAGCTCAGATACGCGCCCGCATAGCCCTGGTTGGTGTCGTTGAGTGCGAAGCGGTGATCCACCGAGGAGTCTCTGGCGATGGGTGCCGCGGGCAACGGGAGGTGCTCGGGCAGGTCGACCTGGGAGCCGTTGATCGCGATGTCGGCGTGGGCCACCTGGCGCAGGTAGTAGCCGAAGCCGGTCAGCTGAACCGCGGGCGTCGTGCCGGCGACGACGAGGCGGCCGTTGGAACCGTACACCTGGAACCGGTCTCGGCCCGTGCCCTTGACGATCGTGAGCAGAGTGACCTGCTTGGCGCGCGATGTCCCGATCAGCCGTTCGAGGGCCTGCGCCGCGGGGCCGCCGAACCCGGCAACCGTGTCGGCCGCCGCCTCGGGTGGGGAGACGAACGGCACGGTGAGCATCGTGAGCAGGACGGCGGCGAGTGCCGTCAGGAGCGTTCGCCATCGGCGCGGTAAGGGGCTGTGGGGTTCGCCGGAACGGATCATCGGGCGGCCACCTCCGAGGGGGGCGACTAAGGGGCCTACTATAGAGAAAGTTATGTAAAGACTTTTCGTAACGTCTTTGCGAAATATACTCAGCCGCAGGCGACCAGAGGTCAAGATCTCATGCCGGATATTCACGAACCGGACAGCAAGGGGCGCGGATGACGGAGGAGCGGCCGGCGGGCACACCCGTGCTGCGGAGGATGAACCGGGCCGCGGTGCTCGACGCGGTCCGACGGCGCGCACCCGAGCCTGTACGGCTCGCCGAACTCAGCCAGTTGACCGAGCTCACCCGCCCGACGGTCGCCCAAGCCGTGGAGGATCTGCTGGCCGCCGGCTGGCTACGGCAGCACGCGCCGCAGCCGGCCACTGTGGGCAGACCGGCGACGCGGTTCTCCCTGAACGGCCGGGCGGCACCCGTGCTCGGCCTGGACGTCGGCCCGCACACCGTGACGGCGGGGATCGCCGACCTGGCCGGTGAGCGCCTCGCGGTGATTCGCCGGACGGTCGGCCGGCGCAGCGCTCGGCACCTGCTCGAAGCCGTCGACGAGGCGACGGATGAAGCGCTGGCGACGGCCGGCCTGGCCGCCGAGCAGATCGCGGCGGTGACCGCGGCGACCCCGGGCATCGTCGAGGAGACCACCGGCCGGGTGCTGTTCGTCCCGAGTGTGCCGGGCTGGTCGGAGATCGACCTCGCCGGCCGCCTGCGGGCTCGTTTCAGGTGCGCGGTCACGGTGGAGAACGACGCGAACCTGGCCGCGCTGGCGGCGGCCCATCAGCGCACCGGCGCGGGCACCCTGCTCGCGGTTCAGTGGGGCGAGCGGCTCGGCGCCGGCGTCGTCATCGACGGACGGCTGCATCGGGGCGCGGGCCAGGCCGGTGAGATCGGCTTCATTCGCCCTGTCGACAACCGTCCCGACGCGCACCTTCCCAACGCTGACCCTCCTGACGCCGACCCTCCTGACGCCGATGCTCCCGACGCCGACCTTCCCGACGCGGCCGGGGACGGTCGTGGGCCGCTGGAGCGCGCGATCGGCGCCGAGGCGATCGTCAATCTCGCCCGCCGCCGCGCATCCGCGCATCCGGAGTCCAGGCTCGCCCGTGCGACGGACGCGGCTGCCGTCTTCGCGGCCGCCGCCGGGGGCGACCCGCTCGCCGCCGAGGTCGTCGACCGGGTCGCCGCCGTCTTCGCCGAGGCGATCGCGCCTGTGGTCCTTGTCCTGTCCCCACATGTGATCGTGATCGGTGGGGGCATCGCCCGGGCCGGCGCAGTCCTGCTGGACGCGATCGCCCGGCACCTCGAAGACCTGACCCTCACCCCGCCTGGCGTGGAACTGTCGGAGCTGGCCGAGGGCACTGTGCTCACCGGCGCGATCCAGATGGCCCTGGACGAGGTGTGGCGCGACACCCTGACCGTCTGCTGACCGAGGGTCTTCTGTGGCGACGAGGACGTTGACGGCCGAGGCCACGGCGAGCGATCCGCGCACCACCCTGGAATGGTGCGCTTCGGGATCTTGGGTCCGCTGGAGGTGTGGGCGGCGACGAGGTGCCATCGGCGCGATCTGCCGCGTATCTCCCTCCAGAAGAGCCAGGTGGATGCCCTGCAATTCCGGGGAGGGATCAGCGCCCAGGCACTCGATGAGGCGGGATCTGAGCTGCGTCGGAAGGCCGAAGCGGGACTGCCGGCGATCCGTCGCTCTCGCGATTCACGAGATCGGGATGTCGGGCACCGTGCCGATGCCCTCCGCCTCCAGAGTGATCGAACGCGCCGAGTCGGCGGGCGCGGGGAAGTAGACGTAGCTCCTGTTGACCTCGCCCTTGTCCAGGGACAGCACGGAGTTCTCCACGAACACGGTGCTCATCTTCAGCGGGAGGTACCGCGCCTGTGTCGCCGGGTCGAGCAGGCTGAACGTGCCGTAGTCGGAGCCTGAGGAGAACGCGTGCGACCCGCCGCTGAACGGTCCGGGCACCGGGATGAACGTCTCCGAGCTCTCCAGCGCGACATCGAAGGCCGCCACCAGGTAGGCGCCGTCGCGGTAGAACGGGTGAACGTCGACCCGCAGCCGGTTGTTGAAGCGCTTCACGCTCAACGAGCCCACCACCGGACCCGCGTCGGCGCGGAACGGGGCGGGGCTGTGGACCGAACCTCGCACCTTGTCCGCTGACGTTCTGCCTGCACGGCGGCCGGTCGTGGTGGTCGTGCCGGGCAGGTCCTGCTTGATCTGGTAGGAGATCTCGACGCGGCGGTTGCGGGCGCGGCCTTCGGGGTTGTCGCTGCCGTCCTTCTTGGTGTTGTCGGCGATCGGCTCGCTCTCGCCCTTGCCTGTGGCCTTGTAGACGTACGCGTCGCCGAGCTTGCCGGCGAGGTAGCGGCGCACCGCCTCCGCCCGCTTCATCGAGAGGTCCTGGTTGTAGGCGGGCTCGCCCTTGCTGTCGGTGTGCCCTTCGATGAGGATCGGCGGCTTGGCCGGGTCGGCCCGCACGCGCGTCTCCTCGACCACCTCGTCCAGCACGGTGGCCGCCTTGTCCGACAGATCCGCCTTGTCGAAGCGGAACAGCACGTCCGTGCGCAGCCCGATCGTCTCCTGGGTGCCCTGCTGCTCGGTCGTCTTCTGCGGGGTCTCGACCAGCTCGTTCACGTCGGAGACCCCTGACCAGATCTTGCCCGACGGCGGCACCACGGGCCACTGGAACGTCGAGCCGGGAGCGGACGTGTCCGTGTCGTCGCGCTGCCTGGCGACGGGCGGGGCCGCGCCGCCGGTGACCGGAACACCGGTGAACGGGGCCAGGGCCATGTCCGGCACGATCGAGACCTGCCGGACCCCGGCCGGCAAAGGCGGGAAGTACACCTCGACGGGATAGCGCACGCCGACTTGGAAGTCGTCGGGGTAGTTCTCCGTCGTGGCCGTGCCGTGGCGAGTGCCGAACGCCCTGCCCTCGGCGTCGTTCTCCCGCAGCGTGAAGTAGACCTTCCTGCCGACCGGGTCGAACAGCCGGAACTTGCCGAAGCTCACGCTCTGCGTGGGTAACCCGTCGTAGCCGAAGTCCCCACTGCGGGAGCCACCCTCGCCGGTGGCCGTGATCTCCATCTTGAGCACGGTGAGGTCGCGGTTGGTCTCAAGCGCTTTGACGTCCACCTTGAAGGGGTTGGAGCCGTACAGGCCGACCAGCCCTTCCCGTACGAGGCCCCCGGCAGGAGTCGCGTTCGCCGACGGCGAGACCGGCGGGGACGCGGTTTGCCGCGTGGGCGTGGTCGCAGTCCCGCTTCCGGCGTTCTGGGCGGGCGTTTCGCACGCGCAGAGCATCGCGGCCGCGAGCAGGAGGGCCGTCGTACGGAGGCGCACATCCATATGAATCTCCGCCAGGCGATCAAGATCGGTCAGCTGTAGGGATCCTACGCGCGCCTCGCGTTCTCGTTCGCCTCATTGCCGGGGTTTCAGTAGACATGTGTCATTCGAAGAACTTGAGGCTGTACCCGATGTCAGTGTTGGGGCCGGGCACGTTCGCCCGCCGGTAGGTGGTCTTGCTCCACCAGACGGCCGTGCCGGTGTACCAGTACCGGTTGGACCACTCGTACGGCGTGCCCTTGGCCACAGCGTGGTACATGGTCGGGAACCGGTTGCCGGACGGCGGGCTGGTGGCGATGTCGCCGCGCTCCAGCACGAACGTGTGGTGGCCCGGGCCGTCCACGTGCAGCGTCGGGGTCCAGCCGTCCATCATGTACGCCGCGTACGAGCCGAACAGGCACCCGTTGCTCTTGTACCAGTCCCACACGTTCGTCGGATCACCACCGGAGCGCAGCCGCAGATCGGCGAGGCAGTACTTGCTGCTCCAGCTGCCGTTCGCAGAGTACACGATGTGCAACTGCCCGTTCGGGTCGAGGATCGGCTCGGGAGCCTCGTTGATGAACGGGTTGCCGACGACCCGCTCCCACGGTTCGCGCGGCTGGGAGATGATGTAACGGCCGCCGGTGGCCGTGGTCGGGCCGCTCATCCGGGCGATGTAGAGGTTCTGCTCGACGTTGGTGTCGCCCGCCCAGCCGGACCACACGAACCAGCGCTGGCCGTTGAAGGTGAACGGCGTGCCGTCGATGGCCCACTTGTCGCCGGGCAGGGCGACCTTCGTCGCGGCGGAATAGCCGGAGTCGGCGGTGGCGGAGCTGATGTGGTACATCCGGTGGGCGGCGCTGCGGCCCGCCGAGAAGTAGATGTGGTACTCGCCGTTGTGGTGCACGATCTCGGGCGCCCACACCTCACCGAGGTTGCCGGTGTCCTTCCACACCTGGCGCGGGGGCGCGGCGGCGATCCCCTCGAGAGTGGTCGCCGTCCGTACGGCGACGCCGCCGTTCACCGACTTGGCCGCTACATAGAGGTCGCCGACCCGGATGACGCTGGGGTCGGCACCACCCAGGGTGGTGCGGCCGAGGGCTACGGACTTCTTGGCGGGTTCGGCGGCTGGTGCGGCGTTGGCGGGAGAGGCGGCGGTGCCGCCGACGGCGGTCAGGGCGAGGGCGATGACCACCGGTCGAAGAGCATGTCTACTCATGAGGCTCCTTTTACCCGCGGGCCGCCCAGACGAAGTCACCTGCGGCGAGATGTGGGGCGCGACCGGCTCGATCCCCGGCTACGAGACATTCGGTTCCGGCGCGGTGATCGACCAAGTGCTCCACTGCTGATCGCCGTGTATCGGCTCCTCCTGATCAGCGAGCCAGCAATGCGTCGATCTCGGCCATCTGAGCCGGGGCCAGCGGGCCACGCTCGAGGGCCGCCGCGTTCTCCTCCGCCTGAGCGATCGACTTGAATCCAGCTCCTCGACCCGGGTGACGACGCGGTCCGGCGGATGCGTGCCCTGTACGCGGAACGCGGGGCGGCCCTCGTCCGGGCGGCGCGTCAAGAGCTCGACGGCGTCCTGTCGGTGACACCCGCCCACGCGGGCCTGCACGTGGTTGGCTGGCTGCCCGAAGACATCGGTGATAGGCAGGCAGCCTTCCGGGCCGCGGCGTATGGCGTGGACGTGCAGCCCTTGTCCGCGCACGCCCAGGAACCGGCCAAACGTCCGGGGCTGCTCCTCGGCCACGCGGCGACGCCTGAGCCCTACATCGTCACCGCTGTCCACCGCCTCGCGGCATCCCTGACCGCGTCAGCCCGGGTCACGCAGTCACGAAGGTCAGCACACTTCGAGCGGGAAGCGTGACGGTGAAGGAACCGTTCGACACGCTGGTCGTACCCTGAGGTGCGACGTTCCTGCTCCCGTCGGTCAGCCAGGACGAGACTCTGGACGCGGTGCCGTTCGCCAGGGTGAATTGCTGGCTCACCGCAGAGGTCCCCTTGTTGATGGCGACGACGACCGTGGAGTCACCGCCCCGGTACGCCGAGACGTACACGTTCGACGCCGGGTTCGCCGTCGCCTCGATCCGCACGTATCCGGGGCGGACGAACCTGGCGAAATGCGCCATGTTAGCGCCGCGCTTGCTGATCTGGCCATCCTCCCGCATAGGCCCGTAGCTGCGCCGGATATACCACCAGATGTACGCCTGGAACTCGGCGTTCACCATGGCGCGGTGGATGTGCTCCCCCACATCGAGCGCCTGGGGCCAGAGGTCCGCCGAATCGGTGCTGTTGGGGTAATAGACCTCGGTCATCCAGAGTTCTTTGCCCGCACCCTTCTGCTTGAAGAGGGGATAGGGGAAGTTCGCGAACGAGGTGCCGTAGAGGTGCGCCCCGATGATGTCCACGTTGGCGAGCGCCGTGGGGTCGTTGAGGATCGGGTCCGACATGTTCTTGAGGTACTGGAAGGACTCGGGCGCGATGACCCTGGTGCTGATCGAGCCGGCGTTCTCCCGCAAGAACCGCACCATTTCGGTGGGGGTCCACCACGTCCAATCATGCGCGTAGTCGGGCTCGTTCTGCACTGATATGCCGTACAGGTTCACCCCGTTGTTCCGCATGAACGCGGTGAAGTCGTTCAGGTGCTGGGCATAGGCGCCGTACATGTCGTATCTGAGGCGTCTCGCGTTGGTCTGACTGCCACGGACGAAGGTCTCGACCATGCGGGCGGGGGGATTCCAGGGGGACGCGATGACGGTCGCCCCGAGTTCGATCGCGCGCCTCGCCGTCGCCAGGTCGCGGCTCCAGTCCGCCTGGTTCTCGGGGAGGGGGATCCTCAGCACGGAGAATCCCAGCCGGCCCTCGCCGGTGCCGAACGCCGTGTCCCGCTGGGCAGCCGTGAGGTCGCCGATCCAGGCCGTGTGGGTCATGCCGCCGAAGCCTCGGATCGTCTGCCGCCGTGCCGACGGATCGATGATCACCGCGGCGGCAGCCGTCGCGGCCGCGGCCGCCGAGGCCCCCGCGGCCGACGCCGCGACGGTGAGGACCGGCAGAGCCCCCATCGTCGCCAGGACGCTTCTCCGGCTCAGCGATCCTCGCTCGCCGCTGACAGGCTCATTCCGCCCTTGCGCCATGTCTCCTCCTCTTGGCCATGTGCCGAGTCCGCGCATTTCCGGTCCCGTTGGCCCGGTCGGCGCCCGTTCTGCCGCACTATGGGAGCGCTCCCATTGACATGGGAACAATGCTCGACCAGGCAGAGTGGGGTTACGTTCTCATCGAGTCACTTCGATGAAGCTCACATAGGTCAGGTCATTGCCGGCAACCCTTCCGAGAGCGCCGATTGTTCGCGCTAACATCTCTTGCAGGAAGGTAAGTCCATGACTGCGACTCGTCAACCGTTCACATGGCAGAAACCTAATTAAGATCAACTAGCGGCGCGCCAGAGGGCGATGAGTGACGGTTGAACCCAGCGCCAGGTCGGTATATCGCCCCTGGTCATGCGGCTGGACCGCACCAAAGAGCGGGAATGCGGGCCCGCCGACCACCGCGATGCGCCGGCAACTCAACTGAGGCAAGAATGCGCTGGCACGGCCACGTCCTGAGCCGCAAATTAACTCTGAAGGCAGCGCAAGTTACCCACTGCCAACGGGGCTATTTCTGTGAAACTTTCACCTGCGCAGACAGTGCGGCTCGATCTTCCCGGAGGCGAAACTTCAGAAGGGAAGACGTTCCCGTGCCAACGCCTTGACGTTCACCGCAAAGGCGTATGCGGTGGAGACCGACGCCTCAGGCCGCCTGTCGGCCCTCCGTAGCTAGACTGCCGCCATGACCATGGAGTCGTCTCCCCTCACCATCGCCCAGCTCGCCGAGCTGGCCGGAGTCTCCACCGCGACGGTCTCCAAGGTAGTGAACGGCCGGTCCGCGGTGTCGTCCGAAACCCGCGCCGCCGTGGAAAGGCTCATCCGCCAGCACGGCTATCGGCGGCAGCGCCGCCGATCCCCCTCGATGGCCGTGGTGGAGCTGGTCTTCCACGCGTTGGAGGGCGACTATCCCGTCGAGATCACCAACGGCGTGGCGGAGGTGGCTCGTGAGCACGAGCTCATGGTGGGAATATCGGATCTCCGCCGCGACCACACCGCTGGAGACGCGTGGGTGGAGGGTGTGCTGCGACGCCGTCCGAGCGGAGTGATCGCCGTGTTCTCCGGTCTGACGGAAGCCCAGCACGAACAGCTCACCCGCCGCGAGATCCCGCTGGTCCTGCTGGATCCGGCCGACGCTCCCGGCAAGAACATCCCGTCGATCGGTGCGGGCAACTGGAACGGCGGGCTTTCGGCCACCCGCCATCTCCTGGAGCTCGGGCATCGCCGCATCGCCATCATCACCGGGCCGGACTCCGCGCTGTCCAGCCGGGCCCGTCTCGACGGCTACCGCACCGCTCTGGACATGGCCGGCGTGTCCGTCGACCAGCGGTTGGTCGCCCGTGGGGACTTTTTCATCGAGGGCGGTCTGGCAGCGGCGCAACGCCTGTTGCGCCTGCCCGACCGGCCGACCGCGATCTTCGCCACGAACGACGGTCAGGCCATCGGCGTCTACCATGCGGCTCATCAGCTCGGCCTGCGCATTCCGGACGATCTCAGCGTGATCGGCTTCGACGACATGCCTTCGGTACGGTGGGCCATCCCGCCGCTGACCACCATCCGCCAGCCCCTCAGACAGATGGCCTCCGCGGCCACCTCGATGGTGCTGAAGCTCGCCCATGGCGAGCCGCTGTCACACAGCCGCATCGAACTCGCCACTGAACTCGTCGTCCGCGACAGCACCGGCCCTCCCGCACGCCTGAGCTGACGCCTGGCCTCCGGGGCAGCGGGGCGGCCGCCTGCTCACAGATGAGCGTCAGGCCGGCGACGGGCCGCTGCTCTCCCGCGCGATCAGCTCCGGCTCGTTCCAGGTAGGAAGGGACAGGGCGGCCTCCGGCTGCAGCCTGCGGAGCAGCAGACCGAAACACGCGCGGCCGAGACCCTCGAAGTCGAGCCGTACGGTGGTGAGCGAGGGGTGGAGGTAGGCCGACGCCGGGGTGTCGTCGAAGCCGACCACGCTGAGGTCGCCGGGGATATCCCGTCCGGCCTCGCGCGCGGCCCGCATGACGCCCAGGGCAAGGTCGTCGTTGCCGCACAGGATGGCGGTCACCGAGTGGTCCGCCAGCAGGGAGCGCACCGCGAGGTATCCGGAACGGGGAGTCCAGCCGGCCCGCAGGGGCTCGGGCAGAGGTCGTCCGGTCGCCCGCAGCGCGTCCTGCCAGCCACGGGTCCGCTGCGAAAGCGCGCTGGTGGAGGATGGGATGGCCACGTAGTGGACGGTCTTGTGCCCCAGGCTCAGCAGGTGGCGCGTCGCGTGCGCCGCCGCGGCCCGGTCATCCAACCAGACCTGCCATGAGTCGTCGCCCGAGCCGTTGTCGGGGCGTTCAACCGCGGCGGTCACCAGCACGTCCGGCGGCAGCGCGCGTAACGCGCGCACGCCGGGCCCGTCGTAGGCGATCACCATGACGGGCTCCTGAGGCCGGTTGAGGCGCAGAGCGATGTCGTTGCTCGCGCCCGGTTCCAGCACACTGATGCCCACCGAGAAGCCGGCCGCCCTGGCCGCCTCCTCTATGCCGCGCAGCGTGGCGGCGGCGCCGAACAGGGCGGTGTCCGAGGTGAGCACGGTGACCCAGCTCACCGGGCCGCCGGCCAGCGTCCGGGCGAACCGATTGGGCCGGTAGCCGAGCTCGGCGATGACCCGCATCACCTTGGCCCGGGTTGACTCGCTCACGCGGGTCTTGTCGTTGATGACGCGGGAGACGGTCTGCTGGGAGACACCTGCCAACCGGGCGACATCCCAGATGCTCGCGGACCGGCCTGGAGGAATGTCGTTCGGTGGCATGTGACCGGTAACCCCCAAAGATGTCGAGGGCCTTCACGTTGTAGGTGTCGGCCGCCTCCGTCAAGGGGCGACGGAGGGAGCCGGTCCGCGCGAGTTTCCGCGAACCGGCTCTCAGGAGGTTGGTCAGCTACGGATCGTGCCGCCGCCCATGGGAGGCGGGGTGGAGCCGCCGTTGAGGGCGTTCAGGACGGCGTTGTAGGCGGGTTTCTTGTTGTAGTTGCCATCGAAGAGCAGGGGTGTGTCGCCGCTGCGCCATGAGTATTTGTCGGTGACCCCCCAGACGGTGATGCCGGTGCAGCGGGAAACCGCCATGCAGGCCTGGGTGACGCGGCGGTAGGCGTTGGCCTGGGCCGAGCCGGAACCGCCGATGTCCAGCTCGGTGATCTGCACGTCCACGCCGAGCGCGGCGAACTGGGCGATGTTCTGCTGGTAGTTGGCGGGCGGGTTCCCGAAGTGCGACTGCAGGCCCACGCAGTCGATGGGCACGCCGCGGGCTTTGAAGTCGCGAACCATGTTGTAGACGCCGCGGGTCTTGTTGGCGTTGGCGTCGTCGATGTTGTAGTCGTTGTAGCAGAGCTTGACGTTGGGGTCGGCGGCGCGTGCGGCGCGGAAGGCCTCTTCGATGAAGCCGTTGCCGAGCTTCTGGGTGAACACCGAGCTGCGCAGCGTCCCGACCGCGCCACCGTCGGCGAAGGCCTCGTTGACCACGTCCCAGGCGTAGATCTTGCCCTTGTAGTGGCCCATCACCTGGTTGATGTGGTTGATCATCGCCGAGCGCAGGTCGCCGGCCGACATGTTGCCGTTCACCCACCTGGGCAGTTGAGAGTGCCAGACCAGGGTATGGCCGCGGATCTTCATGCCTTTGCTCGCGGCGTGGTTGGCGATCTGGTCGGCCGGGCCCCAGTTGAACGAGCCACGGGAGGGTTCGATGGGGCCCCACTTCATCTCGTTCTCGGGGGTGACCCCGTTGAACTCTCTGTCCCACGTCGTCACATACACCGACTCGCCGAGATGACCGGCCGCCACCGCGGCGCCGAAATAGCGCCCGCTTTGCGCCGCCGCCGCGCCCAATGTTCCCGCGGCGGCGCCTGCGGGAGTGGTGACAGCCAGTGCGGTGAGTACGCCGATCGCGCCGGTGAGCAGCGCTCGGGCGCCCGATGCGAGTTTGAGCTTTTCCTTCATGTCTGAGCCTCCGCTAGGGGATGCGAGAGAGGGTTCAGAAATCCGCGCGAATCCAGCACGCGGCCTGCCGCCTGGATCGCGTCACGGGCTGCGCTCCTGCCGTCCACCACCAGCCTCGGCAGAAGGCACCCCCGTTCGGAGACTCAGTGTGGAAACCGGCCCGAAACATGTCAAGGCTCAGCCGAAAGTTTCGCTGCTCCCGTTCTCTCGCCTTGTGGAGAGCCTGCCGCGACACTGCGCGTTCGCGGCGGCCCTGCCACCGACAGCGGCGATGAACGTTTCATCAACGCCGGCCTCGTGTACGGCGGCTGATCTCCGACCGGCGAAGGGAGTCATTCCCAGCACCCGCACTGTTTGCGCCTTGATGGGCGGCAGTCCTTTCGCGCGACTCCATCAGCGACCAGTACGGCTGGTCCTTGACATGCTCCGGGAAATCTCTAGAGCTTGTGTTACCGATAACGCAAGCCCAGCACGACCGCGTTCGCCACCGCCGACGGCACCTTCGAGTGGGCTGAGGTGTGGTGCGGCGTGCCGACCGGCCGGCGCCCGCACCCTCGCGACCGTTCCTCCCATCGACGTACGCCGACATCGAGTTGGCAGAGGGAGTTTCACGATGTCAAGACATAGACCCTTAGTGGCCGCCTTAGCAGTCGTGGTGCTCGCCGTCCTGGTGGCCGCAGGTGGTCCGGCGCTGAGCGCCAGCCTCAGCACGACCACCACGGACACGGTCAGTGCCCTGGCGCCCTCTACGGGATGTGGCAAGGCACCAGGGCTGGCGAGTGGTACGCGTTCGATCCAGACCGGCGGCAAGAATCGCAGCTATATTCTGAAGATCCCCGACAGCTACGACATGAACCACCCCTACCGGCTGGTCTTCGGGTTCCACTGGCTGGGTGGCACCGCCACCGATGTCGCCACAGGTCAGACCGTGCAACGGGACGTCTGGGCCTACTACGGGCTCCTGCGCCTGGCGAACAACACCACGATCTTCGTCGCGCCCCAGGGCTTCAACAACGGCTGGGGCAATGCCAACGGTGAAGACCTGACCTTCGTCGACGACATGGTCAGGCAGATCGAGGGAGCTCTCTGCGTCGACACCACACAGCTGTTCGCCACGGGTTTCAGCTACGGCGGCGCCATGTCGTACGCGATCGCGTGTTCCCGGGCGAACGTCTTCCGCGCGGTCGCGGTCCAGTCCGGCGGCCAGCTCAGCGGCTGCGGCGGCGGCACCCAGCCCATCGCCTACATGGGGATCCACGGCATCAGGGACAACGTGCTCAACATCTCCGGCGGACGATCTCTTCGCGACCGGTTCGTCAGGAACAACGGCTGCACCGCCCAGAACCCGCCCGAGCCGGCGCAAGGCAGCCTGACGCACAGAGTCACGACCTACTCGGGTTGCTCGGCCGGGCATCCGGTCGTATGGGCCGCGTTCGACGAGGGTCACATCGCCGCCCCACAGGATGGGGCCGGCGGCGACAGCGGCTCCAGGACCTGGGTTCCGGCAGAGGTGTGGAAGTTCTTCACCCAGTTCCAGAGCGGGCCGACACCGACGCCGACTCCCACGCCGACCCCCGTTCCGGGGGCGTGTTCGGCCACGATCGAGACGGTCAACAGCTGGGAGGGCGGGTTCCAGTCGACGGTGACGGTTCGGGCGGGCAGCGCACCGGTCGACGGCTGGACCGTGAAGTGGACCTGGCCCGGTGGGCAGAGCATCAGCAGCCTGTGGAACGGCACGCAGAGCGGATCCGGCTCCGCCGTGACGGTCAGCAACGCCGCCTACAACGGCTCCATCGCCGCGGGCGCGTCCACCACCTTCGGCTTCACCGCCAACGGCACCGCGGCCACTCCCACCGCCACCTGCACGGCCCCGTAACCGACGCCGGTCGATCACGATCGGCCGGCGTGTTCGCGAGCGGAAAGCCCTGCCCGCGCAGAGAGTACGAATCCTTCTACAACTAACACCGGCCCCACCGGACTCTCCGCGCCGCGACTCCCCTGCGCCCGCTCCCCCAACCGATCATCGCACCGGAACAGCTGAACGGCCTCGACGTCCGCCGGCGCGATCGACTCGGCGGCATCCTCCACGAGCACCAAAGCGCCGCCTGAGCTGCACAGATGAGGCTTTCGGCACGTACAGGGTCAGTTCACCGTGAACGCGCCGGTGGCCCCGCCTCGGGTTCTCCGCGGCCATGCGCAAGGTGAGGTTTTGACCGCGGCTGCGCTGGGTGGCCGTCCGGGACGGCGACGATTGCTGTGGTCCCACTTACTCGCCACGAGACTGCGGTGCCAGGCCAGCAGGGTGGCCGAGGTTATCAAGAAGATCTCCGCCCAGCGATGGCGAGGGATCAGACGCACAAGCGCCGCCAACCACAGACGGTCGGCCCCTTCGTAGTGCACCCGCGGGATCTGCCGGCGTAGGACCGCGTTCTGATGACGCAGGACCAGCAGTTCCGCCTCCTTGGAAACACTCCTGCGGACCAGCAGCGCGGGCAAAGACAGCAGACGACGGGTGACGGCGTACACCGTAGACAAGATCGCGCGTCATGATCCCAAGCAACCCGGACCAGCCACTCGGCACCCCTGCCTCTGCCCTGGAAGCGATTCGAGTTCTTGAGCCCCACAGGACCCGACTTCATCGCGCTGACATCGGTGGAGGGCGATGCCTGCCCGATGACAGCGATAAGACAGCGCGTTCTGTCATTGTCCTGAACATCGCCACGAGGAGGACCCATATGCGTCGGATCCTGCCGATAGTGACTTTGCTGATCTTGGCGCTGGTCCCGGCGCCGAACGCGGTGGCCACCAAGGGCGCGCGGTCTGGGCTGCAGTGCGCCTCGTACTTCATCATCGGGCTGCGCGGCTCCGCGCAGGCCATGAACGATCCGCTGGGCATGTCCGGGGTGACGGGGGTGTACGCCCAGGAAGCGCTGACCGTCCTGCCGGCGGACCAGACCAAGACGTACTCCCTGCCCTACCCCGCGGGCAACGTCAGCCTGAAGGCGTTCCTGCCGTCGGTGAACGATGGGAAGTGGATCCTGACGATCGCCATACGCCGGTTGGTACGCATGTGCCCGGGGATGAACATCGGCCTGATCGGATATTCGCAGGGCGCGATGGTGATCAACCAGGCGCTCCCCATGCTGGACGCCGAGGAGCGCAAGGCCATCCGGGCGGTGCTGATGATCTCCGACCCCCAGAGCGGCGGGGACACCTCCTACGACGCGACCGTCGGGGCCGACAACGGCCTGCCCAACACACGCGTGGGCGGCGGCATCCTAGGCAGGAAGGTCCTGCCCGCCGACATCCAGGACAGGACCACCGACTTCTGCATCGTCGGCGATCCGATCTGCGACGCGCCGGAGGAGAAGACCCCCGACTGGGCCGTCACGGTGGGTCTGTTCCTGTGGCAGATCCACACCCAGGACTATCCGGTCTGCTGCCAGGAACTGCTCGTCTACAGGGCGATGGCGGTCGCCTTCGCAAGGCGGCTGCAGCAGTCGCCCTCCTCCCCGCCCGTACTCAAGCCGATGCCGCCGCTGCCCGAGGGATTCTGCCCGTCGCTGCAGTCCGGCGTACGTAAGGCGGGCACGCCCACAGCCCTGGCCGGCTGCGGTGGCCGGCCCGCTCCCGACGTCAAGGAGGCCCAGGCGTGAACCACCTCACGCGCCGCTACGTCCTGCGCGCCGCCGGCGTGACGATCCTGGCGGGGGTGACCGGGGCTGCGACTCCCCCGAAACAGACGCTGACCGGCCAGGAGATCGAGATGGTCCTCCAGGTCGCGCGATTAGGCGCGGTCTATCCCGTGCCGTTCCCCGACGAGCACGGGGTGTCGCGGGCCACCGCCGAGCGCCTGCGGGGCCGCCTGCCTGAGCTCGCCCCCACACGCTTCCAGCTCGTACGGGACGCGGTACGCGACCTCGCGGCGGCCGGTCTGACCGACGCCTCCCGCGACCGGCTGCTCGACGGGCTGGCCCATAAGGCCGCCGACAAGGGCGGCGATGCGCTGACGGCGCTGACAGCGCTGGCCGTGGCGACGGTGTCCACGGACTTCAGCCCCAACGACGACACCGCGGCCGTGTTCTGGCTCGGTGGGCTGCGGCAACGCCATCTCCGGCTGAAGGGGGACCGACGTTCATGAGACTTCTTCCTGAGCATGAGGAGGCGCTGAGGCGCGGGAAGGAGGCCGTGCTCGGGGCGTTCGCCGCCGTCCCCGGCACCACCGCGTTCGGCTACGGGTTCCGTCGGCGCGGTGGAGAGCTGACCGACGAGCCCGTGGTCATCGCGTCGGTGGCCAAGAAGCGCCCGCAGGGGTACGTGGCGCGCAGCCGCCTGCTGCCCAGAACGGTCGAGGTGGACGGCCGCAAATGGGGTGTGGACGTCATCCAGGCCGGCCCGTACTCGTTCGGACGCACGGGCAAACCTACGGGCGGCCGGCGGGGCCCGGCGGCCCAGGACGCCACGCTGCGGAAAACCGCGAACCAGGGCGTCGGGATCGGCAACGAGAGGACAGATGACTGGGGCACGTTCGGCTGCCTCGTCCGCGATCTGTCCAACGGCGGAGCCCCTTCCATCCTGACCGCCGGGCACGCGGTCGGATCGACGCACGGCGCTGTCCCGGGCGATGTCATCGTGCAGGGGACCTGGGCGGGAGGAACCGGCCCCGCCATCGGGGAGCTGACCCGGTTCACCAGTCTGCGCAAGGACGGCCGCAACCTGGTCGACGCGGCGGTCGTCAAGATCACCGACCTGGACAACTTCGACGAGTTCACCACCAGCGAGAACCAGGAGATGCCACGTATAGGCGTCCGCCATCCGCTGATCGGCATGCTCGTCGGCATGGCCTCCGACTACTCGGGGCTGTGCACACGGATCGGGCCCATCCTGGCCGAGATGAACGTCCGGCCGTACCTGGACCTGGGCGACCCCGACTTCCCCGTCACCTGCGACGTGATCGACTTCGACATGAAGGTGGACAAGGCGGGCGCCGGTAGCTGGTACACCTCCAGCATCGTCGTCGGCCTCGGCGTGACCCCGGTGGACCTCGGTTTCCTGACGAACCACGACTTCTACATGTTCGACGACATGGTGCAGGTCGACACCGGGTTCTGCCTGCACGACGGCGACGCCGGCGCGGCCGTGTGCCTGGGCGGTGACGGCAGGACCCGGATCGACTGGACCCAGGTGAACTGCTCCTTCCTGGAAGGGGCCGGCGAGATGTACGACCTGCCGCTGGTGGGGGACGAGAAGCTCGCCGACCGGTTCCGCGACGACTTCCTGCTGCGCAGCCGGGTGGGCCGGATGCTGGTCCGCCTGTTCTACGTCAACTTCCAGGCGCTCGTCGACCGCGTGAAGGGCAAGGAGGCCAGCGCCCTGGAGAAGGACTACGCCAAGCATCTGTACGAAACGTACCGATCGGTTCTGGAGACCGTCCTGACCACGCCCGACACCCCTGACCGGGTGATCACCTCACAGCACGTGAGCGACGTCGGCAAGGTGGTGGACGGCCTGCGCCCGCGACTGTCGGCCCAGGAGTACAACGCCGCCAAGCAGATCCACGCGCTCTTCGCCCAGACCGTGGGCATGAACCGGCAGCAACTCCTCACGATGATGAACGGCGACGACCTCTACCAGAAGATGCACACCATCCTCAGCCGGGTGCCGACCGTCCAGTACCTTGGCCCGGTCGGGGCGGATGCCTGAGGCCACGGCCGCCACGGCCTACTCGGCTCAGGTCCAGGACAGGCTACGCGGGCTGGTGGCCGGGCTCCCCCGGCCGGCCCGCGACCTGGTGACCGGGTTCGTCGACCGGCCGGGCAAGCGCCTGCGCTCGACGCTGCTCGGCGCCGCCGCGCGGTGCGGCCCGCACGACAGGGAACGGGTCGTGCGGCTCGGCGCCGTGGTGGAGCTGCTGCACCTGGCCTCTCTGGTGCATGACGATGTGATCGACCGGGCGCCGACCCGCCGCGGCGCCCCTGCCGCGCACCTGGTTGCCGGGCCGGAGCTGGCGGTGCTGGCCGGGCTGTCCTGCCTGGCCCTGGCCGGTACGGAGGCCGCCGACCTGGGCACCGGCCCGAACCGGCTGATCAGCGCGGCCGTCGCCCACCTGGCTCAGGGCGAGCTGCTGGACGTGGAACGCGCCTTCGACACCACGTACACACTCGCGGACTACGACGAGCTCGTCGAGCGCAAGACCGGCGCGCTGTTCCGGCTGTGCTGCGTGCTCGGGGCGGCGGAGGCGCGGCTGGGACCGCCCCGGGCCGAGGCGCTGGCCGCCTTCGGCCGCCAGCTGGGGGTCGCCTTCCAGATCCTGGACGACTGCCTCGACCTGGCCGGACCGGCCACCGGTTCCGGCAAACCCGCCGGAACCGATCATCTGCTCGGGCTCTTCGGCGCCCCGACGCTGTGCGCGCTGCGTGACGCGCCGTCGGGCGAGCTGGCCGCGCTCCTGCTCGACCCGGCCCTCACCGCCGCGGACCTGCCGCGCGTACGTACGCTCGTCATCGCCTACGGCGGCATGAGCGCCGCCCACGATCTGGCCCGCGCCGCCCACGACGAGGCGCTCGCCGCCCTCGCCGCCCTCGGCGACGGCGGCGCGGGCCGCCAGGCGCTGCTCAGCGTCGCCACCTCGCTGTGGCGGGAGGCCCCATGCTGACCCGCCGCGCGGACGTGCTGGTGGTCGGGGCGGGACCGGCGGGCGGCGCGACGGCCGCGGCGCTGGCCCGGCACGGGCTGCGCACCCTGCTGGTGGACGGCGGCGAACCGGGCGCGACCCACGACGTCGCGCTCAGCGCCTCCGCCATGGACTCCCTGCGCGCCCTTGGAATCGCGGGCTTCGACGGGGTATGGCCAGTGGAGGGGGTCGATGTCCGGTTCGGCGACGGCCCGGCCCGTCCGCTCCCCGGTGTCGGCGCCGCCGTCTGCGACCGTGAGTGGCTTCGTACGCGGTTGCGCGGGCTCGCCACCGATCTCGGCGCGGCCCTGCTGCCGGGGCGCATGACCCGCTGCGAACCGCACCCCGACGGGCACCGGGCGATGATCGCCGGAGGCGCCGACGAGGTGGCGGTCCTGGCCCGGCATGTCGTCCTCGCGACGGGCTCGCTGCCCGGCAGGCGGCCGCACGGCGAGGGCATGGCCGTCGTCCAGCGGTTCGCTCTGCCGGAGCGGGATTCCCGGATGCTGCTCCATCTGACGCCCCCCTCCCCTGCCGATCCGCACGAGCGCCCCGCCGGGATCTGGATCCTGCCCGCGGGACCGGGAAGGTGCACCGTCGGCGCCGTCCGCGTCGGAGACCGCCAGGAGAGCGCGGCCGATCTGCTGGCCTCGGCGATCGAGCGGCTCGCCGGGGCCGACCCCGCGTTCGCGACGGCCCGGCCCCTCGGTGAGCTCGTGTCCGGGCCGGTCAGCACCGGATTCGCCCCCGCGCTCGCCGGGTACGAGGGCCGGCTGCTGGTCGGGGACGCCGCCGGGCTGGTCAACCCGTTCACCGGCGAAGGGCTCGGCTACGCGGTGCAGAGCGCGCTGCTGGCGGCCGACGCCATCGCCGCACATCCGGACGATCCCGGCGCCGCGCGCGAGGCGTACGTACGGCGGCTGGCCCGTGCGTACGTCGGCCACTTCGAGACCGCCCGCCACGCGGCCCGCCGCTACCATCTGGCCTGGCGCGTCCTGGCCGCCACCGCGCACAGCGACCAGCCGATCTTCGCCCTCGCCCGGCGAGGGGTGCTGTCGGCCGGGGAGGCGGCCGAGCCGGTCGAGCTGAACCCGGACGACCGGCTGTACCTGGGCCCGTTCCTGGCCGCCTGCGCCGAGACGGCCGTGTCCGCCGTACGCGAGGAGTGGCCCTTCATCGCGCGGCTGCTCACCACAGGGTCGGGGCTTCGCCCGGCGTCGCTGCTGCTGGCCGGGGTCGTCGCGGCCGGAGCGCACCCCCGGGCCGAGCTGGCGGGGGCCGGCGCGGCGATGGACCTGGCCGCGCTCGGCGCCCTGTCCCTGATCGGCGCGCCGGAAGCGGGGGCACCGGACGCGGGCGCGACGATGCGGGGGCGAGCGCGCGGGGTCGACTGGGAGTCCGCCGTCACCGTGCTGGCCTGCGACTTCCTGCTGTCGCAGGCCGCCCGCCTGGTCGCGGAGTCGGCTCCGGAGGCGTCCTGGGCGTTCGCCGACTGGCTGGCCGAGCTCACCAGGATCAGGGCCGAAAGGATCGCCGAGCCGGGCACGACCGACGCCAGCGACCTGTTCGCCGCGCTCTTTGAGTTCCCCGTACGGATCGGGGCGCAGCTCGGCGGCGCCGGCACGGCGGTCATGGAGGCGCTCAGGGAGTTCGGCGCGCACTGCGGACGGGCGTTCCTGCTGGCCGAGGACGTTCTGGCGCTGCGCGGGGGGCCGACCCGCCTGGCCACCACCACCCGGGCGATGCTCGCGGCGCGGACCTCGATGATCCCCCAGCTCCTGGGCATGCCCGGCCTCACCGGCGCGAACGAGCCGCACGGGCGGGCGACCGCGCTGGCCGCGGCGGCGCGGGCCTGCCGCGCCGAGATCGACCTCGCCCTGCGCGCCGCCAGCCGCGTCCCCGTCGCGCGCGCGACGCGTATCTTGCGCGCGCACGTTCTGACGATCAGCGCCTCGATCGATGCCCCGTCCGCGGACGTCATGGAAAGGATCACCCCCGATGAGACGTGCGACTGTCCTTAAGGTGGCGATGGCGGCGTTACTGACCGTTCCGCCCTATATCGCCGCAGCGCCGCCCGACCCCTCGGCCCTGGCCGCCTCCGCCGCCGACCGCCTCGTCGCCGACCGGCCGGAGCTGATCCACCGCTCCGGCCAGGACGAGCTCGTGCGGGGCCGCGTGGTGTCCGGGGCTCACGGGCTGCGCTATGTCCCGTACGAGCGTACGTACGCGGGCCTGCCCGTACGCGGCGGAGACTTCGTCGTGGTCACCGACGCGGATGGCCGCGTCCTCAGCACCTCGGTCAACCAGAAGCAGGCACTGTCGGTGGAAACCCGGCCGGAGGTGTCCGCGCAGAACGCGGGCGCGGCGGCCCGCCGCGAGGTAGGCACGGGAAGCGACATGACGCCGCCCACGCTGACGGTCCTGGCGCGCGGCGGCGGCGTGCTGGCGTACGAGACAGTGATCACCGGCGTCAAGGGCACGCGCCCGAGCCGGATGCGCGTCCTCGTCGACGCCCGCACCGGCAAGGTGATCGACTCCTGGGACGAGGTGCTCGACGGCGTGGGGAACAGCTTCTACCACGGCCAGGTCTCCTTCGACACGACCCGATCGGCCACCCTGTACGGGATGTCCGATCCCGTACGGTCGGGAGTGCGCTGCGGCGGCATGGACGGCCGCACCTACACCGACCCCGACGACGACTGGGGCAACGGCACCGGCACCGACCTGGTCACCGCCTGCGTGGACGCCATGCACGCGGCGCAGGGGGGCTGGGACATGCTGGAACGGTGGCTGAGCAAGCCCGGCGGGTTCGACGGCTACGGCCGCAGTTTCCCGATGCGTGTCGGGTACGACGACGCGAACGCGTACTACGACCAGTTCAAGACGGTTTTCGGCCGCAACAGCAGCAGAACGCGGCAGGCGACGTCGACCGACGTCGTCATGCACGAGCTCGGGCACGCCATCTTCGACTTCACGCCCGGCGGCCCGCGGGGCACGCGCGAGAAGGGCGGGCTCAACGAGTCGACCGGCGACATCTTCGGGACGGTGACCGAGTGGTACCTGAACGAGCCGGCGCAGCTGGACCCGCCGGACTACCTGATAGGCGAGCAGGTCGACCTGGTCGGCTCGGGGCCCATCCGGAACATGTACGACCCGTCACTGACCGGCGACCCCAAGTGCTTCAGCGAGGCCGTCCGGATCATGGAGGTGCATGCCGCCGCCGGTGTGCAGAACCACTGGTTCTACCTGCTGGCCGAGGGATCCGCCCCCGTCGACGCCGCCCGGCCGGGCAGCCCCACCTGCAACGGCTCGGTCGTGCACGGCATCGGCGTCCAGAACGCGGCCATGATCTACATGGAGACCCTCAACCGCAAGCTGTCCGACTGGCCACGAGGATGTCCGCCGCGCCTCGATGGAGGCGGGGCTGCAGCTGTTCGGCTGTGAGGGGCTGCGAGCCGTACGCGACGCGTGGAACGCCGTCAGCGTCCCCGCTCACCCTCGCGAGCCCAATTGCTGAAAGACGCAGGTTCTTTGAAATTTTTGAAACCAGGTGTCTGCGGCCCTTAGGCTCAGCCGAACGCACAGGGGCATAAGGCGGGGTACTTGATCCACTTCAGCGTCCTGGGCCCGCTGCGGGTGAGGAGCGCCGCGGCGGAGATCTCGTTGTCCGGGCCCAAGCAGCGCATCGCGCTCGCGACGTTGCTGCTGCACGCCAACGAGCGCGTCTCCGCCGACCGGCTGATCGCCCGGATGTGGGACGGCGACGAGTCGCCGAACGCGCGCGCGGCCCTGCAGACGCATCTGACCCGCCTGCGCCGTGCCCTGGGCGATCCCGGCCTCATCCAGACCTTCGACGGCGGCTACACCATCAGCGTCACCGCCGACAGCCTCGACCTGCTGCGGTACCGCGAGATCATCAGACGCTCCCAGAGGAGCGGGCCGGCCGAGGAACTGGCCGCGCTGACCGAGGCGATGGCGCTGTGCGGCGAGCCGCTGCTGACCAACGTCCCCTCGGAGACGCTGCATCGCGAGGAGGTCTCTCTCCTCGTCGAGGAGCAGTTGCGCACCCTGGAACGATGGTCGGAACTGCACCTCGAATGGGGCAGACCGGAGCAGGGAATCGCCGTGCTGCGCTCCGCCACCGCCAGGCATCCCTACAGGGAGCGTCTGTGGGCCAACCTGATCCTCGCGCTGCAGCGCTCGGGGCGGCAGGCGGAGGCCATGGAGACCTACCAGAGCGTCACCCACCGGCTCCTAGAGGACCTGGGCGTCAGCCCCGGGGAGCCGCTGCGCCGGGCCCACCGTTCGATCCTGGTCGCCGACGAGTGCGAGGTGGCCGACGCGCCGATGACGCCGCAGCAGCTACCGTCCGGCATCGCGCACTTCACCGGGCGCCTGGCCGAGCTGGCCCGGCTGGACCGGCTGGTGGCCGACCCGCCGGGACGCAGCGAGATCGTGGTGATCGGCGGCCCGGGCGGCGCGGGCAAGTCCGCGCTGGCGGTCCACTGGGCGCATCAGGTGATCGACCGCTTCCCGGGCGGGCAGTTATACCTGAACCTGCGCGGGTTCGGCCCCGGCGCGCCCATGGACCCGAAGGTGGCGATCGAGACGCTGCTGCGCGCGATGGGCGTGTCCGCCACGAGCCTGTCGGCCGACCTGGACGCGCGCGCGGCGATGCTGCGCAGCACGCTCGCGGGCCGGCGCATGCTGCTGCTCCTGGACAACGCCCGTGACAGCGCGCAGGTACGTCCTCTGCTGCCGGGGGCCAACTCGCTGGTGCTGGTGACGAGCCGTAACCAGCTACGCGGGCTGGCCGCCAGGGACGGCGCCCGCCGGCTCAGCCTCGACCCGCTCACCCCGCCCGAATCCCTCGAACTGCTGGAGAAGGTGATCGGCGCACGGCAGGTCGCCAACGAGCGCGACGCGGCCGTACGCCTGGTGAAGCTGTGCGACGGCCTGCCGCTGGCGCTGTCGGTCATCGCCGAGCGGGCCCACCGCAGCGGCGGCCTGGCCAGGATCGTCAGCGCGCTGGAGGACGAGAAGGCCAGGCTGGAGCAGTTCGGGATCGGCGAGGACGACCCCATGGCCGACCTCAACACCGCGCTGCTGTGGTCGTACCGGGCGCTGACGGCGCCGGTGGCCAGGATGTTCCGCCTGCTCGGCCTGCACCCGGCCGGAGATCTCTCGTTGGAGGCTGCGGCCGCGCTGGCCGACGTGGCGCCGCGGGAGGCCGGCGCGCTGCTCGACCATCTCGTCGCGGCCCATCTCGTCAAGCAGGTCCAGCCGGACCGCTTCGAGCTGCACGACCTGGTGCACCTGTACGCCACCGGCCGTGCCGTGGAGGAGGAGACGGCCGGTGAGCGCGACGCCGCGGTGGACCGGCTGCTGGACTGGTACCTCTACACCGTCGTGGAGGCCGACAGGCAGATGCTGCCGCACCGCGTACGGGACTTCGTCGAGCCCCGCACCAGCCAGATCTTGCCACTGACGTTCGACGATCACCGGCAGGCGCGCAACTGGCTGGAGCGGGAGTACCACTGCCTGCGCTCGGTCATCGCCTGGGCTGCGGCCAACGGCCGGGCCGGGCACGCGTGGCGTATCTCGATCGGCATGACCACCTTCTTCGACCGGTACATCCCCTGGCACGACGGCCTGGAGTTCACCCGGTCGGCGCTGCGGGCGGCCGAGATCGCCGCGGAGCCCGCCGGGCAGGGCTTCACGCTCAACTCCCTCGGCTGCGTCCACTTCGACATGGGTGAGCATGAAATCGCCCTGTCCCGCTTCAAGCAGTCGCTGTCCCGCTTCCGGCAGGCCGGACATGCCAGGGGCGAGGCGATGTTGCTGGGCAACCTCGGCCTGGTCCACGGCGAGCTCGGCGACACCGCCGAGGGCCGGCGCTGCCTGGAACGCGCGCTGACGCTGTACGAGAGCCTCGGCGGCCAGTACGGGATCGCCCACCTTCTCGACAATCTGGGCATCGTCAGCCATCTGGCGGGCGACCATGAGCTCGCGGTCGAGTACTACCGCCGGGCCCTCACGGCCACCGCCTCCAACGGCAACACCGATCTGCACGGCGACATCTGGCGCAACCTCGGGCGCGCGTACGTGGCCCTACGGGACTGGCGCAGGGCGCTGCGCTGCTTCCGCGAGGCGGTGGCCCTGTACCAGGGCAAGGGCAACCGCCGCTGGCTGGCCATGTGCCTGATCGACCTGGGCCGGGCCCTGGCCGACGCCGGGCGCCGCGAACCGGCCAGAGGCGTCCTGCTGTCGGCGCTGGCCGAGCTGAAGGCCATGGACGACCCGCGCGTGGGCGAGGTCGCGACGATCCTGGAGACTCTCTAGTGCCGTAAATGCGGGCTGATGCCGGAAACCCGCCAGCTCGGCCCGCCGCTTCAGGGCGCGGGGCGGCTCGCGTACGGCTTCCACATCATCGACGTCCACGCTCACACCCAGGGCCAGCGTGGTCTTGCCCCGGTTTGGTGGACACCTGATCTCTGAGGAACCCTGGTTCCCAGAAGAAGGAGTTCACTGTGCCGAACAACTATCCGCCGGAGTTTCGCCGGCAGATGGTGGAGCAGGTGCGCGCGGGACGGACGCCGGAGGAACTGGCCAAGGAGTTCAGCCCTCCGCGCAGCCGATCCGTACCTGGGTGCGCCAGGCCGACCCGGCGGCAGTTCCTGACCGCTCAGGCGATCATCGCCTGTGACTTCCTCGTGGTCGAGACGATGATGATCAAAGGGCTGTATGTGCTGATCTTCATCGAGCGCGGCACCCGAAAGCTGCACCTGGCCGGAGTAACCGCACTCCCAACCGGAGCACGGACTGTGCAGCAAGCCCGCAACGTGGTCATGGATCTGGGTGACCGCATCGCCGGACTTCGGTTCGTGATCCACGACCGCGACCCGCTCTTCACCTCCGCGTTCGGAGAGGTCTTCACAGCCGAAGGACCGCGGAACACCACCACCCTGTCGCAGACCCTGAGACCGAAAGCCATCTGCGAGCGCGTCATCGGCACCCTGCCCCGAACTCCTGGACCGGATCCTGATCCTCAAAGAACGCCACCTGGTCTTCGCGCTCCAGGAGTATCTGATCCATTACAACGGGCACCGACCGTACCAGTTCAGGCAACAGCGACCTCCGGACGTCGCAACGCAGCCCGCTCGGAACGTGACCGACCTCAACGATCGGCGGGCCGTCCGCCGAAAACCTGTCGTTGCAGGCATGATCAGCGAATATCACCACGCCGCGTAACCGCAGTTCAAGGCGTGTAACTCAATATTCGAGCGGTACAGCGATCGAGCGGTCTGGACAGTTGCCGAGCGGGACACGATTGTCACGGCGGTCCCAAGAGATCTGCACCGGCTGTCACCGTAGCCTCCATATCGGCGTTCAGCGGCTGGATTGTCAACCGGTGGACACCCAGGGCGGCGTACCGCCGCGCGGTCTCCCGATCGACGGGGCCAGGGGGCGGGGTGATCGTGATCTCCAGCTCGCTCAGGTGCCCGGGCCTGTCGTAGACCTTCGCCGCGTCACGGAGGTCGGACAGCGCGCCCGCGGCCTCCTCGGGGGTCAAGTAGACGCCGTACCAGCCGTCGGCGTGCTGGACCGCCCGGCGCATCGCCGCCCGGGAGTGACCGCCTATCACGATCGGCGAGCGCTGCGGCGGCCTCGGGCGCTGCACCACACCCTGATAAGTCACGAAATCTCCGGCGAAGGGCTGGTCGTCCCACACGGCCACCGCCTCCATCAGCTCGCCGGTGCCCGACCCGCCCTGGAAGTCGATCGCGGCCAGCACGTTCGGGGTGAACTGGCGCAGGTAGGTGTAGGAGGACTCCAGCTCCGACAGCCGACCGTGGTCTCGGGGCAGCGGCTTCCACGCATCAGAGGTGATCTCCCGCAGCCGCTGCATGCCGATACGCTCGCGCAGCATCCCGCCAGGGATTCGAACCCTGAACCTCCGCCTCCTGAAGGCGGCGCCTCTGCCAGTTGGGCCAGAGCGGCTTGTTAGCCCCGGGCTCGGCTGGCGTGGGCCGAGCCCGGGACTGGGGCTGTATCCAGCCGGGGGGCGCCATTCCCGTCGGCCAGACCGATGCCCGCGGCCCTTCGTTCCGTGGGCCGTCGTCCGTGAGATGAAAAAAGCCGCCTCGGAAGGCTTCCGGGCGGCGTCGTCTCTTTGCGAGGGATCACCCGGAATCCGGACCCAGGAGCTCAGGAAGCAGTTCGAGCAACTTCGCGTAGGTCACTGCGCTGCCTTCCTGTCGTGGTGGACGCTGTCCACGGTAGCCGGGTGATCGCGACGGGTGCCACGTATTTTCCGCCGGGGGATGTCGAGGCCGCGCGGACGGCTTCGACCTATTGGGGACCGACATATTGGGTATCGACGCGGACGCGACCACATGGAGGCCACCGGTGAAGTACCTCATCCTGATCTACAGCAACCCGACGAGCAGGGCGGTCTGGGAGACGCTGAACGACGAGCAGCGCATGAACTTCGGGCGCGGCCACATGTCCTTCACCGAGGAGCTGGCCGCGTCCGGAGAGCTGATCGTTTCGGAAGGGCTGGCCGATGTGTCGACGGCCAAGCGGGTCGCGGTACGCGAGGGCAGGACGATGACGAGCGATGGGCCGTTCGCCGAGGTCAAGGAGCATTTGGCCGGGTTCTATCTGATCGAGTGCGACAGCATGGAGCGGGCGGTGGAACTGGCCGCGAAGGTGCCCGACGCGGCCTTCAACGAGGTGGAAGTACGGCCGATCTTCGACATGAAGGGGCTTGAGCTGTAGGAGGAACCAGCGGCGTGGGTGGCGGCGGGCTGGGATGATGCTGAAGGTGACCAAGGAATCCCCGGCCCCGCGCCACCGGGTGCTGCTCGGCTCACTGGCCGGTGCCGCCGTGGTGGCCGTGCTGGCGGTCGCCGCGCTGACGAACCAGGGCGAGCCCGCCGGACGAGCCGCCCCGGCGGCCGCGAGCTCGCGTGATTCCGCAAACGCGAGCATGGGCACGGACCCGAGCGCGAGCACGGGCGGTTCACCCACTCCGGCGGGTCCCACCGGCGGAGCCGAAGCGACCGCCACGCCCACTCCGACGAGTTCGGTGCAGGTCTGGGAAGGGCCGACCCCGCCGCCCGTCGACCCGAACCTGTCCAAGGGCTCAGCGCAGGCACCGGTCACGATCGTCGAGTTCGGCGATTTCAAGTGTCCCAACTGCCGCCGATTCGCCCAGCGAATAGAGCCCGTGCTGAAGAGCCGCTACCTCGACACCGGCATCGTGCGGATGTTCTGGCGCGACTACCCGATCAGGGGACGCGACTCCGTACGCGCCGCCCTCGCCGCCCGCGCCGCGTCCCGGCAGGGCCGGTTCTGGGAGTTCCATGATTCCCTGTACGCGGGCGAGCGACCCCGGCTCACCGACGCCGACCTGCGCTCCGTGGCCGCCAAGATCGGGCTCGACCTGGCCAGGTTCGACGCCGACCGCCGTGACGAGTCCATACGGCGGGTCGTGGACGGCGACCTCGGCTTCGCGACCGAGCTCGGCCTGCCCGGCACGCCCGCGTTCCTGATCAACGGTGAGGTGCTGTTCGGCGCCCAGCCGGTGGCCGCGTTCGAGAAGGCGATCGAGAAGGCCCGCCGCGGCGGATGAGCGGCATCGGCTATGCCGCCGCGTTCCTTGGCGGTCTGTTCTCGCTGGTCAGCCCGTGTGGGGCGCTGCTGATCCCGGCCTTCTTCGCCTACGCGTTCCCGGGCCGCCGCCAATTGGCCGGCCGCACCCTGCTGTTCTACGTGGGGCTGTGCGCCGTGCTGGTGCCGCTGGGGATGGGGTCGGCGCAGGTCAGCCGCCTGTTCTACGGCCATCAAGAGCTCCTGGTCACGGTCGCCGGCTGGGCGCTGATCGGGCTGGGTGTGCTGCAGGTGGCCGGTCAGGGCTGGACGATCGGGCCGCTGGAGCGGCTGAAGGGGCACGTTCGAGGTGATTCGGCCGGAGCCGTGCTGGTTCTGGGGGCGGTGTCCGGGCTGGCGGGGTTCTGCGCGGGGCCGGTGCTGGGGGCGGTGCTCACGGTCGCGGCGGCCTCCGGCGACGGGCTGCGCGGAGCGGTGCTGCTGGCCGTCTACGCGGCAGGCATGGCGGCCCCGTTGTTCCTGCTCGCGGGCCTGTGGCAGCGCTATGACCTCGGCGGCCGGCGCTGGCTGCGCGGTCGCGGACTGCGGCTGGGACGGCTGCGGCCGCACACCACCTCGCTGCTGTCCGGGCTGGTCTTCGGCGGGCTCGGCGTGCTGTTCCTGCTCTCCGACGGCACCCGCGGGCTGGCCCTGCCGATCCCCGAATCCTGGGAGGCCGGGCTGGAGGACCTCGCCGCGGCCGCCCAGGACGTACTGCCGGACCTGCTCGTCGTCGGGATCGCGGCGCTCACCGTGGCCGCGATCACCGCGTGGCGCCTCAGACGCCGCTGACGGGCACGGGGTCACTTGCCGCGCATCACCGCCGGCTCATGGCGGCGCAGCATGCGGGCGACCAGGAAAGCGCAGACGACCGCGAGGATGGCCAGGACGCTCATGTCCAGGAACCAGGTGCCGAAGTCCTGACTCCACAGAGGGTCCGGCGGATCCTGGACGTGCGGGATGAGCTGCCCCACGTCGAGCGTGCCCGCCAGCGCGGCCAGCGCCCAGCGAGCCGGTACGAGCCAGGAGATCTGCTCCATCACCGGCTTGCCGTCCAGGTGCACCAGCGCCCCGCAGAAGACCAGCTGGATCAGGGTGACGAGCACGAGCAGCGGCATGGTCATCTCGCTGGTCTTGGCCAGCGCGGAGATGAGCAGGCCCACGGTCATCGCGGTGAACGACAACAGCGCGACGGCGAGCGCGAGCTCGGTCATCGGCGCGGTGAACACTCCCTTGTCGTACGTCGCGACATTCAGCATCGCCACATAGGTCAGCACGACGCCCTGCGCCACGGTGATCAGGCCGAGCACGAGCAGCTTGGAGCAGAGGTAGGCCGATCTGGACAGCCCGACCGCCCGTTCTCGTTGATAGATGGCGCGTTCCTTGACCAGTTCGCGCACCGAGTTCGCGGCGCCGGTGAGACAGCCGCCGATGCACAGGATCAGCAGCAGGTTGGCCGCGTTGCCGTTGCTGTTCGGCCGGCCCATCAGGTCACCGGTCGGGACGACGCGGGCCAGCAGGCCCATCACGATCGGCAGGGCGATGGTGATGCCGAGGAACAGCCGGTCCGCCACGATGCTCCGGCAGTAGCGGCGCACCAGCGTACTGAGCTGCTCGGGCCAGCTCTGCGGTTTCGGCGGGATCTCTCGCCGTACGGGACGTCCCGTCGCAACCGGCTCGATCATGTCGGCCGCGATGTACGTCTGGTACGGCGACGACCGCGCGTACTCGCCGGCCCAGTCCTTGGTCGCGTCGTCGAAGGCCAGGAAGACGTCCGCCCAGTCGGTGAAGCCGAGGAACGGCAGCGCCTCCCCGGGCGGACCGAAGTAGGCGATCTTCCCGCCCGGCGCCATCACCAGAAGCCGGTCACAGATATCCAGATTGGCGACGCTGTGGGTGACGACGGCGACAGTACGGCCGTCGTCGGCCAGACCCCGCAGCATCTGCATCACCGACTTGTCCAGCCCCGGGTCCAGACCGGAGGTCGGCTCGTCGAGGAACAGCAAAGACGGCTTGGTCAGCAACTCCAGGGCGACGCTGACCCGCTTGCGCTGGCCGCCGGACAGCGAGGAGATGCGGTTGTTCTTCCGATTTTCGAGCCCGAGCTGCTGGAGGACCTCATCGACCCGCGTCTTCCGCTCGTGCTGCCTGGTGTCGTCGGGGAAGCGTAATTCCGCGGCGTAGATAAGGGCTCGGCGCACGGTGAGCTGGCTGTGCAGGATGTCGTCCTGCGGCACGAGACCGATCCGTGAGCGCAGCTCGGCGTAGTCGCGGTAGAGATCACGCCCATCGTACGTGACCACGCCCTGGTCGGCGGGGCGCAGCCCGGTGAGCGCGCGCAGCAGGGTGGACTTGCCCGAGCCGCTGGGACCGATGATCGCCAGCAGGCACTTCTCGCCGACCGGAAACGACACCTGGTCCAGGAGCACCTTGCCGCCCCCGACGGTGACGGTGAGTCCGTGCGCCTGGAGGCAGACCTCGCCGGTGTCGGCGTACTCCGTGAGCGTGTCGCCCACGAGCTGGAACGTCGAGGTCCCGATGCCGATGAGATCGTCCGGGGAGACGCGGGCCCGCTGAACGAGCCGGCCGTTGACGTACGTTCCGAAGCGGCTCCCCACGTCGACGATCTCGTGGACGCCGCCGGCGATCCGGAGCTCGGCGTGCTGGCGCGATACCCGCAGATCGCCGACCACCACATCGTTCTCGGGAGCCCGGCCGATGCGTACGACCTGCGCGCCGTCGAGGCTCCTGACGGCGGCCGGCGCACGCCACTGCCCGCTGTGCGGGAAGCGGACCGTAGGCGTCGGCTGGATCTCGGGTGCGCCGCCTTTGTCTTCGGAGACGGTACGGAAGCTGACGAGCCCGCCCTCCGACGGGTGCCCGAGGCCGATCCTGGTTCCCGGACCGACGATGACCTGCTGGACGCGGTGGCCGCTCACGTACGTGCCGTTGCTGCTGCCCGAGTCCTCCAGGATCCACTGACCGCCCTCGAACCGCAGCATGGCATGCGTACGCGAGACGTGATCGGCGTCGATGACCACATCCGACCCCGGATCACGGCCTAACCGGTACGAACGCCCCGGATCGAGGGTCACCGATGTGTCATGGCCTTCGACGACAAGCTGCGTCACGTGACCGCCTTCCCACAGGAACGAGAGGTGACGTGAGTGACTCTCCGTCGAGCCTCAAATGGTTCACCGTAGACAGGATCCCCGAAAAGCGGACCGCGCCGCGAGCCTGCGGCTGACCGGCCGCACGAGTCACGCCCGCTGCCGGGCGCGGAAGCCCGCCGCCTTGGCGCGGTTGCCGCACTCGTGCATGTCGCACCAGCGCCGCGACGACCCGCGCGAGGTGTCGACGTACAGGCGGGTGCACACCTCTCCCCCGCATTCCTTGATCTGTACGGCCCGCGGCCCCCCGAGCAGCTGGACCGCCTCCCTGGCGACGGTGGAGAGGGCGGCGGCGAGATCCCCCGCACGCTCGACCCGCCCGGCGTCGTTCAGCAGCACGGACGCCGGCGGCCCGGCGGCGACCCGGTTGACCAGCAGCCGATCGTCGGCCGCCACCCCGGCCCCACCGACAGCGGGCCGGTCAATGGTGTCCCCCGCCGCCGGCCGATAGAGCGCCAGCCGGTAGATGGCCTCCCGCAACGTCTTCCCCGCCACGAGATCGGCGTCCACGACCGCCGGCGGCACGTCGAGAATGCCCGCCTCGACCGTCCACCGCGCCAGGTCCGCCGGCTCGCGCAGCAGGTCACGCCGGTCGGCCCGGCGGTGCTGCAGGGTGCCCGCCAGGTCGAGCCCCAGATTGCCGCTGATGAAGGTGAAGCTCGTCACACCCTCATAGTAACCATGTTGACAGGTTATGCGAGGACACGGAACAGTGACATAACCGGGTTAAGGGGTTATGGAGGGTGTGCCGTGGCGGTCAGCGTTATGGAGGCCAGGAGCAAGGCGCCGGCCCTCATGCCGTCCCTGTTCGTGGTGATGTGGAGCAGCGCCTTCATCGCGGGGGTGATCGGCGTCGGGGCGGCGCCGCCGTTGCTGCTGACGTTCGCCAGGTTCGCACTGGCGGGGCTGTTGCTCGGCGCGTTCGCGCTGGTCGTGCGGGCGCCGTGGCCGCGCGGCCGGCGGCTGGCGCACGTGGTGGTGTCCGGGATCCTGGTCCAGGCGGTGCAGTTCGGCGCGTTCTACTCCGCGATCGGCCTGCATGTGCCCGCCGCGGTCGTGGCGTTGGTCCAGGGTCTCAACCCGGTGGTGATCGCGCTCGTGGCAGGACGGCTGCTGGGCGAGCGGGTCAGCCCGCGCCAGTGGGTGGGCTTCGGGCTCGGCGCGGCCGGGGTGGGGCTGGCGGTGGCGGACCGGTTGAGCTTCTCTCTGGCCGGGGTGGCGTTCTGCGTGGTCGGGCTGCTGGGGTTGAGCCTGGGCACGATCTACCAGAAGCGGTTCGCCGCGGACATGGACGTGCGGACGGGCACCGCGACGCAGTTCCTGGTCGGCGCGCCACTGGTGGGGCTGGCCTCGCTGGTGTTCGAGACGCCTAGGGTGACGGACTGGGGCGCCTTCTCCGGCGCCGTGGGCTGGCTGGTGCTGGTCAACTCGATCGGCGCGTTCCTGCTGCTCAACACCATGTTGAAGAACGCACCCGCGAGCCGGGTGAGCACGATGTTCTTCCTCACCCCGTCGGTCACCGCGGTGATGGCGTGGCTCCTCGTCGGGCAGTCGCTGCATCCGCTGGCGGTCGCGGGACTATTGGTCGGCGGCGCCGGCGTGCTGCTGGCCAACCGGCGCTGAGCCTCAGCCCGGCAGGGAGCTGGTCCACGGTACCCCCGCGCGGGTCTCCGGAGTCTCGATGCGGAAGCGGGGCAGGGACTCGGGGAAGTTCTCCCTGATGTAGGTCACGAGATGTTCGCGTACGTCGCACTTGAGGTCCCAGGCGGAGGGCGAGTCGGCGGCGCTCATCAGCGCCCGCAGCTCGACCAGCCCGTTCGGCAGCACGTCGGTGACCTGGAGCGTCCAGTCCTTCTGATCCCACAGCGGGCTCTCCTGGATGAACCGGTAGAGCTCTTCGCGCAGCTTGCCGATCGGTATCGACCAGTCGACCCGCAGGAACACCACGGCGAGGACCTGGCTGCCGTGCCTGGTCCAGTTCTCGAACGGGTTCTGGGTGAAGTAGGACACGGGCAGGACCAGGCGCCGCTCGTCCCACAGGCGTACCACCACGTAGGTGAGCGTGAGCTCCTCGATCCTGCCCCACTCGTCGTTGACCACGACCACGTCGTCGAGGCGGAGCGCGTCGCTGAAGGCGAGCTGGAGCCCGGCCAGCATGTTGCCGATGGTCGGCTGGGCGGCGATACCGACGATGGCGCCGGCGATGCCCGCCGAGGCGAGCAGCCCGGCGCCCAGCGCTCGGACCTGCGGGAAGGAGAACAGCATGGTGCCGATCGCCAGTACGACGATGGTCACGGCGGCGACGCGGCGGACCAGCCCGATCTGGGTCATGATCCGCCGTGCCCGGCGATTGCGCTCCCCCTTGACGAGGACCAGCCGGTCCAGAACGACGTCGGTGAGGGCATAGCTGGCCTGGACGATCAGCCAGGTGACGCAGGCGATGGTGACCAGGCCGAGCACGCGGTCGATCGTGCCGCCGAGCTCGCGTAGGCGTACACTCTCGCCGATCATCCCGGGCGAGAACACCAGGTTGGCCGCCACCACGACCCCCACCGAGTACGCCGCCCAGGTGCAGTGCTCCACCAGGTGCCGGGCGAGCGCCCATTTGCGGCCCGCCCTGACCAGCAGCCTCCTGACCACCTCCACCACGAGAATGGCGCCCGCCACCGAGATGGCGAGAATGAGCCAGTCAGTCGGCGACTGCACGTTCATGCCCCCTATGTCTTAAAAGATCTCGTCAAATGTCACATTGCCCTCAACAGCCACTTGGTATGCGGAGACACGCCGTTCGAAGAAGTTGGCCAGCTCCTGGACGTCCTGCAGCTCCATGAACCCGAACGGATTGGCCGTGCCGTATCTCTGCGGCAGCCCGAGCCGAGCCAGCCGCTGGTCGGCGACATATTGAAGGTAGTCGCGCATCTGCTCGACGCTCATGCCGGGCATGCCGTCGCCGCACAGATCGCGGGCGAAGGCCAACTCGGCGGCGACGGCCTCCTCGATCATGCGGGTGACCTGCTCCCCCAGCTTGTCATCGAACAGCTCGGGCTCCTCGGCCCGCACGGTGTCGACGACGCTGAAGGCGAACTCCATGTGCATGGACTCGTCACGGAACACCCAGTTGGTGCCGGTGGCCAGCCCGCCGAGCAGGCCCCGAGACCGGAACCAGTATACGTAGGCGAACGCTCCGTAGAAGAAGAGCCCTTCGATGCAGGCGGCGAAGCAGATCAGGTTGAGCAGGAACTGCCGCCGCTCGTCCGCGCTCTCCAGCCGCCGCAGGCCGTTGATCGAGTCGATCCACCGGAAGCAGAACTCCGCCTTGTCCCTGATGGACGGAATGTGCTCGACGGCGGCGAACGCCTTGACCCGTTCCTCCAGGTCAGGCAGGTACGTGTCGAGCAGCGTCAGGTAGAACTGCACGTGTACGGCCTCCTCGAACAGCTGCCTGCTGAGGTACAGGCGCGCTTCGGGGGCGTTGACGTGCTGATAGAGGTTGAGCACGAGGTTGTTGGCCACGATGGAGTCGCCGGTGGCGAAGAAGGCGACCAGCCGGTTGATCAGGTGGCGCTCCTGCGGCGTCATCCTGGCCAGGTCGGCGAGGTCGGAGTGCAGCTCCACCTCTTCGACGGTCCAGGTGTTGCGGATCGCGGCGCGATAGCGCTCGTAGAAGTCCGGGTAACGCATGGGGCGCAGGGTCAGGTCCATGCCGGGGTCGAGCAGCATTGGGGGTCTCCGTTCGAGGGGGTCTACTACTGGCAGGCTTCGCAGGTTTCCGGGTTCTCCAAGGAGCAGGCGACGGCGTCGAGCGCGATCGTCGTCTGCGCGATCGTCGTCTGGGCGATCCGGGTGGCCGGGCGTGAGCGCAGGTAGTAGGTGGTCTTCAGGCCCTGCTTCCAGGCATAGGCGTACATCGACGACAGCTTGCCGATCGTCGGGCTGGCCATGAACAGGTTGAGCGACTGCGACTGGTCGATGTACGGCTGACGGGCCGCGGCCAGGTCGATGAGCGCCTTCTGCGGCAGCTCCCAGGCCGTCCGGTACAAGGTCTTGAGGTCATCGGGGATGCCCGCGATGTCCTGGACCGAGCCGTCCGCCCGCTTGAGGTCGTCGCGCATCCGCTGCGTCCACAGCCCGCGAGCCTGGAGGTCGGCCACCAGGTAGCGGTTGACCTGGAGGAACTCCCCCGACAGCGTCTCGCGCTTGAACACGTTGGACACCTGCGGCTCGATGCACTCGTAGCACCCGGCGATGGAGGCGATGGTCGCGGTCGGGGCGATGGCGACCATCAGCGAGTTACGCAGCCCGGTCGCGGCGATCTTCGCGCGCACCTCGTCCCAGCGCGGCGACGCGGCGGCGCCGTAGTGGTCGGGGTGCAAGACGCCGCCCGCCGCCCTGGTCTCCTCGTACGACGGATGCCGGCCGCGCTCGACGGCCAGATCGGCGGAGGTGTCGTAGGCGGCCAGGGCGATCTCCTCGGCGACGCGGGTCGACAGCCCCAGCGCCTCGGGCGAGTCGAACGGCAGCCGGAGCGTGAAGAAGACGTCGGCCAGGCCCATCACGCCGAGCCCGATCGGCCGCCAGCGCTTGTTGGCCGCCTCGGCCTCGGCGGTCGGGTAGAAGCCCAGGTCGATGGTCCGGTCCAGGAAGCGCACCGCCGTACGGACGGTCGCGCGCAGCCGGGCCCAGTCGACGCCCTCGCCGGTCAGGTGGGCGGCGAGGTTGATCGAGCCGAGGTTGCACACCGCCGTCTCGCCGTCGCTGGTGACCTCGAGGATCTCGGTGCACAGGTTGGACAGGTGGATGACGTTCTCGGGCCGGGCCGTCTGGTTGGAGGTGCGGTTGGCGGCGTCCTTGAACGTCATCCAGCCGTTGCCGGTCTGGGCGAGGGTGCGCATCATCCGGCCGTAGAGGGTCCGGGCGGGCAGCTGCCGGGTGTAGCGGCCGTCGGCCTCGTAGGCGCGGTAGGCGCGGGTGAACGCCTCGCCGTACAGGTCGGTGAGGTCGGGGACCTGCTTGGGGTCGAACAGCGACCAGACCTCGTCGGCCTCCACCCGCCGCATGAACTCGTCCGGCACCCAGTTGGCCAGGTTGAGGTTGTGCGTACGCCGGGCGTCCTCGCCCGTGTTGTCGCGCAGCTCCAGGAACTCCTCGACGTCGGCGTGCCAGGTCTCCAGGTAGACACAGGCCGCGCCCTTGCGGCGCCCGCCCTGGTTGACGGCGGCGACGGAGGAGTCGAGCGTGCGCAGCCAGGGCACGATGCCGTTGGAGTGCCCGTTGGTGCCCTTGATGAGGGATCCGCGCGAGCGCACCCGGGTCCACGCGATGCCGATGCCCCCGGCGTACTTCGACAGCCTGGCCACCTGCCCGTAGCGGTCGTAGATCGACTCCAGCTCGTCGCGCGGCGAGTCGAGCAGGAAGCACGACGACAGCTGCGGCCGGCGCGAACCGGAGTTGAACAGCGTCGGCGAGCTCGGCAGGTACGACAGCGTGGACATGAGGCCGTACAGCTCGGCGGCCTCGGCGACCGTCTCCGACAGCCCGCAGGCCACGCGGAGCAGGAAGTGCTGCGGCCGTTCGAGCACGGTCCGCGACTCCGGGTGCCGCAGCAGGTAGCGGTCGTAGACCGTACGCAACCCGAAATACTCGAAGCGGTCGTCCGCCTCGCCGGAGACGAGCGCGTCGAGCTCGGCGGCGTGCGCGCCGACGAAGGCGGCGAGCGAGTCCTGGATCAGCCCGGCGGCGTGGCTGGCGGCGATGGACTCGGAGAAGGTCCGCACGCCGTGCCCGGCCGCCTCGTCGGCGATCTCCTCGGCCAGGAGCCGGGCGGCGATCCGGGAGTTGGCGGGATCGGTGATCACTCGTGCGGCGGCCTCCTCGATCGCCAGCCGCCGGTCGACGGTGGTCGGCTGCCGATCGACGGTGGCCGGCTGGTGATCGGCCGTGGCCGGCTGGTGATCGGCCGTGGCCGGCTGGTGATCGGCCTCAATGATCTGCGTCACGTGCTCTCTCCTCGCGAGCTCATCCCCGTGAGGGCGCGTGAGAGCACGGCGGCCCTGGACTCCACGGCCGCCGACGCCCCCGGCCCTCCCTCGAGGCCATGGACACTTCGATGGGCGGAGCCGGCTGGCTCCCCCAACGTCGCCGGCAGGTCTTCGGGCTCGCGGGCATGGTCGATCATTCCTACTGGCCGTCGCTTCCCGGAGATCTCCAGTGCTCGTGACGGCGGTCGTTCCCGCTCACCGCTGCGGGGCAGCCCCGGAATCGCACCGGGTTCCCTTTTGCTCCGCCCCGAGGGGCGAACCAGCGACGAGCAGAATCCTACATCTAGTGGCCCTTGGCGCAACTACCCCAGCATGTTGTGTCAGCGGTGTCGAGCATGCCCAGATCGCGGAGCACGGCCCTGGTCCTGCCGATCTCCGAGGCCAGCCACTGTTCGAAGTCGTCGCCGCTGAGCGGGATCGAGGTCCATCCCTCCGCCCGGCAGGCCGCCCGCCACGAGTCGGACCCCGTGACCTCGTCGCAGAGCCGGATGGCGACGGCCTTGCCGTCATCGGTCATGCCTTCGGGCCCCACGGCCGCGCACCAGTCGGCGAAGTCCACCCGCACCCCGCACTCCAGCAGGCTCGGCGCCTCGATGCCGTCCACCCGGCGCGCGCTGGAGACGGCGAGCACCCTGACCAGGCCCTTGCCGATGGCGCGGCGCCAGTCCGCGAGCGTGCCGGTCGCCGCGGCGGCCTTGCCGCCGAGGAGCGCGGCCGCGGCCTCCTCGCTGCCGGGAAAACCGGTGTAGTCGACCTGCCGGGTGTCGGCGCCGAGGCCCTTGGCGATCAGCCCGAACAGCAGGTGGTCGGGCTCGCCCTGCGGTCCGCCCGTCAGGGGCGTGCGGTCGGGGTGGGCGACCAGTTGTGCGCCGAACTGGTCGAAGGTGGCGAACTTGGAGTGTGCGGGCACCACCACCACCTCGATCTGGCCGGTGAGCCGGGCCAGCGGCGTGGCGGTGTCGAGCAGCGACAGCCCGTTGTTGAGTTCGGTCGCGGCCAGCGCGGGCAGCCCGGTGACGGTGATCCGGGTGACGGGCGGCGTGCCGGAGACGGGGAAACCGGCGTCGCGGGCGGTTTTGACGAGCGTCTTGGCGACGCGGGCCCAGCGTCCGGCGCCGGGGACGATCGCGAACCGGCCCGAGAGGCCGGCCGCGTTGACGGCGCGTCCGCCGAGGCTCCCCTCCGTGCCACATCCTGTCGCGCAGGCCGCCACCGCCAGGCCGAGCGCGAAGAACCCCCGTCGGCGCATGGCGTCCTCCCCTCGCACCCCATAACTACCCCAGGTCACTGACACTTAACGCACTGTTACACATCAGGGTTGTCATTATCAGGGATCACGAAAAGTCGGGAAGAACTATGATGTTTTCTCGCCCACACCGACGAGCAGGTACGACGGCAGCGAGGGCTCGCTGACCAGCCTGGGCCGGTCGGGACGCCAGTCGGGGGCGTGCACCAGGCCCGGCTCGACCAGCTCGAAGTCCCCGAAGAACGCCCGAATCTCCCTCGGTGTCCGGTCGGTACCCGCCCCGGCCGAGGTGGGCCGGTGGAGCGGCGTGGCGCCCTCCTCGAACCGTCCCCGCGAGGTCGCGTGGGTGAGCACCAGGTAGCTGCCGGGCGCCACCGCCTCGCGCAGCCTGGTCACCATCTTGCCCGGGTCACGGGCGTCCGGGATGAAGTGCAGGATCGAGACCAGCAGCACGCCCACCGGCTCGTTCAGGTCCAGGAAGCGGGACGCCTGCGCCAGCACCTCGTCGGGGTCGAGCAGATCGGCCTGGACGAAGACGGCCCGGCCCGCCTCCTCCAGCAGCGCCCTGGCGTGGGTGGCGACGACCGGGTCGCGATCGACGTAGACGACTTTCGCCTCCGGCGCCACCTCGTGCACGTTGCCCTGGGTCGGCAGCCCGCTGCCCAGATCGAGGAACTGGCGGACGCCCGCGTCCGCCAGGTGGCGGACCGCGCGCTGGAGGAAGGCCCGGTTGGCACGCGCCAGCAGGACGGCTTGCGGGAGCAGCTCCGCAAGCCGGTCGATCGCCTCGCGGTCGACGGCGTAGTTGTCTGTGCCGCCGAGCATGTAATCGTACATTCGTGCGAGATTTGGCGGTTGACCATGAAACTCGGGCACAGTTTCGATCTTAAGTCCTGCCGGTCCGCTTATCACGGGCTATGTGCCTATTGTGGCCGCCGTGTCGTAGCAGTTACTCGACTGTGACGCTCTTAGCCAAATTGCGCGGCTTATCCACATCGCGTTCGAGCGCCACGGCGGCGTGGTACGCCAGCAGCTGCAGCGGGATCGTGAGCAGGATCGGGTCCAGCTCGATCTCGTTCTTCGGCACCACGATGACGTCGTCGGCCAGCTTGGCGTCGGGTTCGCGGTGGCCCACCATGAGCACCTTGCCGCCGCGGGCGCGGATCTCGCCGAGCGTGGTGAGGTTCTTGTCGAGCAGTTCGTCGTCGGGGACGATCGCCACCGTCGGCATCTCGGGGCCGATGAGGGCGAGCGGCCCGTGCTTGAGCTCGCTGGCCGGATAGGCCTCGGCGTGGACGTACGAGATCTCCTTGAGCTTCTGCGCGCCTTCGCGGGCCACGGGATAACCGCGGACCCGGCCGACGAACATCATGCTCGGATAGTTCGCGTACTTCTTCGCCAGCTCGGCGATCTTGTCGCCCTGCGCCAGGATCTCCTCGATCTGGCCGGGCAGCCTGCGCAGGCCCTCGCAGACGCGGCGGCCATCGGCGGGCGAGAGGTCGTGCACCCGGCCGAAGTGCAGCGCGAGCAGCGCGAACGCCAGCGACGTCGAGGTGAACGCCTTGGTCGAGGCGACCGAGACCTCGGGCCCGGCGTGCAGGTAGATACCGCCGTCGACCTCGCGGGCGATGGCGCTGCCGACCGCGTTGACGATGCCGATGACCCGGCCGCCCTTGCGCTTGAGCTCCTGTACGGCCGCGAGCGTGTCGTAGGTCTCGCCCGACTGGCTGATCGCGACGTAGAGCGTGTCGGGGTCGACGACCGGGTTGCGGTAGCGGAACTCACTGGCCGGCTCGGCGTCGGCCGGGATGCGGGCCAGCTCCTCGATCAGCTGCGCGCCGATCTGGCCGGAGTAGTAGGCCGAGCCGCAGCCGATGATCTTCACCCGGCGGAAGGAGCGGGTCTCGCGGGCGTCCATGTTCAGGCCGCCCAGGTGCGCGATGTGGAAGCGCTCGTCGAGGCGGCCGCTCATGGTGCGCGAGACCGTGTCGGGCTGCTCGGAGATCTCCTTGAGCAGGTAGTGCTCGTAGCCGCCGGTGTCGTAGTGCCCGGCGTCCCAGTCGACGGTCAGCGGCTCCTTGGCGGTCTCGCGCGCGTCGCTGGCGAAGGTGTGGAACCCGTCGGCCTTGAGCACAGCCAGCTCGCCGTCCTCCAGGTGCACGACCTGGCGGGTGTAGCGGACGAGCGCGGCCACGTCGGAGGCGGCGAACATCTCCTTCTCACCGATGCCGAGCACGATCGGGCTGCCGTTGCGGGCCACGACCACCTCGCCGGGCCGCTCACTGTCGACGACCGCGATGCCGTACGTGCCGACGATGCTCTTGAGCGCCTTGCGTACGGCCTCCTCCAGCGTGTCGGTCTCCTCGACCGTACGGGCGATCAGGTGCGCGAGCACCTCGGTGTCGGTCTCGGAGACGAACTCCGCCCCGTCGGCGGTCAGCTTGGCGCGCAGTTCGTCGGCGTTCTCGATGATGCCGTTGTGCACGACCGCGATCCGCTCGTCGGACGACAGGTGCGGGTGCGCGTTGACGTCGCTGGGCACACCGTGCGTGGCCCACCGCGTGTGACCGATGCCGAGGGCGCCCTTGAACCTGGGGGGTACGACCTTCGCCAGGTCGGCGACCCGGCCTTTGACCTTGCGTACCTTGAGCCCCTTGTTGGACACGACGACACCGGCCGAGTCATAGCCTCGGTACTCCAGCCTTTGCAGCCCCTCCAGCAGGATGGGCGCCGCATCCTTCGACCCGACATAGGCCACGATTCCGCACATACGACGCTCTCCTCTGCTTTTGGGGCTTTTTCTATCTTTTGTCCGCTTTTATCCGTACACGATCCTGCGCAGTTGCCGGAGCGACAGCTCCGGCGGCGCCACCCGGCGCCCACGCAGTTCCGCGGCGACCCTGGGGAAGATCTCGTCGTTGGTCAGACCGCGAGACTTCAGCTCCCCGTGACGCCGCCGTACGAACTCCTCGACCGGCTCGGAGAAGTACGACAGCACGTCGGCCACCACGCGCGCCGCCTCACCGGGACCGAGACCACTGGTCCTGACGAGGTGGGCGACGAGGTCTTCGTAGGGATGCCGTGCCAGGGACACAGACGAGGACACTACGCAGCTGGGATGCGACACGCTAATATTCTGCCCGAAATCGGGCAGGATATTAGCTAAAGCACGGCCGACCGACCCCATCCCTTACTGAGACGACGGCAGGCGAAGGCTCCGGCCGCCGCGCCGAGGGCGATGAGGACGGCCGCGGGGCCCACCGTGGCGGCCACGTCGCCGCGCACGGCGGCCTGCAGCATGGTCGTCGCCCAGTAGCCCGGGGAGGCGGGCGCGATGGCCTGCGCCCATGACGGCATGAGCGCATACGGCACCAGCGCCCCGCCCAGCGCGCTGACCGACAGGGCGCCGATGTTGCAGAGCGTGCTGAGCTCGCCATGGCTGCGCACCACCGCGGCGAGCGCCGTACCCACGCCGAGGAGAGCGAAGCACCACGCGGCGACGGCCAGCCCGAGCGGCCAGAGCGGCCCTGTGGGCCGCATGCCCACCGCGAGGACCCCATAGACCAGCAGGACGACCTGCTGGACGGCCAGGATGGCGAAGACCGGCAGGGTCTTGCCGATGATCAGCTCAGGCATGCGCGCCCGAGTCGCCCTGATCCGATCCCAGGTGTGCCAGACGCGCTCGGTCAGCACGGCGGTCGCCACGTCGGCCATCGACAGCACCGAGAACATCACCAGCAGCCCGGTCACCACCTGCGCGGGCTGGCCGAGCATGGACTTGAAGACCAGCATGAGCACCATCGGCATCACCAGATAGCTGACCAGGTGGGCGGGGTCGCGCCTGCGCAGCAGCACGTTGTGCCCGACCAGCACCGCGATGCGATGGAGCGAGTCACGCGACATGGGCCGACTCCGTTCTTTCCTCTCCCCCGAAGGGGGTCCTCCCCCAGGGACCTCAACCACGACGGACCGTCACAAGGATCAAGACGGTCGTGTGACCAAACACCCTGGAAACCATCACGGTCCCCGCATCAGCACATGCCGGACAGCTCCTGGCAGGCGCATCACGCGACATGGGACAGCTCCTTGTAGAGGTCGTCGAGCGACGGCTGGCGGATGTCGATGCCGCGTACCGGCCGGTCGAGGCCGCGCAGTAACTCGGCGAGCGTCGCCGTCGGGTCGGCCGTGGTGACGGCCAGTTCCTCGTCGTTGTCGAGAACCACCCGCACCTCACCCGGCAGGCCCTTGAGCAGTTCCTCGCCGGTGCCTCTGGCGATCACCCTGCCGCTCTTCGCGACCGCGATCGTGGCGGCCAACTCGGTCAGTTCGGGCAGGTAGTGGGTGGCGTACACGACCGTGGCGCCGTTCTCGGCCCGGCGGCGGACGGCCGCGAGAAGGGCGGCTCGCGTCTCGGGGTCGGCGCCCACAGTCGGCTCGTCGAGCAGCAGGACGGCGGGGTCGGCGACCAGCGCGGTGGCGGCCTGGGTACGGCGCTGCTGACCGCCGGACAGGACGCTCACCCGCCGGTCCAGCTCGTTCGTCAGCAGCATCTCCTCGGCGATCCGGTCGATGGCCTGCTTGAGCGCCTGGCGGCGCAGCCCCGCGAGGCCGCCGAAGAAACGCAGAGTCTCGCGGACGGTGACACTCGGGTAGAGCGCGAGCTGCTGTGGCGCGACACCCACTTGGCCGTCGATCACCACATTTCCCGACTCGGGAGTGATGAGGCCCGAGGCGATCTCGAAGAAGGTCGTCTTGCCGGCGCCGTTGTGCCCGACCAGCCCCGCGATCTCTCCCGGCGCCACCTCCAGGCAGAAGCCGTCCAGCGCGGCCACCCCATTGAAGCTCTTGACCAGTCCCGTCGCCTTGAGCATGTCTCCCGCTCCTCCCCGGTCTACCTTGTAGACTGCTCTACACCGTAGACTGAGGCGGTGCGGAAACTCAAGACCGAGCGGCAACCGGAGATCCTCGACGCCGCCCTCGCCATCGCCGACGAACGCGGACTCGACGCCCTGACCATGCGAGCGGTCGCCGAACGCATCGGCCTGACGCCCATGGCCCTTTACGGATATTTCCGCAACAAGGATGAACTGCTGGACGGGCTCGTCGGACGCCTGCTCACGACCCTCCCGGAGGGTCTGCCCGGCGAGTCGTGGGACCAGCGGCTGAGCGCGTTCGCCTGGGCCACCAGGAGGCTGGCCCGGGAGCATCCCAGCGTCTTCCCGCTGCTGTTCGCCCGGCCCTCGGTCACGCCCGACGCGGTGCGGGTGGTGGACTGGATCTACCAGGCACTGATCGACGCGGGGGTGCCCGACGCAGAGGTGCCGCGGATCGAGCGCATGGTCAGCACGTTCGTGCTCGGCTTCGCGACGTCCGAGGCGAACGGGCGCTTCTCGGCGGCCAGTCACGACGTCCGGTCGCGCCGAGCCAGGGGCGACTTCCCTGCCCATCAGCGACTGATGCCCTACCTCGACGCGCCGGCCGACCTGGACGCGGAATTCGCCGCCGACCTCGCAGACCTCGTCCGCGTCATCCGCCCCGCCTGACCCATCTCTTTCGGCGACATGGTTACGCTCGGTGTTTTCACCGTCGCTTTCTGTTTCGCCGTGTGGGGGTCCTCTTGTTGCTGTGGGTCGTCGTCGGTCTCACCGCGTCCACCGTCGCCATGCCCGGATTGCCCGAACTACCGGACCTGCCGAACATGGGCGGCGTGGGGCATCGGGCTGACGTGAGCCGCCAGGGCGACTTCGCGGCGGCGGCGCGGGAGTTCGGGGTGCCGGAGAGCGTGCTGCTGGGTGTGTCGTACCTGGAGTCCAGGTGGAACGCGAACAGCGGAGCACCCAGCGTGGCCGGCGGTTACGGCCCCATGCACCTCGTGGACGCACCGGCCGAGCCTGAAACCAGCCAACTCGTGGACGCGCCGGGCGTTGTTGGAGGTACCCGCCTCGTGAACGCGCTGGCCAAGCCTGGAGGCAGGCACCTTGCGGACGCGCCGGGCGTACCTGGAAGCGTGCATGACGGGGTGTCCGCGCGAGAGGCGACGCTGCAACTCGCGGAGCGCCTCACCGGGCTGGCGCCCGCGCGGCTACGCGCCGATCCCGCCGCCAATATCCGCGGCGGTGCCGCCCTGCTCGCGTCCTACCAGCGACGCCCCAGCGCGAACCCCGCCGACTGGTACGACGCAGTAGCCCGCTACTCGGGCGCGCACGACCCGAACTCGGCTCGCGCCTTCGCCGACGAGGTGTTCGCGGTGATCCGCGCCGGAGCCACCCGCCGCACAGACGACGGGCAGCCGGTACGGCTGGCAGCCATCCCCACCCTCCGCCCACCGACCCATCTACGCCCACCCGGCCGCCTGACCTCAACTGCTCGCCTCCACCCACCAGCCCGCCTCCACCCAGCAACTCGCCCTCGCCCGGAAGCCCGGCTCACCCCACCGGCGCACCTCCACCCAACAGGCCGACTCATCCCAGCCGCCCCCCTTCGCCCGGCGGCCCGCCTCAGCACTCCATCGGGCCTCACCCCATTTGGCCCCGGCGCAACCCATGTGGCAGCAGCACATGTCGCGGGCGGACACCCCTCAACCTCACGAAAGTCCGCTGGAGGCTCCTCGGCGCCATCCAAGATCGCCGACGTCCACTACCCGCCCCCACTCCCGATCCCGGCCCCGGCTGCGACCCTGACCCCGGCCATGACCGACGTGGCACAACCCCAGCCCAACGTGGCACAACCTGTGGCCGACCAGGCACAACCTGTGCCCCCAGAAGACCAACCGCCGGCACCCGGAACCGGCACGAGCCATCCGACACTCCCAGCCCCGCACACAAGCAAGAACACAAACACGGCGAACGTCGAATGCCCCGCCTCGCTGGCCTGCGAGTGGATGCCCGCCGCCTACAAACGCACCGGCAAGGGCGACTACGGCAACCACGACACCCTGAACGGGCCGAGACGCATCGACTACATCGTGATCCACGACACCGAGGGCACCTACGGAGGCGTCCCGTCGATGGTGAACGACCCGGAATACGTGAGCTGGCACTACACGATCCGCTCCAGCGACGGACATGTCGCCCAGCACGTACGTACAAAGGACATCGCCTGGCATGCGGGCAACTGGGATATCAACTCCCGCTCCATCGGCATCGAACACGAGGGCTACCTGGCCAGCGGCGGCACCTGGTACACGGAGGCGATGTACCGTTCATCAGCCAAATTGGTGAAATATCTGGCCGCCAAACACCACATCCCCCTCGACCGCGCCCACATCCTCGGCCACGACAACGTCCCGGGCCCGAGCCCCGAAACGCTCCCGTCCATGCACGAGGACCCGGGACCGTACTGGGACTGGGCACACTATTTCGACCTGATGGGCAGCCCACTCAAAAAGGCCAAGAAGGGCACATCGATCATCATCCGCCCCGCCTACGAAACCAACCAACCGCATTTCACCGGCTGCACCGCCAAGCCCACCAACTCCACCGGAACCACCGAGGACACCGAGGACACCGAGCCGGCAGAGCCCGCCACTCCCACCAAGTCTGTCAACCCCACCGAACCTGCTGCCAAGTCCGCCAAGCCCGCTAAATCCGCCAAAACCGCCAAAGCCACCGGCCCCTGTCCCTCGCACGGCGCCTCAGCGGTCTTTCTGCGAACAGAACCGCGCGAGGACGCCCCCCTCGTGGACGACATCGGCAAACGCGTCGGCAAGCCCAGCACGTACAGCGTCTACGACCACAGCGCCCGCGCCTCGACCGGCCAGCGATACGCGGTGGCGGCCCGGAAGGGCGACTGGACGGCCATCTGGTATCTGGGCAGCAAGGCGTGGTTCTACAACCCCGCCACCGCCCCCACCGCCATCCCGGCGCGAGGCCCGCTCGTCACCCCCCGGAGAAAACACATCAAGGTGTACGGCCGCGCATACCCCGAAAAGTCCGCCTACCGCGGCGCCGTCGCCTACCAGCTCTCAACCCCGCTCGGCTACGTCATGCAGCCTGGCCAGTACTACTCGCTCGGCCTCACGCTGCCCGGCTCTTACCACGCGACGAACTCCTTCAACCCGGCCGACCACGTCACCGTCACGGGCAAGGACCGCTACCACCAGATCCAGTTCGGCCACCGCGTCATGTTCGTCATGGCCAAGGACGTCCGCGTGACCCACCGAACCCCACCCATCCACGTGAACCACCGACCCCCACCCGCCCGCGTGACCCACCGACTCCCACCCACCCATGCAACTCCCCGAAACCCCACACGCCACGTGACCCGCTGAATCTCACCCGCACACCCGCTCACCGCACACGGGCACTCCCCGAAGGCGATATGGTTTTCCCGTGGCCGGTACGAAGCCGGAAACACGCGGAAGTGGCTCAGTGGTAGAGCATCACCTTGCCAAGGTGAGGGTCGCGGGTTCGAATCCCGTCTTCCGCTCGGAGTTCAATCTCCTGGTGGAGTGGCCGAGAGGCGAGGCAGCGGCCTGCAAAGCCGTCTACACGGGTTCAAATCCCGTCTCCACCTCGGTCGGCTGGACAGCGGACCCTCCCGGGTCCGCTAAAGTTAAGTGTGGCGACACGCGGAAGTGGCTCAGTGGTAGAGCATCACCTTGCCAAGGTGAGGGTCGCGGGTTCGAATCCCGTCTTCCGCTCGGAGTTCAAGTAACTCGATAAGGACGATTAGCTCAGCGGGAGAGCGCTTCCCTGACACGGAAGAGGTCACTGGTTCAATCCCAGTATCGTCCACCACGTATCTGGTCGAACAGGAGTTACAGCCCCAGCTCACGGCGCATGCCGAGAGTCTGGGGCTTCTTGTCGTTCCAGGTTGATCACGGTCGCTGTCAGCACCGGTGCTGACGTTGCGCTGACCTCACTGCCCGACACCTGGACTCACCCTCACCACATCTAGCTAGATCCGTCCGAGAAGTCCCAGCTTGCCGCCACCGGCCGAGCTTCATCAGCTACGATCTCTGCGAAGGTAGCAGCGGCTCGGTGAGCGGTTACCACCGAGTTACCTTCGCCAATGCCCCAGGAAGAACCTCCTGAGGCCGCCGCTTGAGTTGGGCTGATCGCCCAAGGTGGTCTCACATGTAGATGGTGTGGCCTAGGCCAGTAGCGCGACACAACAACACATCGCATTGATCAAAGAGCCGTCCTCAAGCAGGCTCGATGAAGTCATGTCGAGGTGGGGTTTTGCCAGCGCTATGGGTGGCTGTGGTAGTTGCTATCACCGGTTCCGTCTCCGCTGTGTGCGGCCTCTTGGCATACAAAGCACGTCTCAAGTTCCTTGAGAAGGTCCTCAAAGATCGACCTGACCTCCTGAAGACCCTGCCATCGCTCGTGGCCCCTCCTCGTCCCGCCCGAGTGATCTCCATTCACCTCGGTAAGAGGACCAAGGACGAGTCCGTGCCCTAGCCCTCGATCACGTACTGGAGTTGCTGACGGCTCACGGCATTCACGCACGATCCGTGGAGCGCTTCGACATCACCGCCAAAACGGGCCACTGATGCCGTACGAGCGGAACGTCATCTAGAGGTTCGACGACCACGACCTCCGCCATGCCCTCTCCCGCGAGTTGCTGGTACCGGCTGAGGGATGTCCAACCGACGCCCCTGACCTCTGACCCGAGCTAATCGGCCTTCCGGACCTCGAGTGCGTCGGCGGCCGTCTCCAGTGCGGCGAGGTGCTCGTCGACCGAGCGGAGTCCCGCCCGCATGGTGTTGATGGCGACGTGCGTGGCTCCGGACTCCTGCCACTGCCGGGCCGCCTCGCGTAGCTCCTCGGCGTCGCCCGTCCAGCTGACCCGGCCTTCCATGCCGAGCGTGGCGGGGTCGCGGCCCGCCTGTGTGGCGGCCTCCGCGACCATAGCCTTGGCCTCGTCGAGCTTCGGCCCCGGGGACATCTGCGGGAACCACCCGTCGGCCAGGCGTCCGGCGCGGCGGTACGCCGGGGGTGACTGCGCGCCGAACCAGACGGGGATCGGCCGCTGCACGGGCAGGGGCGCCAGCCCCGCGCCGGTCACCCGGTCGAAGGTGCCCTCGAACGTGAGCGACGGCTCGGTCCACAACCGGCGCAGCAACGCGACCTGCTCGTCGATGCGCTTGCCTCGGGTGCTGAAGTCCTGGCCGAGGGCTTCGTACTCCACCTGGTTCCAGCCCAGTCCCACGCCCAGCCGGAACCGGCCGGCGGTGAGCAGGTCGACCTCCGCGGCCTGCTTGGCCACCAGGGCCGTCTGCCGCTGGGGCAGGATGATGATGCCCGTGACGAGCTCCAGCGAGGTCAGCGCGGCGAGGTAGCCGAACAGGACCATCGGCTCGTGGAAGGTGGTCCGCACGTCGTAGGGGCCGTCCCAGCCCTGGTGGACCGCCGGATCGGCGCCTACGACGTGGTCATAGGCCAGCACATGCCGGAACCCGAGTTCCTCGACCCGCTGTCCGTAGGCCCGTACGGCGCCCACGTCGGCACCGAGCTCGGTCTGAGGAAAGACGACACCGATCCGCATGCGTGGCTCCCGTCAAGATCCGGCGACTCCTGACCATCATCGTGTACCAGTGTCGATCATCCAAATACGACACAGGAGTCGCCGGTCCTCGACGGTTAGTCCACCTCCGCGACCGCCCGGCCGAACTGGGCCGAGTAAAGGCGGGCGTAGGCGCCGTCCGCGGCCAGCAGCGACTCGTGCGTGCCCTGTTCGACGATCCGCCCGTTCTCCATGACCAGGATCAGGCTGGCGTCGCGGATCGTGGACAGCCGGTGCGCGATCACGAAGCTGGTACGCCCCTCGCGCAGCGAGCTCATCGCCCGCTGGATGAGCACCTCGGTCCGGGTGTCGACCGAGCTGGTGGCCTCGTCCAGGATCAGGATCGCCGGCTCGGACAGGAACGCGCGGGCGATCGTGATCAGCTGCGTCTCGCCCGCGCTGACCGTCGCGCCCTCCTCGTCGATCACCGTGTCGTAGCCGTCGGGCAGCGTGTGCGCGATGCGGTCGACGTGGGCGGCCTCCGCGGCGGCCTCGATCTGTTCGCGCGTGGCGCCCTCCGCCCCGTAGCCGATGTTCTCCGCGATCGTGCCGCCGAACAGCCAGGTGTCCTGCAGCACCATGCCCATGTTGGCGCGCAGCTCTTCCCTGGACATCTCCGCGATGTCGACGCCGTCGAGCGTGATACGGCCGCCGGTCACCTCGTAGAAGCGCATGATGAGGTTGACCAGCGTCGTCTTGCCCGCTCCCGTGGGGCCGACGATGGCCACGGTCTGGCCGGGTTCGACGGTAAGCGACAGGTTCTCGATCAGCGGCCGGTCCGGATCGTAGCGGAAGGACACGTTCTCGAACGCCACGCGCCCTCTGACCTGCTCGGGGCGCGCGGGCTTGGCGGGCTCCGCGGACTGCTCCGGGGCCTCCAGCAGCTCGAAGACCCGTTCGGCCGAGGCGACACCCGATTGCACCAGGGTCGCCATGCCGGCCACCTGGGTCAGCGGCTGGCTGAACTGCCTGGAGTATTGGATGAAGGCCTGCACGTTGCCCAGCGAGATCGAACCCGAGGCCACGTTGAACCCGCCCACCACGGCGACCAGCACGTAGTTGAGGTTGCCGATGAACATCATTGCCGGCTGGATGAGCCCGGAGATGAACTGGGCCCGGAAGCTGGAGTTGAACAGGGCCTGGTTGTGCTCGTCGAAGGCCTCGGCGACCTCCTTCTGCCTGCCGAACACCTTGACCAGCGTGTGCCCCCCGAACATCTCCTCGATGTGGCCGTTGAGCTTGCCCGTCGAGGACCACTGCTTGATGAACTGCGGCTGCGACCGCTTTCCGATGACCGTGGTGACGTAGACCGACAGCGGCACCGTGACCAGCGCGATGATCGCCAGGATCGGCGAGATCCAGAACATCATCACCAGCACGCCCACGACCGTCAGCACCGACGAGATGAGCTGGCTCATCGTCTGCTGCAGCGTCTGCGCGATGTTGTCGGTGTCGTTGGTGGCGCGGCTGAGGATCTCGCCGCGCGGCTGGCCGTCGAAGTAGCTCAGCGGCAGCCGCGCCAGCTTGGCCTCGATCCGCTCGCGCAGCCGGGACGCCGCCCGCTGCACGACAATCGTGGTCAGCCGGAACTGTACGATCCCGAGCAGCGCCGCCACCAGGTAGAGCGCCAGCACCCAGCCCAGTACCTGAGCCAGCGCGGTGAAGTCGATGCCCTGGCCGGGCACCACGCTCATCGCCGACACCATGTCGGCGAACGTGCCCTGCCCCCTGGCGCGCAGCCCCGCCACGGCCTGCTCTTTGGTGATCCCGGCGGGCAACTGGGCGCCGATGATGCCCGAGAAGATCAGGTCCGTGGCTTGGCCGAGGATCTTGGGACCCGTCACGGTCAGCGCGACGCTGGCCGTACCTAAAGCCAGGATGACCGCCAGCATCGCGCGCTCGGGATGCAGCAGCCGCAGCAGGCGGCGGAACGAACCGCCGAAGTCGTGCGCCTTCTCGGCCGGCCCGGACATCATCCGGCCCGGCCCGAAAGCGGGCGCGGGGCGGCGCGCGGGCGTCGGGGTGGTCATGAACCTTCCTTCCTTGATCGCATAACGCTTGATCGCATAACGCTCGGTCGCATGATCAAGGTGCTGTGCAGGTCGATGAGTTCGGGTTCGGTCATGCCGCGGCCTCCTGTTCGGTGAGCTGAGACAGCACGATCTCCCGATAGGTCGGGCAGGTCTCCATGAGCTCGGCGTGGTCGCCGCTGCCGACCACGCGGCCGTCGTCGAGCACGAGGATGCGGTCGGCGTCGCGGATCGTGTTGACCCGCTGGGCCACGATGACGATCGTGGCGTCGGTGATCTCCTCGGCCAGCGCGGCGCGCAGCCGGGCGTCGGTGGCGTAGTCGAGGGCGGAGAAGGAGTCGTCGAACAGGTAGATCTCGGGCCGGTGCACCAGCGTCCTGGCGATGGCCAGGCGTTGGCGCTGGCCGCCGGAGACGTTCGTGCCGCCCTGGGCGATCGGCTCGTCCAGGCCCTCGGGCATCGCCTCGACGAACTCGCGGGCCTGCGCCACGTCGAGGGCCCGCCACAGCTCCTCATCGGTCGCGTCCGGCCTGCCGTAGCGCAGGTTGGAGGCGATCGTGCCGGAGAAGAGGTACGGCGACTGCGGGACCAGGCCGACCGCCCGGGAGAGCACGGCCGGGTCGAGGTCTCGTACGCTGACGCCGTCGACCAGCACCTCGCCGGCGGTCGCGTCGAACAGGCGCGGGATGAGGTTGAGCAGCGTCGTCTTGCCGCTGCCGGTACTGCCGATGATCGCGGTGGTACGGCCCGGCCGCGCCGCGAAGCTCACGTCGCACAACACCGGCTCGTCGGCGCCCGGATAGCGGAAGTCCACCGACCGCAGCTCCAGCTCACCGAGATGGCTCTCCGGGGCGACGGGGGTCGCCGGCGGGTGGACGGTCGGCTCGGTGTCGAGGACCTCCTCGATGCGCTCGGCGCAGACCTCGGCCCGAGGGATCATCATGAACATGAACATCGCCATCATCACCGACATGAGGATCTGCATCAGGTAGGAGATGACCGCGGTCAGCGCGCCCACCTGCATGCTCCCATCGGCGATGCGATGGCCGCCGAACCACACCACGGCGACGCTCGACACGTTCACCACCAGCATGACCGTGGGGAACATCAGCGCCATCAGCCGCCCGACCCGCAGCGACACGTCGGTCAGCTGGTCGTTGGCCACCGCGAAACGCTCACGCTCGTGCCGGTCGCGGACGAAGGCCCTGATGACCCGGATGCCGGCGATCTGCTCGCGCAGCACCTGGTTGATCCGGTCGATGCGCTCCTGCATCGTGCGGAAGAGCGGACGCATGCGCATCACGATCAGGCCCACGATGACGAGCAGCACGGGCAGCACAATGAGCAGCAGCGACGACAGCGCCACGTCGTGGCGCAGCGCCAGCACGATCCCGCCGACGCACATGATCGGCGCGGCCACCATCATCGTGAACGTCATCAGCACGAGCAGCTGGATCTGCTGCACGTCGTTGGTGGTCCGGGTGATCAGGGACGGCGGGCCGAACCGGTTGACCTCCTGGGCGGAGAAGTCCTGGACCCGGTGGAAGATCGCGGCTCGTAAGTCCCGGCCCAGGGCCATCGAGGTCTGGGCGCCGTAGTAGACGGCCACGACCGAGCAGATGATCTGGATGAGCGTCACCCCGAGCATCACCAGCCCGACGCGCGCGATGTATCCGGTGTCACCCTTGACGACGCCGTTGTCGATGATGTCGGCGTTGAGGGTGGGGAGATAGAGCGTGGCCAGTGTCTGCACGAACTGGAAGAGGACGACGAGCGTGATCTCTTTCCCGTACGGCCTGAGCTGTGCCCGCAAGAGACGGAGCAGCATCAAGAAGTGCTTTCTGTCGAAGGAGTGGGGGAAGGCCGCAGGAGCAGCCCGTCGAGCAGAACGGAGACGATCTCCGCGTCGTCCATGTCGCCGAACTCGCCGCCCTGGCCGAAACCGCGATGCACACTCACCGCGATCAACATCAGGAGCAGCTGTGCCGTGGCCTCGGGAGAGCGGCGCAGCCGGTCGCGGTCGGGCTCGAGCAGAGCGGCGAGCGCGGCCAGTATCTGACGCCGGCTGTCCATCATCCGCTCGCGGAACTCGACGTCGTCGACCATCAGCTCCTTGGGGCTGGAGATGAGGTTGGCGTTGGCGTTCATTCCCGCCCGCAGCATCGTGACCGCCTCGCGCAGCCGCGCGCGCAGCTCGGTCGTCGTGCCGATGCCGGTCAGCGCGGCCACCGCCGATTTCGGGTCGAACGCGCTCATCAGCGCCGCCCGCACCAGCGAGGCCTTGTCGGGGAAGACCCCGAAGATCGTCCCCTCGGCCACGCCGGCGGCCTCGGCGATCTGGCGAGTGCTCACCGCGGTGCCGTACTCGCGCAGCAGGGGCAGCGTGGCGGCGATGAGTGTGGCCCGACGCTCTTCTGGCGCCATGGCCGGCACCCTGCGCCTCTTCGTCATGCGGACGATCCTAATGAGCGAGTACTCACTCGTTCAAATGGTTTTCCGCCAAACCCTTGGCGCGGCGTCACGCTTCCGTCTCGGCCCGAGTGACGGTCCGTGGTGGCTGGGGTCCTTCTGGAGGGACCCCCTGCGGGGGAGAGAAGAAAACGGTCCGTCGCGGCTGGGCCCGATGGCGGGATCCTCCTCCCGGGAGCGGAAGAAGACGGTCCGTCGTGGATGAGGCCCCAGGAAGGGGCTTTTTGCACGTTTTGTGGAACTTGCTCGGGTAGTGGGGTGTTTCGGAGACTTGAGGAAACATTGTGGAGATCGAACGTAAGTACGATGTCAACGGCCCCGTCGAGATCGCGATCGAGGACTTCGCCGGCCCGGACGGCAAGGTCACGGTGGACGAGCCGGAGACGTGGCGGCTGGTGGCCGACTACGTCGACACCCCCGCTCTGACGCTCGCCGCCCACGGCATCACCCTGCGCCGCCGCCGGGGCGGCCAGGACGCCGGGTGGCATCTCAAGTTGCCGGTGGCCAAGGGGGCCAAGCGGGAGGTGCACGCGCCGCTGGGCGCCGGTGTGCATCAGGTGCCCGCCCGGCTGACCGACCTCGTCGCCGCCCATCTCCGCGGGCGCGACCTCGTGCCGGTCGCCACCCTCCGGACCACCCGCACGACGCGCAAGCTGCGCGACCAAGAGGGCCGGGTGCTGGCCGAGGTCAGCGACGACGTGGTGGAGGGCCGTCGTCAAAACGCCGACCGGCCGCCCGTCTCGTGGCGCGAGATCGAGGTCGAGCTGGTCGACGGCCGCATGGACGTACTCGATGCCGTCGAGAGCAGGCTGCGTGACGCCGGGCTGGCGCCGTCGCCGTCCGGCTCCAAGCTGGCGCGCGTGCTGGGCGCCGACCTGCCCCCGGAAAGCGGCCGCAATGACGGGCGGAGCGCCAGGGCGGTGCTGATCGCGTACGTGCGGCGCCAACGCGGGCAACTGCTCGCCAACGACCCGCTGGTACGCCTGGCCGACCACGACGACGACTCGGTGCACGACATGCGCGTGGCCCTGCGGCGCATCCGCAGCCTCCTGCGCACCCACGCGCGGCTGCTGGACGGCGACCGGATCGGCCCGCTCGACGCGGAGCTGAAGTGGCTGGCCGCCGAACTGGGCACGGTGCGCGATCTTGAAGTGCTCACCGGCCGATTCGCCCGCCGCCTCGCCGACCAGCCCGCCGCCGGTCCCCGGGAGGCGGAATGGCCTGCCGTGCTGGCCGAGCGCGAGCACAAGGCCAGACGGGCACTCAAGAAGACGCTGCGGACACCGCGTTACTTCGCCCTCCTGGCCGCCGTCGACGATCTCATCGCCGACCCGCCCTTCCACGGCAAGGCGAACCACCGGCCCTCGGCCCTGGTGGCCAGGAGCTGGCGCAAGGTCCTGGCCAAATACGCCAAGGCCGAGCAGCTGCCCCCGGGCGAGGAGCGCGACCAGGCCCTGCACGCCACCCGCAAGGCGGCCAAACGCGCCCGCTACACCGCCGAAGCCGCCGCCGACGTGCTCGGCAAGCCCGCCGCGAAGCTCGCCAAGCACGGCGAACGACTGCAGGACGCCTTCGGCCGCCGCCAGGACGCGCTGGTCGCCCAGCAACAGCTCACCCAGCTCGCCACCAGGGCGAACCTGTCGGCGGCCGACGCCTTCACCCTCGGCCTGCTGCTCGCCGAGGAACGTCACGAGGCCGCCGAGGCGTACCGCGCCCTCGCGCCGATCTGGAAGAAGGCCGCCAAACCCAAGCTTCTGCGCGCCCTCGCGAAATGATCAGTCACGCGTATCGGGAGGCTCCCCGTCCGCGGCTCGGGCCCGCTCACCGACCCACACGGCGATCTGGGCGCGTGAGTTGAAGCCGAGCTTGTTCAGGATGTGCTCGATATGCCCCTCGGCGGTGCGCGGGGCGATCACCAGCGCGGCGGCGATCTGCTTGTTGGTCATCCCCTGGGCGACCAGCTGGGCGATCTCCGTCTCACGGCGGGTGAGCCGCGCCGGCTCAGCCTTCGCCGCCTTCTCACTCTGAGGCGGCTCCTCCTGGAGCGCGTAGCCGAGCGCCTCGTCGTAGGAGAGCCGGGCACCCCGCTTGAACTCGGTGTCGAAGGTCGCGTCCCCCAAGGCGGCGCGCGTGCGACTCTCGCATTCGTCGTGGTAGCGGACCAGGTGCCCGAATCCGGACAATGCCGCGCCGATCGAGCTCCAGACCGTCTCCAGGATGCCCAGCAGCCGGGCGGCCCGCTCGTAGTGCTGCTCCGTCTCGGCGATCCAGGCCAGCACCTCGAGGTTGACCCCGACGCCCAGCGGATCGTCCAGCGAGCGGTTGAAGACCAGGCTCTCCTTCTCGAGTTCGGTCGCGCGGCGGAGGTCTCCCTGCCGCCACACCTCCACGCCGAGCGCCATCATCGTGTACGCCTTGTGCCACCCCTCCCCATAGGCGTCGCACACGGCCAGGCAGTCGTCGCCCAGGGCGATGGCCTGCGAGGAGTCACCCAGGTAGGAGTGCGCGAGGGACAGCCGGATGAGGGCCAGGGCCAGGCCCACGGGGTTCTCGGTGTTCCGGTGGTGTGCCACGGCCTCCTCGTACAGCCCGATGGCCATTTCGGTGTCGCCGCGGTACATGGCGATCATGCCGGAGTAGAGCGCGACGTACCCGCGGACCAGCTCATCACCCAGCCGCTCCCCCAGGACCCGGCTCTCCTCCAGCATGGCCGCGGCGGCGGTGATGTCGGCCTGGATGATGGCCAGCCAGCTGTTGGCCCACAGCGCCCTGGCGCGTACCTCACTCGGCTCGGTGTCCAGGGCCAGCCCTCGGTCCAGCCAGCGCCGGCCCTCGCCGAGGTAGTAACTGGTGATCCAGTGGTAGAGCAGGTCGGCGGCCATGCCCAGACCGGCCCTGATCTCCGCCGGGTCGCCGTAGAAGCTGTCGATGGCGGTGCGCAGGTTGGCGTGTTCGAGCTGCAGCCGGTCGAACCAGGCCACCTGCGAGGGGCCGAACAACTGCGCGTGGGCCCGCGCCGCCAGTGCCCGGTAGTAGGCGCGGTGTCGCCGTTGCAGCGCGGGCTCCTGGCCCGAGGCGGTGAGCCGTTCGCGGCCGTACTGGCGGATGGTCTCGAGGAGCCGGTATCTCACCCCCCGGCCATGCTCCTCCCGGAGGAAGACGGACTTGTCGACCAGGCCCATCACCAGGTCGATGACCTCCTCGCGGCTGATGCCGTCGCCGGAGCAGACCGCCTCCGCCGCCTCCAGGTCCAGCGTGCCGGCGAACACCGACGCGCGCTCCCACATCAGTTGTTCCTGCTCCGAGCAGAGGCCGTAGCTCCAGTCGATCATCGCGCGCAGCGTCTGATGGCGCGGCAGCGTCGCCCGCGAGCCCGCGGTGAGCAGCCGGAACCGGTCGTCCAGCCGGTCGTGGAGCTGCTGGAGCGACAGCGCCCGCAGCCGCACGGCCGCCAGCTCGATGGCGAGCGGCAGCCCGTCCAGCCGGCGGCAGATCCGCAGCACGAGGTCCCGGTTCTCCTCGGTGACGGCGAACGCCGGCAGGACGGCCCGGGCCCGCTCGGTGAACAGCCGCACCCCGTCACACTGCATGAGCGCCTCGGCGGACATGCCCGGGCGGTCGGAGTCCGGCAGCGGAAGCGTCGGCACGGGCAGCATCTGCTCGCCGCTGATGCCCAGCGTCTGCCTGCTGGTGGCCAGGATCCGCAGCTCAGGCGCGGCCCGCAGGAGCATGTCGGCCACCACGGCGCACTCGTTGACCAGGTGCTCGCAGTTGTCCAGGATCATCAGCGTCTGCTTGTCGCGCAGGTGGCCGACGAGCACCTGCAGAGGCGGGCAGACGGTGTGGTCGCGAATCTCCAGGGCTTCGGCCACGACCTGGGCCAGCAGTTCCGGATCCTCCAGGGAGGCGAGCTCGACCAGCCACACCCCGTCGCGGAACGCCCGCCGCACCTCGAGCCCCACGCGCAGGGCCAGCCGGGTCTTGCCCACCCCGCCCACGCCGATCAAGGTCACCGCCCGGGATGCGGACAGCAGCGTTTTGACCTCGGCCACCTCGTGCCGACGGCCCACGAAACTAGTCACCTCGGCCGGCAGCCACCCACTCCGCTGCCGCCGGGACTCCCCTGTTGCCATGACGCGCCCTCGTGCCGGCTCGGCCAAGCAGGTCACCACCGTGCTGAATCCGGGCCCTTAACTACCTAGGTTATGCCCAGACCGTTTTCCGGTGCACAACGTGATGAAGTGGACATAGCCTGGTGGTGAGTGATGGCGCGATTACAGCGGCGCCACAAGGCAGGATGGACGCGGAGGTGACCGGTTCTCCGGAACGCCGGCGGGCAGAAGGACCCGGCATCGTCGGGCGCAGGCATGAGATGTCCGCCGTGCGGCGCATGTTGGGCCAGACCCGGTTGCTGACCCTGACGGGCACCGGTGGAGTCGGCAAGACCCGGCTGGCCGTGCAGGCGACCGAGGCCCTGCGCGGGGCGTTCGCGCATGGAGCCGAGCTGGTCGAGCTGGCCCCTCTCGAGGATGGCGATCTTCTGGAGTCGGCCGTGGCCACGGCGCTGGGCCTGCGCGAACAGGGCCCCTGCTCCATGACCACGCTGGTGGACTACCTGGCCGACAGGCGGATGCTGCTAGTGCTGGACAACTGCGAGCACCTGCTGGAGGAGTGCGCCCTCCTGGTGGACCGCATGCTGCGCGGCGCCCCCCGCCTGCGGATCCTGGCGACCAGCCGGCAGGCGCTCGGCGTCTACGGCGAGCAGGTGCTGCACGTGCCGCCGCTGACGACATCGGATCCCGGCGAGGCGGTACGCGACATCGCCCGCCACGACGCGGTCCGCCTGTTCGCCGAACGCGCGGCGCGGGCACGACCCGGGTTCACGGTCGACGCGGCCAACGCCGCGACGGTGGCCCGGCTGTCACAGCGCCTGGAGGGGATCCCCCTGGCGATCGAGTTGGCCGCGGTGCGGCTGCGCACGACGCCCGTGGAGCAGTTGCTGCGTGAGCTGGACGAGCACTTCGAGGCGCCGGTCGAAGGCGCCCGTTCCGCCCTGCCCCGGCACCGGTCGCTGCGCGCCACCCTGGACTGGAGTTTCGGGCTGTGCTCGCCGGCCGAGCAGCGGCTGTGGAGCAGGCTGTCGATGTTCGCCGGCGGCGTCGAACTGGAGGCCGCGGAGGCGATCTGTCCGGGAGCGGAGAGCGAGAAGGAGGATATCCAAAAAGAGGATGTCGTCGATCTGATCGCCGGCTTGGTGGACAAGTCCGTACTCATCGCGACAGAGCGCGACACCGGGGTGCATTACCGCATGCTCGACAGCATCCGCTCATACGGCCGTGAGGAGTTGTCTCCGGCCGAGGTGAGGGCGCTGGGCCGGCGATACGTCGAGTATTACCGGGGTGAGGTCGAGCGGCACCGGTTGGATCGGCTCTCTCCCCACCAGCTTGTGGGGTTCAGGGCCCTGCAGCGTGAGCTGCCCAATCTGCGCGTCGCGCTCGACCTGTGCTTCGGCCGGGCGGGCGAGGCGTCCGTGGGGCTGGAGATCGCCTCGGCGCTGTGGGTCTTCTGGATCATCGCCGGCTCTCTCACCGAGGGCCGGCACTGGCTGGATCGTGGCCTGCGGCTCGTACCGGAGGCGAACTCCGCCCGGGCCCACGCCCTGTGGGTCGACAGCCTGCTCGCCCTCCATCAGGGCGACCTGAAGACGGCCCTGCCGCAGCTTGAGGAATGTCAGATCCTGGCCCGGCGGCTGGGTGACGAGTCGGCTCTCGCGTTCGCCACCCAGGTCTCGGGCATCGCCGCCTTCTCGGCAGGAGAGCCCCGGCGAGGTCTCGCGCTCCTGGAGGGGGCCCGCGCCGGGCACCTGGCCTGTGGAGACGTCGACGCCGCCGCCATCAACCGGTTCTACGCCGCCGCCTACGGCGCGGCCGAGGCCCCGGAGCTCAGCATCACCCTGGGCGACTGGTTCCTCGCGCTGTCGGACGCCCGGGGTGCCCAGTTGTCGCGCGGATACGCGCTGTTCGCCCTCGGCATGGCCGCGTGGAACCAGGGCGATTGGCGCAGGGCGGAGGCCCTGATGAGGGAGGCGGCCGAGTTGAGGAACATGCTCAACGACCGGTGGGGCCTCACGCAATGCCTGGAGGTGCTGGCCTGGACGGCCTGCGCGCAGGGCCGATACGAACGGGCGGCCACGATACTCGGCACCGCGCATCCGCTGTGGCGGGCGATGGGCGCCTCACCGACCCGGCTGTTTCCCCACGTACGGGGCCACGAGCAGTGCATGGCCCGCGCCCACGAGGAACTGGGCGGGCGGGCGTTCGCGGCGGCCTTCCGCCAAGGGGCGCGGCTGGGGCTGAAGCGGACGATCATGTACGCGATCGAGGGGGACGACGGCGAGTGACCCTGACCGGACCCCCACCGACAAGACGGGACGCCGGGGCCGATCTCAGCGGTGACCCGATCGGCTCCGGCGTCCCTCTGTTCAGGGGGTTCCGTAATGATCGTTTATTCAGTATGGCAACCTCCGTCCTGATGGCGTCCGCAGATCTGGCCGATCATCTTTGGTGCGGATAGGACTTTTGCGGACACGGATTTGGCGCATGGACTCTCTCTCGTAACCTTTCCGGATCATGGGCGAGTGGGCCCGGGTTTCAGCACTGGCGCGCGCCGACAGGCAGTTCGCACCAGACGACCTTTCCCCGATGGGTGCGGATGCTTCCCCAGCAACACGACAGCGTGTCGACCAGGTGCAGACCGTGCCCCCTCTCCTCGTCCGGGCGGGGCGTACGCACCTGAGGCAGCTCGGGATTCGTATCCTCGACCTCGAAGCGCAGCAACCCGTCCTCAGCGGAGAGGCTGAGATCGACGGTCCCTTTCACATATTTCAGCGCGTTGGTGACCAACTCGCTGACCAGCAGTTCGGCGACCTCACCCTGGCCGTCGAAGCCCCATTGGGACAGCAGCGCACGTGTCAGGTGGCGTGCCTTGGGCACTGAGCCGAGCTGGTGCGGGAGCCTCCATGAGGCAGCCCGCCGCGTGTCGGCAGGACAGTCGTTCTCGACCCTGGCCGCGAACCGGTGTCGCTCATGTGCACCATCCCCTTGCGACGCAGACCCCATCCCTGCTCCAAGCAGTAGGTGACGAAAGATTTCGCCTCGCGGTCGGGAACGAAGGGGGGTGGACTTGGGGGGCTGATGCTTGTACATGGCTCGCAGCCTCGATCCTCACTTTCGGCGGAATTGGTACTTTGGCGACTAGCCTTCCTCACACCCCGCGATGACGAGAGGTGAGAAATCCCCATACGACTACCTATTTCGACTACGTAGGTAGTCCCCGGGACACCTACCTACGCGACCTGACTGATCATGCTCAGCCGGTATCTTTCTGTAGTCGTACAGTTACGTTAGGTAGTTTTCGCTGATGGGCATCGGTGCAGAGGGTCCACTCCTGATCGAAAGGAAGCCGATGCGCATCCCCCTCACCGACCCCGCGAAGATCGAGCACGCCCGGCGGATCCTCAGCGGCGAGGAGCAGGAGGAGCTGCACGTCCTGGGCCGGATCATCAAGAGACCGGCCCCCTACAACCCGTACTGGAGCTTCCACTACGACCCGGACACGATCAGCTTCTTCGCGCTGGCCATCGAGGTCTGCGACGCCACGGTGACCTACACCGAAGAGCATCTCGATGAGGCGTGCGGCGCCTTCCTGCCCGGCTGCTTCTTCTGCCCCTGGACGTCCAGGCTGGTCCGCGAGGTCCCCGCCCCCTGAGAACCCAAGAGCCACTCCCCGCACCACCGAAACCTCCGCGGTCACGCCCGCGGAGGTTTCGGTGTGAACGGGCCCCTCAGCTTCGTTCGGCAGAAACTTGACCATGGTCACGGAAGCGCCTTACGTTCGAGCGATGAATCTCACAGGGAAAGCAGCCGCCACCGGTCGTACCGGCTCCCGGTACGAGAACCCGGGAACCTCCGGACGTCCGGCATGAACGTCGACGAGCTCGTCGCGATCGACGTTCACACGCACGCCGAGGTGTCCAAGGACGGCCACGGCTCGCTGAGTCCTGAGCTGTTCGGCGCGTCGGCGGAGTACTTCAAGGGGCACGCGCGGCCGGGCATCCCCGAGATCGCCGCCTACTACCGCGAGCGGAAGATGGCCGCGGTCGTGTTCACCGTGGACGCCGAGCACGCCACAGGTCACCCGCGCATCTCCAACGAGGAGGTGGCGGCGAGCTGCGCCGAGCACGCCGATGTGCTGATCCCGTTCGGCAGCGTGGACCCGTGGAAGGGACGGGCGGGCGCCCGTGAGGCGCGCAGGCTCGTCGAGGAGTACGGCGTGCGCGGCTTCAAGTTCCACCCCAGCATCCAGGGCTTCGCGCCGAACGACCCGATGGCCTACCCCCTCTATGAGGTCATCGAGGAGCTCGGGGTGCCCGCGTTGTTCCACACCGGGCAGACCGGCATCGGCGCGCGGGTGCCGGGCGGGGGCGGGATCCGGCTGAAGTACGGCAATCCGATGCTGGTCGACGACGTCGCCGTGGACTTCCCCGAGCTGCGGATCATCCTGGCCCACCCGTCCTTCCCCTGGCAGGACGAGGCGCTCGCGGTGGCCACGCACAAGCCGTACGTCTACATCGACCTGTCCGGTTGGTCGCCGAAGTACTTCCCCCCGCAGCTTGTCCAGTACGCGAACACGCTGCTCAAGGACAAGGTGCTCTTCGGCTCCGACTACCCGGTGATCACCCCCGACCGCTGGCTGGCCGACTTCGCCAAGCTCGACATCAAGCCCGAGGTCCGTCCGATGATCCTCAAGGACAACGCCGTGGGCCTGCTCGGGCTCCGTCCATAACTCCCGATCATGGGCGTCTCTAAATCACATTAAAGACAGCCGTATACATAAAAGGGCGGCATAGTGTCTTTTTGCCCTGTTTGTCATCATTGAGACAGAGCCTGTTTCGGACAGGCCAGCTCCCCGCCCAGAATCGGTCCTAATTTTCTGACCTGCCATTTTCCGAAGACGCTTCAGGACTCCTATATTCCCGCTGGTTCCATACCAGAAGTCAGGAAGCCCAGAAAATATTGCGGGTCCGGCCCGAAATATGATCGGTTACGATCGTGAGAAATTTTCTCATCGTGGGCGGCGGGGTGGCCGGCGCGAGCGCGGGATACTTCCTCGCCGAGTTCGGCACCGTGACGCTGCTGGAGATGGAGCACGCTCCCGGCTACCACGCGACCGGGCGGTCCGCCGCGCTCTTCTCGGAGTACTTCGGCAACCCGGCCGTACGAGCGCTCACCACGGCGAGCCGATCGTTCCTCACCACGCCACCGCCCGGTTTCGCCGACGGTCCGCTGCTCACCCCGCGCGGCGTGCTGACGCTGTGTCCCGTAGGCGCGGAGGAGCAGTTCGCCGAGATGCTGGCCGACGGGCTGTCGGCCCCGACCCCGGTCCGTGAGATCGACCACGATGAGGTACACCGGCTCTGCCCGATCGTGCGGTCCGGCTGGTACAGCCGCGCCATGCTGAAACCCGGGGCGATGGACATCGACGTGGACGCGCTCCACCAGGGCTTTCTCCGCGGCATGCGGGCGCGCGGCGGCCAGGTGATCACGTCGGCGCGGGTGCGGGGGCTGTCCCGGCGGGACGGGCTCTGGCACGCGGCGACCGACGCGGGCGAGTTCGCCGCGCCGATCGTGGTCAACGCGGCCGGGGCGTGGGCCGACGAGGTGGCCAGGCTCGCCGGGGTCCGGCTCATCGGCCTGCGGCCGCTACGACGCACCGCCTTCCTCACCGACCTGCCCGAAGACAACAGCCTGTCCGAAGACAACAGCCTGTCCGAAGACAACGGCCTGTCCGAAGACGCCGAGCTCCCCCAGGGCCTCAGCGCGGCCCGGTGGCCGATGGTCACCGACGTGGCGGACACCTTCTACTTCAAGCCCGAGTCGGGGCGCCTGCTCGTCTCACCCGCCGACGCGACCCCGATGCCGCCCGGTGACATCCGTCCCGACGACCTCGACGTCGCGATCGGCGTGGAGCGATTACAGCGGGCCACCACGTTGGAGATCCGCAGCGTCCGCCACGCGTGGGCCGGCCTGCGCAGCGTGGTGGCGGACGACACGCCCGTGGTCGGCGAGGCCCCGGACGCACCGGGCTTCGTCTGGCTGGCCGCGCTCGGCGGTTACGGCGTGCAGACCGCGCCCGCCGTCGGCCGGATCGCCGCCGCGGCGGCGACGCGCACCCCGCTGGACGTCGCGTACGACCACCTCTCACCGGAACGCACTCATCTGGAACGGCATGGAACGCCTACGAGTAGGGCGGCATTCCTAACGGAGAGGTGGAAATGACCGGACAGCCGACCGGCAACGACCAGGAAGGGTCCCAGGGGCAGCAATCAGCCCCTTCCGGATTATCGATCGAATCCCAGAGCTTCGCCGGCCGCGCGGTCGACTTCGGGGTGTTCCGCCCGATCTCCGCGTTGATCGAGGAGCAGACCGACCGCCATCCCGAGCGCCCTGCGGTGTCGTTCGAGGGCCGGATGCTCACCTATCGACGGCTGGACGAGCTGGTGAACGGCCTGGCGGCCACACTGACCGGGCACGGCGTGGGCAAGGGCGACGTGGTCGCGGTCCTGCTGGTCAACTCTCTGGAACTGCCCATCACATATCTGGCGCTGATGAAGCTGGGCGCGGCGTTCGTACCGCTGGACCCCTCGTGGCCGGAGGACCGGATCCGCGGCACCTTCGGGGTGCTGCCGGGCGGGCCGATCCTGTGCGCCACCGCAGACGCGCTGCCACGGGAGTTACGGCACCGCGCGGTCACCGTCGAGGTCGACCGGATCGTCCCGTCACCCCGGCGCCCGGCGGTGCCCGTGGGCCCCGATGACCTGATCTACGGCTATTTCACCTCGGGCACCACGGGCACGCCGAAGTGCGCGATGAACCGGCACGCGGGGCTGACCAACCGGTTTCGCTTCATGACGCGTTACTTCGCCGCGACGGGCGCGGACGTCGTCCTGCAGAACAGCAGGCACACCTCCGACTCCTCGCTCTGGCAGCTGTTCTGGCCGCTGACCACGGGCGGTCACACCGTGCTGCCCGTACAGGAGGAGTTCCTCAACCTGCGGCACACCATCGACCTGATCGCCGAGTACGGCATCACGACCGCGGACTTCGTCTCCAGCGTCTTCAACGCGCTGGTGGCCATCGTGGACAGCGACGAGCAGGCGCTTCGGAAGCTGTCGTCGCTGCGGCGGCTCGTCGTCGGCAGCGAGGCGGTCAATCCGCGCGCGGTGCACCGGCTGATGGCGCTGCTCCCGGGCCTCCAGGTGACCAACGGCTACGGGCCGACGGAGGCGTCCATCGGGATGGTCTTCCACCCCGTGTCCGCTGCGGATGGGGACACGATTCCGCTGGGCCGCCCGATCGACAACTGCTATGCCGTGGTGGTCGACGACGACCTGCGCCCGGTGCCGCCCGGCACCACCGGCGAGCTGGCCATCGGCGGCGAGTGCCTCGGCGAGGGGTACTTGGGCGACGCGGCGGCCACCGCCAAGGCGTTCGTCCCCAACCCGTTTCCGGAGATCATCCCCGGCCCCCGGCTCTACCTCACCGGGGATCTCGGCCATCTGGACCACGAGGGCCGATTGTTCTTCTCCGGGCGCAAGGACTTCCAGGTCAAGATCCGGGGCGTCCGGATCGAGCTGGGCGAGATCGAGGTGGCCGCCGAGAGGTGCCCCGGGGTCCGGCAGGCGGAGGTCCTGGTGGCCGAGCAGCGGGGTACGAAGGCGCTGGCGCTGTTCGCCTCCGGCACCGGTCTCACCGAGGCCACGCTCAGCGAGCACCTGCGCCGCACCCTGCCCAGGACCAGCATGCCCCGCTACTTCTTCCTGCTGCCGGAGATGCCGCTGAACGACAACGGCAAGGTCGACCGCGGCCGGCTCCAGGCGGTCCTCGACGGCAGGCTGGCCGAGGACACCGCCCGGCTGGCCGAGAGCGCGCCGACCACGAACCTGGCCGACCAGGTCCTGCGGGCGCTGCGCTCGGCGCTCGGCCGGCCCGGACTGACGGGCGACACGCACTTCGCGGAGGCGGGCGGCGACTCCATCCAGGCCCTGTCCGTCGTGCACATGATCACCGCGGAGTGCGGTGTGCGGGTCGACGTCAAGGATCTGTACGACCACCCGACCGCGAACGAGCTGACGCCCCTGATCGAGGCCCGGCGGCGCGACGGCGTGGCCATCGAGGACGAGTCCGTGCTCATGGCCCACGACTCGACGGTGCCGGAGGGCGAGCCCATCCGGCCCGCCGACAGGTCGGGCAGGCTGCGGACCGTGCTGGTCACCGGGGCGACCGGCTTCGTCGGCAGCCGCCTGGTCCATGAGCTGCTGGCCCATACCGATCTGCGGGTTCGCTGCCTCGCGCGGGCCGCCGACGACACCGGCGCGACCGCGCGGGTCGTCGGCGCGCTCCTGGAGCGGGGTCTGTGGGAGCCGCGGTTCGCCGACCGGCTGGAGGGGTACGCGGGCGACCTGGCGTTACCGGGCCTCGGGCTGACCGCCCGGACCTGGGAGCACCTGGCACGTACGTGTGACCTGGTGCTCCACAACGGCGCACTGGTGAACTTCCTGTTCGACTATCGCGCCCATCGTCAGGTCAACGTGCGCGGCACCATCGAGCTCGTACGGCTCGCGATGGCCTACCGGCCCGTGCCGGTGCACTACGTCTCGACGCTCGGGGCGCTCCAGGACGAGGCGCTGCGGCACGACGACCGCCTGCCGGAGGACTACGAACCGTCCCTCGCCAGGACGCCCGCCGGCGGGTACGGCCGGTCCAAGTGGATCGCCGAACGCTACCTCGCCGAGGCCCGGCGCCGGGGCGCGCTGGTCACCATCCTGCGGCTCGGCGAGGTGATGCCGAGCGCCGACAACGGATATCCGAATCCGGTGGCTTTCACCCATCTGCTGCTGTCGGCCTTCCTGCGGCTGGGCGTCATGCCCGAGGTCGCCACGCGCTCCGACTACACCCCGGTCGACTATGTGGCGGCCCGCGTGGCGGCGGCGGTGTGCGACGACGGCGCCTGGGGCCGTACGCTGCACGTCTTCCGCGCGGAGAGCGTCAGCTTCGACGACGTCCTTGCGCGCGCCGGCGCGGTCATCGCGCCGATCCCGTGCGGGGACTTCGTGACGCTGGTCCGCGAGGCGGGCCGGGCCACCGCCGATCGCGAGCTGGCCGCGCTCGCGTCCCTCCTGCCCGCTCCGGAGGGCACGAGCGAGGACAAGCTGAAGCGGGCCTTCGCCAGGCTGCTGACCGACAACCCCGCACTGTTCCGCAAGGACGAATGCCGCCGGCTGGAGCAGCGCTGGCAGCTCGACGACGGCGGCCTGGACGGCTCGATCACCGCGTACCACGCCCGGCTGGCGAGCGGGAGCGGGGACGGTCGCGCGGTGAAGGGCCGCCCGCTGATCACCACGCGACAGAGAGGCTAGGGATGCGACACCGCAAGATGGGGAACCTCGGCTGGGCGGTCAGCGAGGTCGGATACGGCATGTGGGGCATCGGCGGCGGCCCCGGCAACTTCACCGGCTGGGACTACGACCTCGCCCCACGCTGCCTCGACGAAGCCGTGGCGCTGGGCTGCGACTTCTTCGACACGGCCTGGGTGTACGGCCGGGGCGTCAGCGAGCAGATGCTCGGCGCGCTGCTGCGCCGCCATCCCGACCGGAAGCTGTACGTCGCCACGAAGATCCCCCCGAAGAACCGCGAATGGCCGCCGGGACCGGACGACACCCTCGACGACGCCTACCCCGCGGATCACATCAGGGAGTACACCCATCGCAGCCTCGACAACCTCGGGGTGGCGCGCATCGACCTGATGCAGTTCCACACCTGGGAGGACCGGTGGGCGGCCGACGAACGCTGGCAGGAGGCGATCACCGACCTCAAGCGTGAGGGGGTCATCGACGCGGTCGGCATCAGCGTCAACCGGTGGGAACCGGCCAACTGCTTCGCCGCGCTCGACACCGGCCTCATCGACGTCATCCAGGTGATCTACAACATCTTCGACCAGGCGCCCGAGGACGAGCTGTTCGACCGCGCGCTGCGCGACGGCATCGGGATCATCGCCCGCGTACCGTTCGACGAAGGCACCCTCACCGGCACGCTGAGCGCCGACAGCAGCTGGCCGGAGGAGGACTGGCGCAGCACGTACTTCTGCGCGGAGAACCTGGGGCCGAGCGTCGAGCGGGCCGAGCGTCTCAAGGCGGCCCTCCCCGAGGGCACCTCGCTGCCCGAGCTCGCCCTGCGGTTCATCCTCAATCACCCGGCGGTCAGCACAGTGATCCCGGGCATGCGGAAACCCGCCCACGTACGGGCGAACTTCTCGGTCAGCGACGGCCGGCCGCTCGACGACGCGCTGCTCCAGGAGCTCCGCCGGCACCGCTGGGACCGCGTCCCGGCTTGGTGGTCCGGGTGAACCCGCTGATCGTCATGTGGGCGCACTCCCGCTCGGCCTCGACGGCGTTCCTGCGCATGATGATCGAGCGCGGCGACGTGACCGTTCTGCACGAGCCGTTCCTCGCCCTGACCGAGGAGGGCGCGGTGCCGCTCCCGTCCCTGCACGGCGGCCGGGCGGTGGCGCGCTCGGAGAAGGAGCTCCTCATCGGCCTCAGGGAGCTGGCTCGCGTGCGGCCGGTGTTCGTCAAGGAGGTGCTCGACTACGACTACGGCTACCTCTTCGACCACCCCGAGGAGCTCGCCGGGATCGTCCACACCTTCATCGTCCGCGATCCCAAGCCGACCATCAGCTCGCACTACGCGATCAAACCGGCCGTGACCTGCGCGGAGATCGGCTACGAGCGGTTGTACCGGCTGTTCGAGCTGGCCTGGTCGGCGACCGGGCGCAGGCCGCTCGTCATCCGCACGGAGCGGCTGGTCGCGGAGCCGGCGAAGGTGGCCGAGGTCTTCTGCGCGTACGCCGGTCTGCCGTTCCTCGCGCACGCGCTCACCTGGGACTCCGGAGACCGGCCCGAGTGGCAGCGGACCCGACGGTGGCATCTCGACGCGATCGGCAGCGCCGGCTTCGAGGACCGCCGCAACACCTACCCGGACACCGTCGACAACCACTCCGCGCTGAAGGCCTTCTACGACCACCATCTGCCCTTCTACCAGCGGCTCATCCAGCACGACTTCTGACCGGGAGGCCCCATGTCAACGGACACCGCCCCAGCCCCCACCGCCGTGAAGCAATCTCCGGGCCAGGCGTTCGCGCGGGCGTTCGCGGCCGACCCCGGCCGCGCCGAGGTGACCTTCGACTACACCATCACCGAGGCACACGAGCCGACCAAGGACAGACCACGGCTGACCGTACGGAACCTGCTCAAGGTCCGCCCCACCGACGACATCGCCCGGTTTTGGACGGAGTCCCGGCCCACCCCGGAAGAGCAGAAGGCGGTACGCGGCTCCGACGTCCGCCGGGAGGCGGCCTTCAGGTTCGGCATGGGCGAGGCGGGGGTGCACCCGATCCGGGCGTGGGTGCAGATCCCCGATGGGCTGGCCGACGACCCGGACGCGCTGGCCACCTTCCTCGACTACCGATTACTGGTACGGCTCGCCACCGCCGAGAACCTCGCCCTGACCAACGCCCTGCTCGACCACCCGGAGATCGCCCGGCTCCCCTACGACACCGACTACGTCACCGGGGTCCTGACGGCCTGCGACGAGGTCGAGCAGTCGGGCGCCACCCCGCACGCGATGATCATCAACCCGAACGACTACTACCACCGGCTCGTCGGCCGCAACGGCCTGCTGGCCGACCTGGCGGCGGGCAACGGCATGAAGATCAGCCGCAACCGGTGGATCAGCCCGGGGTCCGCCCTCGTGGGCGACATCTCGGTGGCGGCCAGGCTGCTGGACGCCCGTCACTCGGTCATCCGGGTGGCCGAACCGCCGCCGGGCACGTTCGCCCGGCCCGGGGTGGCTGTGTGCGCGGAGGTGTACGAGGGGGTGGCGGTCCATCTGCCGGCCCTGTTCTACCTCGTCACCCCCGCCTCGTGACCATGGCCCCCTTCGTCGCACGACCGTCTCGGTTCCTGTGACGGTCCGTGGTGGCTGGGGTTTCTGGGGCGAGGTACCCCCTCCGGGGGAGCAGAAGAGGACGGTCCGTGGTGGCTGGGGTCCCTGGAGAGGGACACCCCCTCCGGGAAGCAAAAGGGTGGCCTCCTCCGAGGGAATGGAGGATAAAACCCGTAGGCGATGAATTGCGGTAAATGCCGTACGTTGAATTTCGTGCAGATCAGCAGACGAGGGCGTCCGCGGGGCGCCTGATGGAAGGCGGGCGAGCGTGACGGACACACATGAGGAATATCGGCGCAACGGCTGGTGGCGAAGCACGACTTTCCTGGACGACCTTCACCATCATGTGACGGAATTTCCCGACAAGCCGGCCCTCATCAGTCGGCGCGTCGCCGATGGCCAAACCGACGTCGTCAGCTACGCCGAGCTCGACCGGCTGACCGACCGGATCGCCCACGGCCTGATCCGGCTGGGCGTACAGCCCGGGGATTATGTCGCGATCCAATTACCCAATCGCCGGGAGATGCTGCCCCTGACGCTGGCCTGCATCAAAGTCGGCGCGCGTATCGCGCCGCAGTTCCCCATCTACCGGCATCGCGAGCTCGACTTCATGATCCGGCTGACCGAGGCGCGCGTCTTCATCACCGTGAACCGCCTCGGTGACCTGCCGACCGCCGAGACCGCGATGACGCTCGCGGGCGAGATCCCGGCCCTGGAGCACGTCGTCGTGCTCGGCGGCGACGGCCCGGCCGGGTCCATCGGATTCGAGGAGCACCTCCTCGACCCCGAACCCGGTGACCCCGCGGACCTGGCCGGGCGCGCGCTGGGTCCGGACGATCCCTTCCTCATCCTGTTCACCTCGGGGACGACCGGAGAGCCCAAAGGCGCGCTGCACAGCCAGAACACCCTGCATGCCGCCATCCGCGGCTACGGGGACGCGTACGGCCTGGACGACAGCCTGGTCATCATGACGGCGCAGACCTCCATGCACTATGTGGGCCTGGTGATGACGTACCTGCAGGCGTTGATGCTGGGCGGCACCGCGGTCACGGCCGACATCTGGAACCCCGGCGTCTACCTCGACCTCATGGCAGAGCACGGCGTCACGATGTATTACGGCACGCCGCCCTTCGCCCGGGAGATCAGCGAGGAGCAGAAGGCCAACCCGCGGAAGATCCCCACTCTGCGGATCTTCGTGTCCGGCTCGGCGCCCGTCCCGCCGCACCTGGTGGAGCAGGTGAGCGAGATCCTCGGAGTACGGGTGTACGCGCTGTGGGGCATGACCGAGAACGGCGGCGTCACCATGACCCGGCCCGAAGACCCGCCGGAGCGGGCGGGCGAGAGTGACGGCACCGTCGTCACCGGCATGCAGGTGCGCATCGTCGACGAGGAGAACCAGCCGGTCCCGGCCGGCGGGATCGGCGCGCTGCAGGTACGCGGCGCGGCCCAATGCCTCGGCTACTACCGGCGCGAGGAGATCTACGCCAACTCGCTCACGCCGGACGGCTGGTTCGACACCGGCGACCTGGCCCGCGACGACGGGTACGGCGGCGTGCGCATCTCCGGCCGGACCAAGGACGTCATCATCGCCAACATGTGCCTCAAGCTGCCGGTGAGCGACATCGAGGCGCTGCTGGGCAGGCACCCCGCCGTCCGCGACATCGCGCTCATCGGCATTCCGGATCCGAAGCTGATCGAGCTGGTGTGCGCCGTCGTGACACCGTCCGGCGAACCGCCCACGCTGGAGGATCTGCGGACGCACCTCAAGGACGCCGGCGTGAACAGCTGGTTCTGGCCCGAACGCCTCGAAGTCGTCGAGGCCATGCCACGGACCGTCACGGGCAAGATCCGAAAGGTCGAGCTCCGCGAGCGGTTCGGCGCGGCGTCCAGCTGAGGTGCGCGGATCCCGGGCGCTCCCCCTGGCGGTGCTGTGCGGGAGCGCCTTTCTCGGTGCGATCGACGTACAGCTGGCCAACATCGCCTTCCCCGACATGCTCCGCAGCTTTCCGAGCAGCGGGCTGCCCGAACTCTCGTGGGTGTTCAACGGCTACGCGATCACGTTCACGGCGGCGCTGCTGCCGGCGGGCGGTCTGGCGGACCGGTTCGGCTATCGGCGGGTGTTCCTCGCCGGGCTGACGGTGTTCGTGGTCGGCGCCGCCCTGTGCGCGGTCGCCCCCTCGGCGGGCATCCTGATCGCGGCCAGGGTGGTGCAGGGCGTGGGCGGTGGCGTGATCACCCCGCTGACGCTCGCGCTGATCCTGCCGTACTATCCGCCGGAACGGCGCGGCACGGCGATCGGTCTGTGGAGCGCGACGCAGTCGGTGGCGACCGCCTCCGGGCCGTCGCTCGGCGGTCTGCTGGTCGCCGTCTGGGACTGGCGTACGGTGTTCTTCCTCCACCTGCCGGTCGGGCTCGTCGTGCTGTTCGGCGCGTGGCGGACCCTGGCACGGACGCCGCCGTCCACCCCGTCACGGATGCCGGACCTCATCGGTCTGTTCCTGCTGGTGGCGGCCATCGGCCTGCCCTCGCTGGCCATCGTGCAGAGTGACGCGTGGGGGCCGGGCAGTCCGGGTACGATCCTCGCCCTCGTCGCCGGTGTCCTCGTCGGCGTGCTCTTCGTCCGGCGGTCGCGCTCCCACCCCGCTCCCATCGTGGACCTGAAGATCCTTCGGGCACGGGGCACCCAGCGGGCCAACCTCGCGATGTTCCTCCTCGGGCTGGTGATGTTCGCCCTTCCGCTGGCCAACATCCTGTTCCTCACCAAGATCTGGGGATATTCGGAGGCTCAGGCGGGGCTCGCCGTCACTCCCGGCGCGGTCGTACAGGTGCTCACCGCACCGCTCGCCGGACGACTGGCGGCCAAGACCGGGCACCGCAGGCTGGCGTTGGGCGGGGTGGTGCTGCTCTCGCTCGCCACCGGCTACCTTGCGGTCGCGGCCGGGGGCGGTCAGGCGTACCTCGCGGTGGTCCTGCCCGCGGTCGTCGCCACCGGGATGGGCGTCGCCGTGCTGGTCAACGCGCTCAGCGGTGCCGCCGTCGCCGAGATTCCGCCCGCCCGGCTGGCCACCGGCACCGCCATGTCCGTCACCTCGCGCGCCTGTGGGGCGGTCATCGGCGTCTCCGCGCTCGTACTGGTGCTGTCGGGGGATCGCCTCGGCTCGACCGCCGCGTACCACGGTGTCTGGGCGACCATGCTCGGGCTCTGCGCCCTCATCGCCGTCGCCGCCTCGGGGCTGCGCAGCCCCGAGGCACCCGCCACGGCGGACGCCGGTCGGCGCGAACCCGGCTCGAAGACGCCGTGACGGACGCCGTCCCTCAGGCGGGCGGCGTCCCTCAGGCGCTGTCCCTCAGGCGCTGTCCCTCAGGTGCTGGTCCTCAGGTGCCGGTCCTCAGGCGGGGACGACCTCGAAGCGGCGGTTGGTGAGGCTGGGGTTCTTGGCGCGTACGGTCTTCACCCGCTCCGCGCCGATGACCGCGGACGCCACTCCCGGAGCCTCGCCCGCCGAGGCCGCTATCTGGCCCATCGGGTCCACGACGGCGCTGTGGCCGGTGCAGGTCGGGCCGGTCTGCCCGCAGGCGATGACGTAGGCGGTGTTCTCGATCGCGCGGGCGCGGGCCAGCGTGATCCAGTGGTCCTCCTTGGCGGGCCCGGCGACCCACGCGGCGGGTACGACGAGCGCCTCGGCCCCGGCGTCGACCAGGAACCGGGCCATCTCGGGGAAGCGGAGGTCGTAGCAGGTCATGACGCCGAAGGTCAGGTCGCCCAGGGTGAAGATCAGCGGCTCGGGCTTGTGCGCCTGGACCCGGTCGGACTCGCGGTAGCCGAAGGCGTCGTAGAGGTGGACCTTGCGGTAGACGCCCACGAGGTCACCACCGGAGTCCACGGCGATCACGGTGTTACTGGGCTTACCGAACCCTCCAGCCGACGCCTCGGTCGCGCCAGGCCCTCCGGTCTGCCCCTCAGCCATGCCGGACCCTCCCGCCGGTGCCTCGGTCATGCCGGCGACGACGGCGATGCCGTGCTTCTTGGCCAGCGCGCGGATCGTGGTCGCGAAGGGGCCGTCAAGGGGTTCGGTCTCCGAGACGATGTCGGCTGTGACGTCCGAGTTGGAGTACATGGCGTTCTCCGGCAGGACGATGAGCTGGGAGCCCTGGGCCGCCGCCTGCTCGATCAGTGCGGTGGCCGCTTCCAGGTTGGCGGACTTGTCGGTGGTGGCGCCGAACTGGCCGACGGTGACGAGCATGCTGTGTCTCCTAACGATTGCGGGTGAGTTCGCGGGTCTGGTCGAGAGCGGCCCGGAAACCGGCCATGATGGCGCCGTGCTCCATGGTCAGGACGAGTTGGTCGGCGCCGTTCGCCAGCGCGAACGCCTTCTCCTCCGCCGACCACGCGGGCAGCACCCAGGGCTTGCCGGCGGCGCGGGCCGCGTCCGCCACGATCTTGAGGTCGGCGAAGTCGCCTTCCGACCGGCTGTAGGCGCCGCGCTCCCGGCGCAGGGACAGGTCACTGGGGCCGACGAAGACGCCGTCGACCGTGGGGAGCGCGAGGATGTCGGCGATCTGCTCCAGCGCACCGGCGTCCTCGATCATGGGGTAGACGCGGGTCTCGCGGTCCTGCCGGGCGGTCCACTCGTCGTCGAAGCCGCCATAGCGAGTCGTACGGCCGCCCGCGAAACTCCGGTCACCCAGCGGCGGGAACTTCCCGAACGCGCAGATGGCGGCCGCGTGCGCGACGCCCTCGATGTGGGGCACGACGACGGCGGTGGCGCCGAAGTCGAGGGCCTGCTGGATCGGGCCCCGCTCCGGCCCCAGGACCTTGGCCAGCACCTCCAGATCGAGAGCGCGCAGGAACGGGATATAGCGTTCCAGATCGGCCAGATCGAACGAGCCGTGTTCGATGTCGAGGACCACCGCCCCGTAACCCAGGTCCGCCACGATCTCGGCCGCGGCGAAGCTCGGACCGGACAGCCAGGCGGCGTATCTCCGGTCTTGCTGGTCCTGCAATGGATACTCCTAACAGAAACTGGTATACGCTGTGTATACACATGAACATGGGGGGTGGCATGGATTGGGAACCGGACAGGGTCCCGGCGACGACGGCCGGTGAGCGTGCTTACCGCTGGACGAGGGAGGCGATCCTCGGCGGCCGGTTTCCTGAGGGTTCCTTCCTGGAGGAGAAGCTGGTCTGCGACGAGGCCGGCGTGTCGCGGACTCCCGTCCGGGAGGCGTTCCACCGCCTGGCGGCCGAGAAGTACATCGACCTGCAGCCCAGGCGCGGCGCCCAGGTGCGGAGCGTCACGGCCGGCGAGCTGTTCGAGACCTACGAGATGCGGCAGGTGCTCGAGATCCACGGTTTCCGGATCCTGTGCGAGACGAAGACCGACATCCCGGCGGGCCTGTCCGCGCACCTGGACCTGATGGAGGAGCCCTCGACGCTGGCGCGGTGCCGGGCCGGCGACCGCGACGCGATCGCCGAGCACGCGAAGATGGATTTCTTCTTCCACTATTCGTTTGTGAAGGCGACAGGCAACACCGTCCTGACCGACCTGTTCACCAGCCTCCAGCCGCGCCACCAGCGGATCGGGGTCAGCGCGATCTCGCTGCGGCCCAACCGGCTGGCGGTCATCGGCCCGGAGCACCGCGCCCTGCTCGCGGCGCTGACCGAGCACGACTTCGAGGCCGCCGAACGTACGCTGCGCAACCATCTGCGCCCCGACGAGTCGGTGGTCTCCCGCCTGAAGTGAACACCCGATAGACAGCTCGATCACTTCGCCATGGCCCGCCACAGCTCGCGGCGCTCGGCCTGCTCGGCGGGATCGGGCACCGGCGCCGCCGCGACGAGCCGCTTGGTGTAGTCGGTCCGCGGCTGGTTCAGCACCTCACGAGCCGGGCCGTGCTCGACCAGCCGCCCGTGCTGCAGAACGGCGACGTCGTGCGCGAGCAGTTCGACGACGCCGAGGTCGTGGCTGATGAACAGGCAGGAGAAGCCGAGCCGGTCCTGCAGCTCCTGGAACAACCGCAGGACGGTGGCCTGCACCGAAACGTCGAGCGCCGAGGTGGGCTCGTCGGCGATGAGCAACTCGGGCTCCAGCGCCAGCGCGCGGGCGATCCCGACGCGCTGCCGCTGACCGCCCGACAGCTCATGCGGAAACCGGTCGGCCCAGCTCTTGGGCAGCTCCACCTGCTCCAGCAGGTCCAGCACCCGCTCGCGTACGGCGGCGCGACCGGCGTACCGATTGATGATCATCGGTGCCGCGATCGAGTCGCCGATCGACCGGCGCGGGTCGAGCGAGGAGCCCGGATCCTGGAAGACCATCGAGTACGTCCGGCGGAAGTCGCGCAGTTGCCCGGCCTTGAGCCCCGTCACCTCGCGCCCGCAGATCTCGATCGCGCCCGCCGAGGCCCGCGCCAGCCCGACGATCGCCCGGCCGATCGTGGACTTGCCCGAGCCGGACTCCCCCACGAGACCGAGGACCTTCCCCTTCTCGATGGCGAAGCTGACGCCGTGCACCGCTTTGAAGCCTTTGCGACCGAGCCGGCCCGGGTACTCGACCTCGAGATCGGTGACCCGCAGCGTCATGCCATCAGCGGGCTCGGCCGGGGCGCGGGCCGGTTCCGCCTGCCCGCGCCGGGGTACCGCGGCCAGCAGCTTGCGGGTGTACTCGTGGCGGGGGTCGGCGAACAGCCGGGCGACCGGCGCCTCCTCCACGACCTCGCCCTGCTTCATCACCACGACCCGGTCGGCCAGGTCGGCGACCACTCCCATGTCGTGGGTGATGACGATGACCGCCGAGCCGAGGTCCTTCTGCAGGCGGCGCAGGAGCTCCAGGATCTCCGCCTGCACGGTGACGTCGAGGGCGGTGGTCGGCTCGTCGGCGATGATGACCTCCGGCGAGCCGGAGATCGCCATGGCGATCATCGCGCGCTGCCGCTGACCGCCGGACAGCTGGTGCGGGTAGCTGTCGATCCGCGACTCCGGCTCCGGGATGCCGACCTTGCGCAGCAGTTCCAGAGTCCGCGAGCGGGCCTCGGCGACGGGCAGGCGCTCGTGGCACTGGATCGCCTCGATGATCTGCTCGCCGATGGTGTAGACGGGGTTCAGCGCGGTCATCGGCTCCTGGAAGATCATCGCGATCCGCTTGCCCCGGATGGCGCGCAGCGGCTCCTCGCCGAGGCCGATCAGCTCGGTGTCGCCGAACCGGATGCTCCCGCGGCGCCGCGCGTTCGGCGCCAGCAGCCCGAGCACCGACATCGAGCTGACGGACTTGCCCGAGCCGGACTCCCCGACCAGCGCCACCACCTCGCCCTTGGCGACCGAGAAGCTGACGTCTTTCACCGCCGTGGTCCACTCGCCCGCGATCTGGAAATCCACCGAGAGCTGCTCGACCGAGAGGATCGTGTCGGTTGTCATGTGTCTCCCCAAATGCTCATGCAGGGCTACTCGGCTTTGGTGTTGCGGTCGTACTCCTGGATGGCATTGGTGTTGCGGTCGTACTCCTGGATGTAGGCGGAGCAGAAACCGATGACCCGCTCGATCCAGATCTCGCCGATCTTGGCGTCGCCCAGGCTCACGTCGCCGGTGCAGCCGGTCTCGCTCACCTCGGAGAAGTCCCAGAAGACGGTCCCGCGTACGGTCTGGCCGGGGATCGCCGTCTCGAGGTAGCTCGTCGGCGTCCAGCCGCTGCCGGACGCCAGGCCGCCCGGGACGGCCAGCTCACTGCGCACCTGCTCGGGGAACATCGCGAGCATCGCGGAGTGCTCGGGCTCGGCGCCGTGTCCGTACGCGGTGGTGGGGTCCTCGTACACGTCGCGCATGAGCGCGTAGCCGAGCTGCCACGGGTACAGGTGCCCGATCAGCACGCCGAGGTCGCGGCGCGCGTCGAGGGCGGCGCCGGTGACGGGCCCGACGTTGCCGCCGTTGTTGTCGACGATGATGATGCGCCGGAATCCGGACTGGACCAGCGCCTCGATGATCTCGTACGTGACGTTGCGCAGGGTCGCCTGGCTCAAGGAGAGGTTGCCGGCGTAGCCGCGGAAGGTGCCGGAGTGCCCGTAGTGGAGGGCCGGGGCGACATAGCATCCGTTCTCCGCCGCCAGCTTGTCGGCGACCCATTCGGCCACGATGGAGTCCTCGTGGATGGGCAGGTGCGGGCCGTGCTGCTCGACGGCGCCGATCGGCAGCAGGATGATCGGGTCCCGTTCCGCCAGCTCCTTGACCTGGGTCCAGGAGAGCTCACCGAGCCTGTGGGTGGAAGGGAGGGTCATGTGGTGGTTCCTTTCAGTTGGTGCCAGGACTCGGTGGGTGCCACGTCTCAGCTGGTGCCTCGGCGGCGCGGGTCGAGCAGGTCGCGCAGGCCGTCCCCGAACACGTTGAGGGCGAGGACGACGAGGATGATGAGCACGGACGGGTAGATCAGCAGCGTCGGCTGGACCTCCAGGAAGTCGCGTCCCGAGCCGACCATCGTGCCCAGCGAGGGCAGCGGCGGCTGCGCGCCGAGGCCGAGGAAGCTCAGTCCGGCCTCCATCTGGATGGCGAAGCTGACCGACAGGCTGAGCTGGACGATGATGGGCGCGGCCACGTTCGGCAGGATCGTGCCGGCCAGGATGCCGGCCGGTTTCGCGCCCATGATCTTCGAGGCTTCGACGTACTCCAGGTTCCTGATGGACAGCACCTGGGTGTACACGATCCTGGTGAATCTCGGGATGTACAGGACGCCGATCACCAGGACGACGTTCACCAGGGCCGGTCCCAGGATCGCCACCACCGCGATGGCCAGCACGATCGGGGGGAAGCTCAGCAGGACGTCGATGCCGCGCATGATGATCGTCGAGACCCAGCGGCCGACGTACCCGGCCACGAGTCCGAGCGCGACGCCGATGACCGCCGCCACCAGGACCGCCGACAGGGCCACCCCGAGGGAGACCCGCAGCCCGATGAGCAGGCGGGACAGCACGTCGCGGCCGAAGTCGTCGATGCCCAGCGCCGCGCCGGAGGTCAGCGGCTTGCCGACGATGTCGCGGTAGTCGTACGGCGCGAGGAACGGGGCGAACACCGCGACCAGCGCGACCAGCAGCAGGAAGGCGCCCGCGACGGACGTCCTGCGGTTGGCCAGCAGCCGCCGCAGGAAGGTCTTCCTGTCGGCGCTCGTGATCGCCGGTGCGCCTGACAGCACAGTGGCCATGATCAGTTGTCCTCCGCCCGGGGGTCGAGTGCCCTGACGACCAGGTCTCCGACCAGGTTGACCAGGATGACGATGGTGGCCGCGGCGAGGACGACGGCCTGGATGACGGGGTAGTCGCGCTGCCCCACGGCGTTCATGAGCAGGGAGCTCATCCCCGGCCAGCCGAAGATGGTCTCCACCAGGACCGTGCTGCCGATCAGCGTCGTCAGCTCCACCGTCGTCACGGAGACCACGGACAGCATCGCCGTACGCAGGGCGTGCCGGTTGATGACGCGTTTCTCCACCAGCCCCTTGGCGCGGGCCGTACGGACATAGTCGGCGTTGAGGGTCTCCAGCATGGACGCCCTGGTCATCCGGGTGACCACGGCGCACGAGGCCGCCGTCAGCGTGACCACCGGCAGGATGAGGATGTGCAGGTGCGTGAGGGGATCTTCGAACGGTGAGGCGAAGCGCGCCGGCGGCAGGATCGGGATGAGGATGGCGAACACCAGCAGCAGCAGTGTGCCGACCACGAAGACGGGCAGGGAGATCCCGAAGATGGACCCGGCGACCAGCACGTGGTCCGACGGCTTGTCGGCGCGGGTGGCGGCCATCCGGCCTAGGACGATGCCGACCACCAGCGAGACGGCCAGCGCGATCAGGACCAGTTCCAGCGAGTTGCCGATGCGGGAGGGCAGGTCCTGCATCACCGGGCGCCCGCTGATCAGCGAGGTGCCGAGATCGCCCTGGAACAGCCGCGCCCAGAAGCCGATGAACTGCCCGAAGAAGGGTTCGTCGAGGTGCATCGCCAGCCGCGTCTGGGCGATCTGCTGCTCGGTGGCCGCCTCGCCCAGCACCGCCTTGGCGGGATCGCCCGGGATGAGGCGTACCAAGAAGAAGACGATGGTGCCGACGAGGAGCAACTGCAGGATCGCCTGCGCGAACCGCTTGGCCAGGAATCGCCTCACGCCGTCTTCTCCATCCAGGTCCGGCGCAGGGCCGTGGCGGTCCAGGCGCCCTTCGGCGGGTGCTCGTAACCCTTGACGTAGGTGTAGTGAGCCTCGCCCTGCTCGCGGCGGACGGTGTAGGTCATCGGAACCAGCTCCAGCGCCCGCTTCTCGATGTCGAGGTAGATCTCGTCGCGCAGGCTCTGCTCCGAGGTCTTGCGCCCCTGGGCGAGCAGCTCGTCGATCTTGTCGTCCGCGAAGTCGAGGTACTTGGCGAAGGTGCCCGTACTGCCGACGAAGTCGCCCAGCGACGCGGGGTCGCCGAACTTCGGCGCCGTCCCCCAGGAGTGGACGGGGAAGACCTTGTCGGTCACGCTGGCCCGGAAGGTCAGCCATTCCTGCTGCGTGAGGTTCACGTTCAGGCCGGCCGCGCGCAGGCCCGGCAGCATCGCCTGGGCGGGCCGGGCGATGACCGAATAGGAGCTGGTGGTGACCACCGGCAGGGTCAAACCCTCTTGCCCGGCCTGTTTCAGCAGGAACCTCGCCTGTTCCGGGTCGTACGGCATGGTCCCGTCGAGCCCGCGCGCGTACGGAGCGAACGTCTCCGACATCAGCGCGCCGTCCATCGGCCTGCCGTGCCCGAGCAGCGCGGTGTCCAGAACCGACTGCCGGTTGATCGACATGGCGATCGCCTTGCGGACCCGCACGTCGTCGAAGGGCCGCTTGCTGGTCACGAACCCGACGAAGCCGAAGCCGAAGGTCTTGTCCGAGGCGAACCGCAGCCGGGGGTTCTCGGAGATGACGCCGACGTGGGTGGCCGGGACATAGTCGATCATGTCCACGGTCGCCGTGCGCAGGGCCATCACGCGGGCGTAGTCGTCGCTCATCGGCTGGAAGACGATGCCGTTGAGGTACGGCAGGCCGGACTCGAAGTAGTGCTCGAACCGGACGAAGGTGGTGCTCACTCCGGGTATGCGCTCCACGAACCGGAACGGGCCGGTGCCCATGACCTGCGTCTTGGTGTTCGCCCCCGCCTCGATCCACTTCTTGGAGACGATGTTGGTGGTGGGCGCGGCCAGCGCGAACGGGAAGGCCACGTCGGGCTGCTTCAGGGTGAAGGCCACGGTCGTGGCGTCGGGCGCCTCGACGGAGGTGACCTGCGTGAGCAGCGGGCCCGACGCCGCCGCGGTCTCCTTGTCCATCATGCGGCGGAAGGAGAAGACCACGTCCTCGGCCGTCATCGGGGAGCCGTCGTGGAAGGTGACCCCTGAGCGGAGCTTGACCTTGTAGGTCAGCTCGTCCGCCCAGCCGAACTCGGTCGCGAGGTCCCCGACGATCTCTCCGGCGCCGCTGTACTGCACCAGCCCGTTGTAGGCGAGTTGCCGCAGGTAGTCGGAGGCGCTGCCGGTGCTGAGATGCGGGTCGAGGTTGGCCGGGTCCGTGGAGAGACCGAAGTACAGGATTCCGCCCCGGCTCGGGCCACCGTTACCGGCGCGGACCACCTGCATGGATTCGGGCAAGGTCGTGGGATTGCCGCAGGCCGCCAGGGTGGTGGTACCCAGCGCGGCGGCACTGCCTGCGAGAAAGGTCCGCCTGCTGATTACTGCCATGACATCTCCACCTCGTCGGCGCTTGGAGGATGCATCAGGTATGGCCCAGGTATACATGGCGTTTACCTCAAGGGTCAACGGGTTGCGGGCTAGCCGAATGTGCGGTAGGAGCTGGGCGAAAACCGATCTTCAGAAAGGCCCGGATCGCCGATGCACTCGCCCATTCCCCGCCCGGAGTACCCTCGGCCCGCCCTGATGCGTACGGACTGGCTGAACCTGAACGGCGAGTGGCAGTTCGAGATCGACGCCGGCGACTCCGGCCTCGAACGCGGACTGGTCGAACGCGAGCTGTCGGGCCGGATCACCGTCCCCTTCGCCCCGGAGAGCGAGCTGTCCGGCATCGCGAACGTCGACTTCATGGAGTCGGTCTGGTATCGACGGACGGTCCGCGTTCCCGAGGCATGGGCCGGTCGCACCGTGCTGCTGCACTTCGGCGCCGTCGACCATGACGCGACCGTCTGGGTCAACGGGCACGAGGTCGTCCGGCATCGAGGTGGTTTCACCCCGTTCACGGCCGATCTCACCGGCGTGGCCGCGCCCGGCGAGGACGCCGTGATCGTGGTCCGGGCCCGCGACAGCCGCCACAGCCTGCAGGCACGCGGCAAGCAGTCGAGGGAGTACGCCAACGCGGGCTGCCTCTACACCAGGACGACGGGGATCTGGCAGACGGTGTGGCTGGAGCCGGTCGGCGGTGTACACGCCCGCGAAGTGCGGGTCGTGCCCCAGCTGGCGTCGGCCGGCTTCGACGTCACCGTCCTGCTGCCGGCCAACCGGCCCGGCCATCGTGTCCGGCTCCGGCTCACCGAGACCTACGATCACGACACGAACGGTCCGGCCGGCGCCGTCCTGGCCGAGGCGGAGGTGCGCGCCGATCTCGACCTCTCCCCCAGGCTCACCCTGCGGCTGCCGGAAGGCTCGGTCAGGACGTGGTCTCCGTCGGATCCGCACCTGTACGGGCTGAGTGTCCAGATTCTCGACGCGGCCGGGGTCGTGGTCGACGAGGTCAGGTCGTACGCGGGGCTGCGCTCGGTCTCGATCGACGGGAACCGGTTACTGCTGAACGGCCTGCCGGCGTTCCAGCGGCTCGTACTCGACCAGGGATATTGGCCGCAGTCACTGATGACGGCCCCGAGCGACCGCGCGCTCGCCCACGACATCGAACTGGGCATCGCGGCGGGTTTCAACGGGGCCCGGCTGCACCAGAAGGTGTTCGAGGAGCGATACCTCTACCATGCGGATCGGCTGGGCTATCTGGTCTGGGGAGAGTTCGGCGACTGGGGTGTCGACACCTCCGGACCGGCCGGGGACAACCAGCGACCGACGGCCTCGATGGTGACGCAGTGGCTCGAAGCCGTGCGCCGCGACCTGAGCCATCCGTCGATCGTCGGCTGGTGCCCGCTGAACGAGACCTCGCAGATCCTGACGGACCGGATCACCCAGCTCGACGACGTGACACGGGCGATGTGGCTGGCCACGAAGCTCGCCGACCCGACGCGCCCCGTCCTGGACGTGTCGGGTTACGCGCACCGCGTCGCGGAGACCGATGTGGTGGACTCGCACGACTATGAGCAGGATCCGGCGGTCTTCGCCGCGAACCACGCCGGCCTCGCCTCCGGGCGGCCGTTCATGAACACGAGCCCGGATGGCCCGATGTCCGCTGCCTATCGGGGGCAGCCGTACTTCGTCAGTGAGTTCGGCGGCATCTGGTGGGTCGCGGGCACCGACGAGGGTGGCGATGCGCTTGACCGGTCGTGGGGGTATGGGGTTCGTCCGGCCGGGGAGGAAGAGTTCTACGTACGGTTCGGCGGCCTTGTCAGCACATTGCTCGATAATCCGGACATGTTCGGCTATTGCTATACACAGCTCACCGATGTGTTCCAGGAGCAGAACGGCATCTATACCTTTGATCGCTCCATGAAGCTCGATGTCGAAAGGATCCGCGCGATCCAGGTGCGGCCCGCCGCCTGCGAACGGCGGTGACGCGTACACGAGGCAGCCTTGGCTGAGCGGGCGGCGTTCAGTCGGAGTAGCGCCGCTGTCTCACGCTGGCGGCCAGTGCGGCGGCCCTGGCCGCCTCTGTCGGGGTGAACGGCAGAGCGGGGCGGCTGACCAGGAGCGCCCGTTCGGGATGGACGGAAATCACCAGAGTGGTGCCGGACTCGCCGCTGTCGGCGAGGGTGTCTCCGGGGCGTCGCCACTGGACGTCCGGGGCGCGCAGCAGCTCCGCCATCGCATGGGGCAGCTGCTCCGGGTCGTCGCTGACGGCATGGGCCAGGACGAGGGCCTGGACCCCGGGGTCGACCAGGTCTTTGACGTAGGCGCGGACGATGACGATGTCGAGCCCGCCGGCCTTCTCGACCGCCGACCGCAGGTCCTCCTCGCTCAGCTGCGTAGGCGCCTCGACGACGAACTCGTCCAGGGCGTCGCAGCCGGACGGAGAGATCGCGCTGCTGCCGGTCGCGGCGATGTGCAGGGCCAGCACGTTGCAGTCCAGCCTGGCGAACGCCGTGGCCAACTCCGCCAGACGGCCCGGCCGGTCGACCACCCGCGTGCGGATGCGCCACAACTTCATCGGCCGGCCTCCCTCGATATCGATCACCTCAGCGGCTTGGCGCTCGGTTCCCCATCGTTTGTGGCCTTCGCGGCCCAGGCGTTTGCGGCCGGGTCGTCGGTGGGCCAGGCGTTTGTGGACGAAGGTGAACATGATGAGCCCCGCACCGAGGGTGATCAGCACCGCGGGGCCTGGGGCGGAGTGCCCCATAAGAGTGGCGAACAGGTGGGCCAGACCGACCGCGACGAAGAGCACCGCCAGTTCTACGACCTCACGCTTCCACGAGGCGGCGGCCTGCTCAGGAGTGTGCGCCCGATCTACGTCTTTCGCATCGCTCATGCGGGCAGGATGGCAGTCCGCTGTTTCGCAACCACGCGACGTGCGGTTTCACCGACATTAACCCTCGCCAGGAGCGGCCGGGCTCGCGACACATGCCCTCAATGCGACGAGCCGGGGCTCGCACCTCTTCAGGTGCGAACCCCGGCTCGTCGTGCGTGACCAGCGTCAGGCGGGAACGATGTTCTCGGCCTGCGGGCCCTTCTGGCCCTGCGTGATGTCGAAGCTGACCTTCTGGCCTTCCTGCAGCTCGCGGAAGCCCTGGGCAGCGATGTTGGAGTAGTGGGCGAAGACGTCAGCGCCGCCGCCGTCCTGCTCGATGAAGCCGAAGCCCTTTTCAGAGTTGAACCACTTCACGGTGCCAGTCGCCATGTCGATCTCCTTTAGGATAGGCGAAATAGACAGAACCCGCAGGTCACGGGCCCCACGTCGCCGAAATGACCCATCCGGAAATGACCGGCAAACAAAATGCGCCTGAGGGCTACGTCCCGTCAGGCGCACACAAAGTTCATTTGGGTACCAGAACTGCAACTGAGACCAGCCTACCATGGCCGCCACGCCGACGTGTCGGCCCCGCGTCGGCGTGCCGCTCACGATCGGCGAGGCGCCGGAGGCGGAGAGTGGGGACAGCGGGAGCGAGACCCCCGACCCACCGGTGCGGGCGAGTCAGGGCTTCCTGGCGATGCCGCCGTACATGAGGCGCTGGCCGACACTGAGCTCCTCGGGGACGGTGTCCTCGGGACGCCACAGGGGCAGCGGGACGACGCCGGGCTCGACCAGCTCGTACCCGTCGAAGAACGAGGTGATCTCCTCGGGAGTCCGGAAGCGGCCGGTGCCGAGCAGCGCGAGGAACTTCTTCTCCGCGTCACGCGCGTCCTGGGTGGCGGAGCAGAAATGGGTGATGAAGAGGTAGCTGCCGGACGGGACCGCCGCCATGTACTCCTCGACGATGCCCTTCGGGGCCTCGCCGTCGTGCAGGTGGTGCAGGATGCCGACCAGCATCACGCCTACCGGCTGGTCCAGGTCGATGAGCCGCTGGACCGTCTCGTCGGCCAGGATCGACTTCGGCTCACGCAGGTCGGACGTGACCACCCCGGTCCGGTCGTTCTCGGCCAGGATCGCCCGTCCGTGGGCCAGCACCATCGGGTCGTTGTCGACATAGACCACGTGCGCGTCCGGGTTGGCCCGCTGCGCGACGTGATGCGTGTTCTCCACCGTCGGCAAACCGGAGCCGAGATCGATGAATTGCGTGATGCCGCGCTCGACGAGAAAGCGCACGCCCCGGCCGAGGATCTCCCTGTTGTACGTCGCCACATCGTAGATCTCTGGGACGACTTTCACGATCTCGGCGACGAACGCGCGATCGACCTCGAAGTTGTCCTTGCCGTTGAGCACGACGTCATAGGCCCTGGCGATGCTGGGCCGGGTGGTGTCAATGCCATTTGCCCATAAGTCCGACTTTTCGGTCACGGTGGACTCCTCGCGAGATCGGGAACAGTCGAAATGATCATAAGGCCGTTGAATGATCATATGCCGGGCAAGGCGGGAGGCGGGTGTTCCTGGACATGCCATTTGAGGAATGTTGGGGTGATTGATGACTTATGTCGGATCTAGTCTGAGAGGGACCTGCGCCAAATGTCGACAGGAGGAATGTCATGACAAGGTTTATGGATGTCCACCACGACATGGTGGGCATCACTGACGAGCAACTCCGTGAAGCGCACGAGGCCGACCTCGCGATCCAGAGCGAAGAGGGCGTGTCCTTCATGCAGACCTGGGCGGACCCTGAGGAGGGCGTCATCTACTGCCTGTCCGACGCACCGAGCGCGGAGGCCGTGCAACGCATTCACCAGCGGTCGGGCCACCCCGCCGACGAGATTCACCCCGTGCCGCTGGCTCTCTGACCGCTCGCCGGGGAGCCGCCTCCACCGGGCATGCACGATCGAGCCCACTGCCGGCAGAATCACCTGCAGCAACGGCGGAGATCGCGTTAATTGTCGCGGCGGACTGATCCTGCCCGTTGAAGTCGAAGCCCCGTCCACGTACGCGTACAGCCGCCGGCTTTTCGAAGCGCCCGACCTGACATCCTGTACAGCCTGCCGCCGCTCGCCCTCGGCGCGGTCGGGGAGTGGCCGGCGCGGCACCGGTACAGCGACATCTGGGACTCGTTACGGATGGAGTTCGACGTCGGCATCAAGATGGCAGAGGACCTGAGTGATCGGGTGTTCGCATCCGAGCGCCGCGGCGGAGGGCCGGGGCCGCGTCGCCGGGGTCGGGCGTCTGGAGTCGAGGCTCGCCAACCTGAGCGCCCAAGGTGACTCAATGTCCCGGAGGTGGCCGAAGGAGACCGCGCCGTTCCGGGAAGCGAGCCCGGACGGCTGGAAGCGGCACCTGGTGAATGGCTACGCCGGTACGGAGGAGGATCTGGGCAGGGCCAAGTCCGAGCTGGCGAGCTGGAGCAAGACCACCGATGCCAACCTGAAGAAGGCACAGAGATTCAGTTGGTCCGCGGTGGCCGCCGGGCTCGCGTGGGCGGCGCTGGTCATCCCGTCCGACGAGACCCTGGACCGCGCGGTGCTCGGGTGGGAGGACCTCGCCTGGCAACTGGGGAGATCTTCGGCCAGGACACGGCGGCGGTGCGCGAGGCGGTGCTGAGCTCGTGGCAGGCGGCACATCGGCTTCACGAGCCTGAAGGCCGCTGCCTGAGCAAACCCGGCCCAAGTGCCGGACCGGCGGCAAGCCCGCCTCCCCAGGGCGAGTGGAACATTCCTGTCCCTCGATGTCACGCCTCAAGGTCAGAGGCACGCGGAGGGCATCGGGAGCACCATGATCGATGAGACAGGGATCGATGGGACAGACGGCCGCGAGAGCAAGGTGCTGATCCGGCTGGTGGGCTCGTTCGGGGTCGAGAGGGACGGCCTGCGCGAAACGGTCGGCGGGCGAGCCGGGACGCTCTTGAAGCTGCTCGCGGTCGAGCGCGGCCACACGCTGCCCACCGACCGCGTCGTAGATGTGCTGTGGCACGACTGCCCGCCGAAACGGCCGGCGGAGAACGTCGCCACGTTGGTGAGCAGGCTGCGCAGGACTCTCGGCCCGGAGGCCGTGACAGGCGGCAGGCGGGGCTACCGGCTGGGCCGGCCACCGGCGGTGAGCGTGGACCTCGACGAGGCCGCCGCGCTGACCGCGGAGGCGGAGGGCCGGCTGGCGGTGAACGAGGCGGCCGCGGCCGTCGCCGCGGCGACGCGGGCGATCGAACTGCTCGACGACGGCGTCATCCTGAAGGGCGACTGCGACGCCCCTTGGGCGGCGGCAGCGCGGGGCGAGGCGGCCGGGCTGCTCAGGCGGGCACTGCACGCGGCTGCGACAGGGGCGCTCCGGAACGCCGAGCCGGAGCGGGCACGGCGGGCGGCGGAGTTGGCGGTGGCCGCGGATCCGTTCGACGAGGCGGCGCACCGCCTGCTGATGCGGGCGCACGCCGAGGCGGGCGAGCCCGCGCGGGCGTTGCTGGCCTACGAGCGGCTGCGCGACGTCCTGGCGGCCGAGCTGGGCACGGACCCGGCGGCAGAGACACGGGCGGTGCACTTGGCGATCCTGCGCGAGCAACCCGCCGGCCCCCCGGCCGCGGAGAGGGATTCCGCGTTACCCGGGCGGGAGGAAGAGATGACCATGATCTCCCGGGCCTGGGCGGCGGCCGCGACGGGGCGGACCGGGGTGCTGCTGATCGTGGGTGAGGCGGGCATCGGCAAGTCCCGGCTGGCCGCGGAGACGGTACGGATCGCGCGGGCCACCGGCGGGATCACCCTGGAGGCGCAGTGCCAGGAGATCGAGCGTTCGCTCTTCCTCCAGCCGTTCGCCGACGCGTTGACGCCACCGGTCACCCGTCTCACGGAGTCCGTGCTCCGCGACATGGTGGGTGATGCGGCGCAGGCGCTGGCCGAGCTGATCCCGGAGGCGGCGCTGCGGCAGGGGCGCCACGGCTCGGCTGGGCAAGTCGCCGGGCGCAGGTCCACCTATGAGGCGGTGGCCGCGTTTCTGCGGGCACTGGGGGCCAGGAAGCCGGTCCTGCTGGTGCTGGAGGACCTTCACCTGGCCGGCAAGGAGACCGTCGAACTCGTGCACTACCTGGCCCGCCGGGTCTCCGGCGCGCGCCTGCTGGTGGTCGTGACGGCACGCTCGGCGGAGAACACGGCGGCGCTGGAGGCGCTCGGGCATGCAGCCGTCCGGCTGGAGCTGGGGCCGCTGCCCGCGCGGTCGGTCGCGCGGCTGGCCGCAAGGAGCGGTCAGGGCAGGTGGGCGGACGACGTCTTCCGCCGGACACGCGGTCACCCGCTGTACGTCGTCGAGCTGCTTCGCGGCCTGGCGGCGGGTGAGCACGGGGTGCCGGCGGGGCTGAGCGCGGCGGTACTCGCGCGGGTTCACCGGACCGGCTCGCTGGTGGAGCGCCTGCTGCGGGCCGCCTCGGTGTTCCGGGGTACCTTCGAGCCCGCGCTGGCCGGGGAACTGCTCGGCCTGCCGCCGCAGGTGGCCGCCGAGCTGTGTGAGCGCGCGCTGAGGGTGGGATTGCTCGTGGTGACGGGCAGCGGGTACGAGTTCGCCAACGAGGTGACGCGGGAGTCCCTGTACGCCGCCACGCCCGTCCCGACCCAGCTGGTCTACCGCCGCCGTGCCGCCGATCTGCTCGGCCACCGCGACAACAGGCCGGTGCTCAACGGCCGGAGCCACCGCCCCGAACTCCGCTGAGGGGGAGTTCGTCGGCGTACATGCGGGCCTGCAGCTCGTACAGCTCCGCGTATCGACCGGATCGGGCGATTAGCTCGTCGTGCGTGCCCTGCTCCGCCAGCGCGCCCTCGTGCAGGAGGTAGATCCGGTCGGAGTTGCGTACGCTGGCCAGCCGGTGCGTGATCAGGATGACGATCCGGCCGGTGGCGAGGCGGCGCAGCGACTCGTACACGGCGAACTCGGCCTTGGCGTCCAGCGGCGCCGTCGGCTCGTCCCAGATCAGTACGGGCGCGTCGCGGAAGACGCCGCGGGCGACGGCCAGCCGCTGCCACTGACCGCCCGACAGTTCCTGTCCGCCGCGGAAGTACTTCGAGAGCAGCGTCTGCCAGCCGTTGGGCAGGTCGGCCACCACGGTGTCGGCGCCCGCCAGCTCGGCGGCGGCGCGCAGCGCCAGGTCGCCGGGGTCGTCGCGGTCGTGGCGGCCGGCCCGGACGTTGGCGCGGGCGGTGTGCGGCCATCGGATCGGGTCCTGGAGCACCATCATGATCCGGTCGCCGACGCTGTGCGGGTCCATCTCGCGGATGTCCACGCCGTCCCAGCTCACCTGCCCGTTCGTGGGCTCGTACAGGCCCGCGATGATCTTGGCGAGCGTGGTCTTGCCGGAGCCGTTCTCGCCGACGAGGGCGATGGTCTGACCGGTGCGGACGGTGAGGTCGATGCCGCGCAGCGCCTCGCGGGTCCCGCCCGGGTAGCCGAACTCGACGCCGCTCAGCGTGATCACCTCCGGCGCGACCGGCGCCAGACGGGTGCGGGTGGCCGCCGCTCGGCTCCTGGAGGCGGCGTCGTCGACGAACTCCTGGTAGTCCGCCACGTACATGCCCTGCTCCAGCAGCTGGTGCGCCGAGTGGACCAGCCGGCTGAGCGCGGCGTTCGCGGTCCGCACGGCGATCACCGCGCCGCCGGCCACCGCCAGCGGGATCCAGCCCGCCTGCAGCAGCAGGCCGAGCACGGTGAACGTGATGGCGGACATGAGCCCGGTGAGCGCCCGGCCGACGGTGCCGACGCGTACCTGGCCCGCCTTCACCCGTACCTCCTGGTCGCGCAGCGGGTCGGCGACCTCGGCGTACTCCCGCAGCAGGAACTCCTCGGCCTGGCAGGCGCGGATCTCCGGCGCGGGGTCGCGCTGCGTGCCCAGCTCGGTGATCATCTGGACCCGGCGGTTCAGGGTGACCGTACGGGTCATGTGCGCGTACGCCAGCCGGGCCGAGCGCTGCACCGTCCAGGCCGACGGAAGTACGCCCAGCGCCAGCACCGGAAGCAGCGCGGCGTGCAGGACGGCCAGCCCGGTGAACGCGGCGGCGAACGCCAGCGCCGCGCCGACGAGGTCGACCAGGTTGTCCACGGCCCGCGCGAGGTGGAACAGGCCCCGATCCCGGGCCCGCTGCATCCGGTCGTAGAAGCCGGCGTCGTCGTAGGCGGCCAGCTCGACGCGGAGTCCGGCCGCGAACAGCTCCCCCTCCGCCATCCGGCGCACCGCGGGCGTCAGCCGGGCGTACGCGGCCGCGATGGCCGTCTCGACCGCCCCCCGCAGCAGGTACGCCCCGCCGACGAGGAGGATCAGGGGCAGCGCGGCCGCCACCACCTCCACGGTGGGGCCGGTGGCGAGCAGCCGTTCCAGCGCCCCCGTGGTGGCCAGCAGGCCGAAGGCCGTGGCGGCTCCCGACACGACCTGGAGCAGGACGACCGTGACGGCCTGCCGGGGGGCCGCACGCGCCACGATCGCGAGCACCGCCCGGCTGGTGGCCGGCAGCCGGCGGCACATCCGCCAGAACCCCATGTCGCCCGCGTCGTCGAGTTGCCAGTAAGGCGACACCATTTCATGGGCATCTTCATGGGCATCGGCGGACGCGCTCAAGACGGCTTCACTGTGCTGGAGACCGGGCCGGGGTCGGGCAGGAGCACCGAGGGCAGTGGGCATTCGGGATGCATACGGAGCAACTGGTACGCGACTCCGCCGAGCCCCGGCATCAGCCCCGGAACGAACGCGTCCCTGGCGAACCCACTGACCGGCCCATGCTCCTCGACACTGCCGAGCAGGTGGGCCTCCAGCCGGGGCCGGTCCAGTCCGCCCGCGCCGAGCCCCGCGGTGACGGCGAGGTCCAGCACCTCCCAGGCCCCGAAGTCGCCGTGGCACAGGGTGTGGTTCCAGCCGATGCCGTCGGCCTGGCTGGACTGCGCCGCGCGCCGCAGCAGGTCACGCAGCCGTTCCGGGTCGCCGCGGCCCTCCATGAGCTGGTCGGCCGCCACGACCGCGATCCCGACAGACCCGTGGCACCACGCCGCCCCGATCTGGTCCGGGCCGCGCAGGTCGCGCCAGCTGCCGGTCTCGGGGACGTACAGGGTCTCCTCGTAGGCGAAGGCGGCCTCGGCGACGCTCGCGCAGTCGGTGTCGCCGGTGGCCGCCGCCAGCCGGGACAGCGCCCAGCCGATGCCGGTCGCCCCGTGCGCCAGGCCGCCGATGCCGTCGGGGAAGCCGTCGATCGTCCAGCACGCGGTGTCGCCGCGTACCTGTGCCGCCGACACCAGTTTGCGGCCGATCGTCCTGGCCAGGTCCCCCGCGTCGGCGTTGCCCGCGCTCTCGTGGAGCCGCAGCAGGGGCACCACCGCGCCCGCCATGCCGCGTACCAGGTCGAGCGACGGGTCGGAGTCCAGCGCGGCGGGCAGCTCGCGGACGAGGTCGGCCGACCGCGAGAACGCCTCGGCCGGCTCGATCACGCCGAGGCGTACCAGCAGCAGCCAGCCCCAGATCCGTGAGGCGAGCCCGAGGTAGCCGCCGGCGGGCGCGGGCCGTCGCGTCTTGATCTCGGCCCGGTCCTTGGCCCACTGCTCCTCCGCCATCCGCACGGTACGCAGCACGTCGGCCAGCAGTTGCCCGACGTCCGGAACCGGGTCGGCCCGTCCCGCCTCCATCTCACGCAGGTAGCCCGCCAGCAGCACGGCGATGCCGGCCGCGCCGCCGTACATATCGAGGCCGAGCGGCAGCACCGCCCATCCGGTCGGGTTGAGCACCGGCGCGATCCAGGTGACGGTGCCGTCCTCGGCGCGTACGGCGGCGTCGGACAGCGATCGCATGATGTCGGCCGCCAGCGCCCGCCGCCTGCGGTCCAGGTCGTCGGTGTTCAGTACGGCTGGGAGCAGGCGCCGCTGGTCGGGTACGCCGCCCTCGTTCAGGTACGCGCTGACCAGGGCGGACTGGATCACCTGGTGCTCCAGGGCGAGGTCGGCCGACCGCCACCGGCCCAATGTCCCGGCGATCAGGTCCTGGACGGGACCCCACTGGGTGCCGCGCGGCCCGGTGAGCCGGCCGCGGCGCGGTGTGGTGGCGAAGAACGGCACGTCGCCGTCCAGCAGCTCCTCGACCTCCGCCTCGATCACCTCGGGGTCGTCCGGCCGGCCGGGCGCGTTGGCCGCCTGTCTGGCCAGCAGGTCCGCCGCGCGCCGCCGGGCGGCGGGCTCGTCGTGCAGCGAGTGCGGGTGCCAGAGCATCCGCTGCAGCTCGGCGTAGCTCTCGGTGGACCTGAGTACGACCCGGATCGGCAGGTCGGCGAACTCCCCGAGCCACCCCGCCAGCTCGCCGCCCTCGTCGAGCTTCCTGAGCCGCCCGGTCAGCCGGGTGAACCCGTCGACCACCAGGTCCCAGTGCTTGCTCAGCACGGGCTCCGGGCTCGGGTGGTTGAGCGAGAGCGGGACGCGTACGGGCGCGAGGCCGATCCGCGCCTCGTCGGTGCCGACGCCGAGAATGACCGGCAGCTCCGTGACCGGCTGCTGGCCGGGTAGTGAGCCGATGGCGGACATGTCGACGCCGCGCCAGCCGAGCGCCAGCCCCCGGCCCGGCAGCAGCCCGGTGCCCAGCACCGAACCGCCGATCAGCGCCCCCGCCCGGTCCGCCGCGAGCCCGTAGCCGGAGACGCGCGTCGGCGGCTGGGGCGTGAACAGCGTCTCGCAGTCCACGACGGTCGGGATCGGTCCTGCGGCGATCAGGTTCTCGGCGTGCAGGTCGGTGCCGCCGATCAGCCGCATCACGGCCAGCCAGTGCCCGAGGTTGCGGTAGAAACAGCGCATTTCCTCGTCGTCGGCGCAGTACCGATGGGCGACGTGCTCGGCCCAGCCGTAGCCGTCGCCGCTCACCACGTCGGGGACCCTGATCCGGGTGTCGGCGGGCTCGTCGGCCAGCAACCGGCTCAGCAGCCGCGCCGCGGCCAGGTCCACGGCGACGGATCGCGGCTTGTAGACGACCTTGCCCGCGGCGCAGGTCAGGATCGCCACGCTCTGCCCGCCGCGATGGCTGTCGCCCGCGCCGAACTCGACGCTCACCAGCTCCCCCGGATCGCCCCCCTTGGCCTGCCCCGGCTCGCCCCCCTCGAGCGGCCGGAGCAGGGTCGTGAGCAGCGGGCGGTCGGCGGCGAAGCGGCAGGCCAGGCTCATCGCCGCCGCGCACCTGTGGCCGATCAGCCGTCGCAGGCGTGGGAGCAGGGTCGGGTAGTGGCCGCCCAGCGACTCCCAGAACTCCGGGTTCGCCGCCTGGGACTCCCAATCCCGCCACCTGGCCTCCGGGTCGGCGCCCGTGAGCCTGCCGGTGATCCTGGCCGCGTTCAGCTCCAGGAGCAGCACCCGGTTGGTCCTCATGCGCACGGTGTTCAGCAGCGCCGTGGCGGCGCCCGTGAGTACGGCCCGGCGCTCCGTTTCCGCCAGGCCCGCGACGGACCCGAGCCGGGCCGCCAGTCGCTCCAGTGAAGGTTCGAGCAGGCGGTCCAGCACGGTGTCGCTTACGGTGTATTCCCCCATGTCAGGTCAGCAGCACAAGCGCCCGGCGGAGGCGCTGCAGGCGGTGCCGCAGCCGCCCTCGGTGAGCGGAGGGGGAGGCGGGTTGCAGCCCGACGCGGCGAGGATGGATTCGAGGGTGATGTCCGCTTCCGCGTACTCACCGCTGGCGAACAGCGGGCCCGCCGGGTTGTCCCATCCTTCGACGAGCTGCGTGCCGCTCCGCCAGCCGGCCACGATCCGGTCGGCCTGCTCCGGGGTCAATTTGGGCATGAGATCGGTCCCTTCCTTGAGCCGAACAATCCGCTCAAGATGCTGCCAACCGACGTTGCAAATCCGTTGCAGCCGGGACATCGAGCGTGGGATCAGTCTTCTTCTGCCTGGACGTCCGCCAGGACGCGCTGGGCGACGGCGAAGGCGGCGTTGGCGGCCGGGACCCCGCAGTAGATCGCCGTCTGCAGGAGCACCTCGCCGATCTCGTCGGGGGTCAGGCCGTTGCGCAGGGCCGCGCGCACGTGCATGGCCAGCTCGTCCAGGTGGCCGCGGGCGACCAGCGCGGTCAGGGTGACACAGCTGCGGGTACGGCGGTCGAGGCCGGGCCGGTTCCAGATCTCGTCCCAGGCGTAGCGGGTGATGAGGTGCTGGAAGTCGCGGGTGAAGCCGGTGGTGGCGGCGACGGCCCGGTCCACGTGGGCGTCGCCGAGCACCTCACGCCTGGTACGCATCCCGGCCGCGTGACCGGAGTGACCGCCCAGATGGCCGACGATCGCGGATGTGACGGTGTCGGCCCGCTCCACACTCGCCAGGTGGGCCGCGCCGGGCACCACGCGCAAGAGCGCCCCGGGGATGCCTTGAGCCAGCGTGAGAGCCTGGTCCAAGGGCGTGGCCGGGTCGTCGGCCCCCGCGACGATCAGCGTGGGGGCGGTGATGGCGGCCAGGCGTCCGGTCAGGTCGCAGGACGCGATGGCGGTGCAGCAGGCCGCGTACGATTCGGCGTCCACGCGTTCCAGCATGTCCGTCACCCAGCGGCCGTCGTAGCCGGCGGTGAACCAGCGGGCCGCCAGCACCGGGGCGAGCTGGGTCACGCCGGAGGCACGTACCAGCGCCGCCCGCTCCAGCCACGGACCCGGCTCCCCGAACCGCGCCGACGTACAGCACAGCACCAGACTCCGCACCCGCCCCCGCCGACCGGCCCGCTGCCGACCGGCCGCGATCGCGGTGGCGATCGCGCCGCCGAGGGAGATGCCGCCGACCGCGAACTCTCCGTCCTCCGCGTCCTCCGTCTCGTCCACCAGGTCCAGTACGGCCCGCGCCAGGTCGTCGATCGTCAGGCCGGAGGTGGCGGGGGCCGAGCCGCCATGGCCCGGCAGGTCGTACCGGAGCACTCGCCACGACTGGGTGAGCGCGCTCAGCTGCGGGTGCCAGATGTCGAGCGTGGTGCCGAGCGACGGCCCGAGAACCAGCAACGGCGCTCCGGCGGGCCCGTCGACGCGGTGATGCAGCTTCATGCTCACGATCACTTCCGGTAGTCGTCCGGGACGCGGCGCTCGCGGTGTTCGCCCGGGACGCTGCGCTTGCGGTAGTCGGAGGGGACGCGACGCTCGCGGTAGTCGGCCAGGAGGCGATCGACGAGTTCCGGCGCGGCGCCCAGGTAGCCCTCGGGGTCGAGCAGTTCCTCGGGTCCCTCCAGCGGGCCCGGACGGCTCAGCGCCTCGTCGAGCGCGTCGCGGCCGAGGTGGACCGCGAGCCGTTCCGACACGATGCGCCCGCCGGTCAGACAGGCGTTGTCCCGCATCCTGTCCGGGAACACCTGGAGCCCGGCGACCAGCTCGGCGGCCGTCTCCGCGGCGCCGCCGGTCAGGCGGAGGCATTCGCGCAGCGGCGACCACTCCGCCTGCCAGGCGCCCGCGGCCCGCTCGTGCTCCCCCGCCTGTCCCAGCAGTTGGGCGTACGCGGGCACCTGGAGCGCCGCCGACCGGATCAGCACCGACAGGGCCGGGTTGCGCTTCTGCGGCATGGCCGAGGAGTTGCCCCGGGACGACTCGGCCACCTCGCCGACCTCGGTCTGGGCCATGAGGATCACGTCGGTCGCCACCTTGCCGAGCGCGCCCGCCGCACCGGCCAGGGCCGCGCCCAGCTCGCCGACCACGGACCGCTCGGCATGCCACGGCGCGAGCGGAGCGACCAGCCCGAGCTCCTCGGCATACAGCTCGACCAACCGAAGCACCCGCACCTGCGCACTCTCGCCACCACCGGGCTCAGCATCGGCGGCGCGGCCTGGTTCGGTGCGGGCGCCTTCGACGAGGGCGGCTAGAGTGCCCGCCGCGCCGCCGAGCTGGGCGGGCAGGCGTAGCGCGCTCAGTCGGTCGCGGGCATGCAGGAGGCCGGTCAGCCAGCCCGCCGCCTTGAGCCCGAACGTCGTCGGGACCGCCTGCTGGCCCAGTGTGCGAGCCGCCATCAGCGTGTCGCGATGCCGCTCCGCCAGCCCGGCGAGCACGTCCATGGCCGCGTCCAGATCCGCCACGATCAGGCTGATGGCACGCGCGGCGACCAGCATCGCGGCCGTGTCACAGATGTCCTGGCTGGTGGCTCCCCGGTGGACGAACACCGCCGCCCCGACGCTCCCGGAGGAGGCGGGGGCTTCGGAGGAGGTGCTGGTTTCGGCGGCGGTGACGGCAGTTTCGGAGGCCCCGGCTGCGCTGACGGCTTTGCGCAGGTCGGCGACCAAGGGGACGACGGGGTTGGCGGCCTGTCTGGCTCGCTGGGCGAGGTCCGGTAGGTCCGCCGTGAACCCCGAGGCCACCCGGTCGATCAGGGCGGCCGCCGCACCGGGGATCAGCCCGGCGCGCCCCTGCGCACGGGCCAGCGCCGCCTCGGCGTCCAGCATGGCGCGCAGCCAGGCCGCGTCCGACGTCACCGCCTCCACCCGGGTGCCCGCCCGCACCGGCGCCAGCAGCCCGCTGTCCGCAGCAGCCCCGCCGGCAGTCCCGTCAGAAGTCAAGGAACACCGTCTCCCCATCCCCCTGGAGCCGCACGTCGAACCGGTACCGGTCCCCCGACCCCGTCGCGATCAGTGTCCCCCGCCGTTCCGGCTCCAAGCCGTCCAGCAGCGGATCAGGCAGATCCTCCAGGTAGACGCGGGTCAGCAACGACCGCAGCAACCCCCGCGCGAACACCTGCAACGACAGGTACGCCCCCTCAGGCCGCGCCGTACGGAAGCGAAACGAACCATCCGGGTCCGTAGCGCAACGCCCGAAGCCGGACACCTCGCCGTCCCCCCGCAGCAGCGCGCCGCGGTCGCCGGTGCGGCCCAGCCAGAGTTCCAGCAGCGCGTCCGGCACCGGCTCACCGGCGCCGTCCAGGACGCGGCCGGTCAGCATGATCGCGCCCGCGTGTCCGGGAGGCACCAGCTCCCAGTCGTGTGGGTACGGCAGCGCATGGCTGAAGAACGGCCCCACGGTCTGCGAGGGCGTGAGCTTCATGAAGGCTCCCTCCTGGGAGGGCGTGAGGTTCATGACGACTCCATCGGGGTTCGGCCCAGCACGATGTCGAAGGAGTAGCCCAGCGACCATTCGGGCTCGGTCAGGTCCATGGAGAAGGCCGAGACGAGCCGTTGCCTGGCCGGTTCGTCGGGGATCGACTGGAGGATCGGGTCGAAGGGCATCAGCGGGTCGCCGGGGAAGTACATCTGCGTGACGAGCCGCTCGGTGAAGGCCCGCCCGAACACGGAGAAGTGCAGGTGCGCCGGCCGCCACGCGTTGTGGTGGTTGCGCCAGGGGTAGGCGCCGGGCTTGATCGTGACGAACCGGTAGCGGCCGTCCTCGTCGGTGAGGCAGCGGCCGGCGCCGGTGAAGTTCGGGTCGAGGGGGGCGGGGTGCTGGTCGCGTTCGTGGGCGTACCGGCCGGCGGCGTTGGCCTGCCAGAGCTCCACCAGCGTGCCGCGGACCGGTTTTCCGGCGGAGTCCAGGATGCGGCCCGTGACGGAGATGCGCTCGCCGAGCGGCTCCCCGGCGTGCTGTCTGGTCAGGTCGGAGTCGAGCGCGCCGACCTCGTCGTGGCCGAAGACCGGGCCGGTCAGCTCGATCGCGTCGGGATCGCTCCTGAACGCCACCGGTGGCCGCGCGGGCGCGCGCAGGATCGTGCTGCGGTAGCCGGGGCTCAGGTAAGGAGGATGGGTCATGGCCGCCCTTCAAAGTTGATCATGGAAGCGCCACGTAGTTCTCCGCCAGCGTCGTGGCGGCCGCCTCGGAGGAGGTCACGTAGTCCAGGTAGGACAGCTGCAGCCGCCGCCCGTAGTCGTCATCGGAGTCGAACGTGTGCAGCAGGGTCGTCATCCACCAGGAGAAGTGCTGGGCCCGCCAGACCCGCTTCAGGCAGGACTCGGAGTAGGCGTCGAGCAGGTCGGCCGAGCCGGTGGAGAAGAACCGGTCCAGCGCCTCGGTCAGGACGCGTACGTCGGCCACAGCGAGGTTCAGCCCCTTCGCGCCGGTGGGCGGCACGATGTGGGCGGCGTCGCCGGCGAGGTAGAGGCGGCCGTACTGCATGGGCTCGGCGACGAAGGCCCGCATCGGCGTGACGCCCTTGTCGAAGATCTCGCCGGTGTCCAGGACGAAGCCGGGTACGGTCTCCAGCCGCGCCTTCAGCTCGGCCCAGATCCGATCGTCCGGCCATTCCGCCACGGTGGCGTCGGGCGGAACCTGCAGGTAGAAGCGGCTGACCGTGGGCGAGCGCATGCTGTGCAAGGCGAAGCCGCGTTCGGTCCTGGCGTAGATGAGCTCATCGGACGAGGGCGCCACCCGGGCCAGGATGCCGAGCCAGGCGAAGGGATAGTCCCGCTCGAACAGCCGCAGAACGCCCGGCGGGATGGACGGCCTGGACACGCCGTGGAAGCCGTCGCAACCGGCGATCACGTCGCAGTCGAGCCGTTCGCCGCCGAACGTCAGGTACGGCTCGGCCTCCAGCGAATGCACGGCCACGTCCTCGATCTCGAACCGAACGTCGCCGCCCGCCTCCAGCCTGGCGGCGATCAGGTCCTTGACCACCTCCTGCTGGCCGTACACGGTGATGGACCGGCCGGGCACCAGCTTCTCGAAGGCGATGCGGTGGCCCTGCCCGCCGTACCTGAGCTCGATGCCCCGGTGCGGCAGGCCCTCGCGCAGCAGCCGCGCGCCGACGCCCGCCTCGACCAGCGTGTCCACCGTCCCCTGCTCCAGCACGCCGGCGCGCACACGGCGCTCCACGTACGCGCGACCGCGCTTCTCCAGCACCACGGAGGAGATGCCGCGCAGGTGGAGCAGGTGGGACAGCAGCAGACCGGCGGGCCCCGCCCCGATGATCCCTACCTGAGTGCGCATGAGGGAAGCATCCTGCTTCGGCGGTCGATTGTTCGAGCTGCCTCTTCCACTGAGCGGAAGAATTGTGCAGGATTTGCGGTATGTCAGGGGGATCCCAGGGGCGCACGGTGACCTCCAAGGTGCTCGCCATCCTGGGCGCGTTCGACTCCGGGCACCCGCAGCTCACGCTGACCGACCTGGCCAGGCGCAGCGGCGTACCGCTGAGCACGGTGCACCGGCTGGTCGGCGAGCTGGAGGAGTGGCAGGCGCTGAGCCGCGCGCCCGACGGCCGGCTCCGCATCGGGCTGCGGCTGTGGGAGCTCGGCCAGCTCGCGCCCGCCAAGCTCCAGGACCTGGCCCATCCGTGGCTGCAGGAGCTGTTCGCGAGCACCGGCGAGAACGTGCACCTGGCCGTCCGAGACGGCCTGGAGGTCCTGTACGTGGACAAGGTGGCCGGGCGGCGGGCCGTGCCGATCGTGTCCAGGACGGGCGGGCGGCTGCCCATGCATCCGACTGGCGTCGGCAAGGCCCTGCTCGCCTACGAGCCCGAGTGGTTCGTCCGGTCGTACCTGGACCGCGTACTCGAACGGCCGACCCCGCACACGATCACCGAGCCGGGGCGGCTGGCACGCGAGCTGGCCACCGTACGCGCCCAGGGGTACGCGCTGACGTACGAGGAGATGACGCTCGGCTCCTGCTCGGCCGCGGCCCCGGTCCTCGTCGACGGCCGGGCCATCGCCGCGCTCGGCATCGTGCTGTCCTCCAGGCGCGCCCGCGAGCTCCCCCGGCTGGTCGAGCCCCTGCTGACCGCCGCGAACGGTATCGCCAGAGCGTGCGCCGCCACGCCGTAGCCCTTGCCCAGAACTGCCCGTGGGCCATAACGTGCTCCGGTAAGCGCTTTCCAAAGGTCTCCAAAGGAGGTCGCCCGTGCCGTCCCCCCTGCGCGTCGCCATCGTCGGCGGCGGCGCGATCGCGAGCTTCGCGCACATGCCCGCCTTCCAGGAGTTGTCTGACGACATCGAGGTGGTCGCCGTCGTGGACGCGACCGCCGAGCTGGCCCAGGCGTTCGCCGACCGGTTCGGCGTGCCGTACGCCTCGGACGACCTCGAAGGCATGCTCGCCGAGGTACGCCCCGACCTGGTCGACGTCTGCAGCCCGCCCTCCCTGCACGCCGCCCAGGTGGCCGCCGCGCTGCGCGCGGGCGCGTGGGTGTGGTGCGAGAAACCGCCGTGCCTGTCGCTGGCCGAGTACGACGCCATGGTCGCGGCCGAGCAGGAGGGCGGGCCGTACGCGGCGATCGTGTTCCAGCAGCGGTTCGGCTCCGGCGCGCAGCACCTGCGGCGGCTGATCGAGAAGGGCGCGCTCGGCACCCCGTACGTCGCGCACTGCCAGACCACCTGGTACCGCGACGACGCCTACTACGCGGTGCCGTGGCGCGGGCGCTGGGAGACCGAGGGCGGCGGCCCGGCGATGGGCCACGGCATCCACCAGCTCGACCTGCTGCTGGAGCTGCTGGGCGAGTGGAGCGAGGTACGCGCCATGGCGGCCAGGCTGGCGCGTGACGTCGAGACCGACGACGTCACGACCGCGCTGGTCCGCTTCGAGTCCGGCGCCCTGGCCACGGTGGTCAACAGCGTGCTGTCGCCACGGCAGGTCAGCCACATACGCATCGACCTCGCCGATGCCACGCTGGAGCTGACCCACCTGTACGGCTACGCCAACGACGACTGGACCTGCACCCCGGCCGAGCACGCCGGCCAGATCGAGTGGCCGCCCGCCGAGGACGAGCCCACCTCCCACCTGAAGCAGCTGCGGGCCCTGGTGACGGACCTGCGCGCGGGCCGGCGGCCCCGGGCCAGCGGGCGGGACGGACGCCGGTCGCTGGAGCTGATCACCGCCATGTACAAGGCGGCGCTGACCGGCGGTACGGTACACGCGGGCGAGGTGGGCCCCGGCGATCCCTTCTACCGCAGCCTGCACGGCGACACCCCCGGATGGAGCCCCTCATGAGCGCGATCGTCTTCGAGGCGCACGGCGTGGAGCTGATGCGCTACGTCCACGAGCCCGACCCGCAGCCGTTCGAGGCGCCCAAGCCGTACATCCACCCGATGCGTACGCTGGCCGGTGACGTGGTGACCTCCTACCGGCCGCACGACCACCGCTGGCACAAGGGCCTGCAGCTGACCGCCTCGCACGTGTCCGGCCAGAACTTCTGGGGCGGCGGCACCTTCGTCCGCGAGGAGAAGCGCTACATCGACCTGGACAACAACGGCACGATGCGCCACGACACCCTCGACGTACGCGAAGACGGCCTGTCGGGGCAGCTGACCTGGCGCAGCTCGCGCGGCGAGCCCTGGGTGGAGGAGCGGCGCGAGCTCACCGTCGAGGCGGTCGACCCGGCGAACGGCTCCTGGGAGCTGGTCTGGCACACGACCCTCACCGGCCTGCGCGAGGAGCCGCTGCGTTTCGGCAGCCCCACCACGCACGGCCGCCCGCTCGCCGGATACAGCGGCCTGTTCTGGCGCGGCCCGCGCTCGTTCACCGGCGGCGAGGTGCTCGGCCCCGACGGGATGGGCGGCGAGGAGATGATGGGGCAGCGGGCCCGCTGGCTGGCCTTCCAGGGGCGGCACGACGAGGTGGACCGGTCGTCCACGCTGATCTTCGTACCGGAGCCGGGGCCGGAGTCGCACTGGTTCGTGCGCAGTGGCCCGTTCGCCGCCGTCAACCCCTCATGGGCCTTCCACCAGGAGTTCGAGCTGGCGCGCGGCCAGACGATCGCCCGCCGCTACCGGATCGTGCTGGCGACCGGCTGGTGGGGCACCGAGCGGATCGAGGAGCACCTGGCCAAGCGCCGAGCCGCCGACTAGTCGGCGAGCCGCTGCCCGCGCGGCGCAGGCGGCTGATCACCGGGCGCCTGGCTAGTCGCCGAGCCGCTGGATCCGGTCCTTGAACAGGGTGGTGGCGATGGCGGCCCGGTGCGGCTGGCCCTTGATGAACGCCTGGGCGAAGCTCTTGGCCTGGTCGTAGGAGACCTTGGCGGGCAGCGGCGGCTCGTTCGGGTTCACCTCCACGTCCACCAGCGCGGGCCCGTCGTAGGCCAGCGCCTCCTGGACCGCGGACACGAGGTCGCCCGCCTTGGTGACCTTGGCCCCGAACCCGCCGCAACCCCGGGCCCAGCCGGCGAAGTCGCCCGCCGGCTCGGGGAAGCGCACGCCGTGCTCGGGGTAGCCGAGGACCATCTGCTCCCACAGGATCTGGCCGAGCGAGCGGTTGTTGTTGATGACGACCTTGACCGGCAGCCGCTGCTGGGCGGCGGTGAGGAATTCGGCCATGAGCATGGCGAACCCGCCGTCGCCGACGTACGCGATCACCTGCCGGCCCGGGTAGGCGTGCTGCATGGCGTTCGCGTACGGCAGGCCGGGCGCCATCGAGGCCAGGTTGCCCGACAGGTAGAACGCGCGCCCGCCGCGGATCGTCCAGTGCCGGGCGGCCCAGGTGGCGATCGTGCCGCTGTCGCAGGTCATGATGGCGTCGTCGGCGGCCAAGTCGTCGAGGACCGACACCACGTACTGGGGCGCGATGGGGTCGCGGTCGGCGTTCTCCTGCGCGTCCATGTCCGCACGCCACTTGACCATTTTCTTCTGATATTTCGCCAGATGGGAGTTCCCGTCGCGGGCGGAGAGCAGCGGCAGGAGGGCACGCAGTCCCTCCTTGGCGTCGCACACGACCGGCACGTCGGTGGCGATCCGCGCCCCGGCCCTGGCGGGGTCGGCCTCCAGCTGCACGACCCGCGTCCCTCCCGGCTCCGGCAGGAACTTGGAGTAGGGGAAGTTGGTGCCCACCATGAGCAGGACGTCGGCCTCCTCCATCAGGTCCTCGCTGGGGCGGGTGCCGAGCAGCCCGATCCCGCCCGTCGTGTACGGCGATTCGTCGGGGACCACCGCCTTGCCGGGCAGCGTCTTGACCACTGGCGCGCCGAGCGTCTCGGCGACCGCCAGCACCTCGTCCCTGGCGTGCAGCGCGCCCGCCCCGACCAGGATGGCGGGCCGTTCGGCCGTGTTGAGCACCTCGGCCGCCAGCTGGATGTCCTCCTGGCGGGGGATCCCGGCGGGCGCCAAGTAGACGGGCGCCGTCTGCGGGGTCCTGGCGGGCGCCACGTGCTGCCAGGGGTCGGCGTCCGCGTCGGCCACCTGCAGGTCGTTGGGCAACGTGAGGTGGGCGACCCCGCGCCGCGCGTACGCGGTGCGGATCGCCACGTCCACCAGCGCCGGCAGCTGGGCCGGATTGGTGATCATCATGTTGTACTCGGCCACGTCCGCGTACAGCCGATCCAGCTGCACCTCCTGCTGGTAGGCGGTGCCCAGCACGGAGCTCTCCTGCATCCCGGTGATGGCCAGCACGGGAGCGTGGTCGAGCTTGGCGTCATAGAGCCCGTTGAGCAGGTGGATGCCGCCGGGGCCCGAGGTGGCCAGGCAGACGCCGATCTTTCCCGTCGCCTTGGCGTAGCCCGTGGCCATGAAGGCGGCGGCCTCCTCGTGGTGGACCAGGACGAAGCGCACCTTGTCGCGATGGCGTCGCAGGCCCTCCATGATGCCGTTGATGCCGTCGCCCGGCATGCCGAAGACGGTGTCGACGCCCCACTCGGCGAGCCGCTCTACCAGGGATTCCGCTGCTATACGTGCCATGACCCCGGCCCTACCCCCGACCGGGGTAGGCAGACCCTTTGACCAAGCATGCGCTGAATTTCGGTGTCATTTCGGGAGAATTCCCAGGCTGCGGGTAGGGGCGGGGAATGCACATTCTGGTCACGGGGGCAACCGGCACGCTGGGCAAGGCCGTGGTGCCCACACTCCTCAGGACGGGTCACACGGTGCGAGCGTTGAGCCGCCAGGCGCACTCGGGCCGGGACGTCGAATGGGTATGGGGTGACCTGACTGGGGGCAAAGGCGTCTACAGCGCCGTGCGGGACGTCGACGCGATCATCCATCTCGCCACCTTCGCCCGCAAGGGGCACCGGGCCGGCTCCGTCGACGTCGCGGGCACCGCGGTGCTGCTCGACGCGGCCAGGGAGGCCGGGGTGCCTCACCTGGTGTTCACCTCGATCGTCGGCGCCGACCAGGCCGCGACCGGGTATCTCGAGGACAAGCTCGAAGCCGAGCGGCTGATCAGGGAGAGCGGGATCGGCTGGACGATCCTCCGCTCCACCACCTTCCACCAGCACCTCGACCAGCTGCTCCGGGAGCTGACCGCCTCCTACCCCGCGATCCCGGTGGACCGCACGCTCCCCTGGCAGCCGGTGGACCGCTCCGAGGTCGCCGGGTATCTGACCGATTTGGTCGCCGCCGGTCCCGAGCGGGGCGTGATCGAATATGGCGGGCCCGAGGTGATCGGCATGGACGCGGTGGTCAGACTCTGGCTGCAGGCCAAGAGGCTGCGCCGTCTGCTACTGCCGGTGCGCTATCCAGGCGGCAGGTGGGCCGCCCAGCGGGCCGGCTGGCACACCACGGACGCCACGCCACTGGGGCGGATCACCTGGCACGACCACCTCTTCCCCGCACCGCCCGAGCCGTCGGACGACTTCGCCGTCGAGCACACCGCCTCGCCGACCAGCCCGGCCACCCAGCCGGACCTCGACCCGAACGCGCACGTCTACGGCGGAGACGACGGCTACGAGCGCCCGACCCGCGCCTGACCCGCCTTAAATGGTCCAGGGGTCGTAGTCGACCTCCAGCGGCTCCTGGGCGGGTCGCTGGGCCTCAGGGACGTGCTGGAGGTTGACCCGGATGCGGTACCACACGCTGCTGCGCCCACGCATGCCATCGACGAGCACATCGGCGGGCTGGAGGTGGCCGGCCACCTCGGTGTGCCTGGCCTTCCACCGCTCGAACCCCGCCAGCGCCTCGTCCTTGTGCTGCGCCCTGGCGATCTCGACGACGGGAAGATCCTCGCGCTCGGGGGCGGGCCCCTGCGACTCGGCCAGCTCCAGCAACGACTCCAGGCCGCCCGCGTGCAGGTCCATGTCCGCCCACGGGTCGCCCAGCTCGGCGAACCTCTTGGGGACCGTGTCGATCGTGTGGTCGCCCGGCCGGCAGCCCGGCACCTCGTCCCAGGTCAGCGGCGTGGAGACGCGGGCGTCGGCGACCGGTCTGACCGAGTAGGCGGAGGCGACCGTACGGTCATAGGCGTTCTGGTTGTAGTCGACGAACACGCCGTGCCGCTGCTCCTTCCACCACCGGCTGGTGGCCACCTCGGGGGCGCGCCGCTCGACCTCCCGGGCCACCGCCTCGGCCGCCCGGCGCACCTCGGCGAAGGTCCAGCGCGGCTCGATGCGGGCGTACACATGAAAACCTCGTGATCCCGACGTCTTCGGCCAGGCGGTCAGTCCGTGGTCGGCCAGCACCTCGCGGGAGACCTGCGCCGTGCGCAGCACGTCGCCCCAGCGCACGCCCGGCACCGGATCGAGGTCGATGCGCAGCTCGTCGGGGTGGGCCAGGTCGGCGGCCAGCACCGGGTGCGGGTTGAGGTCGACGCACCCCAGGTTGACCGCCCACACGATGTGGGCCGTCTCCGTCGCGACGACCTCCTCGGCGCTGCGCCCGGAGCGGTAGCGGAGCTCGGCCACCTGGATCCAGTCGGGCCGCTTGGCGGGCGCGCGCTTCTGGAAGAACGCCTCCTCCTCGATGCCGTGCACGAACCGCTTGAGCACCATCGGCCGCCCGCGGACGCCGCGCAGCGCGCCCTCACCGACCGCCTGGTAGTAGCGGATCAGGTCGAGCTTGGTGTGCCCGCTGGCGGGGAACACCACCTTGTCGGGATTGGTGACGCGGACTTCACGCCCTGCGACCTCGATGTCAGGCATGAGGGTCACGATACGTGGCGCCCCCGACAGATCAGGCTCGGCTCCTCGCCTCCCAAAAGGCGAGTCCGAGCCGCCGGTACGTGGCGATCGCCACCCGCCGGTGCTCGTCCGCCTCCCCGGTACGGCCCAGCCGTAGGGCCAGCGCCGCGAGGACGTCGCGGACCGAGCCCCAGGCACCGCTGCCCATGCCCATGACGATGAACTGGTCGGCTACCGGCAGCAGCCGCTCGTACAGCTCCTCCGGGTCAGGTGTGCCGAGCCGGGCGGCGATGAGGCCCCAGATCGGGAACAGGAAACCCCCCGACCAGTCGTCCCGCAGCTCCGTGCCCCACCGCGCGATCAGCGCCCTGGCCAGTTCCTCCTTGCCCACGTCGAGGGCGGCCAGGATGGCGAGCGGCCGCATCGGGGTCATCTGCGGGAGGTCGCTCGCGGCGATGAGGTCGTCGATGATCTCGGCCACCCGGCCCTGGCCGCGTCTGCACGTGTAGAGCGTGGCCAGTCGGCGGGCCTCCGCGCCCCACGGGCTGGCACCGTACTTGAGGTCCGGGAAGTCGGCCACCAGCGCCTCCGCCTCGGCCCAGCGGCCGTGCAGGGTGTGTCCGCCCGTCTGCGCGACCCGGACCATGGCTTCCAGCTCGGGGCGGCGTACCTCCTCCAGGACCCGCTCGCAGCGGGCGAGCTCGCGCTCCCACTCGGCCAGGTCCCCCGCGCGGAGCAGGCAGGACATTCGCAGGCCGCCGGCCACCAACCGGGCCTCCCTGGTCAGCCCTGGAATAGCCAGCATCTCGTCGGCGGCGCGCAGCCGGGCGGGGTTGTTCCCCATGACGAACCCGGCGATCAGATAGTTGTTCAGCGTCCTGGCCAGCAGTGCCGGGTCGCCCAGCGCGCGGGCCAGCTCCACGGCGTCCGCGGCGAGTAGTTCGCCCTCGGCGCGGCGCGGGCCGTAGTGGAGTTCGACGCCGAGCGTGCCCAGCAGCGTGGCCCTGGCGTGGTCGTCGAGCGGGCCCGCCAGCAGGTCCTCCAGGACCGACACCATCTGCTCGTCCACCACGCCGTACGGCCGCCAGTTCCACACCGACAGCCCGCCGAACGCCGATACCGCCGTCACCAGCGCGTCGCGGTCGCCGAGCCGCTTGGCCGCCGCGATCGCCTCCGTCAGGTCGTGCATGGCGCCGTCGGCGTCGCCCACGGTACGTCGGGCCTGGCCGAGCTCGGTCAGCAGGTGGCAGCGATCGGCCGAGTCGCCGGGCGGCAAGTGCGCGACCGCCAGTTCCCAGAACGTGACCGACTCGGTATAGCCGTGACGGGCCACCGCTTCCCGAGCCGCGGCGACGGCATAGGCCACCGCCCGCTCGGCGCCGCCCAGCTTCGCGGCCGCGGCGAAGTGGCCGGCGAGCTGGGCGGGGTCGGCGCCGGGCAGGGTCTCCAGGTACGTACCGGCCCTCAGGTGCAGCCGGGCTCTGGCCAGCCGGGTGAGGCCCGCGTCCAGCGCCTGGCGTACCAGGGCGTGCGAGAAGCGGTAGTCGGCGGGCCGCGCGTCCTCGGTCAGCAGGCCGACGGCGAGGGCGGGCTCGGCGAGGGTCATGACCTCCTCGACCGGCCGCTCGGTGAGCGCGGCCAGCAGGTCGACGGTCACCTCGCGGCCGGCCACCGCGGCGGCTCTGAGCAGGTCCTGCGTGGCGGCGGGCAGCCGGGCGAGCCGCCGGTCGATGACGTCGCGGGCACCGGCCGGGACCAGGTCCCGCTCGCTCTCCGGCAGCAGGAGCAGCTCGGTCAGGTAGAACGGGTTGCCGCCCGAGCGGTCGAGCATCGCCACCGGATCCGCGTCCACGTGGCGCAGGCGCAGGTAGTCGAGCACCTCGCCGGCGTCGAACGGGGCCAGCGGCACCCGGTGGCTCTCCCGCGCCAGCGCGCCCAGCGTCTCGCGCAGCTGCTCGGGGTGGTCGCCGGGCTCGGGCCTGAGCGTGACCAGGACGAGTGTGGAGGTACGGGCGAGCTCACCGGCGACGTGGCCGAGCAGCCGCAGCGACGAGACGTCGGCCCAGTGCACGTCCTCCAGCACCAGCAGGAGCGGGCCGCCGCGCAGCCGCGACACCACGCCGTCGTACAGGTCGAACAGCTCGGCCTGCGGTTGCGCGGGGATCAGCCCGGTCTGGGTCCAGGGCCAGAAGGGCGGGGCCGTCTCGCCGTCCAGGCAGCGTCCCCAGGCCGTCTGGAAGCCGCGCGCGGCGGCCACCTCGGCGGCGGCGCGCGCCAGGCTCGTCTTGCCGATGCCCGCCTCGCCGGTCACCAGCAGCAGGCCGCCCCTCCCCCGGCGGGCCTCGGCCAGCAGCTCCTCGACCAGGTGCAACTGTCCGTCCCGCGCGATCAGCCGCTGACCGGCCGTGCCTCGGCCGCTGACCGAGTCGTCCGCCGACGCACCGCTTCGAGCGGCAGTGTGCGTAGTGAAGGCGGTCTGGGCGGTGAAGGCGGTCGGCGTGGTGAAGGCGGTCGGGGCGGTGAGGCCGGGTGCGGTGAGGGTCATCAGGTCGGGCGACTGGTCGAACACCGCCTGTTCCAGCCGCTTCAGCTCCGGCCCCGGCTCGATGCCCAGCTCGCCGTCCAGCAGCGACCGGACCCGGCGCAGCGCCCCGAGCGCGTCCGCCTGCCGGCCCGCCCGGTAGAGCGCCAGCACCAGCAGCGCCCAGGCCCGCTCCCGGTAGGGATGGGCCTCGACCAGCGCCTCCAGATCCGGCAGCCCGGCCTCGCCGAGTGCCAGCCGCGCCTCGAACCGGTCCTCGGCCGCCCCCAGCCGCAGCTCCTCCAGCCGGTGTACGGCCCGCCGCGCGAACTCCAGGTCGGCGAACTCCCCCAGCAGCTCGCCCCGCCACAGCCCGAGCCCCCGGTCGAGCACCTCCAGCGCCTCGGCGTACCTGCCGCCTCGCAGCACCCGCCGCCCGTCCTCGGCCAGCGCGGTGAAGCGGCCCGCGTCGACCTGTCCCGGCGCGATGTCGAGCAGGTAGCCGGGCTCGCGGGTGAGCAGCAGGCGGGGCGGCGTACGCGGCTTCCTGTCAGGTTCCAGCACGCGGCGCAGGTGGGAGACGTACGCCTGGAGGGTCGCCGTCGCCTTGGCCGGCGCCTCCCCGGCCCACAGCTCCTCGATCAGCCGGTCGAGCGGCACCACCCGCCCTGGTGAGAGGGCCAGCACGGCGAGCACGGCCCGCTGCTTACGCGTGCCGAGATCGAGCCGAACACCATCGGCGGAGTCGACCTCAAGCCGGCCGAACAGACGGACATCCACAAACCCCAAGTCAACCCCAAATCCCCCTCAAATGGTAAAACGCACACTTGGTCCCATGAATGACATCAAAGTGAACGGCAACCTTCTGCTCCCCGGCGACGCGGGCTTCGACGCGGCCCGCAAGCCCTGGAACCTGGCGGTGGACCAGCCGGTGCGCGCGGTGGTCGAGGCGGCCGACGCCGACGACGTGGCCGCCGTGGTGAGCTACGCGAGGCTCAACGGCCTGGCGGTCACCGCCCAGCCGAGCGGCCACGGCGCCTCCGGCGACACCGACGGGACGATCCTGCTCAAGACCACGCGTCTGGGCGGCGTGCGCGTCGAGGACGGCGTCGCGCGGGTCGGCGCGGGCGTGAAGTGGGGCGAGGTGCTGGCGGCCGCGGGCCCGCTCGGCCTCACGGGCCTGGCGGGCAGCTCGCCGGTGGTGAGCGTGACCGGCTACACGCTCGGGGGTGGTTTGAGCTGGTTCGGGCGCAAGTACGGCTTCGCGGCCGACAGCGTGCGGGCCTTCGAGGCGGTCGACGCCGCCGGGGACCGCGTCAGGGTGACGGCGGAGTCGGATCCGGAGCTGTTCTGGGGGTTGCGGGGCGGCGGCGGCGACTTCGCCTTGGTCACCTCTCTGGAGTTCGGCCTGAACCCGGCCCCTGAGCTGTTCGGCGGGCGGATGATGTGGCCGGTCGAGCGGGCTCGGGAGGTGTTCGACGCCTTCGCCGAGACCACCGCCGACGCGCCGGAGGAGCTGACGCTCTGGTTCGACCTGCTGAAGTTCCCCGGCGCTCCGGTGGGGTACGTCGCCGTCGACGTCACCTTCCTCGGCGAGCACCCCGGCGCCCTGTTGCGCCGCTTCGACCGGATCGGCGGGCTGATCAGCGACACCCGGCGGCCGACGCCGGTGGCCGAGCTGGGGTCGATCTGCGCCGAGCCCACGGACCCCAGCCCGGGGTCGGGCCGGTTCGAGCTGCTCACGGGACTGGAGGGCGTGGCGGACGTGCTGCTCGGCGCGCCGATCGACCCGCTGATCAGCGTGCAGGTCCGGCACCTGGGCGGGGCGCTGGCCCGGCCCGCCGAGGGTGGCGGCGCCGTGGGGCACCTGGCCGAGCCGTACTCCGTGTACATGTTCGGCCGGCCGTCGCCGGACACGGCCGAGCGCATCACCGACCTGACGAAGGCGCTCGTGCCGCACACGAGCGGACGTAAGACGTACACCATGCTGACTCAGGGCGAACGCGCCGCATCCGCCTTTCCCGCGAGCACGCTGGCCAGGCTGCGCGACCTCAAGCGGGCCCGCGACCCGCACGGCGTGATCCGCGCGAACTTCCCCGTGCTGGGGTAGTGACCGCGGGGATGGGATGTCGCGGCCTTCGGTCCGGTCGAGTCGGCCGGACCGCCGGGCGACAACCGGGGTCGCTAGAAGGTGCCGTGGCGGCCCGCGCCCGCCGCGAAGCGGGCGGCGCCGCCGACCGCGTCGGGCAGGGACACCAGCCCGTGGCGCAGCTCGTTCCGCATCGCCTCCCGCTCGGGCAGCCCGTCCTGCTCCAGCGCCGACAGCCGGTCGCCGCGCAGGCAGGTCTGCGGGAAGCCGGCGATCTCGCGGGCCAGCTCCTCCGCCTGGCGCCTGGCCGTGCCGGTGGGGACGACGCGGTTGGCCAGGCCCATCTCGTACGCCTCGCGGGCGCCGACCGGACGGCCGGTGAGGATCAGGTCCATGGCCCGGGAGGCGCCGATGAGCCGCGGGAGCCGTACGGTGCCGCCGTCGATGAGCGGCACGCCGAAGCGGCGGCAGAACACCCCGAAGACCGCGTCCTCCTCGGCCACCCGCAGGTCGCACCAGAGCGCCAGCTCCAGCCCGCCCGCGACGGCGTGCCCGGCGACAGCGGCGATGACCGGCTTGGACAGGCGCATCCTGGTGGGCCCCATCGGCCCGTCGCCGTCCTCGCCGACGTGATTGTCGAGCGTCTTCAGATCGGCGCCCGCGCAGAACGTGCCGCCCTCGCCCCAGAGCACGGCCACCGCGGCGTCCGACTCCTCGAACGCCCTGAACGCGTCGACCAACGCGTCGGCGGTCTTGCGGTCGACCGCGTTGCGGACCTCCGGCCTGCTCAGTATTACGGTTGTGACCTGGCCTTCTCGCTCCATGCGTACGGTCATGGCTGCCTCCGTGATGGGTGGTCGCCGGAACGTGAGCGTACGGCGGCACCGGAGGTCACGCCAGCGCCGGATACGGCCACCCGTATCTGGATTTTATTCCCCTAAGCGGTCGAGGGGGTCGGGGCGGCCCGAGCACATCGTCGGTGACCAGGGCGCGGGCCGTGCCGCCCGGCCATCTGCGCGGGCAGACGAGCGACCGGTACGTCGCCACATGAGGGAAGCGCCGAGAACGGGCTGAGGAGCCAGATTCGCTCCTTTATGCACCGCGAATATATCCTCAGGGTATAGTCCGTCCACATGATCGACTCCCCGAACCGCGCCACGCCGGACGACGGCCATGGCGAGCTGCGCGAACCCCGGCGTCGTGGCCGGCTGGCCATCATCACCGGGCTCGTCACCGTCCTGGCCGCCACCGGACTCGTCCAGGCCCTGCCGGCCGCGGCGTCCCAGACGGTCACACCATTCCTGCCCGCGCCGACCGGCTCCCGGCCGGTCGGCACCACATCCCTGTACATGAAGGACACCTCGCGCCCCGACCCCTGGGTTCCCACCGTCAAGTACCGCGAACTCATGGTCTCGCTGTGGTATCCGGCCAAATCGCCAGGCCGCGAGCGAGCGCAGTACATGACGGCGAAGGAGTCCGAGCTGCTGCTCAAGGACGGAAAGATCACCACCATCCCGTCCGACACGCTGAGCAAGACGCGCACCAACGCCTTCACCGACGCCCGTCCCGCCGGGCGCAGGCACAGCCTGCCCCTCGTGGTGCTCTCTCCCGGGCACAGCAAGCCCCGCAGCGAGCTCACGGGCCTCGCCGAGGAACTGGCGAGCCGGGGGTATGTGGTGGCGGCCATCGACCACACCTACGAGAACGTCGCCACGACCTTCCCGGACGGACGGGTCACCACCTGTGTCACGTGCGAGATCGCCAAGGGGCAGGGCTGGTGGGCGAAGCTGGAGAAGAGCCGGGCCGCGGACGTGTCTTTCGTGCTCGACCAGCTGACCGGCAAGCACCCGAAGTGGAAAGGCGCCGGCCTGATCGATACGTCGAAGATCGCCATGGCCGGTCAATCGGCCGGCGGCGCGAGCGCCGTCACGGCCCTGCTGGAGGATTCCCGGCTGCGCGCCGGCATCGACATGGACGGAACCGTGGAGAGCACGGTCCCCGCATCCGGGCTGTCCCGACCGTTCCTCTTCCTGGGCAAACCCGCGACCTACACGCCGGGCAAGAGTGAGGCCGCCTCGTGGGAGCACGTCTGGGCGGGACTGACCGGCTGGAAGCGCTGGCTGCTGATGTCCGGAGCCGTACACCTGTCCTTCACCGACCTGGGCGTGCTGGTCGACCAAGCCGGCATCGATGTCGGCGCCGACATACGCGGCGCCCGCGCCATGAGCATCACCCGCAAGTACGTCACGGCCTTCTTCGACCAGCACCTGCGCGGCAAGCCTCAGCCCCTGTTGAACAAGTCCTCGGCGAGCTACCCCGAGATCACGTTCTGCAGCCCGCCGGAGAAGACCTGCGCTTGACGCGCTCGCCGAGTAGCCCAGAGACGGACGTAGCGCGGCCTCTCACAGATCGATGACGAGGCGGGGCGACAGCGAACGGGACACGCAGGCGTACATGCGACCGGGCGCGGCGCCGATGTCGTCGCGATGCTCCGGCTCGCCCTCCAGGACGGTGAGCTCGCAGCTGCCGCAGACGCCTTCCCGGCAGCCTGCGGGCACGGGGAGGCCGGCGTGGGTCAGGGCGGCCAGCAGCGACTCGTCCTCGGGTACCCGTACGGTCCGTTCCGATCGTGCGCACGCCACGTCGAACGCGGTGTTGGCCGCGAACGTCCTGGGCGTCGGGCGGAAGCGCTCGGTGTGCAGCCGCTCGGCCGGAAAGACGGCCTCGGAGGCGGTGAGCAGCGAGGCCGGCCCGCAGCAGTACACGACGGTCTCGGGTCCGAGGCCGGCACCGAGCGCGGCGAGGTCGGGGCGCCTGTCGCGCTCGGTGGCGACGATCGTCACCCGCTCGCCGTACGCGTCGCGCAGGTCGCCGGCGAAGGGCATGGTGGCGTACGTGCGTCCGGTGTAGACCATCGTGCCGGACGCGCCCTCGTCGACGGCCGCCCGCAGCATCGGCAGGATGGCGGTGATGCCGATCCCGCCCGCCAGGAAGAGGTAGTCGGGAGCCGGGACGAGCGGGAAGTTGTTGCGCGGCAGGGACACCTCCAGCGTGCGGCCCGGCCGGAGATAACGATGGATGTAGTCGGAGCCGCCTCGGCTGAGCCGTTCGTGGCGCACCGCGATGCGGTAGCGCCCGCGGTCCGCCGGGTCGCCGCACAGGGAGTATTGCCTGGTCAGCCAGTTCGGCAGGGCGAGGTCGATGTGCGCGCCCGGCTCCCATGGAGCCAGCGGACCGGTCGCGCCGCGCAGGGTGAGGGCGACGACGTCCTCGGCGACCCGGTCGATGCGGTCGAGAAGGGCGAGCTGCATAAGATGATCATTTCGGGTCTCGGTCAATAGAGTTTCCGGTAGTCCTCTTCGAGGCTCGCTTCGATGAGCCGCGGGTCGATGTCGAGCCCGAACTGCGCCGCCGCCACCTCACCGAGCGTCGGGAGCTCGTCCGCGAGTGCCTGACTGGCGGGATCCCACAGACGGGAGCGGATGAGCGCGCGGCCGCAGTGGAAGTAGGCCTCCTCGACGTCGACGACGAGGGCAAGTTCGGGCTCGCTGGCCTCGATCTGCATCCGGGCGAGCACGTCGGGCTCGTCGGTGGCATAAGCGCGGCCGTTGACGCGCAGACTCTCCCGCGAGCCGGGAATGAGGAACAGCAGCCCGATCCCGTCGTTCTCGGCGAGGTTGCGGAAGGAGTCGGCGATCTTGTTGCCGGACCGGTCGGGGATCGCGAGCGTGTGTTCGTCGAGGACCTTCACGAAGCCCGGATAGTCGCCGCGAGGCGAGCAGTCGGCCCGGCCCGAGGCGTCCGCGGTGGCCATCGCCAGGAAGGGCGAGTGCGCGATGAAGAGGCGGATGTGCTCGTCGATGCGATCTTGGATCTTGTTCGCGACCATCGCGTCGGGTTCGCCGAGCCGGGCACGGACCTCTTCCATGGACACCTCGCGGGGCCGCCGCCAGGGCTCGGCGAGTGGCGCATTTTGCCTGCTCATGGCACTATTATGAGCAATTATTCAATTCTTGCGCTACTCGCTTTCGCACTCTTCGGCAGGAGGTCCGCGGTGTCGGAGAAGCAATGGCTTCACCCGCGCAAACAGCCACGGCAGGCCCGCGCCGAGCTGACCCGCCAGCGCATACTCAAGGCGGCTGCTCACGTTTTCGCCGAGTACGGCTACGCCGCCGGCACCACCAACCGGATCGCCGAGCGGGCCCGCGTGTCGATCGGATCGCTGTATCAGTACTATCCGAACAAGGACGCCATCCTCCTGGAGCTGATGGCCGGCCACTTCGACAGCGGCGCGGCCGAGGTCGCCCGCCGCCAGGCCGAGGAGCTGCCCGACACCATCGAAGGCGTCATGCGCGTCTTCGTACAGGCCGCCATCGCGAACCACCTGGACGACCCGCAACTGCTGCGCATCATGGTGGAGCAGGCGCCGCGCTCCCAGGACCTGATGAAGAAGGTCTACCAGTTCAAGGACGCGCGGGTCGCCTATGCCCGCGAGCTGCTGCGCCGCTATCCCGAGGTGCGGGTCTCCGACGTCGACACCGCCGCCCGGATCATCAACGCCTCGATCGAACTGGTCGTCCACCAGGTCATCGCGGAGCACGAGCCCATCGACCTGAAGCGCCTGGAGGACGAGCTCGTCGCGATGTTCACCCGCTACCTGACGTCGGCGTGATCAGCGCCTTCCGGCCGCGTCAGAGTGTGAGAGCGCCCGCGAGAAGATCGTCAAAACGGTCCAGACCCTCTGCCGGGCGGTCGATCCCCCGCAACGGACCATGATCCGCGAGGTGCGCGTCGGCGTAGAGCCGGGCCACCAATGCCTTGCGGTCGGTGCCCAGCTCCCGGGCCTCCCAGGCCGCCTGCTCCAGCAGCAGCGCCGCCGCGTAGACGTCCGCCATGTACGTGGCCAGCGCGAACAGCTGCGCCTCCGCCCCGACGGGGTCCAGGGAGGACCAGGCGGTGATCGCCTTTCGGAGGTCCTCGACGCGGCCGCGAACGAGAGACACGGTCTCCGGGTCGACGGACGAAGCCGGGTCGACGGCGGAGACGAGCCGGTCGAGGAAGGGCTCGTGGGCGTTCTCGCGCAGCATCGCCCGCCGCACGTCGAGGCACAGGATGTTGTCGCCGCCCTCCCAGATCGGGTTGACCTGGGCGTCGCGCAGCAGCCTGGCCACCGGCCACTGCTCGATGTAGCCGTTGCCGCCGTGCACCTCGATCGCGTCGCTGGCCGCCGTGACGCCGAGCCGGGCCGTCCGCAGCTTGATCAGGGCGGGGGCGATGCGCAGGCGCGGTCCGACGAGGCCGTCGAAGACGAGCGCCTGGGCCGCCTCGACCTCGACGATCAGCTCGGCCAGCTTGCGGCGCATCAACGGCTGTTCGATGAGCGGCCGGCCGAACGCCTCGCGAGAGCGCGCGTAGCAGAGCGACTCGACCAGAGCGCGTCTGGCCACGCCGACACCCATCATCGCCACGCCGAGCCGGGAGGCGTTGGTGAGCTTCATCATCGTGCCGAGCCCCGAGCCGGCGCCGCTTCCGGCCAGCAGGAACGCCTCCGCGTCGGCGAGCTCCACCTCGGCCGAGGCGACGGAGCGGGTGCCGAGCTTGTCCTTCAGCCGCCTGATCCGCACCCCGTTGCGCGAACCGTCACGGCGCTCCCACAGCACCAGGAACGGCGCCACGTCACCCTCGGGAAGCCGGGCGAGCACGACGAAGGCGGAGCCGTTGGCGTTCGAGGCGAACCACTTGAGCCCGGACAGCAGCCAGGAGTCGCCGTCGGGCACCGCCGTGGCCTCCAGGGCGGCCAGGTCGGAGCCGCCGGTCCGCTCCGTGAACATCTGAGCGGCCTCGCCGGAGTAGAAGCCGTTGGCGAAGATCGCCCGCACCCGGTCCCGTACGTCCTCGGGCGCGTGCCGCTCGGCCAGGGAGACCACCATGTCCCCGCCCGTGCCGAGCGCGCAGCCCATCCCGATGTCGGCCTGGTCGAGCAGGTACGTCCAGGCGGCGGCGAGCGCGGCGGGATTCGCGCCGTTCGCCCGGGCCTCCTCGGCGAACGTCGGTGCGGTGAAGTTGTTGGCCATGAGGGCGTTCCTGGCCGTGTGGAAGGAGGGCGGCATCACGACCTCACTGACGTCCCGGCCCCACTTGTCGTACTTCTCCAGCCGCGGCGGGTGCCGATCGGTCTCCTCCGCGCACTCGGCCACCGTGCCGCCCATCAGCGCGCCCAGCTTCTCCAGGTAGGGCGTGGCCCAGGCGAAGCCGTCGCCCAGGTGGCGCCGCATGAGCAGTTGCAGCGTCGGATCGCAGCTCCACCAGTTACGTCCCGTCGCGCCCTGATAGCGCTCGGTGGCGTATCGGTCGCTGCTGTCGAATGATTCGATGAGATAGCGCCCCATACCCCGGACATTACATATACTCGACACGCGATGGAAGAGCGTAACAATCTCAGTGCGAGGTCGGCTGTGCTGAGCGCGCTGCTCGGCAGCCATCCGCCCCGGCTGGCCGCCCGCCACCTGGTGCGCATCGGCGCGCTGTTCGGCATCGCCGAGGGGACCGTGCGGGTGGCGCTGTCACGCATGGTGGCGGCGGGCGACCTGGTCCAGTCCAGCGGCCGCTACACGCTGTCCGACCGCCTCATCGAGCGTCAGGGCAGGCAGGACGAGAGCCGCGACCCGCACACCAGGCCGTGGGACGGCACCTGGGAGATCGCGGTAGTGACGGCCGAGCGCCGCGCCCCCGCCGACCGGGCCGCCTTCCGGCACACGATGACCGCGCTACGCCTGGCCGAGCTCCGTGAGGGCACCTGGCTGCGCCCGGCCAACCTGCTGCGGCGGTGGCCCGAGAGCGTCACCGCCCAGTGCACGCTGATCGACGGCCGCCCGCGCGACGACCCCACGCCGCTGCTGTGGGACCTCGACGGCTGGGCGGGCGAGGCGCGCCGGCTGGAGAGCGCGCTCGACCGGGCCGAGGGCCTGACCGAGGGGTTCCTGGTGTCGGCGGCGGTGGTACGCCACCTGCTGGCCGACCCGCTGCTGCCCGAGGAGCTGCTGCCCGGCGACTGGCCGGGCCCTCGGCTGCGCACCCGCTACGACGACTTCGACCGCCACTACCGTGAACTGCTGTACCGGCACCTCGGCGATTGACAGCACCTCACAGATTGACCGCGAAGATCACCCGCTTGTTCCTGAACTCGGTGACGCTCCACAGCCTGCCGCCCTGCACGGTCAGGTCCTCCGGCCCGATGGGATAGGGGCGGGTGACGAGCTTGCCCTCGGTGCTGACGTGCAGCTTGCCGTTGGTGTTGCCGTCGGCCGCCTGGCTCATGTACCACTTGCCGCCGCTGGAGAGCGCGCCCTGGATCTTCGGCAGGCCCATGACGTAGGCGTCCCTGGGCACGCCGCCGCTGAGCTCCAGGTCCCAGCGGGCGACGCGGCCGTTGGCGTCGTTCTCGTGGTATTCGCCGCAGATGAGGGTGTGCGGGGTGGTGCTGCGGTCGATGGAGGCGAACGAGAAGAGGGCGCCGGTCGTGGCGAGGCGCCAGGAGTCGCTCTGCGGGATGACGTAGCGGTAGCCGAAGGCGTTGTACTTGCCGCCCTGACGGCCGATCCGCGTCGGATCGCCCAGGTCGTTCTGGGCGGTGCGCAGGTCGAGCAGGTGGTTGAGGTCGAAGACGCGCAGTCCCTTGGTCGTGTCGGCCACGTAGAGCAGGTCGCCGTGCCAGGCCACGCCCCCCGCGTGGATGTTGATCGCCGCGTACGACCCGTCGGGCTTGGCCTCGACGAGGAGCGCGTGCTGGTACTTCAGCGTCTGCGGGCTGAGGAAGGTCACCCTGATGCCGCGTTCGACGACGGGCGGCGACGGCTTGAAGTACCAGCTGGCCACGAACACCGGGACCCCGGCGGAGCCGGAGTCCTCGCCGCAGGTCAGGCCCTGCGGATACCAGTCGGTCGTGTCCTCGTCCTTGGCGTCGAAGGCGTACCAGTCGACCGGTTTGGGGTTCATCGAGCCCAGCGCCCCCGTCGCCCCCTTGCGCTCGCCGGTCCGGTTGGCGTGGGCCAGCACCGCCTCCACGGAGACGGCGCCGATGCCGCCGGCCAGCTTGGCCGCCCCCTCGGCCAAGGTGCCCGTAGCCCTGCGTAAGGTGAAGGGCGTCTTGTCGATCGGAACCATCCCCGGTGCAGCCATACTTCCCTCGCTTTTCCGTCGATGTCTCGTGTATTCGACGGATCAGCGGCCGCGAAAGTTCGGCTAACTCCAGGTATGTACGGGTTGACCGGAAAGGGCGAGCTCGTGATAGCGCCGCACCAGCCGCTCCGCGTCGCCACCGAACTCGGCCAGCGTTTCGCGCTGCCACGCCGCTCCGGTACGGCGCAGCCGGGTCCGCTGCCTGATGACGTCCAGCGCGCCGTCGGCGTCCGACGGCGTGACCCCGGCCGCGAGCAGCCCCTCCCTGGCCTCGGGCAGCAGCTCGAGCACCAGGTCGGCGGCCGCGAACTCACCGTCCCGGCCGGGCCAGGACAGCTTGGCGTCGAGCCCGTGCATGGCGGCCCGGTAGAAGTTCTGGTACGCCTCGGCGAACGCGTACTTCGTGAGGTCCCGCTCAGCCTGCGACATCGTCAGTCCGATGAGGAACGCGGTGTTGGCCGCCATGTCCGCGCACGACGGCCCCGCGGGCAGGGCGCGCATCTCGATCCGCAGGTGGCCGCCGTCTGACGGGTCGTAGACGGGCCGGTTCCAGTGCCAGATCGTGCCCTGGTGCAGCCGCAGCTCGGGCACGTCCAGCGGGTCGGGGTTATCCGTCATGTCGGGCAGGACCGGGTCGTAGTCCCGTACGTACCGCTCGAACAGCTCGTAAGCCCCCTCGCGCACCCAATCAGACCCGAACGTGACCCGGCCGTCCTTCCGATAGCGCCGTTCCAGGTCCCGGTCGTCGGCCGCCTCCTCCATCAACGCGATCCTGGTCTCCTCCCGCAGCTGCCTGCCCAGGAAGAACGGCGAGTTGCCGCAGGCCGCCAGCACCGGCCCGGTGGCCAGCTGCGCCGCGTTGAACAGCCGGGCGAACCGGTCCGGCGGCGTGCGGATGTGCACCTGCCACGAGGTGTTGGCGCTCTCCAGGATGACGTCCTCGACCGCCAGCTCCAGGTCGTCGATCTTGACCAGGAACGGCTCCAGCCGCAGCCGCCGCAGCCCCCGGCTCATCGCCCGGTAGCGGTTCTGGTCGCTGATCGCCTCCTTGGTGAAGTCGTCGGCGCTCAAGGTGGGCAGGATGCCGATGGGCACCGCGCCGCCACCCTCGACCGCCCGGTCCACGCTCGTCAGGGTCTCCTGCACCTCCGCGCCCAGCTGCTCGAACGGCCGCCCCTCCAGCGGCACCGGAGTCAGGTTGACCTCCAGGTTGAAACGGCCGAGCTCCAGGACCACGCGGGAGTCGCCGAGCGCGTCGCGCACCTCGGCGTTGCGCGGCAGCGGGCGGCCCGCCTCGTCGATGAGGAACAACTCCAGCTCCGCGCCGATGGTCGTCGGCCCCGCGCCGAAGCCCGGCCTGTCGAGCAGCTCGCGCAGCACGCCGAGCTGCTCATGGAGACGCTCTCCGAAGCGGGTGTACTCCGCTTCGGAAAACCGCTCTTTGTCCAAATCTTGTCCCATGCCTCCTTACTGTCCGGACATCTCCCTTCCACACCTCACCAAGTCAGCGGGCCGTCCTCATCCAGGAAGGCACCGGTCGGGCCGTCGGCGTCGAGGGTGGCCATCCGTACGGCGATCGTCGCGCCCTGCTCCGGCGTGCGCGGACCGGTGTGCCCGTTGAGGTCGGTGGCGCAGTAACCCGGGGTGACGGCGTTCACCTTGATCGAGGTGTCCCATAGCTCCTTGGCGTAAGAGACGGTGATCATGTTGAGCGCGCTCTTGGAGGAGTTGTAGGCCATGAGGTTGCGCTCCCAGAGGCGGCTGTCCGGGTCCATCACCATGGACAGGGAGCCGAGCTCGCTCGACATGTTCACGATCCTGGCCGCCTCGGCCTGGCGCAGCAGGGGCAGCATCGCGTTGGTCACGGTGACCACGCCGAACACGTTGGTCTCGTACACCTGCCTGAGCTCGTCAGCGCTGATGGCACTGGGGCGCGGGTCCTCCGTCCAGACCATGACCCCAGCATTGTTCACCAGGATGTCGAGCTTGCCGTACTCCTGCTCGATCCACTTGGCGGCGGCCTGCACGCTGTCGGCGTCGGTCACGTCGAGCCGCACGTACGGCTGGCCGATCCGCTCGGCGGCGGCCCGGCCGCGCTCCTCGTCGCGCGCCCCCACGATGGCGGTGACGCCGCGCTCGCCGAGCAGCCGCGCGATCTCGAAGCCGATTCCCTTGTTGGCACCTGTGATGAGGGCTGTTGTCGTCATGGTTCAACGCTCTCGTGGATCGGGCCGCAGCGTGAGAGACCTCCTTAGGCTGGGATCGGCGGTACCACCCAAGAGGCCACGATCTGCCCGAAGATAGAGGGATGGACCGCACCAAACTCGCCGAGTTCCTCCGCAGCAGGCGCGCCCGCGTCACGCCCCGCGACGTGGCGCTGCCCGAGGCCGGGCGCCGTCGTACGCCGGGCCTGCGCAGGCAGGAGGTCGCGCAGCTCGCGGGGATGTCGATCGACTACTACATCCGGCTGGAGCAGGGACGCGGGCCCCATCCGTCACGCCAGGTGCTCAACGCGCTGGCCAGGGCGCTCATGCTCAACCAGGACGAGCGCGGCCACCTGTTCAACCTGGCCGGCCAGGCGCTGGAGACACCGCGCATCAGGGCCGACGTGCCCGAGGCCATCCTGCACCTCATCTCCTTCCTGGAGGAGGTGCCCGCCTATGTGGTCGACGCCAAGTACGACATCCTCGCCTGGAACCCGCTCGCCGGCGTGGTCATGGGCGATCTCGACGCACGCTCGCCCGACGATCTCAACGTCATCCGCTGGGTGTTCCGCTCCTCCGACATCGGCGGGTACTTCGAGGACGAGGAGAGGAGCCGCTTCGCCCGCGGCTCCGTGGCCGACCTCCGCGTCGCGGCGGGTCGTTACCCGGATGACCAGGGCCTCCAGGCGCTGGTCGCGGAGCTGCTCGCGTTGAGTCCCGAGTTCGCCGAGATCTGGGCCAGGCACGAGGTGGCGGTCCGCCGGCACAACACCAAGCGCCTCGACCTCCCGGACCTCGGCGTCATCGACGTGACCTGCCAGGTCCTGGCCGTGCCGGACCGCGAGGACCTGCGCCTCGTCATCTACACGGCCGAACCAGGCTCACCCTCGCACCAAGCCTTGCGCAAGCTGCGGCAGTTGACCCTAAGCTCATGAGATGCGAGCCGTTGCGTTTGACCTGTTCGGTGGGGAGCTCGACCTGCGCGAGCTGCCCGACCCCTCGCCCGCGCCGCACGGGGCGGTGATCAGGGTCGAGGCGACGGGCCTGTGCCGCAGCGACTGGCACGGCTGGCAGGGCCACGACCCCGACATCCGCGTCCTGCCCCACGTGCCGGGGCACGAGCTCGCGGGCGTCGTGGAGGCGGTCGGCTCCGAGGTGCGCGGCTGGCTGCCCGGCGCCAGGATCACCGTCCCGTTCGTGTGCGCCTGCGGATCCTGTACGGCCTGCGCCGCCGGCCAGCAGCAGGTGTGCGAGCGGCAGACCCAGCCCGGCTTCACCCACTGGGGCTCCTACGCCGAATACGTGGCGATCGACCACGCCGACGTGAACCTGATCCCGGTCCCCGAGGAGATGGCCTACGTGACGGCCGCCGGGCTCGGCTGCCGCTTCGCCACCGCCTTCCGCGCCATCACGCAGGTGGGGGCCGTGCGGCCGGGCGAGTGGGTGGCCGTGCACGGCTGTGGCGGGGTGGGCCTGTCCGCCATCATGATCGCCACCGCGGCCGGGGCGCGCGTGGTGGCCGTCGACATCAACACCGACGCGCTCCAGCTCGCCGAGCAGGCCGGCGCCACGCACTTCGTCGACGGCTCGGCCGGTGACGCGGGCGCCCAGGTCAGGGAGCTGACCAGGGGCGGGGCGCATCTGTCGATCGACGCGCTGGGCAGCCCCCAGACCTGCGTGGCCTCCGTCGAGAGCCTGCGCCGCCGCGGCCGGCACGTACAGGTCGGCCTTCTGCCCGGCGCGGCCACCCCGGTGCCGATGGACCGGGTGATCGGGCATGAGCTGCGGCTGCTCGGCAGCCACGGCATGGCCGCGCACGACTACGCGCCGATGATGGAGATGATCAGGGCCGGGATCCTGCACCCCGACCAGCTCGTCACCCGGACCATCGGGCTCGCCGACGCGGGCAAGGCCCTTTCCTCGATCGGCAGCGTGCCCGGCGTGACGATGATCACCCCGCGCTTCCCCCTGTAGCGGCCGCTTGGTATGCCGCTGACCGCTTTGCAGGGGATGCCGGATACGTCAGACTTGTAGGCTCACAGGCTTGCTGGCTGACCGTGAGGACAACAGTGATCCGAACCTTGCTCGCTGAAGACATGCATCTGGTGCGAGGAGCGATCGTGGCATTGCTGGCCTATGAGGAGGATATCGAGATCGTCGCGGAGGTCGACCGGGGTGATCGCATCCTCCACGTCGCCCAGACGGTCCGGCCCGACGTCGCCGTGCTCGACGTCGCGCTGCCCGGCAAGGACGGGCTGGAGGCCGCCGGTGAGCTGCACGACAAGCTGCCGGAGTGCGGCGTGCTCATCCTCACCGGCGTCGGCACTCCCGGGCTGCTGAAGCGGGCCCTGGACGTGCACGTGCGGGGGTTCATGGCCAAGGACGCGCCGCCCGGCCGGCTCGGCGATGCCATCCGGAGAGTGGCCGCCGGGGAGCGGGTCATCGACTCCGAGCTGGCGATCGCCGCGATGAGCCCGCCGGAGGCGCCGCTGACGGAGCGGGAGCTGGACGTGATCGGGGCCGCGGCCGAAGGGGCCACGGTGTCGGAGATCGCCGCGTCGTTGTTCCTCGCGGAAGGAACGGTCCGAAATTACCTCCACCGGAGTACGGCGAAGCTGGGGGCGCGCAGCCGGATCGACGCCATCCGCATCGCCCGCGAGTCCGGCTGGATCTGACCCCGCCCGCTGGAGACCGGCGACTTAGGGCATCGGTTCCAGGCCGGTGTGGGCGGCGGCGAAGGCGAGCACGTCGGCGGCCAGGGCGATCGATCTGCTGACCGCCCTGGCCCCGTGGCCGACGTCGCGCTCGTGGCGCAGCAGGATCGGCCGTTCTCCCGCCGTCGCCCATTGCAGGGCCGCGCACATCTTGCGGGCGTGCATCGGATCCACCCGCGAGTCGGCGCCGGAGACCGTGAACAGCGTCGCCGGGTAGTCGATCCCCTGGTGTACGTGGTGGTAGGGCGAATAGCCGAGCAGCCAGCCCAGCTGCTCGGGAAGGTCCGCGGAGCCGTACTCACCGGTCCAGGCCGCCCCGAGCCCCGACCGCTCGTACCGCACCATGTCCAGCAGCCCCGCGGAACACACGACGGCGGCGAACAGCTCCGGCCGCCGCGTCATCGCGGCCCCCACGAGCAGGCCGCCGTTCGACTCGCCCCAGACGGCCAGCTGACCGGGGGTCGTCCACCCGTCGGCGATCAGCTTCTCGGCGGCGGCGGTGAAGTCCTGGAAGACGTTCTGCTTGCGGTCCAGCATGCCGTCGCGGTGCCACGCCTCGCCTTCCTCCCCGCCGCCGCGCAGGTTGGCCACGGCCAGTACGCCGCCTGCCTCGACCCAGGCCAGGGAGTCGGCCGCGTACCCGGGGGTGAGCGACATCCCGAACCCGCCATAACCGGTCAGGATGGTCGGACGGGGGCCGCCGGGGTGCGGGCCCGCCACGACCACCATGCGGACCCGGGTCCCGTCGGCGGAGACGTACTCGAGCTGGTGACTCTCCACCCGCGAGCCCGTCACCGCCGCGCCGCTCGCGGCCGGTGACCAGCGGGTCGTCGTTCCCTCGCGGGCGTCGTGGCGCCAGACCTCCGCCGGGGTGACCGCGTCCGTGTAGACGAACCACGCCTCGTGGCCGCCACCGGGACGCGCGGTCAGCGAGGCGATGGAGCCGCTGCCGGGCAGCGGGACGGTGCCGGTGCGCTCACCCGTTGCGGCGTCGTGGACCGCGAGCTCGCCGACCGCGTGGCGGGTCCTGGCGATCAGCAGCCGGCCGCCGTCGAGCAGCGTGAACGTCCCGAGAACGGCCGCGGGGTCCTCGGGCACGAGCTCCTCCCACGCGGCGGGGGTGGCCGGGTCGGCGACGCAGAGCCGGCGGCGGGGCGCGTCCTGGTCAGTGAGGATGTACAGGCGGCCGTCCGGGCCCATCGCCGCCGCGGCGCGCGCCGCCACCCCCTCCTGGATCACCTTCAGATCAAGGTGCTCGGGCGGGCCGGCGGACAGGTCGGCGAGGTAGAGGTCGTTCCGGGCGGGGGTGCCCGCCGAGATCACCAGCCAGCGCCCGTCCGCGCTGATCTGCAGGCCGTACGAGAGCGCGCCCCGCGTGAAGACCTGGACGTCGCCGCCGTTTCGCCGGTGCAGGTGTACGCCCTGGTGGAAGCGGACGTAGAAGAACTCCCTGCCGCCGGGCAGCCAGGCGACCGGTGAGTAGCGGCAGCCGCCGATCGGGCCGTCGACGATCTCGCCGGTGGCGACGTCCATGACGTACAGGTCCGCCCGCTCGTCCCCGCTCCTCGACAGCTGGTACGCCAGCAGGCGCCCCTCCCAGTCGGGCTGCCAGTCGTCCAGCGTGGTGAGACCGGTGGCGTCGAGCTCCATGGGGTCGAGGACGGCCCGGTCGTCGCAGTACAGCACCGGGTGCTCCTGGCCCGCGGACTGGGACAGGTGGAAGCGCCGGTCGCCACGCCATACCGGCGGGGTGGTCATCCCGGTGACGCTGAGCTCGGTCAGGCGCTTCTGGAAGTGCTCGCGGAGAGGCAGGCCGGCGGCGTGGTGCCGCCAGAGCCGGTCCTGCTCTGCCTGCCAGCCTTGGGTGGCCGGATGGGCGGCGTCCTCCAGCCGGCGGTAGGGGTCGGTGACGAGGTGGCCGTGCAGCTCCTCGACGAGGGACAGACGCTCTGCGTCCGGATATTTCATGACACGGGCTCCGGTTGCCAGTGGCCGGCCAGGTCGGCGTAGGTGGGTGAGAGGCGCACCAGCTCGTCATGCGTACCGACCACGGCCTGGCCGGCGTCCATGAGCAGGATGCGGCGGGCGCGCGTGGCCGAGGTGAGGCGGTGGGCGACGACGATCAGCGTGCCACCCCGCTCCGCGAACGCGGCCTCCACCCGCGCCTCGGCGGCGGGGTCGAGATGGCAGGTGGCCTCGTCCAGGATGACCAGGCGGGCCGGGGCCAGGTAGGCGCGTACGAGGGCGATCAGCTGACGCTGCCCGGCGGACAGGGAGCCGGGGTCGAGCTCCGGCTCCATGTCCGCCAGCAGGCTGGTGGCGCCGAGCGCGGTGACGGCGGCCTCGACCTGGTGGGGTGGCGCGTCGCTCAGGTACGTGAGGTTCTCGTGCAGCGAGCCGCGGAAGACGTACGCCTCCTGAGGGATCAGCACCCGTGTGGCGGGGGGCACGTCGGCGGCGGGCACTCCGCCGATCCGGACGTCACCTGCGTCCGGCTGGAGAAGACCGCTGACCAGGGCCGCCAGAGTGGACTTACCGGCGCCGCTCGGGCCGACGACCGCCAGGTGGTCGCCCTCGGGGATGTCGAGATCAAGACCGTCGATCACCGCCTCGGAGTGCGGCCCGTACGCGAACGTGACCCCGCTCAACCGCACACCGCCCGCGTGTGTCCGCCTCGATCCGGCCGTGGGGATCGATCCCAGGACTACAGGCGGGATCGGCGCTGGGGCCGGGGCTGGGAGGCCGGAGGTGGCGATGCGGCGGAGGGTGGCCACGAGGCTGACGCCGCTGACGCCGAGGCCGTGGACGAGGCCGTTCAGGGCGGGGGCCAGCGACTGGGTGACGTAGGCCAGGGCGCCCACGACGACCCCCGCGCCCACGCCGCCGCTGAGCAGCCAGGGCGTACCGGTCAGGAGGAGCACCACGGGCAGCCAGGCGCCGACGGCGAGCGCGATCGTGCGCGCGGCGGTCACGCGGGCCAGCGCGCGCGCCGCCGACGCCTGCGCCTCGACCCGGTCGGCCAGCGCCGCGCCCACGCGGTCCTCCGCCCCGCAGGCCACGATGTCGCGCAGCCCCCCGGCCATGCCGGTCATCGACTCGGCGAGCAGTTCGTCGGCCATCAGGAACGCCCGCTGCCGCCGCGCCAGAGCCGGCAGCGACACCAGGAACAGCCCCAGCCCGGCGACGAACGGCGGCAGCACCAGCACCGCCGCCTGCGGAGCCAGCGTGAGCAGCCCCAGCACCACGCTCACCACGGTGAACGCGAACCCGCGCACAGTGGTGACCACCGCCGCGAAGGCGTCCCTGGCCAGCTCCACCTGGAGACCGGCCCGGGTGACGGCGGCGGTGTCCGGACGGGCGGTCACCGATTGGGCGGCCCGGCGCATGGCTCCGCCGACCACGTGAGTGAGCAGGTCGTCCCGGAACGGCTCCGCGACCGCCGCCACGGCGAGAATGATCTGGCGGGCGGCGACGGCGGCGACCAGCCACGCACAGCCGAGCGCCGCCAGCCAGACCAGCCCAAGGGCGGGGCGGCCCGCCGCGAAGCCGTCCTCGATGGCGCGGGCGACGGCGTGCCCGATGAGGAACGCGGGCGCCGCCTCCAGCACCGACCACAGACAGAGACGTAGCAGCGCGTACGGCCGACGCCGCAAGGCCTGCCAGAGCAACTGCTTCATGAGACGTCTCCCGATTCCCGGGGCCCCTGGAAGACGGCCCGGTAGTGCGGGTTCGCCCACAGTTCGTGGTGCGGCGCGTGGCCGAGCACCCTGCCGTCCTCCAGCCAGACGACCCGGTCGGCGCGGGAGGCCGTGGTGAGCCGATGGGCCACGATGAGCCGGGTCCGTCCTCGGGGGTCGGCGGTGAGGGCGTTGCCGACCTGGCGTTCGGTGACGGTGTCGAGGCTGGAGGTGGCGTCGTCGAGCACCAGGAGGCGCTCTCCTTGCGCGAACGCCCTGGCCAGGCCGATCCGCTGCCGTTCGCCGCCGGAGAGCGGGGTGTCGGCCATGGGGGTCGCGTACCCGCCGGGCAGGCGGCGGATGAACCCGTCGGCGCACGCCGCCGTCGCCGCCGCGGGTACGACCCCTTGGTCGTCCGCACCGAGCCCGATGGCCGCGCCGACGGTGTCGCCGACCAGGACCGGCCGTTCGAAGGCGTACCCGATGGCCCGTCTCAGCTCGGCGCGGTCCAGCTCCGGCAGCGGTACGCCGTCGAGCAGCACCGTTCCCCCGGCGGGGTCCGCCAGCCGCGCCGCGAGGGCGGCGAGCAGCGACTTGCCGGATCCCGAACGCCCCACCACGGCTGTGACCGACCCACCGGCGATCATCAGCTCGTCCACGGCCAGACCGGGCATCGTGACCCCCCGGAACTCCACGCCGCCGAGCCCGTCAGGTGGTCTCGAGGTGCCGTACCGGGTGGTGGGCAAGCCGAGGACCTCGGCGACGCGTTCGGCCGCCGCGCGTGCCCTGGCCAGGCCGCCGATGTAGCCGAGCGCGGTGCTCAGTGCCGCGCCCAGGACGGCGTACCTCGCCGCCGCGTACAGTTCGCCGATCGTGAGCTCGCCGGCGGCCAGCCGGAGTCCGCCCACGGCGAGTACGGCCACCTCCACCAGCGGCACGACGAGGCCCGCCTGGACACCGGCCGAGGCGTTCGCCCGCCACAGCGCCATGCCGTGGGCCCGCAGCCGGTCCATGGGCGCCAGGACCCGGCGCGTCTCGCGGTCGGCGGTCCCGGCGGCGGCGATCGTCCGGGCGCCGCCGAGCGCGTCCACCAGCCGGGCGGCGATCTCGCCCTGTACCTCCTGGTAGCCGCCCGCGATCGTGGTCGTGGCCCGGAGAAAGGCCCGCAGGACGAGCAGGATGAGCGCGATCCCGGCGACCAGCGTCGCGGTCAGCACGGGATCGATGAGCGTGAGCGCCACCAGCGCGCCGAGCGTGGGGACGAGCAGCGCCAGCGCGCCGGTCACGGATTCGGGCGCCCGACCGGCCTCCTCGGCGTTCAGGCCGGCGCGGGTGACCAGCTCGCCTTCTGGGAAACGGCGGATCGCGGCGGGGCCGACGCCCAGCACGTGACGCAGCACCGACAGGCGCAGCCGGGCCGCCGCGTACGCGCTGCCCGCGCCGCGTGCCCAGACCCCGGCGCTCTCGCAGAGCATGATCCCGGCCACGATCACCGCGCAGGCCGCCAGCCAGGACGCGGTATCGGGCCGGGCGGAGACGAAGCCGTCGACGGTACGGCCGATCGCGTAGGGCAGTGCCAGCTCGGCGGCCGCGCCCCCGATCGCCGTGACCGCGAGGACGGCGGGCCATGGGCCGCTTCGCCGTACCGCGTCCATCACCAGCCGGTCTCCGGCCCGCACGACCGTCTCCTTCATCTGGCCCAACAGAGGAAATGCCAGTGACCAATCCCCGCGCCGCCGTAAGCGACGCGGGGATCGGCGCTAATGTGATCAGTGACAAAGTGCGACACTGAGGTTGCTCGGGTGGCCTGAGTGACACGTCAGAGCGGTCAGAGTGCTGCCGCCACTGGCGACATCGCTGCCGGCCGGGGTCTCGAGACCCTGCAGGTCGAGAAGTACCATGGTTTACACCTCCTTCTGGGACTGGTTGGAGACAGGCCGCCGGTCGGCGGCGGCCTCGAGGAAGGGCAGGCGTCCCGGCTGTTCGCCCATCACTGTGCCGAGGGCGAACAGGACGCCTGCCGTTCCGGTCGCGAAATCCATGGAGAGGCGCAGCAACTGGTCGCCGGGGAAGGCCAGGCCTCCGCCGTACGGCAACGCGTGCCAGCGCAGACCCTTGATCTGAGCCTCAGAAGGACCATCGAGCCCGCAGCCGAGCGCGGCGACGATGCCCGCGCGCCCGGTGAACAGCCCCGGCTGGACGAAGAACCCCGACCGCGCGACCAGTCGCAGATCACGCAGCGCGGTGGCGAACTCCTCGTCCTCCCGGTGCGCCAGGTAGCGGGCGAGCACCAGGCCGATCCCGACGGACCCCTCGTCCAGGTACGGCAGCAGCCGCCAGCCCTGGTTCACCTGGAGTGAGCCGTCCTCGGCCGCGCGGCAGCGGCGCAGGTCCTGCCGGAGCGCGACGGCGGCCAGGTCGAGCAGCGCCGCGTCACCGGTGCGCTCATAGGCGTGCAGGAACAGCAGGGCGGGTCCGCAGGAGCCGTACATGAGCCCGGCCCGCGGATTCGTGCCGCCACTGAGCTCAGGGACGTCGTCGGCGCCGCCGAGCCGGTCCGCGCAGATGTCGACCGCTTTGAGCGCGCTCCGTTCCAGCTCGGGCTCGCCCAGGTGGAAGAGGTTCAGCCCGATGCCGGACAGGCCGGAGAAGAGGGCCGATTCCAGGCCGTCCCACTTCTCACGCAGACTGATCTCGACCACGTCGAGCGCGTCCTGCCGGTGGCCGAGCAGGTCGAGGGTGTAGGCGATGCCGTGCAGGCCGTCGTAGAAGCCGAGGCCGGAGCCGGACACCGGGCGCTTGGCCCGCGCGAGCAGCCAGCTCTCGTACTCGGGGAAGCGGCCGGTTCCGGTCGCGGCCAGGGCGTACAGGACGCCGGCGGCGCCGTAGGCGAGGTTCAGGCCGCCGCCCGGCTGGAACTGGGCCACGTCGCCGGGGAAGAGCCGGTCGTCGCGGCCGGGTGTTGCGGATGTCCGGATGGCCCGGCACATCGCGGCGCGCAGTTCGGGCCAGGTGGCGCTGCCGGGCATCGGCAGGGCGCGCATCTCGCCGTCGTCGCGGTCGTCGCCCGCGATCGTGGACACGGCCGGCGCGATCTCGCGGGTGAAGGTGTCCGCCACGATCTCGCCGAGGTGCGCGACCTTGGCCCGGTGCAACGGCAGCATGATGGTGCACTGCGGGGCGAACAGCCCGAGCCGCAGGCAGGCCATCGCGTACCTGTCGACGTCGGTGCCCCGACGGTCGGCCGGCGCCGCGTACGCGGGATGGGCCAGCGCGGCGCGGCCGCCCTCCTCGGCGAGCGTGGCCACCTCGTAGTCGATGAGCACGACCCGGCCGCTCTCGGTCAGCAGGATGTTGTCGGGATGCAGGTCGCCGAAAACCACGCCGCGCTCGTGCAGCGACGCCAGCGCCCGGTCCACCCGGTCCAGGGTGTCGAGGGCCCAGTCGGTGTAGCCGGCGAGGTCGTCCGGCGTACACGTCGCGCGGGTCAGCGGGTATCTGTGCACCAGGCGGCGTTGCAGCGTGGTCCCGTCGACGAACTCCTGCACCAGGAAGTGATGCTCACCGAGGGTGAAGTAGCCGAGCAGCTCCGGCGCCGCGGACAGCCCGGCCAGGCGGCTCAGTATGTCGCGCTCGTGCGTCAGCCGCGCCACCGCGTCCCGTCCCGCGTTGTCGAGCCCGGCGTACGGCCTGGCCTCCTTCAGCACGACCCGGTCACCGGTTCGCTGGTCACGGGCGAGGTAGACGCCGCCGCCGTTGGAGAAGTGCAGCACGTTCTCGATCTCGTACGGCAGGCCGGTCGTGGTCACGGCGTTGCGCGCGGCGAGATGAGGCTCAAGGAACTCGGGCAGCGTGGTCCAGGGCGGCACCGAGAACGTGGCGCCCCGCACGTCGGGCACGAGCTGTCCCCCGCCGTCCTCGACGGCCAGCACCCGCTCGCCGCCGGACAGGCAGTGCCGCTCGGCGAAGCCGCCGTAGCGGACGAACAGCGGTCCCTCGCCGTAGCGCAGGTCGCTCAGGATGTACGGGCCGCGTACGTCGCGCAGGAGTTCGTGCAGCTCTTTGAGAACGAGTTCGAGCTGGCTCTCGTCCCTGGGATAAATGGTGACCAGTTTGCCGCTCGACGCCCTGGACGCGGCCTTGGAATTGAGCATGACCAGGACCGGCAGGCCGCGCAGGAACTTGAACGCGATCCCGCGGGGCAGGCAATAGTCCCAGACGGCCGCCAAGGCCCGTTCGGCGTCGTCCACGCGGGCCGAGACGTGAATCTTCCAGCCCTGGGAGGGCAGGGGCGCCACTCCGCCCGGCGCGTAATAGCACCAGGTCTCCGTCGCCTCGTGCAGCCATCCTTCGGGGACCGGCCGGTGCGCGATGGGAAAGTCGGCGTCCTCGGCGGTGCTGTGCTCGAGGGTGTCGTAGAAACGACCGTCCGCGAGGCAGTACAGCTCATACTGGTCCATCCGGTGCGACCTCCCGTGCGTTGTCAATAAGAGAATGGCAACGCACGGACAAGGCGTCTAGTAACACACAACATTATCGAGGTGTGCTTACCTCATAGGCATTTGTGAATTTCACACGTTTGTTTATCTGGGGCACATATACCGAAAAGGTGAATTGCCCGCTGCGGACCGCGGTGATCTCCAGCCAGCCGCCCACATCGGCCATCCGCTCGGTCAGGTTCATCAGCCCTTGGCCCGACTCTCCCGCCCTGCGTACCGGGTGGACGCCGTCGTTCTTGATCGACAACCGGACCAGTTCGTCGCGTTCGAGCAGCTGGATGGCGCACTGTCGCGCCTCCGCGTGGCGCAGCACGTTGGTCACGCCTTCGCGCAGGGCGTGCGTGAGCGCGTCGGCGACGTCACCGGGCAGGTCGGGGCACGCCACCCGGATCTGGCACCGCACTCCCACCGACTCAAGCAGGGCGCGCGCCGAGCTCATCTCCACCTCCAGCGAGGAGCGCCGCCCGCCGTGGGCGACGGCCCGTACGTCCCCCGCCAGGGTGCGCAGCAGCTCGAGGGTCTCGCCGACCTCCAGCTTGGCCTTCTCGTTCTCCTCGTCCACCAGCCGATCGATGAGCTGCGTCTTCAGCACCAGGGCGGTGAGCCGGTGGCCCACCAGGTCGTGCAGGTCCCTGCTGAAGCGGCGGCGTTCGAGCGCCACGGTCGTACGGATGGCGTCGGTCCTGGCGCAGGCCAGCCACTGCGCCCGCACGGCCAGGCTCACCAGGGCGTACTCCATCAGGCCGAGCACCGGGGCGGCCAGCGCCCACCCACGGTCGGCGAGCCCTTCATGGGGAGCCGCGAGCAGGACCGGCCCGCAGCACACGGCCAGCGCCACCAGCGTGGCCGACCTGATGCGCCCGGCCACCACCAGCAGCGCGCCGGCCAGCAGCCCGCACATCGGCGTCCACGCCGCCCCGAACAGGGCCAGCGGCACGTACGTCAGCCAGGCCTGCACGCCGACCAGCCACCACCCCCCGGTCCTGCCGGCCAGCGTCCCCAGCACGAACTGGGCGTGCACGGCCAGCAGGAGGAGCAAGGCCACCGAGGCCGCCGGCGAGAATCCCGAGCCGGCGAGCTCTGCCTGCACCGGAACCGTCACGGTGAGCAGCCCCGCCATCAAGGTCAGCCAGGCCATGTCCAGAGGAGAAGAGGGAATGTCGCCGAGAAGACGCAGCCGAGGAGCCGGCTCGCTTCCTAATCCATTCACTTGTCCCCCGTCGCGCTGCGTCACGAGCACCGAACCGTCCGTTGTCCCTCTCCAATCGACCCGATGTACCGCGTTCTGTAAAGCGCAATGTCGGCTTCGAGCAGAACTTTCTGCCCGCACCCGCCTGACTTAGGCCGCGTGACGTCGTCATAGGGTTGCCGCTATGGATTACAGACGACTTGGTGACACCGGCCTGCGGGTCTCGCGCATCTGCCTCGGCATGATGAGTTTCGGGGATCCGGCCAGGCAGGAGTGGGCGCTGCCCGAGGACCAGGCCGAACCGCTCGTCCGCCGGGCAGCCGACGGTGGGGTCACGTTCTTCGACACAGCCGACGTTTACAGCGCCGGCGAGAGCGAGGTCGTGACCGGAAACCTGCTACGCAAGATCTTCCCCAGGCGCGAGGACTACGTACTGGCCACCAAGGTCTATTTCCCGATGGGCAAGGGAGGCAACGACCGGGGCCTGTCGCGCAAGCACATCTTCGACGCGATCGACGCCTCGCTGCGCCGGCTGGGCACCGACTACGTGGACCTCTACCAGATCCACCGGTGGGACGACGAGACGCCCATCGAGGAGACCATGGAGGCGCTGCACGACGTGGTCAAGGCGGGCAAGGTCCGCTACATCGGGGCCTCGTCGATGTGGGCGTGGCAGTTCGCCAAGGCCCAGCATGTGGCGCGGGAGAACGGCTGGACCAGGTTCGTGTCCATGCAGAACCACTACAACCTGCTCTACCGGGAGGAGGAGCGGGAGATGCTCCCGCTCTGCGCCGACCAGGGCGTGGGCGTGATCCCGTGGAGCCCGCTGGCGCGCGGCGTGCTGGCCCGCGCGGGCGCGGCCCAGTCGACGACCAGGGCCGGCTCCGACGCGCGCATCGACGCTCTCTACGACCCCGAGAACGACCGGCTCATCCTTGACCGGGTGGCGGAGCTCGCGCGCGAGCACGAGCTGCCGGCCGCCCAGATCGCCCTGGCCTGGGTGCTCCAGCAGCCGACCGTCACGGCCCCCATCGTGGGCGCCACCAAGCCGGGCCATGTGGACGACGCGCTCGCCGCGGTGTCGGTGTCGCTTTCTGACAAGGACCTGGCCTCCCTCGCGGAGCCTTACCGGCCGCGCGAAGTGCGTATGTAGCCCCGCGCCGCCGTCGCGCGCATCGGCCTCGCCGTTTGTCGGAGGGGATCCCTAAGCTGGCTCCATGGCTAGGGCTAACGATGATGCGGCGGCGGCGCTCTCCGAATACGCGGAGCTGTTCGCGCTGACCGGCGGCGACGCGTTCCGGGTGCGGAGCTACCAGAAGGCCGCCAAGGCGATCGCCGGGTTCCCCGAGGACATCTCGGTGGCCGACGTCCGGAGTGTGCCGGGCGTGGGCGAGGCGATCGCCAAGAAGATGGAGGAGTTCCTGCAGCGCGGGAGCTTCCGCCAGCTCGACGACCTGCGCGGGCGGGTGCCCGAAGGGGTGCGGCGGCTGACCCGCGTGCCGACGCTGGGGCCGAAGACGGCGATCATGCTGTTCGAGGACTACGGCATCGACTCGCCCGTGGCCCTCGGCGAGGCGATCACCTCCGGGCGGCTCGACGGCGTCAAGGGGCTCGGCCCCAAGACCCTCGCCAACCTCCTCAAGGGCATCGAGCAGCTCGAGCAGTCGGGCCGCCGGGTGCACATCGGCGTCGCCATGTCCCTGGCCGAGCAGGTGATGGCCTCGCTGAAGGCCGAGCGGATCGCCTACGCCGGGTCACTGCGGCGGATGAAGGACACGATCGGCGACATCGACATCCTGGCCGTGGCGCCCGAGTCCATCATGGCGGACTTCCGCGCCCAGCCCTATGTCGCGGAGATCATCGCGGCGGGCGACAAGAAGACGTCGATCCGCACCACGTCGGGCCTTCAGGTGGACCTGCGCGTGGTGCCGGCCCAGTCGTGGGGCGCGGCGATGCAATACTTCACCGGCTCGAAGGAGCACAACGTCGCCATCCGGGAGATGGCGGTGAAGAAGGGCTGGAAGCTCTCCGAATACGGACTGTTCGAGGGTGAGACGGTGATCGCCTCGGAGTCCGAGGAGGACATCTACGCCGCGCTCGGCATGCAGTTCGTACCCCCGCCCATGCGCGAGGACGGCGGCGAGGTGAAGGCCGCGCTCCGCCACGAGCTGCCGGATCTCCTCCAGCTCCCCGACCTCAAGGGCGACCTGCACACGCACACCAACCTGACGGACGGCATCGCCTCGCTGGCCGACATGGTGGCGGCGGGACACGCCCGCGGCTACCTCTACTACGCCGTCACCGACCACGCCCCCGACCTGGCCATGCAGCGGATGACCCTGGACAAGGCGCTGGAGCAGCGGCAGCAGGTCGCGGAGCTGCAACAGAAATATCCCGACATGCGGATCCTGCACGGCACCGAACTCAACATCGCCCCCGACGGCTCCGTCGACTGGCCCGGCGAGATCCTCCGCGAATTCGACGTGTGCGTCGCCTCGGTCCACTCGCACTTCGGCATGTCCCGCGACGATATGACCCGCCGCTTCATCGCCGCCTGCGAAAACCCGTACGTGGACATCATCGGCCACCCGACCACCCGCAAGATCGGCAAGCGCCCGCAGGTGGACGCCGACTGGGACGCCGTCTTCCGCGCGGCCGGCCGCACCGGGACGGCCATGGAGATCGACTCCTTCCCTGACCGCTCAGACCTGCCCGCGGACCTGGTCCGCCTGGCCAAGCACCACGGGGTGAAGTTCTCGATCGACAGCGATTCACACGCCATCCCCCACCTGGCCAACCAGCGGTTCGGCATCGGGATCGCCCAGCGCGCCTGGCTGACCACGGATGACGTCATCAACACCTGGCCGCTCGAGCGCCTGCTCGCCTTCCTCGGCCGGTAGGAGCGGCCATCGCCTGCTCGCTTTCGTCGCCGACAGGCGCGGCCATCACCTGCTCGCCTTCCTCAGCCGACAGGCGCGGCCATCGCTCGATCGCCCGCGCGGAACGGGCTCAGGCGCGGTGATCTCTCAAGACACCCCCTGAGCCGCCGCGCCGCGCGACTCCTTCGCCACCTCCAACCTCAGGTGCGTGGCGAACGGAGACCCGGGCACCTGAGTCCGGTGCGGCCGGACCTGCTCGCTCCCGACCTCGAACAACCTGATCCCTTCCCCCATTGGTACGGGCGCCAGATGGATACGCAGGTCGTCGATGAGCCCGGCACGTAGAAACCCGCCGTCCCCTATCGGCCCCGCCACCGATCGCGACGCCCCGATCTCCGGCCACCGCCCGAGCCCGCGCCAACGCACTTTCAACACCATCGGTGAACACGCCCTCAACACCGTCAGTGACGAACGTGAACGGCGAGCCGTCCCTGACCCACTCCTCCGGCGGCTGAGGAGTCATCACAAGACGGGGCAGTCCACCCGGAGAATGACCACCCACAGGTGGATGTGGCCACCAACGGATTACGCGAAAGTAGTCCCACCTTCACCCCACGAAAGGACGGCGATCATGCCACCGGCGCCCAAGCGATCGAGAGCCCGCAAGATCTGGACCCGGGCTCTCGCAGCGCTGGCCGTGCTGCTCGTCGCCGCCGTCGCCGGCGTGGCGGTGGCCTACCCCTCCGTGGCCGCCACGACGTGCCCCGGCTGCTACGGCCTGACTGAGCTCCGCCCCGGTGTCTACATCGAGCGCGACCTATCGCCCCAGCAACGTTCACAGGTCAGCCAGACGGTTGACGCCGCCACGAAGAGGGTCGACACCTTCTACGGCGGCAGAAAGAGCTCACCCAGCCTGCTCATCTGCGCCACCGAGGAGTGCTACCAGCACATCGGCGGCCACAAGGAGCGTGGCATCGCCGTTCTGAACCGCTCCGTAATGCTGTCGCCTCGCGGCCTCGACACGGTGATCGCTTCACACGAGATGTCCCACGTCGAGCTCCACACCCGCCTCACCTCCGGGGCAGAGGTCCCGCAGTGGTTCGACGAGGGCCTCGCCGTAGTCGTCTCCGACGACCCCCGCTACCTCGCCCCGCGAACGACCGGCGACCGCTGTCTGGTCCTACCGACCGCTCCGTTGCCCGTCTCTTTAGACGAGTGGCTGAGTACGGCCAGCAAGGATACGAACACGTATGCCAAGGCCGCCTGCCAAGTAGACCGCTGGCTCCGAGCCAACGGGGATCGGCAGGGCTTGGAGTCCCTCATTCAGCACCTCAACACCGGCGAGACCTTCGACTCCCTCGTCCCCAATCGAGCACCCGATCATTCACCCTGAGCTCAACCTAGCCCATCAGCGTCCCCGAACGGCGGACCCGGAGAGCCTGCGCAAGCAGCCCATCAGCCACGCCCTGCGGGAAGCTCAGGCGGCCTGTGGGGGCGAATACAGCCACGGGTCGCGCAGGTCGAAGTAGGTGAGTTCGCCGTCGAACAGGTCCTTCCACTGCTCGAAGAGCTCCCGCATCTCGGCCGGGAGCTCCTTGCCCTCGCCGTCCCTGGCCGCCTGCTCAGAGGTGAAGTACGCGACCTCGGTGTATCCGCCGTCCCCGTGCAGCGCGGCGAACCCGCCGATGAGGTCGGGCCGGAATGCGGCCATGTCCCGCTCGCTCTGGGCGGTGATCTCCCGCATCCGCTGGAAGTCCCGGACCCGGCCCTGCATCACCTGGACGAACCCCGCCGCATCGGACCCGCCCTTCAGATACGTGTACGCCTCGGCGCAGTCGTGGAAGGTGACCTCGCCGCTGAAGAGCTTCTGGGTCTCGGCCCACCACTGACCCTGCTCCGGCCGCTCGCTGTTGCGCCGCGCCGCCTCCTGCGACTCGAAACGCACCGTGTTCACGAACATGCCGTCGTCTGTCACGCCGGCCGTCGTACCGAGCCAGCCGTCCACCCCTGGCGCGAGCTCGGCGTGCCATCGGTCCAACGCCGCCCGCATCTCGCCAACGTCCCCGACCTGTCCCTGAATGACCTGGATGAACATCGCGGCCCCCTCGCTGTGTACCTGAAATCCACGCTAGGAGTCCGCCCGTGAAGGTCGAGATGTCGAGGCCCCATGCCATGCCCAAAACTTGCCGCCGCTCCGTTGACCTCGGCCAACGGGACTCCAACCGAGGGGGTACTGCCAGTACACCTTTCGACAGGACCTGTTTGCCTGGACGTAAAGCCGGTTACCTGAAAGGGCACCGAACTCCTCGCGCAGGTCGACGCCGCCCGGCCTGGCCCACACCTGACACAGCTCACAACCTCGTACGTCTAAGAGAAACACCATGGAATTCGTCAAACAGCAGGCCACCACCAAGGCCCCCGCGGACTGGTTCACCGGCGACGTCTGGTTCGACGTGATCTACGCGGGCCAGGAGCCGTCCCGGATGCGTGCCAACATGGTCCGTTTCTCCCCCGGCGCCCGTACCCACTGGCACTCCCACGTACTGGGCCAAACCCTGCACGTCGTGTCCGGCGTCGCGCTGATCGGCACTCGCGACGGCACCGTCTTCGAAGCCCATCCCGGCCAGACCGTGCGCTGCCCCCCGAACGAGGAGCACTGGCACGGCGCCACCCCCGACCGCTTCATGGAGCACCTGGCCATGTGGGAAGGCGCGGGCGACGGCAGCACCGAAACCACCTGGAACGAACCGGTCACCGACGAGCAGTACAACCGCGCCCGCAGCCACTGACCAGGTAAACCCGTCCTTCTTCCCGCTCCGACAGCAGCAGTGCCGAGGTACACCGGCGATCCCGGTCCCGGAACCCAGACCCGGTTCCGGGTCTGGGTTCCGGTTCCGGGTCTGGGTTCCGGGTCCGGGTCTGGGTTCCGGGTCCCGGATCCGGGTCTGGGCCCGAGTCCCGGATCCGAGTCTCCGTTCCGGGTCCCGGATCCTGGTCTGGGTTCCGGGTCCCGATCTTGGTTCCGGTCTCGGTTCCGCAGCGGCCGCCGCGCCGCAGGGCCGAAGGACGGCCAGCGAAAGGATCTTCGATGACCGAGCAACCCCGGCAGATCGGCGGCGGACGCCGCATGATCGGCGATTTCGCGCCGAAGCTCGCCGAGCTCACCGACGACGTCCTGTTCGAGGACGTGTGGAATCGTACGGAGCTGGCCGCCCGCGACCGCAGCCTGATCACCGTCGCCGCCCTCGTCGCCGGCGGCGACGCCGATCAGCTCCGCTTCCACCTCGGGCGCGCCAAGGAGAACGGCGTCACCGAGACCGAGCTCATCGAGGCGATCACCCACCTCGCCTTCTACGCCGGCTGGCCGAAGGCCATGACCGCGATCACGACCGCGAAGCAGGTCTTCTCAGGTTGAGCCCCGAGACGAAAGCAGGTGGTGAACTCTTGAGCCGGATCCTGGTGACCGGTTCCGCGGACGGTCTTGGGCGTGCCGCGGCGGATGCGTTGTTGTCCGCGGGACACGACGTGGTAGTGCACGCCCGCAACCGGGAGCGTGCGGCCGGCCTCGACGCGCTGGTCGAGCGTGGGGCACACCTCGTGGTGGGCGACTTCACCGAGCGTGATGCCGTCCGGCGCATCGCAGCCGAGCTGAACGAGGCGGAGCCGCTCGACGCGGTCATCCACAACGCCGGCGTGTGGAGCGGACCCGCGGTCATGCCGGTCAACATCATCGCACCGTATCTGCTCACGGCCCTGGTGCGTGGGCCGCGCCGTCTGGTGTACCTGAGCAGCAGCTCGCATTTCGACGGGCGCCCGTCGCTCACCGGAGTCGACTGGCGAGGCCAGAGCGCCGGCTCGTACTCCGACAGCAAGCTGTTCGTCACCACGCTCGCGGCCGCCGTAGCTCGCCTGCGTCCCGGGGTGCCGAGCAACGCCGTGGATCCGGGCTGGGTGCCGACGAGGATGGGCGGACCGAGCGCACCGGACGATCTCGAGCTCGGCCACCAGACACAGGAATGGCTCGCCTCCAGCGACGAACCCGAGGCCCTGACCACCGGCGGCTACTGGTACCACCGCCAGCGGCTGCAGCCGCATCACGCCGTCCACGACGAAGCGTTCCAGGACCGCCTCCTGCAGAGGTTGGCCGAGGAGACCGGCACCGCGCTGTGAAAGGCGACACGAGCTGGGCGACGGAGCTGGGCGACGGAGCTGATCGACAGAGCTGATCGACAGAGCTGATCGACAGAGCTGATCGACGATGTCAGGCTCGACGGCGGCCCCCGCCCAGCGCCGAACCTGGCCCGGTTCATCTTCCTTGTCCCCCGTGCCCGCTTATTCCACGGGATAAGCGGCTTACCGCGAGCAGATGCGCCACGCCGGCCTGCACGGAAACCAGGCGACCTCCCCCGCGACCTCATGACGCCTCCTGCGCGATTCACCATCACCTGGAAAGGTGGTGGCGCCAGCCTGGCACGGACTCCGCCACAGCGATTAAATGGTTTCCCTGTAGGAAATACATGCTGTGGAGGTAGCGGCCCATGGAGCAAGCTCTTGCGACGATCGTCAAACTGCTGCCGGCCCAGCTGTTCACCGTGCACGACGGCAGCGCCGAGATGCGGTGGGAAGCCATGGCCGGGCAGGGATACCACACCCCTATAGACCGATTTTTCGTGCGAAATCATACGTACACGCCCCGCATCGACCCCACGACCTGGCGGCTGCGGCTCCACGGGCCCGGGCTGCGATGTCCGGGCGAGTACGACTACGACCAGCTCCGTGCCATGCCGTCACGCACCGTCGACGTCGCGATCGAGTGCGCCGGGAACGGCCGACGCCTGTACGCGACGCAGCAGCACAACCCGGCCCCGGGCACGCAGTGGGGACTGGGCGCGATCGGGGTGGCGCGGTGGCGCGGGGTGCCGCTCAGTTACCTGCTCCGGCACGCGGGACTGCGGCCCGATGCCCTGGACCTGCTGCCGAGTGGTCTCGACGCGCCGTTCGAGGACTACGGGCACGTACGCCGGCCGCTCCCGGTCGACAAGGCCATGGCCGACGTGCTCGTCGCGTACGAGATGAACGGCCGGCCGCTCCCGCCCGACCACGGATTTCCGGTACGCCTGGTGGTGCCGGGCTGGGTGGGAATAGCGTCGATCAAATGGCTGGGTGATATCGAGGTGGCGACCCGAGAGCTCACTTCCCCGTGGAACACCGTCTTTTACCGCGACGTGACGACCCAGCCGGTGAAGAGCGCTTTCGAGCTGGCGTGGAATGCGCGCCTGGTGGTCGGCCGGCCGCACATCCTGCACGGCAGATCGTGGTCGGGGCGGGGACGGATCGTCCGCGTCGAGGTCAGCGTAGACGGCGGGCTGAGCTGGCGGCGGGCCGTACACCACGGCCCGCACCTGGTCAGCGCCTGGTTGCCGTGGCACATCGGCTGGACGCCCCGGCGGCCGGGGTCGTACGAGCTGATGGCGAGGGCGACCGACGAGACGGGCGAGACGCAGCCGCTGACGACGCCGCACCACCCGTTCGGATATCACTTCGACGCTGTCGTGCGGCACCCCGTTTCCGTTGTCCACGGATAGGGAATTGTCACCGATCGGGGGTGAGCTGCGCATTTACTAAATGATGGCACAGCGCATCCGAATTCATCTGGAAGACTCTCGCGGAAACGTCGCGGCAATCCTCGCATGTGATGGTGGCCAGATTCCGTGAGAAAGGGAGAGCAGATGCGCCAGCTCACCGCACTCGACGCCCAGTTCCTCAACGTCGAATCCGCGACCACCGCCGCCAATGTGGCGGGCCTGGCGATCCTCGACCCCTCCGAGGGCCGTGTCACCCGTGACAATCTCGCGGCCCTGCTGCTGGAGCGGCTGCATCTGTCGCCGGCGCTGAGCCTGCGGCTGGCGGAGGTCCCGTTCGGGCTGGACCGGCCCTACTGGGTGCCCGACACCGAGTTCGACATCGGCAACCACCTGTTCGAGACGACACTGCTCCCGCCCGGCGGCGAGCGGCAGCTGGCCGAGACGGTGGCGGCGATCCACGCCCGGCGGCTCGACCGGGCCCATCCGCTGTGGGAGATGCACCTGATCAACGGGCTGGCCGACGGCCTGGCCGCCGTCTACACCAAGGTGCACCACGCGGCCATCGACGGCGTCTCCGGCGCGGAGACGCTCGCCACCCTGCTCGACCTCTCCCCCGACGCCTGCGACCCGCTGCCGGCCGGCTGCCGGTCAGGCCGCACACCGCACCAGGCGAACCGGCCGGACCAAACACCACACGAGACGGACCAGACGCCGGGCAAGGCGCTGGACCTGGTCCCCGAAGGGCAGGCGCCCGGCCTGGTGGGCATGCTGGCCGCCGCCGCCGTTCAGACCGCGACCCACCCCATGCGCGCCATGCGCTCGGTGGTCAAGGCGGCCGGTGACCTCGACGCGATCCCCCTGGCCTCCGCCCTTCCCGGCTCGCGGCTGATCGCCAGGGCGGCCAGGTTCGTCGTCGGCGACGACACGCGGCGCCCCGAGCTGCCCGGCCTGACCGTCCCGCGCACGCCGTTCAACGGGCCGATCAGCGGGCGGCGCCATCTGTCGTTCGGGTCGGTCTCGCTCAAGGATGTCAAGAGCGTGGCCAAGGCCAACGGGATGAGCGTCAACGACATCGTGATGGCCCTGTGCACGTCGGCGCTGCGGTCGTGGCTGGAGGAGCGGAACGCGCTGCCCGACGAGCCGCTGGTCGTCGCGGTCCCCGTCGCGGTCCGTACGGCCGGCGCCGGGGAGACGGTGGGCAACCAGATCTCCGCCATGATCGCCCCGATGCCCACGAACGTCGCCGACCCGGTGCGACGCCTGCGGGCCGTCGGCGCCACGATGAGCGCGGCCAAACGGCGCTTCGCCCTGGCGCCGCCCACCTGGGTGAACGAGCTGTGCTCGCTGCTGCCCGCGCCCATCACCAGCCTGGCGACTCCGGCGATCTTCCGGCTTGCCTCGGTGACGTTCCCGCCGATCAACCTGATCATCAGCAACGTGCCCGGTCCGCAGTTCCCGCTCTACCTGTGCGGGGGACGGGTCCTGTCGTACTACCCGCTGTCGGTGCTGACCGACATGAGCGGCGGCGTGAACATCACCTGCTTCTCCTACGACGGCATGCTCGACTTCGGCGTGGTGGCCTGCCCCGAGCGGATGGACGACGTGTGGGGGCTGCTCTCCCACTTGGAGACGGCCCTCGACGAGCTGTCAGACGAGCGAGTGGGCGATGAGTTCCGCGACCGCGTCGGGATCGATCTGGTGGCCGGTTAGCTGACACAGGTTCTCCTGGTAGAGCAGTACGGCCGCGAACGTGGCCGCCGCCACCTCCAGCCGGGCCGCGTCGCCCCGAGCGCCCGGTAGCGCCAGCTCCAGCGCGAACCTGGCCCGGCTGATCAGCTCGCCGTTGAGCCGGCCGAGCCGTTCCTTGACCGAGCCGTGCGTGTCGGCCTCACGGAACAGGATGCGGCGCATCGCCGGCGAGGCGCGCAGCGGCAGCCTGCGGGCCAGCCGCGACAGTGTGCCCGCCGGGTCGCCGGGCACCGCGTCGACCTCGTGCCCCTCCTCGACCAGCGTGCGTTCGTCGATGAGCGCCACCAGGACGTCGATCTTGCGCGGGAAGTAGTGGAAGATCAGCCCCTTGGGCACCGCGGCCAGCCGAGCGATGACCGCGGTCGGCGTGGCCTCGTAACCGCCACCGGCGAACAGCTCCTCCGCCGCGTCCAGAATGCGCGTCCGCGCGTCACCGACCTCCACAGCCGCACCCTAGCGTCCCCCTGTAGCCCCTGGTAAGGGCACGGAAGTCGACGACATCCTCACTGGGCGCCGATGGCCCGGCTGAGCATGGGGTAGGCCCGGTGCAGCTCCCGCTGCCAGGACTCGTGGTTGTGCCCGCCGCGATAGAAATGCGTCCGTACGGGCACACCCAGCCGCTCAAGCCGCCCCGCGAACGCCCGTGCGGCCCGGTTGGCGAGGTCCTCGACCAGGTCGCCCGCGCCCGCGGCCACGTACAGCTGAACCCCCTTGAGCTTCCCGGCCTGGTCGTAGGGGTTGTGGGCGCGCCAGACGGAGCGCTGCGCGGCCGGATCCCCCCAGACGCGCTTCCAGTCGGTGCCGAAGCAGCCGATCGTGGTGCCCGCCATGACGGCCTGCGGCACGCCGGGTTCGAGGATGTGCACGGCTCCGCTGAAGGAGGCCGCGGCCTTGAAGTACCCCTTGGCGGCGTACAGCATCGCGCCCTGACCGCCCATCGAGTAGCCCGCGACGGCCCGCTCCCGCCCGGCGCGGTAGCGGGATTCGAGCAGCGGCAGCAACTCCTTGAGGTGGTACGTCGCCCAGCGCGGCGGGCCGCCGTCGCCGCCGTTCCACCAGTCGGAGTAGCTGCCGCACTTGCCGCCGTCGGGCATGACGACCATCAGCCCGGAGTTGCGGGTGAGCGCGTCGACGTCGGTCTTGGCGGTCCACGAGGCGTAGTCGTCGAGGCCGCCGTGCAGCAGCCAGAGCACCGGCCAGTCGCGCCGCGACTCCCATCCCGAGGGCAGCAGCAGCCTGACCTTCGTCGTGCCGGCCAGCGCCGGCGACCTGATCGTCAGCTCCATCCTGCGCTCGTCGAGCCGCTTCTCCTCGACGACCTCGGCCACCTCGCCCGCCCGCGCGCCGCTCGACGGAGCCGGCCGGGAGGCGGGCTCACGACCACGATGGAGCAGTACGGCCACCGCCACCACCACGAGAAGGCCGCCGACGACCAGGCAGCCGCGTAACCGGGGTGCCATCGAAGCCTCCCCTTTCGATGCGCGGATAATAGCCGGATGAGATCTTCTGAGTTGAGATCAATCGCCACCACGGACCTGTCCGTGTTCCCGATATGCCTGGGCACCAACGTCTTCGGCTGGACCGCCGACCGGGCGGCGTCCTTCGAGGTGCTCGACGCGTACATCGAGGGCGGCGGCAACTTCATCGACACGGCCGACGTCTACCCCTACTGGGCCACCGGCGAGTCCACCTCCGAGACGATCATCGGTGAGTGGATGGCGGAGCGCGGCAACCGCGATTCGATCGTGCTGGCCACCAAGGTCGGCATGCTGGAGGGCGTGAAGGGCCTGGCGCCCGCGACCATCCGTACCGCCGTCGAGGACTCACTGCGCCGGCTGCGTACCGACCGGATCGACCTCTATTGGGCGCACGTCGACGACAAGGACACCCCGCTGGCCGACACGCTGGCCACGTTCGGGCAGCTGATCGAGGAGGGCAAGATCCGCCACATCGGCGCCTCCAACTACGGCGCCGAACGGCTGGCCGAGGCGCTGCGGGTGGCCGACGACGAGGGTCTGCCGAGGTATGTCGCGCTGCAGCAGCAGTACAGCCTGATGGAGCGCGACTACGAGGGCGGACTGCGCGACGTCGTGGCCGCGGAGGGGCTGTCCAGCACCCCCTACTCCACGCTGGCCCGCGGCTTCCTGACCGGCAAGTACGCCCCGGGGGTCACGGTCGACAGCCCGCGCGCGGGACAGGCGGCCAAATACCTGGAGACGGAGCACGGGCCGCGGACGATCGAGGCCCTCACCAAGGTGGCCGCCGAGCACGACGTCGAGCCGGCGGCGGTGGCGCTGGCCTGGCTCGCCGCCCAGCCCACGATCACCGCGCCGATCTCCAGCGCCCGCGACGCCAGGCAGCTCCAGCCGCTCCTCACGGCGGCCGCGCTCACGCTGACCGCCGACGAACTACGCCTTCTGGACGAAGCCTCCCGCCCCTGACCACCTCACGACCGCCGGGTCGCTCGACAAGCCTCGGACCGGCCGAACCGGATCGAGCAGCGGGCGACCACGTCGCCGACCGGCCTGACCACGGGGAACCGGCCACAACTCATCGGGAGCTCCCACCTGGCTTCGATCTTGAAACTTCCCTGACGATCATGTGATACTTCACGCGATAGCTTACTTTTGTCAGGAATGTCCGTCATGTGAGACGGGGCGATGGAGGAGCACGTGGCAGCCAGCGCCCCAGGCCTCGCAGCCAGGACCCTGCCCTTCCTCCGCTCATTGGCCAGGCACGCGCGCACCCCCGTCCGCGCCTTCCAGGAGGCGAGCGACCGGGCCCGTGGCGAGCTCGTCCGGCTGAACATGGGCCCGTTCCGCCCCTACCTGGTGACCCACCCCGACCACGTCCAGCATGTACTGCGCCGCAACCAGTCCAACTACCTGCGCGAAGGCATGTTCTGGGACCCGCTCGCCCCGCTCATCGGCAACGGCATCCTGTCCGACGGCCCCACCTGGGCCGACAGCAGGGCAATCCTGCAGCCCCTGTTCACCGCCAAGTACGTCGACTCGCTGGCCGGGCGGATGGCCGGGATCATGACCGAGCTGATCGAGACCGTCATGGCCCCCGGGCGGCCGTTCGACATCGCCGAGAGCGTGTCGGCCATCGTCCACCCGACCATCGTGCGACTGCTGCTCGGCGCCAAGCTCCCCGCGGCGGACGTCGACCGGCTGGCGCCCGCCTACGACACCGGCGTCACCGCCAGGTCCATCCGGCTGCTGCTGCCGTTCGTGCCCCAGGGATTCCCGCTGCCCGGCGACCGGGCGTTCAAGCGGGCCATCAGGACCATCGACGACGTCGTGTATCCGACGATCCGCCACGCGCGGACGCAGGCGCAGGAGGACGGCGACGTCGTCTCGGCGTTGTGCCGGGCCCGCCACGGCGACGTGGGCGCCGACGGCGACCGGCGGATCCGCGACGACCTGGTGGCCATCCACGGGGCCGCCACCGAGACCTCCGCCACCGCGCTGACCTGGGTGTGGCCGGTGCTCGACGCCCATCCGGAGGTGGCGGCGAAGGTGTACGAGGAGGTCGAGCGGGTCGTCGGCGCCGGGCCGGTCACCACGGACCACCTGCCGCGGCTGACGTACCTGCGGATGTTCCTGGATGAGTTGCTGCGGCTCTACCCGCCGGGCTGGATCCTGCCGCGTACGGCCCGCGCGGACGACGTCATCGACGGGATCAGGATCGAGGCGGGCAGCACCGTCGTGCTCAGCCCGTTCCTGACCCATCGGCTGGCGGACTGGTGGGAGCGGCCGCTCGACTTCCTGCCCGAACGGTTCGCGCCCGCGGACCAGGCTCATGGCGGGGGCAGGCGGCACCGCTACGCCTACTTCCCCTTCGCCGCCGGGCCGCACGTCTGCCTGGGACCGCACCTGTTCATGATGGAAGCGCTGCTGCTGGTGGCGGGGGTCCTCAGCAAATACCGGCCGGTGCTGGACGCCGGCGGACCGGTCACTCCCCGGCCGGCCTCCACGCTGCGGCCGGCCACCGGCCTGTCGATGACGCTCGTGCCGGTCGGCCGCCGATGACACACTCCCCCACCGGCGTCCAGACGGGCGCCGGCTTCCGAACGGGCTCCCCAACCGGCTCCACGACCGGCCTTCCGGCTGACCCACCGACCGGTCCACCGACAGGCGCCGAGCTGGGCAGAACGTGCGCGCTGGCCGTGGAGTGCGCCCGTGACCTGTCCCGTCATGCCCGGCGGTACGGCGAGCTCTTCCCGGCCCGGCCGTTCGACGCGGGCTTTTTCCACTCCCTCGGGCTCGTCAGCGCCTTCGGCTCGCCCTGGGCCAGCACCGCCGAGCTCCGGGCGGTCAGCCGGGCGGCGCTGTGGGTGTTCGCCGTCGACCTGCGCATCGACCACATCGCCGAATCACGCGCGGAGGTCACCACCCTGGTCGGCGACTGCCTGGACGTGGCCGGCGGCGCCACGCCCCTGAGCCCGATCACCCGCTTCCTCGCCGACCTCCGCGACGGCCTCCGGTACGGCTTCCCAGACGATCCCGAGGAAGCCGGTCGGCGACGCGACGGATCCCGTGACGGTTTCCAGAACGAACCGGCAGACGCCGCCTGGCGCGACCAACTCGCGCGGATGCTGACCGCGATGGCCAAGGAGTGGGACTGGCGCGCCGCCGGAGCCCGGCCCGGCCTGGAGGAGTACCTGGACAACGCGGCCGGCACCGGCTCGTCCTTCGTCAACCTGTCGCACTGGATCTCCACCGGCGAGCCGCTCGAACCGGCCAGCCGGGCCGGCGAAGAGGTACAGCGCTACCTACGGCTGCTCAACGACCTGGCGACGGCCGACAGGGAGGCCCGCTGGGGCGACGCGAACGCGCTCACGCTGGGCATCAGACCTGCCGACGTGAGCGAGCGCATGGCCGGGATCGCCGCCCGGGCCGCCGAACTGATCCGGCCACTGCGGGCGACCGGCCCGCGCGCCGCGTACTACCTGGAGCGGCAGCTGACCTTCAACACCGGCTTCTACGGCATGTCTGATTACTGGGGTGAGCTGTGAACTACGCCCGCGAAGCCGACGAGCTGGTCGCCACGCTGATGGCCAGACCGTGGGGGCAGATCTCCGCGTCGATCTACGAGACAGGACGCCTGGTCACGCTGGCCCCCTGGCTCACCGGCCACCGGGAGCGGATCGACTACCTGCTGGCCACGCAGCGGGCCGACGGCTCGTGGGGGGCACCCGACGGCTACGGCCTCGTTCCCACCCTGAGCGCCACGGAAGCGCTGTTCAGCGCACAGGCCGAACGCCCGGAAAACGGTTCACGACGCGAGACCCCGCCGAGCGGGGAACACCTCGGCCAGGCCGCGCGCAAGGGGCTCGACGCGCTGCGCGGCTGGCTGTCGCGCCCCGTCGAGGTGCCGGACATGCCGGCCGTGGAGCTGATCGTCCCGTTCCTGATCACTCTCATCAACGCCCATCACCCCGCCGAACCACTGCCGTTGCCGTCGGGGATGGACTACTCGCGCGTCGAGCGCATCAGGCAGGCGGTCGCGTCGGGCGCGGAGTTGCCGCAGAAGCTGCTGCACGCACTGGAGGTGGCCGGTCCGGACGCGGGCGGCGCCCGCGCGGTGCGGCCGACGGCGATCGGCACGATCGGCGCCTCGCCCGCCGCCACCGCCGCCTGGCTCGGCAGCGTCCTGCGGCACGCCCCCGACCGGCCGGGTGGCGCGCTCCTGGACGCCACCCAGGCCCGATCCCACCTGGAGGCCGTGGCGACTCGCTACGGTGGCCCGGTCCCGGTGGGGCTGCCCATCACGGTCTTCGAGCGCGGCTGGGTGCTGAGCTATCTGGCCAGGGCGGGCGTCCCGGTCGAGGTGCCGCCGGAGATGGTGGCCGACCTCAGGGCGGCGATGGGCCCCTCGGGCACGCCCGCCGGTCCGGGGCTGCCGGCCGACGCCGACACGACGTCGGTGGCGCTGCACGCGCTGGCCCGGCTCGGCATGCCGTACGACCCGGAGATCCTGATGGCGTTCGACACGGGAGCGCATTTCTGCACCTGGCCGGGCGAGGACGGTTTCTCCATCAGCGTCAACGCGCACGTGCTCGACGCGTTCGGGGCGTACACGACGGCCCGGCCCGAGCGGGCGGGCTCCTATCGGCCGGTCATGGCACGCCTGGGCGCGCTACTGGCCGAGCGTCAGCAGCCCGACGGGAGCTGGGACGACCGCTGGCACGCCTCCCCTTATTACGCCACGGTGAGCTGTGTGCTGGCCCTGAGCGAGTATGGCGGGCAAGACCGGGCCCGGCCGGTGGCCAGGGCGCGTGACTGGCTGCTGGCCACCCAGCGGAGCGACGGCTCGTGGGGCCGCTGGGAAGGCACGATCGAGGAGACCGCCTACGCCGTCCAGGCGCTCCTGCTTCCCGGTTCGGCCAGGAACATCGGCTACGAGCAAGCCGCCTCTCGAGGGCACGCCTACCTGCTCCACGCGAACAACGGGCCAGACTATCCGCCTCTATGGCATGACAAGGACCTTTACAGTCCTTTCGCCGTGGTAAGAGCTGCCGTCCTGGCCGCACTCCATCTGGGCAGCAAAGTGAATTTGATAGGACAATAAGGGCATAACAGTATTTCCACTGATTGCGTCGGCTTGAGTACACTTTGCGGCGTTGCTAAGGTATGCCGCGTGCTCGGGCATTCAAGAAGCTCATCAATGCTCTGACTCCGGGCTTTACGCAATAATTCCTGCAGGATGGCTTCATATGCGCTTCCGTAGCTCTAGCGTGCGGACAAAAGTGACCGCCCTACTGGTGTCGCTGGTCGCACTGTGGGGGTTCGCCGCCTGGGTGACGCTGCGCGAAGGTGTGAACCTGATCGGTGCCACCACTGTCGACAGCGGAGCGGTGCAGCCGGCCGAACGGTTATTGGCCGAGCTGCAACGCGAGCGACGCCTCACGTTGGTCTCCCTCGGCTCCGGCACACGGATGCCCGACCGGGCCGTACGCGAGCAGCGCTCGAAGACCACGGCCGCTCGCGCCGAGTTCATCGAGTCGGCCACCAGTTCCAGCGTCGAACTGGCCGCCGACGCCTTGCTGACCCAGCGTCTGAACGAGGCGTACCGCAGCCTGGCCGACCTGGAGAACGTCAGGAAGGCGATCGACGGCGGCCGGCCGGATCGCCGCGCGGCGGCCGCCTCCTACAACGACATCATCGACGCCCTCTACCGCATGTTCGACGGTGTGGCCTCGCTCGACGACAAGGAGATCGCCAAGGATGCCCGCACGGTCCTGCTGGTGAGCCGGTCGAGCGAGTACCTGGCCCGCGAGGACTCGCTCGTCGCCGGGGCCCTGGCCAGAGGCGCCTTCACCGCCACCGAACACACCGACTTCGTGCAGATCGCCGGCGTCTCCCGTTTCAACCTGGAACAGGCCGCCCGCCAGCTCCCCACCGAGGACAAGGCCGAATACGACGCGTGGCTCAAGTCCAAGTCCACCACGCAGCTGCGCGCGCTGGAACAGCGGCTCATCCAGCAGGTCGACACGGGCCTGCCGCCGCCCGTGACCGGCGCCGAGTGGCGGGCCGCGGCTGAACCGGCCCGCGCTGGCCTGGAGAGGGTCATCGCCGACGGCGGCGACCGGCTGGTGGCCAGGGCCATTCCCGGCGCCATCGGGGTTCTGCTCCGGCTGCTCCTGGCGGGCGGACTCGGCCTGGTCGCCGTCGTGGCCTCCATCGTCCTGTCCATCACCACCACGAGGCAACTGCTGGCGCAGCTCAAGAAGCTGCGTGACGCCGCGCACGAGCTGTCCGACGAGCGGCTGCCCCGTCTGGTGGAGCGGATCGGGCACGGCGAGGAGGTGGACCTGGCGCGCGAGGCCCCGTCGCTGGACTTCGGTGACGACGAGATCGGGCAGGTCGGCCAGGCGTTCAACACCGTGCAGCGCACAGCGGTCAGCGTCGCCGCCGAGCAGGCCGAGCTGCGGCGCAGCATCCGCGACATCCTGCTCAGCCTGGCCCGCAGGACCCAGGGCCTGGTGCACCGGCAGCTGACCGTGCTCGACGTGATGGAGCGGCGTGAGACGGACCCCGAGGAGCTGAAGGAGCTCTTCCGGCTGGACCACCTGGCCATCCGGATGCGGCGCAACGCCGAGAACCTCATCGTGCTGTCCGGCTCCTCCCCAGCCCGTGTCTGGCGCCGTTCGGTGCCGATGGTCGACGTCGTACGCGGCGCGCTGGCCGAGGTGGAGGACTACACCCGGGTGACGCTCATGCCGATGGGCGACGTCGTGCTGCTGGGCCGCGCGGTGGGTGACGTCATCCACCTGCTGGCCGAGCTGATCGAGAACGCGGCCTCCTTCTCCCCGCCCTACACCACCGTCGAGGTCCGCGGGCAGCTGGTGGCCAACGGCTACGTGGTCGAGATCGAGGACCGTGGGCTCGGCATGAAGCCGGAGGACCTGGAGTCCGCCAACGAGCGCATCGCGGACCCGCCGGAGTTCCGCATCACCGGCACCGCGCGCCTGGGATTGTTCGTGGTCAGCCGCCTGGCCGGGCGCCACGGGATCCAGGTCGTGCTCAAGTCCTCACCGTACGGGGGGACCACGGTCGTGGTCCTGATCCCCCAGGAGCTCGTCCAGCTGGGAGAGGCGCCGGAGGAGGGCGATGAGCCGGCGCGGCTGCCCCGCAGGAAGGCGGTCACGACGGCGGCGCGGACGGCCGCTCCGGAGAACGTGCGCCGGCTGACGGTGGCTCCGCCCCGTGACCCCGCCGAACCGGAGCCCGCACGGGAGCGCGTCCGTCCGGGGTCTGAACGGGAACGCGTCCGCCCGGAGTCCGAACAGGAGCGCGTCCGTCCGGAGCCGAGGCGCGCGCGACCGGAGCCCGCACAGGATCAGCCCCCCGCCGAGTTCACCCCGTCCGGCCTGCCCTTGCGGGTGCCACAGGCCAGCCTTGCCCCAGCCCTGCGTGACGAGGCGCCCGCCACGCGACCGAACCCCGAGGAGGACGATGACGAACGCTCGCCAGAAGAGATCCGCGCGATGATGGGATCTCTGCAGTCGGGCACCAGGCTGGGCAGGACCGAAGCGGCCAAAATCATGGACGGGCTCGAAGGAGAGCAACCGGGAGGCGAGACGTGACACCTGGTTCCGGCACGGATCTGAACTGGCTGCTCGATGATCTGATCGGCCGGGTCAAGGAGGCCGAGCACGCCATCGTCCTGTCTTCCGACGGGCTGCTGATGGCGTCGTGCGCGGGGGTGGCGCGGCCCCCCGGGTGGGAAGATTAATGGGGGGGCGCCGGGGGGGAGA